>NZ_MIEK01000081.1 GCF_001742285.1 Enterococcus rivorum | reverse complement strand
AATTCATGGCGTTATTTTAAAGCCGAATGCAAGAAGAAGCTTTTGGATGAAACGACAGGAACAATTTATCGGAGACGAAAAATTGAAGTTGAACCTGCGTTCGGTCATCTAAAGGCTCATTTGGCGTTCCATCGCTTTCACCTACGAGGAAAGCTTGGCGCCAAGATTGATGTTGGCTTAGCGCTTATGGCATTAAATTTAAGAAAATTAGGAAAACATATGGAGTGAAAAGCTCTTTCAAAAGAAAAAATAAGTAGGTTGCCACAAACTCGACCATTTTTTGCTAGGTATTTACCTAGCAAAAAAATTTTAATTATTAGAAATACAATATCAGCTACGAATTGAATAAAATAAAAATTAATACTATTAATCTGTTTAGTCAAATGTCTGCTTTATAAATACTTAAATAATACTTTTCTAACCAGCGCTGTCCAAAACCAATCACCAAACAAAGCAACCAGTAGATAATTGCTACTAAAGCATACATTGATAGATAATCAAAAGTTTTTCCACCGACAATTTTAGCTTTTTGAAAAATATCGGGAATCGTGATCATTGCGGCTAACGAAGTACCCTTTGTCAGCTCCATTGCAACATTACCTAATGCTGGAATAGATGTTCGAAAAGCTTGGGGAAAAATAATTTTGCGAATTACTGTTCCAAAAGATAGACCTAATGCATAAGCCGCATCCCATTGTCCCTGTTCAACCCCTAAAATAGATCCTCGGTAGATTTCGGCAATAAAAGCGCTACTTGTTAAACTAAAACATATACATGCTGTAGTCAATGCATTTAACTGGTAAGGTAAGCCAAAATACACTAGAAATAGCAATACTAATCCTGGAACGCCTCGTAAAAAGGAAATATAAAAACGGGTAACCCACTTTAAAAATTTAGAAGGACGCATTTCTACTACCGCCAGAAAAAATCCAAGAATATTGCCTATTAAAAATGTTATAAGACTAATTCCTAGTGTGTAAGGTAATCCTGTCAGAAGGAACGGCAGGGAGTCAACCATTAACTGGAAATCTAATTTCGGTATATACATTTATTCGCCTAAAGTACTTTCTTCTAGCTTTTCTGAGGGCTTAGTAGAAACATCCGTTTGAAAATACTCTTCAGAAAGTTTTTTCATAGTTCCATCTTTTCGCATTTCTTGCAAGACTTCATTAATTTTTTTTCTCAATGTAACGTTCTCTCTCTTCATTAAAAATCCAGTCTCGTTTGGGTTGAGATAAACACCCTCTAAAATTTTTACGGGAATATCTGGTAATGCATCTATTGACATTTTTTGGAGATAGTAGTCGTTCAAAATAACATCGGTACGTCCTCTAGCCACATCTGTCAAATATTGATTATTTGTGGCATTGTCATATGTCACTAATTTAGCGCCATATTTTTCTGCTATTTTCATATAATTTGTATTGGGTTCTCCAGCCGCTTTTTTGTCTTTTAAATCCTTGAGAGAGGCTATGCCGGAGTTGTCGCTCTGCCTAACAATCATGCTACTAAACGAATATTTAATTGGGGAAGATAAATCAAATTTTTCCTTTCTCTCATTTGTTAAGCTAAAATCATTAGCAGCCAAATCGGATTCACCTTTGGCAACCGACATGATTTGACCATCTACATCGTATTCTTTAAAAGTAGTCTTCAAACCTAAACGTTTGGCGACTTCTGCGATAATCTCTACATCATAACCTGTTAACTCGTTTTCATTGTTATAGTAAGAAGAGGGAAATAACGTTCCAGAGGTTGCAACAACTAATTTTTTTTTATTTTCTACTCTCTTCCAACTTTCATCGTTTGTTACTGTTTTATTTTCATTTACACTACATGCAACCAAAACGAAACCGGATGCAATGGTAGTTAACCAAAAAAATAATTTCTTCATTTAATCCTCCTATGATCCACAATAATATTTCGGTAATAAGAATTTTTGCTCTTCTTCAAACAAGTCCCCTATGTGGAAAAGCAAATCTTCTCTCCCTTTCGACGCCATGAATTGAATTCCTAAAGGTAATCCTAATTTTGATATATGGGTGGGTAGACTGATTGCCGGCTGACCTGTTAAATTGGCGAGCTGAGTAAATGGCGTCATTGCTAGGCTTTTTTCAAACATATTATAAACTAGCTCTTGTAACTGTGTAACAGATAAAGATTTTGCCTTTAGCAAAGTTTTACGAATCTTTTCATTTTGTAAATCAACATTAATTTTAGGTGCAGTATCAGCTGTTGTGGGTGTCAATAATAAATCATACTGTTCAAATAATTGTTCCATTTTATAGGATGCTTGATCCCAGAGTTGAAGTGCTTGTGTATATTGAGTGGCCATTATTTTCAAACCATATTGATAAATACCCCAAGTCATCAATTCCATATCAGAAAAAGTGAGTATCCTTTGAACCTTTTTTTGAATATCATGAAACATTGCAGCAGTTTCTACACCATTCATTAGGTAATAACTATCTATTAACTGGTAACCGTTAAATGGATAACAGATTTCAGTTAGTTCATGCCCCTTTCGCTCCAAAAGTGTGATTGCATTCTGAATCGCTTTTTTCGCTTCATCTGAAACCGTTGTCCCAACAGGAGATTCTGTCAAAAAAGCAATTTTCAATCCCTTTTTTTCTATTGTTGATTGTCGATTCCATTCAGCTTTTGGCGCTTGGTAAGGAGCTGCTTTTTCTGTTCCACGTAAATGATAGAATAACATTTTTGTATCTCTCATAGAAATTGTTAATGCAAAATCAATTGAAGCCCCTTGCCAACTACGCCACCTAACGGGACCTACTGGCATACTTCCTCGCGTTGGTTTTAAACCTATTAATCCACAAAAAGAGGCTGGAATACGAATAGAGCCTCCTCCATCACTTGCACCAGCAATCGGAAACAATCCACTTGCGACGGCCCCAGCAGCTCCACCACTAGAACCTCCAGGTGAATAAGAAGGATTCCAAGGGTTCCTAGCCGGGCCATACATAGTGGAGTCTGAAATGTTTTTGAACCCAAACTCAGGAACATTCGTTTTTCCTAAAGGAATAAAACCTAATTGCTCTAATTTCTTAACAAAGTTATCTGTTGAATTAGCACGATTTTTTTTTAATAAACGAGAACCTGATGTCGATTTCATGCCTGTTTTTTCTTGTCCTAGCATTTTCAAAGGAATAGGCAACCCAAAAAAAGGAGCTTTTGTGTTTTCTAAAATCGGGCACTGTTTTTTAATCATGCGAACATCAAATTCTACAAATGCATTTAATTCAGAATTTACTTTTTTTACTTGTTTTTCTCTATCATCAATCCATTCATTAATTCTTAATTTTTTATTTCGAAATTGTGTAACGTAATATAAACCATCTTTCATAATATCCCTCACTTAAGCTTCGATGTTTTATTATACAATTATTGCTCGATTTTTACGTAAATTTTGCTTACGTAATTTATTTTCCCAAAAGTTCTATTGAAAAATAAAAAGGTCTAGTACAGTTGACATTGTTTTGTTAAGTAAATTTTTTTAGATTCCATCCCCTTATACATGACTAACTTGATAAGCTATTAATAATTTAAAGAGTTTCTCTTCAAAAATGAACGTTGTTTAATTGAATCACTTCAATTTTGGAAGGATTTCTTTTATTGCTTAATTTCTTAAACACTTCTCTGGCATATCTAGCTTAATACTTGATTCATTATATTGAAATAAAAAATTTGTGATGACATGTAAAAGTGACTATATAAAAAATAAATAAATCGCTTGTTTAGTTTACTAAGAATTTTTTATCTAAATAGTTCTTCAAGAACTTTACGAATTTAGTTAATTTGATTATTCTTTTACTAGTTTGAAACATAAAATTTCCTTGTAGCCAGTAAACGTAAGACACTTCCTGTTACTGGGAAATGACAAAAGTGAGGCAATAATCAATAAGCAATTTGGTTATTGCCTTGCTGTTTTTGTGACAGCTACCATGACTAAAAAAATTATTTTTATTAAAGTCTTATCAGAAAGAAAACTATTCTTTGCCTACATTGTTTTTCAAAATCGTAGAAGAATGCTGTTAATTGCATTGGTCATTCTACGTAATTCTTCAGGATATTTAAAGAACAAAGGAAATTCAGTCTAATTGTTTCATGATAACCAATTATTTTTTATTCTATTATTCACCCAATCTACTGAGAGCACCGAATGTAAATTTTTCCGAAGAAGTCTGGTAAATCAGCTGATACTATTTTAAATCTGTACACTCGACAAACTTTCGAGTTTGAAGAGTAAAAAAGTCTTGTTCTAGTTTTTTGAGTACTAAACTATGTTTATCCAATAAAGTTTCCTCGTAATCAGTAAATGTAAGACGCCGATTCTCGTTACAATGAGGTGTTCTTTTTCTATCATACACTAATATGAGAGGGGGTGCATTATGAGAATTTTTTTTATTATTTTGTTCCTATCCGGTTGTTTTTTTACTTGGTATTTTTCCAAAGTGAAACCGGATGAGCCAATGCGGAATCAGTTTCTTGTGTGGGTCAGTGTTGCTTGCCTATATAGAGTATTTTTTTGGTAATCAAGCAAGATATACTTATTTCCTTTTTAGTTTGGGAAATTGTTGAATACTATGGTTTTATGGCATGTTTTCAGAATGAACTGATTGTAAATAATTCACTTGGCTTAAAAGTCAAAATTTAGAAATTTCGATGACTTAACCTGTTTATACAACTAGATACTCTTACTGTTAGTATTAAATTAATCAAAGGAGTAAACTTTTATGCACTTTTTAGGAATATTAGGTTTAATTTTAGTTACAACCTCAGTTGCAGCTCATTTTTCAAAAAAATGTGGAATTCCGGCTGTAGTGGGGCAATTGCTAGTGGGGATATTATTAGGTAACGCTGGATTAAAATGGATTCATCCAGATGTGCTAGTTCATGAGTTTTCAGAAATCGGAGTCATTCTGCTCATGTTTTTAGCTGGTCTAGAGAGTAATCTCTCAATGTTGAAAAAGTACTTCCGACCGGGAATTTTAGTTGCCTTGTTTGGCATCTTGTTTCCAGTCGCAATGGGCGGATTGTTTGCAAAAAACTTCAATCTATCTTTTAATGAATCTCTTTTTATTGGAATCATATTGGCAGCCACCTCTGTCAGTATTTCTGTTGAAGTGTTAAAGGAGTTGAACGTGATGAGTTCAAAGGAAGGACTGACAATACTTGGTGCCTCAGTTGTCGATGATATTTTAGTGGTCTTTCTATTGAGTGTCGGTTTATCCTTTCTCACTGATGGGGAAACAGATGGAGGGGCTCTTGCTATTGTACTTCTGAAACAATTAGGATTCTTTATTAGCTTATTCTTTTTGATAAAGTGGATTATCCCTGGTTTGATTCATTTTTCTCAAAAAATTTATGTTAAGCATTCCACTGTCATTATTTCGTTGATTATTTGTTTAGGTTTGTCTTATATGGCTGATGTTGTTGGACTTAGTGCTGTAATTGGTGCCTTTTTTGCTGGTGTAGCAATTGGGCAGACAACAGTCAAGGAGAGTGTCTTTTCTAATGTTGAGATTTTAGGCTATAGTTTGTTTATTCCAGTGTTTTTTGTCAGTATTGGGCTGGAAGTTAATTTCACTGGGTTTGAAAAACAAGTTTGGTTTATTCTTTTATATATTATTATCGCAGTTTTAACAAAGCTAATTGGTGGTTTTTTGGGAGCTAAGTTAGCTGGCTTTTCGAATGACAGCGCGTTAATGGTTGGCTCAGGGATGATTTCAAGAGGAGAAATGGCGTTGATTGTCTTGCAAATTGGTTATCAAGCCCAACTGATTGATATCGTCTATTATTCACCAATTGTGACTATTATTTTAGTAACTACTTTAATGTCTCCATTGATTATGAAAATTTTTACAAAGAGAATCTATCATTAATTTTTTTGCGTTAGTTATGTTAGTAATAGTGCCATCATTGTTCTTAAAGAAAGATTAAATTTCCTGAAAAATATGAATTTTCCGCATTTGTTCAATCTTGTGATAGTTTTTATGGCTATTAAAAACATATACCAAGAAAGTCGTTGAATTACTAGAAATTATGTTCCGCTAAAAAAGAGAAATGAAAAACTGATAGAGGTTAGTACCTAAGAAAGCATTACAGGTCAATTAGTTATTGAAGGCTCAAACTCCTCCGTGGGACAAACTGAGCTGTCAGATTCTCTTACCACCATCAATGTGTGTTGAGCACATATATAAATAGTTTCTTCTATAGAATAGGATAATGCTTCCCCTTTCCAGTCATTAATACATGGAGGGATTGGAATAGAATGTTTAGCAGAATGTTGTGTCAACTTAGCTGTTCATCAAAAATGCTTGTTGCTTATATGCTGAAAGGGCAAGTGAATCGCAAACGAACAGAAAAAGAAATTGCTACTTTTTCAACGATTATTCCATAGTTATTTTCAAGAGGCCGATAAACAGATGGCCTCTTTTTTATACATAGAAGCCTTCATATAAAGCTGTCAGGTAGTTTTGCTTCGCTTCAAGGGTATATATTTTAGTAACGAACAGAGGATAGTCTTTTTGTATCTAACATTTGGATTATTGATAGGATTGTGTGTTTTAGATAGGTATTAAAAAAATATATATAAAATTAAAATGTGGATTTTCTCTTAATTTTTATGGAAAAATATTTTTTTATCACTTTTCTTTTTCTTAAATTTGATAGTTAGATAGGTCGATAGCTGTTGTTTTAATAACTTTTGTAAGGATTTATATTGTTAACGAATACCTTTTATCCAAAAATATTTAAATAAAAACCTCTATAAGTTCCCTAGGAACTTATCTTATTGTTTGAAATACATTATTATGAATGTCCATTGATAATAATGTTAGATTCAGAGTAATACATACTAACCTTATTTCAGGGAACTAAAAAAATTGAAAGAAGGGATATTTTTGAAAAATAAAAAAATTTTTCAAAAGAGCTTGATCTTAAGTTCAACCGTATTATTAATGAGTAGTACATTGTCTGTGCCAGTACAAGTATTGGCAACTGAAAGTACTCAAGCAAGTGAAGAGAAAGCAACAACAGATTCAGAAGGGAATTCCGAAAATACTGCGGACTTGTCAGGAGATCAAACTCTGAATACAACTCCAGCAACAACTGAGAATTCAACTCAAGAAAGTGAAAGTACTGCCGAAGAAGCACAATCCGAACCCGTTAACTCGGAAAGTAGAGTCGCTGACTCTGTCAATCCGTACCGATTAGGAGATACAACAATTAAAGGAACGACGGATTATTCAGTTACCAAGTATGTGAGATATAGACTGTATGCATCAGCAAGTTCAAGTACTGTATTGTCAACCGTTACAGCTGCTGTTAATACAGATGGAACTTTCTCTATCCCAATTAATCCTGCACTTGTAACTTCAACGAGTATGGTATTGTATGTTGATGGTTCAGGTACAAATACTTTTGTGTTCGAAACCTTAAATAATGCTGTGCAAATTTTGGCAGCAACAGCAGGAACAGTTGTAACTAGCACATACAATATAGGTAACGCTAATGTAACAGGGGCTGTTACAGGAGATGTGACACAAGTTGCATTAAAAGTTAACGGCACACTACAACCTAAAGTTGCAGTATCTGGGACCAACTTTTCAATTTCAGTTTCGTCATTAAATATTACTACAAAAGATACTGTAAGTGTAGTTGGATATGATTCAACTGGGAAACAATTGGATGAAAAAAGTGTGGTTCTATATCAAGGTGAAACGATTAATCCATATCGATTGGGAGATACAGTAATTACTGGGAAAATAAATTCAAATACTACAACTAAATTTGTTCGATCTAGATATTATGCTACAGGGACAGGTGCTTCAACAAATAGTGCATCAGTTGCGGTAAACGCTGACGGAACTTTCTCGATTCCTATTTCGAGTACTTTAATTACTGCCCTTACGCCGGGAGTGCTATATGTGGACGGTTCGACAACTAACACGTTTGTCACTCAAACTTTTAATGATAAAGTTACTCTTTTAGCAGCAACAGCGGGAACGATTACGCCTGATGCGTATACATTCGGTACTCCCAATATCACTGGTAAATTTACAGGAGATGTAGCACAAGTAGCATTAAGTGTGGATGGAGTAACCCAGCCAAAGGTTTCAGTTACGGGGGGAACCTTTACATTACCAGTAGGTGGCTTAATTACTTCTTCAAATGCTAACGTAAGTGTTATTGCTTATGATTCTACAGGGAAACAGTTAGCAACAGCATCTATTGCAATCAAAGAAAATGCCACAGCGGATCCGTATTATTTAGGTGATGCTGTATTAACAGGGCATGTTGGAACAACGGGTGCAAAAGTTGTTTCTGTTTATGTTAACGGTTCTGGGGTAGCGCAGGATGTTCCTGTAAACGCTGATGGTTCTTTCTCAGTAAATGTTGCTGGCAAAATAACCAAATTGACTGATACAGTTCAAGTTAGTGGGCAACTACTGGTTAGTGGAACAACAGCATTTACTAATTTGAGAGTACCAGTATTAGCAGTTCCAGCATCGTTTACAAAAGTAGATGACTATGATTTGGCCAAAGCAACAACGGTTACAGGGACATGGGTTGGTTCAAATGTAGCGAAATCAGGAGTAATCGTTAACGGTACTTTATTGGGTACAAATCCAACATCTGGCGGTAACTTCTCTTACTACACTAAAGGGAAAATTTCGAAACCGACAGATGAAGTCTACGCCGTTCTATACGATGCAAGCGGTACTGAACTAGCAAGAAAACAAGTGAATATCACTGATTCGAATACGGGAACAGTTCTTCCGAGCAGCTATACATTGGGAGGCGCTTCAATTACGGGAACTTACACAGGTGCAGTAGCTCAAGTAGCCTTAAAGGTCAATGGTGTGGAAGGTCAAAAGTCGAATGTAAGCAGTTCAGATCAAACATTTAACGTGTTAGTAAATAATGCAATTACTAATATAAGTGATCAAGCAAGTATTGTTGCTTATGATGAAGCCGGGAAAAAACTGGACGAACAACAAGTAACAATTGTAGAACCATTAGTTGGTACATTAACAGTTAATGAATATACAATCGGAAATCCAGACATTACAGGTACTGCTACAGGAGACATCACCAAAGTGGCTGTATCCATCAATGGAAAACTTCAAAGTAAAATTTCTGTAAATGCAACAGATAATACTTTTAAATGTAGTGTAGCAGGTTTGATTACAGACCCTACGGATATTGTAAAAGTCATTGGCTATGATAGCAACGATCAACAAGTTTCAGAAATTAATGTGACTGTCAATGAGCAATCCACATTAGACGTTGCATCTTATCAAATAGGTGCACAATATGTTACAGGTTTTGTAACGGGCAATATTGCAACAGTTGGTTTAGAAGTAAATGGTGTAGAGAAAGAAACAGTGGGAATTGATAAAACTAGAACCTTCAATCTTACTGGTAAGGGAGTAATAAACAGTAAAACTGATACAGTAAGTGTAGTTGGTTATGATAGCGAAGGAAACAAATTAGTCGAAGAATCTGTTACTTTGACAGACCCAATTGTGACAGCATCGTTTACGCAAGTAGATGACTATGACTTATCAAAAGCAACTACAGTTACAGGAACATGGACAGGTTCAAATGTAGTAAAATCAGGACTAATCGTTAATGATACTTTAGTGGGTACGAATGCAACATCTGGTGGTAAATTCTCATACTATGCTAAAGGCAAAATCACGAAGATAACGGATGTAGTCTATGCCGTTCTATACGATGCAAACGGCACTGAAGTAGCAAGACAACAAGTGAATGTTACTGATTCGA
This sequence comes from Enterococcus rivorum, assembly GCF_001742285.1. Classification (GTDB taxonomy): domain Bacteria; phylum Bacillota; class Bacilli; order Lactobacillales; family Enterococcaceae; genus Enterococcus_L; species Enterococcus_L rivorum. The sequence goes on along the minus strand of NZ_MIEK01000081.1, from coordinate 106,057 downwards.
GTACGGGAACAGTTCTTCCGAGCAGCTATACATTGGGAGGCGCTTCAATTACCGGAACTTACACAGGTGCAGTAACTCAAGTAGCCTTAAAAGTCAATGGTGTGGAAGGACAAAAATCGAATGTAAATAGTTCGGGTCAAACATTTAACGTGTTAGTAAATAATGCAATTACTAGTGTAAGTGATCAAGCAAGCGTTGTTGCTTATGATGTAGCTGGAAAAAAATTGGACGAACAACAAGTAACAATTGTAAACTCCGCAGAGCAAGGTCCGTTTACGAGCTTAGACGACTATGATGTAGCGAAATCAACAGCGGTTACAGGGAAATGGACAGGTGCAAATGTAGCGAAGTCAGGCCTAATCGTTAATGGTACGTTACTAGGTACAAATACAACAGCGGGCGGTAACTTCTCATATTACGCTAAAGGGAAAATCACCAAAACAACAGATGTTGTCTATGCAGTTTTATATGATGCAAACGGTGCTGAATTACAAAGAAAACAAGTAAAAGTGATTAATTCTGCAGCTCCTGTAGAAACGGCGTCCTTTACGACAGTAGATGACTATAATATCCTGAAATCAACAACGGTTACAGGGAAATGGACGGGTGCAAATGTAGCAAAATCAGGACTAATCGTTAATGGTACATTGTTGGGTACAGTCCCTGCATCTGGCGGTAACTTCTCATATTACGCTAAAGGGAAAATCACCAAAACAACAGATGTTGTCTATGCAGTTTTATATGATGCAAACGGTGCTGAATTAGCAAGACAACAGGTGAATGTGATTAGTTCTGCAAAATCTTTCTAACAAATAGCAGTTTTTAAAGAATTAGTTGCAGAAATGATAGACTAGTTTTCTAGCCAAAATAAATAAATAATGAATAATTGCTGGACATTACAAGTGAAAGAACGGATTTTCAAATGATCCACCTTGTAATGTCCAGCTAAATTGGAGAGGACCAATTATGAATAAAATAATTTTATGTTCACTTTTTTTGGTGATTTTTTTTGTTGGATGTTCACAAGTTTCAAGTAAAACCACAGAATCATCGAAAGAAAAAGTTAGCAATGTCAAAATATTAGAAAACAAACAACTTGAAGTTAAAGAAGTTTCGAAAGAAAAAGTAGAAAAGAATGATCAAACAGTAAAAATAAATCTTTCAGTTTTAAACAAGGGAAAAAAAGCTGATGGAGTCGGTTCTTTTGAATTCTATCTAGAATCGGAAGGAAAAAAAATAGAAGCTTTGACTGATTTAGAAAGTCTAAATGGAGAGATTGAACCTGGAAAAGAACTAAAAGGCAATATTTATTTTAAAGTTCCTAAAACGTTGGATAAAATCCATTTAGTATATGAGCTAGAAGGTGAAAAAAAAGTGAGTTGGGATTTGGACGTAAAAAATGCTAAATAAATGAAAATATAGAAGGATTGATACATTTTGAAGTTGACAGTATTAGGTTTAGGATACATTGGTTTACCAACAGCCCTAACTTTCGCAAATTATGGACAAGAAGTGGTTGGCGTTGACATAGATGAGACCGTCATTGAAAAGTTAAATGCAGGAGAAGTCCATATTGAAGAACCGGGTTTATACGAAATATATATTGATGTGTGGCAGAACAAACGGTTTAGAGCAAGCGCAACTATTGAGAAATCAGATGTATTTATCATTGCGGTTCCTACCCCGAACAAACATGATAAGTACAAGTCTTGCGATCTCGGGTATGTTGAAAAGGCGTTGATTAGTCTTCTGCCTTATTTAGAGAAGGGGAACACAATAATTATTGAATCAACAATTTATCCGGGAGCGACTGAGAAAGTTTTACAGCCAATAATTGAAGCAGAAGGATATGAAATAGGAAAAGACATATACTTAGCTCACTGTCCAGAAAGAGTATTACCTGGGAACATTTTCAGAGAGTTGGTAGAAAATGATCGTATTATTGGAGGAGTTACTGAAAAGTGTACATGTAGGGTTAAGGATATCTATAACCTCTTCGTTAGAGGGCAACTATTAGGAGCCTCGGCTTCAAGTGCTGAGATGTCAAAATTAATGGAGAATACATTTAGAGATGTCAATATTGCTTTAGCAAATGAGCTGGTTAAAATTTCTGATGAACTAAATTTAAATGCATTAGAAATTATTGATTTAGCCAACAAACATCCACGCGTAAATATTCACTCTCCCGGTCCAGGAGTAGGTGGACATTGTTTAGCAGTAGACCCTTATTTTATCATCGCTGAATCACCTCAACAAGCTCAAATGATATCGAAGGCAAGAGAGATTAATAGTACAATGCCAATGTTTATTGTTGATAAGGTAAAGAGGCTGATGGAAAAATCTAAGGGTAACAGGATTGCATTAATGGGTTTGGCTTATAAAGGCAATGTTGACGATGTTCGTGAAAGTCCAGCTGTTAAAATTTATCAAGAACTAAGCAATCAATTTACAGTGAATGTATTTGATCCATATGTCAAACCGGCTGATTGCAGGAATGATTTACTTAAAACAGTAAGTGGAGCTGATTTAATGTTAATCTTAACAGATCATGATGAGTTCAAACAATTCACTGATGAACACTTGAAGAGGATGAATCAAAAAATAGTGTTCGACACTAGAAATATTTTTCCGGATTTCAGTGAAGAAGTAACCTATTATCATATGGGAAATTTACCGGATTAAAAAGAGCATGTAGAAAGGAAAATATAAAATGAATCAGAATAAAGAATATATTTTTAGGATTTTTGATCTATTTTTTGGAACGATTCTATTGTTAGTTCTTTTTCCAATAATTTTAATCTGCATAGTATCAATAAAATTAGCAGAACCGACAGAGCCAGTTTTTTTTAAACAAAAAAGGGTCGGGAAAAATGGCCGATATTTTTGGATGTATAAATTGAGAACAATGCATTCAAATTCAGAAAAAAAGTTGGAAGAATTGACTAGCGAAAACGAAATGTCAGGACCGCTATTTAAAATAAGAAATGACCCAAGAGTGACGTCTGTTGGGAAAATCTTGAGAAAGTATAGCTTAGATGAGTTGCCGCAGTTAGTAAATGTGCTAAAAGGAGAGATGGGGATAGTAGGTCCGCGACCACCTCTAATTGCAGAATACAATGCTTATACAACTATAGAAAAGCAACGTTTGACTATAAATCCGGGATGTACAGGACCTTGGCAAGTGAGTGGAAGAAATAATGTAGATTTTCATGAAATGGTTCAATTAGATTTGAAGTATATTTGTGAGAGATCAATTGCGTTGAATGTTGTCATTATTTTAAAAACAATTAGAAGGATGACGGTAGATGCGGATGGATGCTGAAATCAATGAGAAAAAAAAAATTTTTAACATCAATATTAACTGTTTGACAATGAAAGAAACACTAAGAATAATCGAAGAGAGCATAGAAAAACGAACGAAGATTCACCATGTGTCTATCAATGCTCACAAAGTCAATTTAATAAACAAAGATTCTTGTTTAGAAGCGATTGTAGATAAAGCTAACTTAGTTAATGCCGATGGAAGCTCAATTTTGTTAGCTGGAAAAGTATTAGGTGTGAATATTCCAGAACGAGTAACTGGAGTTGACCTGTTTATAAATCTTCTAAAAATTTGCGAAACAAACGGTTATCGAGCATATTTTTTTGGAGCAGAAGAAGAGTCTTTGCATTGCATGATTAAGAACATAAAAAGAGATTATCCAAAATTGCAAATTGCTGGTTTTCGAAATGGTTATTTTGAAAGTAAAGATAACGATGACATTGTAAAAAATATGAATGAATCTAAAGCAGATGTTTTATTTGTAGCATTTTCTAGCCCAAAGAAAGAATATTGGATTAACAACAATGAAAGTAAACTTAATATCCCTTTTTTAATGGGTGTTGGCGGGAGTTTTGACATTTTATCTGGAGTAACCAAGAGAGCACCTGGCATTTTTCAGAAGTATGGGCTGGAATGGCTTTACCGATTTATCAATGAACCAAAAAGAATGTTTCACCGTTATTTTTTTGGAAATGGTAAGTTTCTTATTTTATTGATAAAAGAATATGCAAAAAAAAAGAGGAGATCATTTTTAGAAAGGTGCAATTAATAATGAAGATAGTAATGGTTGGTCCAGATAAAAATGCAAAAGGTGGCATCGCATCTGTGATAAACAATTTCGTAGAATATTTTGGTGATCCATCTATAGAAATATTAGATTACATTACTTGGAAAGAAGGTAGTTCTTTTCATCACCTGCTGAACACCATTTTCGGCATTTTAAGGTTTCCATTTTTTATAAGAGCTGAAAAACCTGATATTCTTCACATTCATGTTGCTCAATATGGTAGTTTTTACAGAAAGTCACTCTATTTAATGTTAGGAAAAATGTTCAAACTTAAAATAATTTTACATATGCATGGTTCTCAATTTGAAAAATTTTATGAAAAAGGCTCAGTATTTCGTAAAAAATATGTACAGTATGTATTAAACAAAGCTGATATTTTAGTTGTTCTCAGTGAAAGTTGGAAAGAGTTTTATTCACAAATTACGACAAAGAATATTGAAGTTATTAAAAATTGTGTCTCTGTGCCGCAAAAAAATCTCTACAATAAAGAGGCTAAAGATATAATATTTTTCGGGAACATTGGCGAAAGAAAAGGTGTATATGATATTCTAGACATTGCCTCTGCACTTCAAACAGAGATACCAGAGACTTCTATTTGTTTATATGGCAATGGAGATATTGTTAAAATTAAAAAAATTATTACTGAAGGACATCTCGAGAACGTCATTGTAAAGAGTTGGGTAAGTGAAGAAGATAAACCAGCTATTTATAGAAAGGCTATGATGCATATTCTACCCTCTTACCAAGAAGGGTTACCTATGGCAATCTTGGAAACAATGGCACAAGGTATCCCTAACATCAGCACTTTTGTGGGGGGAATTCCTGAGCTAATAGAAAATCGGAAAAATGGTGTATTAATAAGACCTGGTAAACAAGAGGATCTGAAGGAAGCGATCATTGAGTTAGCAAATAATAAAGCTATGCGTGTTGCTTACAGTGAAGAATCATTTAAAACAATAGAAAATCAGTTTTCAATCAATAATCAAAAGAGTCTGTTTTATAAAATCTACAATGATTTAATGAGAATTGAATATTCTAGTTGAGCAAATAGGTTCAAAAAAGTAAGATATTAAATTTAATTGAATATATTAACAAAATTAAATAATACATATTATATAAAAAGATAATATGTAGTACATATTTTGTTTTAAATGAATGTTTGGTGAACAAGCAAGTATAAGATTATGAAGTATTCGTGGAAGGTGATATAGTGAAGCTAGACTATAATTGAGGTTTAGGAGAAGGAAGGAGGGAGGGAATTTTTGAACAGAAATAAAAATTATGAAAAATATTTAAAACCACTTTCATTATTATTAATCACTTATTGGCTATTTTCTAATGCACTAAATACTATATTTCCTTTTTTTGGGAAATTACCAATAGATGAAATTGTCTACACGATCATAACTGTATCAATTTTCAGGAAATTGGTTGTGAGGACGGTAAAAATAGACAAGAAAGAAAAAATCATTATTATTATATATTTTGTTTTTATTTTTACAGGCTGGGTAAGTTATGTATTAAATGGGCAGCAAAGTTTACAAAGTGTAGTTTTAGATATAATTCTACTTAGTAGATTTATTGTTTGTTATTTTTTTGCAAGGATGTGTTTTAGCGAAGGCTTTTTTATGGATTTGCAGCATAGTTTAAATAAACTAGCACAAATCATTACAGTAGGGTTATTTTTATCATTAATTTTAAATTTTGTGATTCGAATCTGGCCCACAAATTCAATCAGATTAGGTATTGAGACCCAACAACTATTTTTTTCTCATCCAACCTATTTAACAAGTGTAGCTGTCTTTTGTTTAATTGTTTTTTACATGAATAGAAATTCAAAAAATTATGTTTTTATTACGCTTGCAGCAGTGATAGTTATTTTTGGAACGCGTGATAAAGGATTTTTATTTTTAGGGATTTATTTAGTTCTTTTGATACTAAGCAAGATAGGTATTAAAAGTAATATTACATTCCTGCTGGTCAGCACAATATCCTTGATTCCTATCTTTTGGGATACAATAGCTTACAAGCTTATTTCTTCAGACACATCTGCGCGATCATTGTTATATAAAAATGCCCTTCAGATTGCAAATCTCTATCTGCCGATAGGTGCGGGTTTTGCAATGTATGGCTCAAATCAATCAATCAAAAATTATTCACCGATATATAATGAATTGGGTATGAATAAAATATTTGGATTTACAATGGAGAATCCGAATTATTTAACAGATAGTTTTATTGCGATGGTTTTAGGCCAATTTGGATATATAGGTATTATTCTAATGATTGTTATTTTTCTGTTTTTTTTGCTATTGGTAAAAGGGAATAAACTGCGCAATGAATTTGGCTTATTGATATTGATTTATGTTATTACTTCTACGATAACAGAAAATTTTATTAGTTCATCTTTTGGAATGGCCTTTTTCTTCACATTAGGCCTTTCAATTAACAGCGGAACAGAGAAAGATTATGGAGGCGAAGATAAGAAGATGCAAGACATGATAAATTTTGAAAAAATGTATAAAATAGTTATGGCAAAAAAAAAATTATTGCTGACGCTACTTTTTGCAATGACTGTAGCAGGAATGACTTTAACGATATTTGGAATTAAAGGTGAATATAAGTCTACAGTTCAAGTTATTGTTAGACAGAATTTCGAAGGGGAAACAATACAAAATACCGAAGTTCAGGCGAATGTACAACTTGTTAATACATACAATGAGATAATAAAGAGTCCTTTTATTCTAGAAAAAGTGTCGGATCAAATAGATAAGAAGTTTGACGTTCTTCAACTAAGACGAATGATTAAAGTGACAAATGCAACGAACTCCCAAGTAATCAATATTAGTATTTTAGCAAATAATCCTAAAACATCTTCGGAACTTGCCAATTTGGTAGCAGAAACATTTAAAGATAATGCTGCTAAGGCAATAAAAATAGATAGTGTAACAATTCTATCAAAAAGCGAATATGATACAGTTTCGACAAGGAAAAAAAAGAGTGTATATTTTTTGATTGTTTTTTCATTAAGTTTACTGATTTTAGTAGGGATAGTAATTTTAATAGCCGTTTCAGATACAACATTGAAAGTAGAGGAAGATATTATCAATGGGCTTAACCTTGCAGTATTAGGAAGTGTTGTGAAAATTGTGCCTAGAGAGCCTGAAAAAAAAGAGAAGAGGGGAAAAGATGGCAGAAGAAGAAGAAAAAAGAGCTAATATAGAGGAACAATATGTAACATTTCGATCTCATGAGTTCAAAAGGAATAATAGAGAGGAAGGAGATAAATTAGTACTAGTTACAAGACCTCTTTCCGTTGCGACAGAGCAATTCCTTAGTATCAGAACAAGTTTAGATTTTATAGTAGAAGAAGATGCTGTAAAAGTTATGGTAGTAACTAGTTGTGAACAAAATTCGGGTAAGACATTAATTTCAGCAAATCTAGCGATTTCTTTTGCTCGGGGTGGAAAGAAAACGCTAATTATTGATGGCGATTTAAGGAATCCCTCTCTTCAAAGGTATTTCTATTGTGATAGAAATAGAGGTCTCTCGTCAATAGGTGACATATCTCAATTAAAGGATAATATTTTTGAGACAGAGCAAGAAAATTTATATATATTACCTGCTGGTAGTATCAATATTAACCCAGCTGATTACTTTAAAAGTTCAAAAATGAAAGAAATTTTTAATGAACTTAGAATGCACTTTGATATAATAATTGTAGATACGCCTCCTTTGTTGGCAGTTTCTGATGCTTCGGTAGTATCTAACTATGCGGATGGTATAATAGTTGTTTTTCGAAGTGGTAAAACTAAGTTGAAAAATGCAAAAAAAACATTAAGAATTTTGGAACAATCACCGACTCCAGTGATAGGAAGTATTTTAAATGACACGAACGAATTTCGAGATGACTATTACTATAATTATAACTATACAAAATCTTTTTAAGTAGGATAAATTTAATCTGGTAGAGAGTAGAGGACAGTAAAGAATGAACATATTAATAGAAAATGCCGTTCCTTTAAATAACGGAGATGCCGCGCTGATATTTGCGTTAGGTGAAAAATTGGAATCTCTGGGACATTCTGTTATGTATAGTTGTTCAGAATATAAAGTAGTAAAAAAAATGTACCCAGAAAAAAAATGGATACCATCTATTCTTTCCTATAGATGGGTGAACAACATGCCAGTTTTTAAACAGATTTATTATTATTTATCTGTTTTATTTAGAAAAAAGTTAAAAAACCAAGATTTGATAATATCCGCACCAGGAGGATATATTAATAGCTATTATGGATTTGAGAATAAGATGCTTATATTAAATCTATATAAAAAACTGTTAAATAAACCAATAATCATGTTTTCGCAGTCAGTTGGTCCTTTATCAAAAAATGACGAAAAATTACTCGTAAAATATCTACCTATTTTTTCAGAATTTTTTGTTAGAGACTCAATTTCATATAACAGAGTAAGAAGTGTAAGCACCTATTCTAATCTCTTCCAAACCTATGATGCGGCTTTAATGCTTGGGATGACAGATTATCATAATAAAAAAGTTACTAATAGAATAGCAATTTCAGTTAGAAAATGGCAATTCGACAAAAGAGATGAAGTTACTTATCATAATCTAGTAAAAAAAGTTATAAAAATATGCATAGAAAAAGGCTACTCTGTTACCTTTTTATCTACTTGTCAAGGTATTCCAAGGTATGTTGACGATACCATTAGTGCAAAAAAAATTGTTGATTCATTACCAAATATGATGAAGCAATATGTTACAGTTGATGATAGACAATATACATTAAATAGTTTGCGAAGGAGACTGGAAGGTTTTGATTTTATTATAGGAACACGTCTCCACATGTGTATTTTAGGTTGGTTATCAGGGACTCCTGCTTTTAATATTTCTTATGAAGAAAAAGGAAAAGCTTGTTATGAATACCTGCAAATGGATGAATTCTCAATTGATTACAATGAAAGCAATGATTTTTCAAAAAAATTAAATAATTTTTTAGATATGGAAGAAAAGTTGAAAAATAAATACTTTGCTAAAATTAGGGAAATAAACAAAGAAATGGATTTAGCTACAAAAAATATGTTAGAACGTATTCAAAAAAAGGAGGGGGTGGAATAATGATTGACATCCACTGCCATATGTTACCTATGTTTGATGATGGAGCGAGAACAATTGATAAAGCCTTGATAATGGCGAAAACTGCTGTAGAGAATGGTATTACAAAGACAGTAGTGACTCCTCATCACAAAAATGGAATGTATGATAATGAGAAAAGAAAAGTGGAAGCTGGAGTGTTTACTTTGCAAGCAATGCTAGATAAAAACAACATTCCGTTGGAACTGATTCCAGGTCAAGAAGTTCGGATAAATGGCGATATCTTATCTGAGATTGATCAAGGAAAGATTACGTTTATTGGGAAAAGTTCAAACTATTTGTTATTAGAGTTTCCACCGATGTTTATTCCTACCTACTCAGAATATTTATTTGTGAAACTAAAAGAGAGAGGAATTATTCCCATAATAGCACATCCAGAGAGAAATCAAGTTTTTATAAATAATCCAAATAGATTAATTCAATTTATTAATGAAGGTGCTTTAGGACAACTTACGGCTCATAGCTATTTAGGGATAAGAGGAAAGAAAATCAAAAAAATAAGCCGTCAATTTGTTGCCGAGGGATTAGTTCATATAATTGCAACAGATGCTCATAATGAGAAAAAAAACAATTTTTGTTTAGGTGAAGTATATACGGGTATAAAAGATGAGTTTGGTTTGGACAAAAAGCTTCGATTTGAACACAATGCGCAAGCAGTTGTTGCTGGTGATAGGGTAAATAGATAAGGAGGAGATCACTTGAAAATTTTTATAGAAAAGAAAAAAACAATTCTAGTTTCAGTGTTATGTGTGCTGCTTTTAATAACAGGAGGTTTTGTATATTCACTTTATCAAGAAATAAAAGAGAGTGTCGAGAAAACGTATAAAGAAGTTGATTCGAAAAAAGTTCGAGCTCTATCACCAGATGTTAGTCAGAAAGAATCGTTTAATCTATTAATTCTTGGAATAGGTCTAAATGAATTGAGCAATAATGAACATAAATATGCAGATTCAATTAATTTGTTGAGTGTAAGTCCAGAAAAGAAGCAGACAATTGAATTGAGCATTCCTAGCTATTTAAATATTAAAACTCAGGACGGCGAGAATGAAAATATTGCTAGTTTTTATTCTAAAGGAGGAACGGCTTTAGAAATTAATACCATTCAAGATTTTTTAGACTGCCCGATAGATTATTATATTGAAATTGATATGGCAGGAGTTGAACAAGTTGTTGACATAATAGGAGGCATTGAAATTAATAATCACATTGAATTTACTTATCAAGGGACTCACTTTCCGATAGGAAAACAACAACTTAATGGGGAAGACACTATGAAATATATTAAAATGCTTGCCCAAGATCCTCATAAAGAAATAGGAAGAGCCAAAAGGGAACGTGAAGTAATTACGGGGATTTTAGATAAAGGTCTTTCGTTTAAAACTTTGGCGAAATATAAAGATATTTTGGAAGTAGTTTCTAAACACATGAAAACTAACTTATCTTTTAATGAATTATATGATATACAAGTTAATTATAAAATTGCAGCAAATAATGTCAAGCAGATACAAGTGCAAACAAAGAATGAGGAAGTTGATGGAAAGGTCATCCAAGTTCCAGAACAAAATGAAATTGCTAAGCTGTCCGAAATGTTAAAAAATAATTAAAATTAATAATGAATCAATATTCTACAGAGAGAAAAACTGCTTAGCGTGTTTTGAAGTAAGGGAGTAATATTATAGCTTGTTGGTATTGAATTTTACTTTGTAGGGAAATTTATAAACACCAGATTTGTTTAATTATTGAAAGTAGTGAGAGAGTTTTTAAGTTTTTTTCAAATGTATTTTCGCTATTTGTCTAGAGTGAGAGGAATAATAATGAGTTGAAAATTATCTTAACTAATTAATGTAAGGGAATATTTATGAATACAAAGACTAAAAGAAATTTTGCTTATCAGGCGCTATACCAACTATCTCTAATGCTACTCCCCATCGTTTCCATTCCAATAGTTTCTGAAGCGTTAGGTCCTTCAGGGTTAGGTACTTGGAACTATATTAATTCAATAGCCAATTATTTCATTTTATTTGGTGGTTTAGGACTAGCGAATTATGGCGTAAAGGAAATTACTATTGTAAAGGAAAATAACATAAAGCTATCACAGAAATTTTGGGAGTTGCAATTATTTAACTTGTTTTTTTCACTAGGTTCATTAACACTGTACCTAATGGTTGCGAGTTTTACAACCGAAAAATATCTCTTTTTTGTTCAAGCTTTTGCTGTGCTAAGTACGACATTTGACATATCATGGTTTTTTGCGGGAATAGAAGATTTTAAGAAAATTTCGATAATTAATATTTTGATTAAAGTTATTTCATTGTTAGGGATCATATTATTTGTTCATAAGGCAAGTGATGTATCAATCTATTTTTGGATACAAACATTAAGCTTACTTGCATCACAACTTTTACTATGGCCTTTTTTAGTAAAAAAAATTTCTTTCCAAAAAATAGAATTCAAAAACATTTGGGTTCATTTTAAACCATCGCTAGCGTTTTTTCTAGTAAAAATAAGTCTAACTATTTTTACTAATCTAAATAAGACTATTCTAGGTCTGTTTACTTCTTCAACCATAGTAGGAATTTTCTCTAATTCGTTAGTTTTGGTTTTAATGTCTGGAAGCATTATTAATGCTCTTAATGTTGTTATGCTACCTCATATGAGTACTTTAAGTAAGCAGAAAAGGAATGAGGAGATGATAGCAGTATTAAAAAGGAATTTAGATATTCAATTTTTTTTAACAATAGCGATAATGTTTGGAATTATTGCAATAAATAATAAGATGATTCCGTGGTTTTTTGGAGATGAATTTTCTCAGATGAAGTATGTTGTACCCTTAGTAGCACCAACCGTTATTTTTCAACCTATTTATGGTAGTATTTCTCATCAATATTTGATTCCGAAAGGACGGATAGCGGTATATAATACATCTATGCTAATTGGGGCAGGTCTACTCACTATATCGGGACTTATTTTAGTGCCGATAATTGGCATTTACGGGGCGGTAGCTAGTAATTTTATTGGACATTTTTATATTTTTTATTCGAGAATGAGGCATTTAAAGAAGGAAGAAAGCATAGATATTGAAATAAAAAAGAAGATATTATCAGGGATATTAATGCTTGTTATTGTTGTTTTGAGTACAAAGTATCTGCAAGCTACATACATTACAACGATAGTGCAAGTAATGATAGGAATTCCTGTATATTTTATTCTGACTTCTTTGTTGAAAGTAAACCCATTTTATAAAAACGTTACATAAAATAATTGAAGAAATACTATCTATTTGAGTGCCTTAGGTTATAAGGTTTATAAGTGCAAGTTTACCTACTTTGAGTCAGACATATTGTCAATTATAGTGTAAATAAGATATTACTTTGTTCCTATTAGTAATATCTTATACCAGTTATAAAAGAAGATCTGTTTTATTACAAACAGTTCAGGATGAATATACGAAGATAAATTTGTTCTCCTTGTTGACTCCTGTATAATAAAAAAATTGAACGCTAAAGCCAAACAATTTTTTGAACGATTGAACAAGGATGCTATTTGCTCTGTATTAACAGTTGGCTAGCTAGTTAATTGTTCTAAAGCTTTAGCTGGAACTTCTTCTTTAGGGACTTCTTCATAGGTGATAACATGAGCGCCTTTATTTGTTATTTTTAAGTAATGATCTACTTTTAATTCACTGAGTCCCTTGAAACGGATTGTACGAGTCTGACCGTTCTCTTCAGAAGCCAGCTGTTTATAATCCGAAGTACCATATTCATTTACATGTATGGGTTGTTCTGTTTTTACGTAAATATAACTTTCTTTGACTAAAGGGTTTAGTTGATCCAAAACAGCAGCCATTTCCCCTGAAGAATCTTTGGTAAAAATGGTTAGACCAAACAACCCAACGCCTATTAAAAAAATGCCAATTAAACTTTTTTTGATAAAAGACATCACTAAGTAACCTCCTAACTTTATTAGTAAGTAAATTTTAAAGGAATTACTTCTGATTTTTATCCGCCCTAAGGACTATTTTTTCTTACATTTTTGTTATGTGTATAGCGCTTAAGTCTTGAGGGAAATCGAGTGTAAAGAACAAGTAGAGAAAAGAAAACGCTTGACATGGGAATGTTCCCATAGTGTATGCTGAAAAAGATAAAAAGAATGGAGTGAGTATTTTTGAAAATATTAGTTGGAAAAAATTACGAAGCAATGAGTGAATTGACAAAAAATATTTTATTAGGCTATATGTCAAATGATCGTCGAGTAAACATGTCCATTACAGGAGGAAAAACACCTGTTTTGGTTTATGATAAGCTTGTAGAAGTCGTTAAAGATAGTCCTAATTACGATAATGTACATTATTACAATTTTGACGAAATTCCTGTTTCTGGACAAGCAGAAGGGATTACCATTAGCGATTTGAGAAAATTGTATTTGAATCCAGCCAACATTAATGAAGAAAATATTCATCCGTTGACGGTGGAAAATTATACTGAACAAGACCGAGCTCTTGCAGAAGTTGGTGGATTAGATGTGATGTTGATTGGTTTAGGCGGCGACGGGCACTTCTGTGGCAACATGCCTAACACGGTGAATTTCAGTAATTTAACGTATCGAATTGAGATTACAGGAGAAGAATCATGGTTTGAGCCTGGCATGGGAGACATTAAAGAATTTGTCACAATGGGTCCTGTTAGTGTGATGCGTGTTAAACATCTAATTTTGATTGTCAATGGTTCTGCGAAAGCGAAAATGGTAAAAACTGCTTTAACGGGTCCCATTACAGAAGAAGTTCCAGCTTCTATTTTACAATTACACCCGAATTTAACAGTTATTTTAGATGAAGAAGCAGCCAGTGAGTTATCGCTGTAATTGCTTTGCAACTAAGTAAAGAATGAGAAAAGAAACGTAGGTTTATTTTAGACCTACGCTTTTTTTTGTCGAAAATGAGTTAAACTTCAAAAAATAAGACAGCTGCAAATGCTAAAAAAGCAACCAAATCAATTGCCATAAAGCAATATATTTTTCTTTTGAGTGTTAGAAATTTCTGTTTAGTACTATTACTTAGCAAACTAGAGGAATTTCGACGTTTAAATAAATAGAGAATGAAACCACTACCATTTTGACTAGAGCTTGCAATAGCTGACCAGAATTTTGGATGGGAAATCCCTCGATTCGTAGCGTCCAGCAAGACTAATTGATAAGTATAATAAACTAAAAAGAAACTGCAAATGACGATAGTACTACCACAAATAAGTTGGATAATGAATGGGTTCATAAAAAGTCACTCCCTATATTTTCTTTATAATGAGGTAAAAGATTGAAAGTGTGTTGATGCTGATTAGTGAAAAAATAAGATAAGCAATAAGCTGACTGAGGTTTTGCTTCGTTAAAACCAGTACCATCAAAAAAACATTAATTAGTAGCAATAGAGCAAACAATTTTAAAAATCGATTAACTGTCGTGTTTGCCTTTAAATGATGAACCATTTCCTGATCTCCTTTCAATAATTCGTCCAATGACAAGTTGTAAAGCTCAGACAAACGAATGATTCGTTCAATGTCTGGATAGCTACGCCCGTTTTCCCAATTTGAGATTGTTTGACGAGTAATTCCTAATTTTTCTGCAACAAAATCTTGTGTCAGATGCAACTCATTTCTTCGCTCTTTTAATCGTTGGCCAACTTCCATCTTTTACACCTCTATTTTCTATTAGAACCTATATTTATTAAAGCAAATTTCTTTCCCCACACAATCAAAAAGGTTTTACTATCAACGTCAAAAAGCTTTTACGTACTAGTATTGCACTTAGTTTCCATAGAATACTGTTTAGTAAAAGGATAAATGAAAAATTTGTTGGTGTCACGCTATTTATGGTGTCTGATTCAGCCGTGTGATGAAATGGAACGGCTGTGAAGGATGTTCATGATTCTTCTTATCCAGTTAATAGGAGTGATCTCCTAAAATTAGAATATTAGGGGTGGACTCTATGTGATTTACAGTGACTATTTTTTGATTTAAATGGTAGGAGCTAAACTAAACACCTTAAATAGAATATCCTATTTTGAAATCAGCATATGCAAATTATGTTTTGTGTGATACTATTTAGTTGAATACAGAGGAGGAAAAAAGATGAAGTTGATTGTTGTTAAGGACTTTGAAGAAATGAGTCGGGTAAGTTCAGAGATAGTTTTGGGAGTAATGCATCGAAATGAAAGGGTTAACATAGCTCCTACTACAGGAACGACACCAGTAGGGTTATACAAAATTATTGTTGAGAGAATTAAGAATAAGTCCTATTTTAACCATGTACACTACTACAATTTTGATGAGACCCCTTTTAGAGTTTCAAAAAAAGAAGGACGGATCATCACCAATTTGCGCCAAATGTTCTTAACACCAGCAAATATTCAAGAAAAAAATATACATCCCTTAGATCAAAGCAATTTTATGACTAGGGATCAAGAATTAGCTGAATTTGGTGGGTTGGATTTGGTTATTTTAGGACTGGGGGAAGATGGTCATTTTTGTTGTAATTTTCCGGGATATGCCAAATTTTCACAAAAAACGGTGGAAATCCCACTACAAGGGAAACTGTACGAACTTTACAAGGGGGTTTTTGCTGAGGAAAAAGAGATTCCTGAAGCCTTAATCACAATGGGTCCATCAGCCATTTTAGCTTCAAAAAAATTATTGTTGATGGTCAGTGGAAAAGCAAAAGCGGAAATTTGCAAACAGGCTTTATTTGGTGAGATTAAGGAAGACGTACCAGGTTCAATTTTAAGAACTCATCCTGATATTACAATTGTTGTTGATGAAGACGCGGCATCGCTATTCTAAAGTTTAATAAGGAGTGAAAAAAATGAAAAATAAAATAATGACTTTCATGGAAGAAAAAGTGTTGGCATTTGGTAGTAAAGTTGCCTCTCAAAGGCATTTAGCAGCGATTAAAGATGGGATGATGCTGTCCATTCCATTCCTAATTGTCGGTTCCATCTTTCTAATTATTGCGAACTTACCGATTGCTAGTTATATGAATTATATGCAAACAGATCCTCAAGGGATGGTTTTCAAGCAGTGGCTAACCTATCCTGTCACGGCAACTTTTGATATGATTGCGATTATTTCGTTGTTAGGAATCTCTTATAACTTAGCAAAGTCTTACAATTTGAACACGATTATCTCAGTCAGTCTTTCTTTTATCAGCTTCGTTCTAGTAACGCCACTAGTTCATGTCGTAGGAGATACAACCTTAATTGCATTATCGACAAAGTATACTGGGAGTCAAGGACTGTTTGTAGCAATTCTAATCTCCCTCTTCTCGGTAGAAATGTATCGAATAATCACTAAGAAAAATATTGTCATAAAAATGCCAGAAAGTGTACCAGATGCTGTCTCGAAAAGTTTTGCAGCATTGATTCCAGCAGGGATAATCGTTATAATCTTATTAGCGGTAAAAATTGGCTTGGAACAAACGGCTTTTGATAATATCCATAATGTCATTGCTACCTTATTGACGGAACCTTTAACAAAAATAAGTGGTAGTTTCTGGGGAGCTATTGCTATTATTTTATTTATGCAAATCATGTGGTGCTGCGGTATTCACGGTGCAGCGGTCGTTTGGGGTGTAATGTTACCAGTATTGAATGTAATGATGGATGCCAATCGGGTAGCTTTTGAAAATGGACAAGCAATCCCGAATATCTTAACCAAAGAGTGGTTTAACGTGTTCGTTATGATAGGGGGCTCAGGTGGTACGTTAGGGCTAGTTGTATTAATGGTCTTTTTTGCCAAGAGCACCCAATTGAAAGAAATTGGGAAGCTATCCATTGGAGCAGCAATCTTCAATGTCAATGAACCAGTCCTGTTTGGCTTACCAATTGTGATGAATCCTGTTTTGATGATTCCTTTCATTTTTGGACCTGTGATCGTGACTATGATTAGCTATGGAGCAATGTATTTTAATGTCGTCGCTCGTGTTGTAACCGTTGTGCCATTTACGATGCCAGTAGGAATCGGTGGCTTCTTATTAACAGGTGGAAACATCTCTGGTGCGGTTCTTCAAATAGTTAATTTATTGATTTTAACTCTGATCTACTATCCGTTTTTTAAAGCGTATGATAAACAATTATTAAATGAAGAAAATGGAATCACGTCCGTTTAAGTGTAAGTGATTTTCGACAAAATTAGGGGGATAAAATGGCTAAATATAAGCATATTGCTGACGAGATTGAACAAAAAATAATATCTGGACAGTATTTGCTAGGAGCACCCTTGCCAGATCAAGTGAAATTAGCGCAGGAATATGATACAACGAGGGTTACTATTCAAAAAGCGATAAAAATTTTGGTTCAAAAAGGATTAGTGTACAGCAGACAAGGGTCAGGGATGTATGTTAAAAAGAATGCGTTGATTTCAGATCACAGTATGGTAGGCGATTCTGTTAAAGGAACTTCTAAGCGCTTAAATGATGATCGCACAATCAGTACAAAAGTAATAGCTTTTGAAGTGAGATTTCCAACCGAGACAGAGTGTGAATATTTAATGATAAAAAAAGAGGTACCAGTATACGATACCATCCGACTGCGCTTTGCTGACAAAGAGCCCTTTAAGCTAGAATATAGCTTGTTTCCAGCAGATTTGATTTCAGGTATGACACAAGCAACACTAGAGGGCTCTATCTATGATTACATTAGAAATCAATTGCACCTGAATCCAAGTGGTGTGAATCGAGTGATTCGTGCTGCGAAACCTAATGATAAGGAAAAAAAATACCTATCTTTAAAAGAAGAAGACCCAGTTTTAGAAGTGGAACAAATCGTTTATTTAGAAAATGGCACCCCTTTTGAGTATTCTATTTCTAAAAGCCCCTATGATAAAACGGAGTTTGTTATCAATAGAAGCTCATTTAACGATTAAATTGAGGGGGAATCTCTGAACGATAAGTGTTACTATTTTTTATAACCCAAACTTTATTTTTGGGGAATCCTAGCAAAAAAAATGATTGCTTCTTTTCAATGAATAAAGAAATAAAAAAACGTTTACACGTTTAAACTTTTTTGCTATAATTACTGTGAATTGAAGGGGTAGTTACTGAATAGGACATTTAGGCTATACCTTAATAGAGCTGTGCACAATATGGTGTACGGTTGTATTAAGGTATAGCCTTTTTTGAAGGGGGATGCAGTGTTGAAAATAAAAAAAATATTAAATAATAATGCTGTATTGCTTAAAAAGGATGGTAAAGATTACATTTGGTTAGGAACGGGAATTGGATTTAAAAAAAAGGCGGGTGAATCTGCTGATGTAGAAAAACTTGAAAAAGTATTTGTTATGCAGCAAAACACCACAGCAGAACGCTTTTCAGAATTATTGGAAAACATCCCATTAGAGTATATTAAATTATCGGACGATATTATTGAAATGGCCAAAAGCAAACTTTCAATTGAAATGAGTGATACGATTTATGTCTCACTTACAGATCATATTGATAATTCAATCAAGCTTCATAAAGAAGGAATAAATATTGGCAATCAGCTTTCTTGGGAGATAAAAAAATTTTACTCAAAAGAATTTGATGTCGGAATGAAGGCAATTGAAATGATTAAAGAACGTACAGGAGTTGAATTCTCACAATTTGAAGCAGGAAATATTGCTATGCACTTGATTAATGCTCAACTTGGTACAAGTTTTAATCAGTCTGAAGAGGCCCTGAGTATTGCTAAAAAAATCAAAGATATTTTATCGATTATCAGAATGCACAATAAAGTGGAAATAGATGAAGATTCTCTGGCTTATGATCGTTTTATCACTCATTTACGTTTTTTCTTTAAGCGATTGACACGAACAAACAAACAAGAAGAAACGAATTTATTACTCGCTCATATTATAGAAAACTATTCAGCAGCGTATGAAACAGTTTTGCTAATTGAGCAATATTTGAAAGTAACGCTCAATGATGATGAAAAAATGTATCTTTCGTTGCACGTTCAAAAATTAATAACCAATAATTAAGGTGTTACTGGTAAAGCAGGCAAGACTTAAATTAGCTACTTTTTTAGTAGACTAATTTGGTCTTGCCTTTTTTATAGTCTAAAATGAGAGGGAGAAAAAGGATGCAGTATGAAGAATTGATAAGAGGGATCTTGGAAAATGTTGGTGGGAAAAAAAATATTAATGGATTGACGCATTGTATTACAAGATTACGATTTAAATTAAAGAATGAGTCAAAAGCAAATACAGAAGCAATAAAAAAAATTAAAGGAGTCATTACGGTTGTTCAAAGTGGGGGACAATATCAAATAGTGATCGGTAATCATGTGCCGGAAGTCTACAAAGAGTTTATTGATTATACTGGAATAAAGGTAGATTCTTCTGAAAATATTGAAAAACCCAAAGGATTTGTAAACCAATTTATTGATATTATTTCGGGTATTTTTACACCGATTATTGGTGTTCTAATCGCTTCTGGTATGATTAAAGGATTGACAGCATTAATGGTTGCATTCGGTTTAATTAAGATTGGTTCAGGCACCCAAATCATTCTACAAGCAACAGGAGATGGTCTCTTTTATTTCTTTCCGATTTTTTTAGGTTACACAGCTGCAAAAAAATTTGGAGCAAAGCCGTTTATTGGCATGGGAATTGGTGCTGCTTTAGTCTATCCAGCGGTAGCAATGAATGTAGCAAATATGGATCCTTTGTATACGTTGTTTTCAGGGACGATCTTCCAATCGCCAGTCTATTTAACTTTTTTAGGAATTCCAGTGATACTGATGACCTATTCTAGTAGTGTAATCCCGATAATTATTGCCGTCTATTTTAGTGCTAAACTAGAGAAATTGTTGATGAGAGTTATTCCTCGCATAGTAAAGAGTTTCTTTGTCCCTTTTTTGACATTATTAATTACAGTTCCTCTAACTTATTTAGTTATTGGGCCTTTAGCGACTTGGGCAGGATTATTACTGGGGCAAGTTTTATTATCAGTCTATAATTTTAGTCCGATTGTTGCAGGAATTGTGATTGGTGGTTTTTGGCAAGTATTTATTATGTTTGGGTTGCACTGGGGTCTGATTCCAATTGGGATGAATAATATCATGACGTTAGGGTATGATACAATCTTGATTGCAGGTTCTGCAACTCCTTTAGCAACAGCTGGCGTCGTCTTAGGAGTATTCTTAAAAACGAAGAACAAGTCTTTGAAAGAACTATCTTTTCCCGCTTTTCTATCCGCGTTCTTTGGTATTACTGAACCAGCTTTGTATGGGATAACGTTACCAAGAAAGAAAACTTTTTTTGCAACCTTGTTCTCAGTAGCTGTAGCTGGCGGTATTATGGGATTTTTCGGATCAAAATCTTATATTGTAGGAGCTACAGGAATCTTTGCTATTCCTAATTTTATTAATCCTGAAACAGGAATTGATAAAGGATTTATAGGTTATGTTATTGCAGTCAGTGTGGCATTCATTTTGGGCTTGATTTTATCATTGACGATTGCTTATGATCCTAAACAAGACAATTTAGAACAATTAAAAGAAATAGAATCCGAAGAAAATGATGGACTCAATTTAGAGTTAGGAAAAAATGTATTGTATGAGTTACAATCACCCATTAAAGGTCAAATTCTTCCTTTAAATGAAGTGAAAGATGAAGCTTTTTCTTTAGGATTGCTTGGAAAAGGGTTGGCTATTGCTCCAGAAGAAGGTTCTGTCTTTGCGCCTGCAAACGGAACGGTAACTACTTTGTTCCCAACGAATCATGCTTTAGGAATTACAACAGAAGATGGTATTGAAATTCTTATCCATATTGGATTGGATACGGTGAACTTAAATGGTAAGTATTTTTATCCTGAAATAAAGCAAGGAGACGAGGTTCATCAAGGGCAATTACTTTTAACTTTTGATAAGGAAGCTTTAGAAGAAGCAGGCTACTCTTTAGTGACGCCTGTTATTATTTCTAATACCAAAAATTATTTAGATGTTGTTGAAACAGAAAAAAATATAGTGGATTATTCAGATAAATTATTAACCATTATTGCTTAGGAGGAATTATTTTGAAAAAGAATATATTTTTATTTGTTGCTGACCAAATGCGCTCGGATTCAATGGCTCATAGGGGGAATCCAGCATCCATTACCCCTAATTTAGATGCTCTCGTAGAAGAAGGAGTTTCTTTTGAAAATGCCTATTGTCAAAATCCAGTTTGTGTACCGTCTAGAAATAGTTTTTTAACAGGTTTATATCCTCATACAAACGGTCATCGAACCATGCATTATTTGCGACGCGAAGAAGAGCCAAGTATTTTGAAAGAAATGAAAGAGAATGGTTATGAGGTCATCTGGATTGGTAGAAACGATTTTGTTCCTGCGGACAAGCCTAAAACAGAGCATTGCGATGAATACTATGATGGCGAAACTGACGAAAATACGAGAGATGTCATTAGTGATGGAATGAGTCTTTCAATCGATATGAATGAAGATACAAAACGACTATACAAAAAAATGCTTAGTGGTGATACACACTATTCATTTTATATGGGAAAACTTCCCGATAGAGAAGGTTACGGGAAAGCGGACTGGAATTGTGTAGAAAAAGCATTGGAGTACATTGACCGAAAAGGCAAAGAAAAAGAAGGAAAACCATTTTTTGTATACTGTACACTGATGTTTCCACATCCACCATATGCTTGTGAAGATCCATGGTACTCCAGTATTGATCGAAGTAAATTACCAGAAAGAAGACCGAATGTTAAGGACATCCCTAATAAAGCAAGTATGCTGTATGGAATTAACGAAAAGCAAAAACTCAATGAGTGGACAGAAGAACGTTTTGATGAGTTGAGAGGGACTTATTTAGCTATGGTTTCACGTTTTGATTACCAGTTGGGTCTAATTAAGGAAAAACTGAAAGAAACAGGACTGTATGATGAGACAAATCTACTTGTCTTCAGTGATCATGGAGATTATACCGGAGATTATACAATTACAGAGAAAGCCCAAAATTGTTTTGAGGATCCAATTTCGAATGTTCCATTGTTAATTAAGCCTGCTAAAGGAGTTCCAGTTAAACCCAGAATTTCTAAGGCTCAAGTAGAGTTAGTAGATATTCCAGCAACAGTAGCAGAATTGGGCGGATTTGATTTATCTTATACTCAGTTCGGAAAATCATTACTAGCAAGTGTAGCGGGGGCTGAAGAGCACAAAGATGCTGTTTTTTGTGAGGGAGGTCGTATTCATGGGGAGACCCAAGCGATGGAAAGTGGACATGGTCCAGAATCACCTTATTGGCCACGATTATCTACCCAATGTAGTGAAGGACCAGAACATACGAAAGCATTGATGTGCCGTATGGGAAAATACAAATATACTATGCGTCTCTATGAGCAAGATGAATTATATGATTTAGAACAAGATCCAATGGAAATAAAGAACCTTGCAGAACTGCCAGAATATCAAGAAGTTCTTGTTAAGATGCAACAACGAATAACAAGGTTTTACATGGAAACAACTGATTTTGTTCCTAACAAAAGAGACAAGAGATAAATAATTTATTTAGAAGAGGGTGAGACAGAAGTCGTTTTGGGGCGAGAAATTAGACCGAAAAGCACACCATACGCTTTATGGATTGCGTGATTTTCGGGAAATTTCCGAAGACCCAGACTTTTGACTACCGTTTATTCGGATTTAGAGGATGAAACAAAACTGATTATTAGTTTTGTCCCATCCTCTTCATTCTATCTAAAAAGGTTCAAAACAATCAAAAAAATGTGAACATAAAAAATAAATCTCAAAGAAAGTAGGGGAAATGATGCAAAAAATTTTGGGAGGGAGCTACCAAATCGGAACAAATTCCGGTGTGGGGGTACCAACAGATTTGGAAGGACCAGCAATTCAAGTAACGATAAACGATTTTTTGATAGATTCTTTGACCGTGACGAACCAAGACTTTTTATCATTCGTCGAAGCAACAGGTTATGTTACAGAAGCGGAGCGATTAGGTTGGTCATTTGTTTTTCATTATTTTTTAGATGAAGTGACAAAGAAGCAGTCGCAAACAGTAGGGGGATTATCATGGTGGTATGGGGTGAAAAAAGCTGATTGGCGTCATCCAGAAGGAGCTAATTCTACGATTACTGGTCGAATGGATCATCCAGTTACGCAAGTTTCTAGAAATGATGCAGTAGCTTATTGTATCTGGGCTGAAAAAAGATTGCCTACAGAGGCGGAATGGGAAATTGCCGCTAAAGGAGGAAATAATTTTGATCAATATCCATGGGGCAAGGAGTTGCTGATTAATGGTGAACATCGTTGCAATATTTGGCAAGGTGATTTTCCAGATAACAATATTCACGCAGATGGTTTTGACGGTACCGCTCCAGCAAAGCACTACCTTCCTAATGATTACGGCCTTTATCAAATGATTGGTAATGTTTGGGAGTGGTGTGTCAACCCTGGTAGGATTTCACTAGAAACCTTTAACAATATGGATGGCAAGACTTTTTGGAAACAACACCAGCAAGTTGATGATCAATACTATGCAATTAAAGGGGGATCTTTTCTCTGTCATCATACCTATTGCAATCGCTATAGAATAGCCGCTAGAAATGGAAATACAGGGATGTCTGCAAGTAACAACATGGGATTCCGTTGTGTAAAAGATATTTAATCGATAAATGGATTGCTGACCACGATATCGGGCGACAGTCACCTGAAAACGCTAAATTTGCTATACAGTTATTTTTTTCAAAACTACTGGTTTTTCCTGTTTTATGCTAAAATAGAAACATATGTACGTAAAAAGTGTTAATTAGGAAAGGTGAAGGAATGTACGAGTATATTATTGGTCGAGTGACGTTTATTAGTCCTTATTATATTGTGTTGGAAACAAATGGAATCGGTTATCAGGTTTTAGTCAGTAACCCATACCGTTATTCAGGAAAAACAGATATAGATAGTAAAATTTATCTTCATCAAGTTGTAAGAGAAGATGCTCATTCTCTATATGGATTTAGTGATTTAGAAGAAAAGCAGCTTTTTTTAAAGTTAATTAGCGTTTCAGGGATTGGTCCGAAAAGTGGCTTGGCTATCATGGCGTCAGAAGATCATGGCGGTTTAATCAATGCTATTGAAAATGAAGATGCGACATACCTTACAAAATTCCCAGGAGTTGGGAAAAAAACCGCCCAACAAATGATCCTAGATTTAAAAGGAAAACTTGGCGATTTAGAAGCTTCGGAAGCTGCAGTCAAAGCGATGGCGCAAGATGTTCCAGTGCCAACGAGCAATCAATCATTGGCTGAAGCCCAAGAAGCTTTAAGTGCATTAGGCTACAGTGATAAAGAAATTAAGCGAATTACACCGAAATTGGAAGAATTAGGTGTCCAACCAACCGATGAATATTTACGCAACGCATTGAAATTCATGATGAAACGATAAGGGGGCTTTAAAATGACAGAAGAAGAAAGACTACTTTCAGCTAAAAGTAGTGAAAGTGAAGCGTCTCTTGAAAAATCATTAAGACCACAACTTCTGGCACAATATATTGGTCAAGAGAAAGTGAAGCAAGAATTGACCATCTATATTGAAGCCGCCCGCAATCGTGAAGAAGCCTTGGATCATACGCTTTTATATGGACCACCGGGCTTAGGGAAAACAACAATGGCAATGGTGATTGCCAATGAAATGCAGGTTAATATCCGGACAACAAGTGGACCAGCTATTGAGCGACCTGGGGACTTAGTGGCCATTTTGAATGAATTAGAACCAGGCGATGTTTTATTTATTGATGAAATTCATCGTTTACCAAGAGTAGTAGAAGAGATGTTGTATTCTGCAATGGAAGATTTTTTTGTGGATATTATGGTGGGTCAGGGAACAACTGCTCATCCTGTCCATTTCCCTTTGCCGCCATTTACCTTAATTGGCGCAACGACACGAGCAGGGATGCTTTCTGCACCATTACGGGATCGTTTTGGGATTATCTCACATATGGAATATTATAATAATGACGATTTAAGAGAAATTGTTCTTCGTTCTGCCGATATTTTTCAAACAGAGATTGTTGAAGAGGGGGCTTTTGAAATTGCTAGACGCTCTCGGGGAACACCACGGATTGCCAATCGTTTGCTAAAAAGAGTACGAGATTTTGCGCAAGTGCAGTCTGATGGGATTATTAATCGAGAGATTGCGGATCAGGCGCTGACGTTATTGCAGGTGGATCATCAGGGGTTAGATTATGTGGATCAAAAATTGCTGAAAACAATGATTGAGCTATATGGTGGTGGACCAGTTGGGTTAAGCACGTTGTCTGTCAATATCAGTGAAGAAACAGAAACGGTAGAAGACATGTACGAACCTTATTTAATCCAAAAAGGCTTTATAAAGCGTACACCAAGAGGTCGAATTGCTACGTCATTAGCTTATGAACATTTTGGGTATGATTCATTTTATAAGGAATGATACAACGATAAGTGCAGTGACAAACTGTTTTTGAATCACAATGATTCGTTGAGAGGGAGACTATGCTGAACAACAAACTAGGAATTAAGAACCAGGTTCAGTCGGCAAAAATGGAAGAAAAACTTAGTAAAGCGAATGCAAAAAAGCTTTATGATTCAGGGGATATTTATCAACTAGAAGTAGGTACTTATAAAGGTTTAGCAGAAATCCACCGCTACCATTTTGATGATCTCTATGAATTTGCTGGGAAAACTCGTACAGTGGACATTTCTAAAAGATGTTCAGGCATCGTTACAAGTTAGGTAGGAGACAATCTATGGGAAGTAGAAGAAGGTTAGGGAGAAAAGAAGTTAACACCATTGAAAGAGACTTAAAAAAATTTCAAATTATTATTATAGTAGGATTAGTATTTGGAACACTAGGAATATAAAGATAGTAACGATTATCGCTTTAGTGTTCTTAGGATATGGCATTTTTTTAGCACTTAAAGCATGGCATTGTTTAAAAAATCTTAGAAATCATAAGTAACGATAAAAAAGATCAGTAAATTCAGTAACTTAAACATTGTTTAACTATTGAAGAAATACAGCGAAAGGATTTTTTCTTTTCGTTTTTTTTTGGTATTATTAGCATATCAACAAGAAGTGGGGAAAAATGATGAGCGAATCACAAATTACTAAAAAGGCAATTGCGAAGGCATTAATTGATCTATGTGATCGAAAACTATTCAGTAAAATTAGTGTCCAAGACATTACGAAAGAAGTGGGCTTGAATCGCCAAACTTTTTATTATCACTTTACCGATAAGTACGATTTATTGCGCTGGGTGTATATGCAGGATTCTTTGGTCTATTTGGATTCCACCGATTTAAATTTAGACAATTGGGAAGAACAAGCGTTGAAAATGTTAAAAGCAATGAAAGAAAAAAGTGATTTTTACTATAACACAGTTAGTTCAGATTCGGATATTTTAATGAGTGCTTTTTCTGAAATTACCATTAAATTATTCAGTAATCTTTTCGATCAAATGGATGAAGAAAAACAATTATTACCAGAAGATAAAGCCTTCTATGCACGTTTCTTTTCTTATGGTTGCAGTGGCGTTTTAAATAATTGGATTATTGAGAACTATAAAGAGACGCCATTAGAGATTGCGACGCAACTATTTCGTTTAGCAAAGGATACTGAATTTTTTTCTCATCGTTTATATCTGCAAGAGAATGAATAATTGTGACACATTGAGCAAACTGTCTAAAAAGGCGACAGTTTGAAAGTGCTAACAGAAGACTTTTACCGGGAATCGTTGTACTCTAAGTTCAGAAAATGAATCGGAGGGATTCTCATGAAAAAGAGAAACATTGGCTTATTTGCTGTAGGTGCATTAGGTGCGGCTTACCTGACTAAGAAAGTAAAAGAAGAAAAAAAAGTAACTAAGGAAATGGAAGTAGAAGAAGAAATTAGCAGTCGCTATTATGGGGATAAACAAGTCTACCTAATCGGTGGCGGAATTGCTACGATGGCAGCTGCTGCATATTTGATCCGAGATGCTAATTTTAATGGGAAAAATATCCATGTGATTGAAGGCATGTCAATTCTTGGTGGTAGTAATGATGGAATTGGTTCTAATGAAACAGGTTTTGTCGCTCGTGGTGGACGGATGTTAAATGAAGAAACCTATGAAAATTTCTGGGAACTTTTTGACAGCATTCCCTCATTGGAATGGGAAAATCATAGTGTAACAGAAGAAATTTTAAACTTTGACCATCTTCATCCAACACATGCGCAAGCACGTTTGGTGACAAACACACAAGAAATTCTAGATGCCCATACAATGGGATTTGATAACGAAGATCGCATGGCCATGACTAAACTGATGTCAACGGCGGAAGAAAATTTAGATGGCCTCACAATCGAAGAATGGTTCGGTCCTCATTTCTTTGAAACGAATTTCTGGTATATGTGGCAAACAACTTTTGCTTTCCAAAAATGGAGCAGCTTGTTTGAATTACGTCGTTATATGAATCGTATGATTTTAGAATTTTCTCGTATTGATACTTTGGAAGGTGTTACACGAACACCATTGAACCAATATGATAGTTTAATTTTACCATTACGTACTTTCTTAGAAAAACATGGAGTGGATTTCACTTTAAATGAAGATGTAGTTGATTTAGAGTTTGCGTCAGGTGAAGAAATAACAGTCACAGCTTTGAAGCTAGGCAATGGAGGAATGATTGAACTGGCTGAAGAAGATGTGGTTATTATGACGAATGGAACGATGACCGATTGTTCTACTGAAGGAGATTGGAAGACACCAGCCCCAGAAGTAACCGAAGAATCACGCTCCGCTCGCTTATGGCGAAATATTGCTAAGAAAAAAGAAGGCTTAGGAAACCCAGAACCATTCTTTGGGAATGAAAAAGAAACCAATTGGGAAAGTTTTACAGTGACATGTCGTGGCGATAAATTATTGAAGAGAATTGAAGCGTTTTCTGGAAATATCCCTGGTTCAGGAGCTTTGATGACGTTAAAGGATTCTAGCTGGTTAATGAGCACTGTTGTAGCAGCACAACCTCATTTTAAAAACCAAGATGCTGATACGACTATTTTCTGGGGCTACGGAATTTACACTGATAAAGTCGGTGATTACGTGAAAAAACCAATGCGTGATTGCACTGGGGAAGAAATTCTTTACGAATGGATTTGCCAAATGGGTTGGCAAGAGGATTGGGAAGAAATCAAAAAAGATATTGTAACCGTCATTCCTGTTTATATGCCTTATATTGATTCACAATTTCAGCCTAGAAAAATGACAGATCGTCCACAAGTTGTTCCTGCAAATAGTACGAATTTTGCCATGGTTAGTCAATTTGTAGAAATACCAAAAGATATGGTATTTACTGAAGAATATTCGGTCAGAGCAGCAAGAATTGCAGTGTATACATTGTTTGAAATTGACAAAGAAATCATCCCTGTAACGCCTTATAATCGCGATCCTAAGGTTTTAGCAAAAGCTGGGAAAACAATGTTTAGGTGAAATTTAAAATGCGAAGAGAAGTTGGGATAGAAGTGTCTAGCTCCGAAGAACCTTATCAGTATTCAGATGACGGAGTAACATGTCGCTTGCAGTTACGCCTTATTCTGTTCCATTAGCTACTCCATAGAATGATTGCAGTGAATTAGTTTAATTGTATGTAATACTTAGAAGTCAATGAAATCTAAGCGAAGTGCTACTTCTTCCTCACCGTCTATTTGGGTTTCGAGAGGGTAGAAAAAAACTTACGTAATTTTTGTTCCATTTTTCCAGATTCGTTAAAAATTGAAATCATTTGAGAAGTTATTTAGAGTCTTTCAGGGCTTTAAATAGCTTTTTTTGTTTAATAAAAAAAAAAAGTTAAAAATATGAATTACAAACTAAATATACCATTTTCATTTTATATTGATTGCGTTAATTTTATTGGAATGTATAAATAACATAATTTCGGTATTTATATCCAATATGTATGTTTAAAAATGTGTTATTTTATGTTAAGAAATAAAATTATCTAAAGATTGAATACCCATACAAAAAATGAGGTTTTATCGTTTTTTTAATCAGGAAATTGTTCTTGATCCTTCTATCTCTATTTTGGTTAGGAAGAAATATAAATGAGTTTTAATAAAAAACAAGAGATGAATCCCTGTTTGATATTACTAATTTTTTTTTATAAAATACCGAAAAAATATTAGTAAAATAAATTTTTTTCTGTAAAAAAATGAAATAAAAAACTTTATTTATCTATAGATTATCTATTTTTTTTTTGATAAGATAAGGTCGAGGTTGGAAAGTAGCTGAGAAAAATCACTGAGGAATAATTTTGCGATTTTGCTAAGGGTAATTAAACTCATCTGTAGAAAAATTTCTTATGTGTTACATAGTTTTAACTTTCTATCCCAATATTGCCGCTATTTACTGGAAAGTTACATTTGCTTTTTAGTAATTATAGTGACATTATTTTTAGAAATTAGAAATATTTTTTTTGTTGTTTTCTATAGATAAAAAAGTGAAAGTAATTAATAATTTCACTTTTTTGTGCATCATTACAGGATGATATGGGAGGGAAATATCTTTATGGGAAGTCCAATCCATTTTAGGAAATGCAGTCTTGAATCAACTAAAGAAAAGAGGAAACTTTTTGATTAGGATGAAGATCACTTAGTGAAATGATAAGCATTTTTTAAGTGGAGACTGCAGAAACTTGTGGTTTGAAAGAATGACATTAAGTTAAGTATTTAGTTAAAAGTAGGATCAGAAAGATATGGTCTTAATGATTTAAGGCGATACAGTATTTTATCTAGCGATATTATCATAAACATTCTTGTTTTCGATCTAACTTTAAGACAAGTAACTCAAAGGAGGTGTTGCGATGAGAGCTTAGATAAGAAGTTGATTTGAAAATAAGAGAAGAAAGGAGAAGAAAAGTTGAGTATTCCAAAAAAGAAAAAGGGTTACTATATTGTTGGGTTACTTTTATTAATGGGATTATTAATAGGAACATTATATGTTCGATCTAACCAAATTCTAGCGAAGCCTGAAAAAACTCTTCAGTCTAGCAGTAAAAATAGACGTGGCACGCTGCCTGATCAAGAGTCAGCATCAATCAAAAAATTGGATGAAAACTCTAAGAGTTCATTGGAACCGTTGGAGCTTGTAGAAAATGTTGAAGGTTTGAAAGCCAAGGCTAAACCACTCATTTTAACAAAAGAAGCTACATTTCCTGATTTAGCAAAAGTAGCTGAACGTGATCGTCTTTTTTCAGAACTGGTAATTCCTAATACTAAACAGCAAGCCTCTTTTGATTACGTCGATGAAAATGGTTCTCCTATTAAACCTAAAATTGGGACAGTGGGGTTCTATGTTGTCTATGTAGAAATTTCTGAAACGAACAGTGATTCTAGTATTCGTGTGCCGATTCCAGTGACTGTTGTTGATGAAACGACCACGACACTGCTAGAGGAGAGAGTTGCTCTTCAAACAGAAGGTACCGTAGAGAACAAAGTCACGTTATCTTTAGAGGAGATAGCAGGCAAAGCACCAGAAGAGTTAAAAGAACTAGTAAAGAAACGAGCTAAAATCAGTGCGTGGGAAACAGAGACTGGGGCAGAGGTTCCAGTAGCGATCTCTGAAACGACAATTGAAGAATCCGTTGGAACCTATCAGGCTACTTTTGCTGTTTCAGTTGGCGAGGGAGATAAGCAACAGACTGCTACTATGGAAAAAGAGATTGTTGTACAAAAAGCGACTTCCGAACCAGTTGCCAGTCTTAACTCAACAAGGGCTCATCCAACTCGTGAAACTGTTGAGGTTGACTCTAAGGCAGGGATGAGTTATAACTTACCATTTTTGAAAGTCAGTGAATTGACAGGCAAAACAACTGTCGAGATACGAAATTTGATTCAAGAGCGGTTGGCTTTGAAAGCTTGGAGATTAAGTAACAGGAATCCATTAAATCCAAAAATTAGAAGTTCTAACGTTACATCTTCTAGTCAAGGTGAGTGTGTAGCTGATATTGAAATTGACTTTACTGGGCAAAAACTTATTCATAAAGTCAAAGTTTTAGTTGTACCAGATATAGTGTTCGATAAAGATTCTGCAGTAGGATGGGAAAATATTCCTGGAGGAGCTAAGGATGGATTTGTTACGAATCCAGTGAATGGCTCTAAAATAGGTTTCCTTACAAGAGGTTTGAATGACGATATGGATCTTTGGAAATGGAGTGATATAGGTTTTAGGGTTGAAGATAAGGCTGGAAGAGGCTACGTTTACAAGGATGGAAATTATCGTGTAACAACAATTCCCGGTATTAATAACCAAGTCATATATTCCAAGCCTGATGATTCTGCAGAATTGCCACTAGGTATTTGGGGGCGAAATAGAGGTCTGGGACGTAAAGATGAAGACAAGAAGGAAATAACCACTAAATATTTCTTACGAAAAAATAATCGGCTGAAAGAATTGTTGTTTGACAGTAAAAATCAAGTGTTATATGTCTACGACTTAGGTTTAAGTCGTAATTTAAATTTTTTCGTCAGATTGGACATGTATAACTTATCTAGTGATGTGAAGAGTTTTGCTATGTTAGAGAATGTTGATACAGACTATTATACTGATAATGTGCCAATTTATGCTTTGGAAAATAATGGCGGGTTCTATCTGGAAAAAAAGGGAGCTACAGATGCAGATAATAAGCGCTTTAGTATTAGGTTGAAAAATGCTAAAGGTGATTGGCTTTCAGATTATCAGAAGTTTTATGCAGGAGATTATCACGCCATGAAGATGTTTAATGGGTATAATTATTTTGGGAACGACTTTAGTAAAGCTGGTCTAGAAAATAAAAAGTATAATCAGGGAGACGTCATTATTACGAACACAGATTCAGCATATGCACTCGGAGCACCTTGGAAGGATATCCAACCCAATGAAGCATTAAAAACCGGTTATGAGGTTTTTGCAGGAAATGAATTGCCTTATATGAATTTACAATTGAATCCGAAAATTTTTAATGTCTATCGAGATAGAGAAGGTTCATTTGATGTGAATTATAGCTTAAGCCGAATTCCGACAAAAGATGCTACAGGTAAAATTTACGCAGTATATCCAAATGGGGAGGAAGGAAGTTTTCCTTTTGTAGGAGATGATGAAAAAACTGCAGCGGGAAAGCTGACAATTCCAAGAAATGTCTTGCCAAATGAGATGAACGGGGAACTAGGCTCAGTTAAAACGTATGCTACGAATTTAGTGGCAGTACATGAAAATCCTAAATCATCAATGGATGGCTTGCCATCGCAAGATCAAGCTGTCGTAATCAACGTTTATAATTTAGGCGGTAAACCAATTGGACAAGTAGTTAAAAAAGGTAGTACCTGGAATAAAACTGCGGAGTCTTTAATTAAAGATCCTGTCGTTCTACCTGGACATAAGGCGAAGTTTGAGTACGAAGATTCGAAAAATCCTGTGGATACCTCTAAAGCAGGTCTTCAACTTATTAAAGTTCGCATGACCGACCAAAATGAACCGACACAGACTGTTGTTATGGAAGTTCCGGTACTTGTAACGGAAGAGACACCACCAACTACGGGATTGGTTCTTGAAGCCAATGATTTTTCTTTATCTAAAACAGAAGTGGCAGGTCTAGATAAGCAGAAATTAGACGCTTTCATCTTGAAGAAATCAAATTCGGTTACTTGGGACATTGCAACTGGGTTAAATGATGGCATTGAATTATCAGTTAGAGAAACGACTTTAACAAACAATCCAGATCCTCTCAAGAGTTATACAGCGACGCTTCAAGCGAAAAAAGGATCTGTGGTTAAGACGAAGAAGATTCAAATTTATTTAAGTGCAAAGTTAACGGTTGAGTTTGTCGATGAAAAGGGAACTTCACTTGAGACAGCATATACCGATGTCAGAGAGATTGGGACTAGTGTGGATGTCAGCCAAATAAGTGGAGTGGCAACGATTTTAAAGAAACTCAAAGATAATAACTATGATTTAGCACAAAATCCAGAAAACGAAACAATCACAATTGCAGTTGGTGAAAACAAGGTGATGTATCAATTTAATGGAACTTTAAAACTGCTTTCGGCACCAACTGTTTTGGATTTTGAAATGAAACAGGCAACGATTAACGCAGTCCGATACAAAGCACCAAAAATTATAGGCAAATCGTTAGTTGTTTCAGATACACGGGCTGAGAAAGTTAAGTGGAATCTGAAAGCTAAAGTGAATCAACCTTTGACAAGCTTAGAAGATAAGCAAGTGAAGATGCCAGAAGCTATTAAGTACCAATACCAAGAAGAGGTCTTGACTCTAACCGATGAAAATACCACTATCTTCAGTCATTTGAATACTGTATCAGGACTTTACGATGTGACGAAAGAACGCTGGTCCAAAGGGGACGGCTTTATGTTGGATTTAGCACCAGGTGCGGTTAAAGCTCTTGGGAAATATCAAGGTAAAATAACGATTACTTTAGAAAATGCAAAGTAGAAGGAAGGAAAAACAAATGAAAAAACTCAATGTACAACGCATATTATTTACCTTCCTTCTTTTCTTTCTGGGTTTAACGCTATCTAATGGCATTGTTCATGCTGAATATGGAGCAGAAGTTCCGACCAATGGAGAAATTGTCTTGTATGACAACGCAACTTCAGAGTCAACTAAAGAACCGAAAACTTCTACTTCTACTGGTACGTCTACTTCGGCTGTAAAAAAACCGAAAGGGAAACTCCCTTCTACTGGTGAACTTGTTGGAAACGGGCTAGTGATAGGCGGGCTTATGCTGGTTTTAGTTGTCGGAGGCCTCTATTTCTGGAAACGAGGGTATCGAAATGAAAGAAAGGAGCCGTGATGAGATGAAAAAAAATCATTGGATTCTTTCCCTAGTACTTTTAACGACTGGACTAATGGGGGTATCTTCTTCTGTTTATGCAGAGACTAAAGAAGCAGGCGAGATGGGAATTTCATTTCAAGGTCTCATTGATCCCAATTACGGTATAGTCGACCCAGAAAATCCCAAAAGTGATTTGAAGCTTGATGGCGAGTATGGTCACTCGACTGGACCGTTACGGATTGATTTTGTACCGAGCCTTTCATTCAGTCGAAATAAAATTGCTACAGATGAGGTAAGTTACGCTTCTGATGCGTTAGTCTTCAAAGAAATGCTAGCTTGCAGAGGTCAATTTATTCAAGTTTCGGATTATCGAGAAAAGCAAACAGGCTGGAGCTTACAGGTTCGTCAAGAAACACAGTTTACGAATCAAAAGAAAGCAGATAGCCAGCTTGATGGGGCGGTTCTTTCATTTGATAACTCCTGGGTGAATACTAGAAATGGGACGAGTCAACCACCAGATGTTTCCAAAGAAGTAATTCGGTTGAGTAACATAGGAGAGACGTACACCTTAGCGAAGGCAGACAAAGGTACGGGTGGTGGAACATGGAGTGTTTCTTTTGGAGCCTCTATGGATTACGAAGACGCAACGTCAACTGTTAAACCTCGCTTAGATGAACAAGGAAAAGCGATAATAGATGCGACTAACAATAATCAAGCAGTCTTCATGAATCAGGCCGTACGGCTAACAATTCCTAGCGGAACCAAGAAGGAAGCAGGAACATACAAAACGGTGTTAACTTGGATTATTTCCGAGTTGCCATAAATAAAACAAAAAAATAGGAGGAAACACAAATGAAATTCACACACAAATTATGTAGCGTTGCTTTGCTGGCAACTGTAGGGGTAGCGATAGCTGTTCCAAGTATTACGAAAGCGGATGATACCACTTTTAAAGGTGATATGGACATCCAATTCACTAGAAATACAGCGGACGATACAGATACAACGAGACCTACTTTAACAGATTCAAATGGTAGCTTAGATACAGAAATTATCTCTGGTACGATTACACGTCCATTGAAACCAGTTGTTTTTGGGATTCAAGATGTAACACCTTTAAGCTTTGGGAAAAATGCAATCGTAACAGACGGAAATGACCGTGTGTTCTGGGCGAAAAACTATACTGAACCTAAAGGAATTATGGCTAACAACGTTGCAATCAAAGATGTTCGTAGTACGTTAAACCATAACTATACATTAACAGCTCAAATTACTAAACCAATGACAGTTAAAGTAAAAGAAGGGTCTGAAACAGTTGATCGTAAATTAGATGGGTCAACATTGTTGTATCGTAACATCGGACGTAAAACAAACGTAGCTGAGGAAATTGCGTTACCAGCGAGTGCGGTTGTTGCGAAGGCAGTAGTAACCGAAGATGAAGCTACTACAATTGTAGACAACAATGGAGCAGATAAAGACAAAGGACAAGGGCAAACATACATCCATTTTGGTAAACTGAACGCAGCAGGAGATCTTAATTCTACTAAATCAGTGAGCTTAACTGTAGGTAAAGAAAAATCTATCTTCGAAGGAAACTACACAGGTGAAGTAACTTGGGTAATGACAGCCGCTAAATAATCAAATAAACAAAATGTAACAGATATGACATGTGTATCGATTCTGTAGAATTGGTACACATGTCATATGAAATTATGAAGCAAGAGGGGAAATTAGTGATGAAACAACAGGTTAAAGTTAGCTTAGTGGGATTCTTATACATAATATGTCTTTTACTGACAGTACCACAATTAACATATGCTAAAGAGGATGTGCCAGCGATTGGGTATAGCTATAAAATCATTAAACCAGAGAACCAGATTGGTGGGGCTGGATATTTTGATTTACGCATGACTCCTGCGCAACAGCAAACCGTTGAAATTGAATTATACAATATCACAGATAAGGAATTAGTCGTTAATCTATCTGTTCATAGTGCTAAAACCAATAGCAACGGTGTGATTGAATACGGACCAACGAAACTTCCTGTAGACCCTTCTCTAAAATATGATATTAAAGATATTGCGAAGGTAGCAGATAAAGTGACGCTTGCAGCCAAAGAAACGAAGCGTGTGCCTGTTGAAATTACGATGCCAAATGAAAGGTTTGATGGATCTATTTCAGGAGGTATTTACTTACAAAAAGATGAGACAACAGAGGAAAAAAAAGCAGAAAAATCCGCTAAAGGCGTTGTGAACAAGTACGCATTTATCGTAGGGCTATTACTAAGTGAGACCGATGTCAAGGTTCAGCCAGAGTTAGGTTTTAATAAAATTGAAGCAGGAACTACCAACTATCGAAATGCCTTTCTGCTTAATTTCTCTAATACTCAGCCAACGTATGTGGAAGGGATGACTGTCGATACTCAAATTTTTAAAAAAGGTTCAAATGAAGTTCTCTACGAATCGAAAAAGGAAAATTATCGCATGGCTCCTAATTCGTCTATGACGTTTCCAGTACATCTAAATGGTGAATCTTTTGTAGCAGGTAAGTATATCGGTCGTATTTTAGTGACAGCAGGAGATAAGAAGTGGTCATGGGAAGAAGAATTTGAAGTCACCAAAAAAGATGCTGATAAATATAATGCAGAGGATGTTTCTTTGATACAAGACAGAGGTATCAATTGGAAATTGATTCTTATCGTCGTAGCAAGTGTTCTGTTCTTGCTAATAGGCAGTTACTTCATAACGCGAGTATTCTCGAAAAAAATGAAAAAGAAGAATCGCAAACGTAAAAAAGTAAAAAAGCGGACTAAGTGAGTGAGGAAAGGAATTAGAAGATGACGATACTGAGCTGGATTTTTGTGGTCTGTCTTTCTACTTTTCTCATCATGTCCTGCATAGGGCTCTTTTCTATCGGACTTTTTTTTAAAGCAACCAAACGATTAGAGATATTAAAACTAAAGCGACCTAAAAAAAAGGCACAACGTAAACGGTGGTTGCGGGAAAAACATAAAGAAGAAAAAAAGAAAAACAGACAGTTGAGACAAGGGATAATTCTGATTTTAGTAGGTGGGCTTTTGCTGGGTGGAGGAATGTATGCACGGTATTATGAGCAGACCAATCTTTCGTCAACAGATGGGACTATAATGGTGCAAACCTATTTTATTACGAATGAAGTGAATAAACAGTTAGTGGATCTGCAAAATGGAACACCTGGAGAAGAGAAAAAAGAAAAGCTGATGGAATTAAGTTCATTATTAGCCTCCTATGGAAGTTCTTCTCCTTCTAGTAGCTTATCCACAGAAGGGCAACAGAGTTTAAATCGTTACTATGTACAACTAAGGGAGTTTGGTACGAATCTCTATTCATTAACGATTCCCCAATTAAACAATGAAGACACGTTATCGGCGTATTTAGAGGATTTAGTGCGTATCAAGCAAACCCAGAAAAAAGTTTTTAAACAATTCAGTGTGAATGAGGATGCCTTAAAACAGAAAAAATAAAAGGGGTTTTATCATGAGTGAAAAAAAACAGATGAGTTCTCACTCACGCCCTAATAAAAAAGAAAAACAGAAGAATCGTGTGAAAGCTAGTTCTTCTCATAATCGTAAAAATAAAGTACGAACGAATCAATCAAATAAGAATTCAGATCTAAAAAAAAGGAAGAACGTAAAAAAAAGAAAAAGGCCACTGGGGAAAAATAAAACGATTCAAAAGCAAAAAAGAAAGAAGCGCATGAAACGTACTTTGGTAGAGCTTGCGGTAAGTGTAGGGATTTTTGGTGTTCTTTTAACCCTTTTCTCGATTTTTGTCTTTTCATTTACTAAAGTACAAGGTTATTCTATGACGCCAACTTTGAGTGATGGAGAGTGGCTTTTTATTAATCGGTTGGCAAAACCTAAGCGTTTTAAAATGGTTATTTACAAAGATCCTAAAAGTCGAGAAACCTCTGTCAGGAGAGTGGTGGGATTGCCAGGAGAGACAATATATTATAAAAAAGATCAATTATATGTGAATGATCGTGATGTGTATGAACGCTATTTAGAAATCGAAGTTCAGCGAGCAAAAAATAGCAAAAGCTTATTTACTGAAGATTGGACTCCTTCTGAATCACCTATTCCTAAAGGAAAGTATCTTGTGTTGGGGGATAATCGTCCCTATGCATCAGATAGCCGTGAGTATGGCTATATTGATGAGAAAGCGATTGTTGGTGTGGTAGAAATGAGAGTAATGCCTATTCATCAACTTCAACAATTCTAAGCTCAATAAATGGAAAAAGAGAGGAGACTGATTCAGATCAGAATCCAACGTTTAAAAGAGAAAATACCAGTATCAAAAGACAACTTAAAGGATCTGTTAAAAAATGGCCTCTTTCTATTCATCCTTTTTTTCAGTATCCTTTTTCTGATAACCATAAAGACACATTTAGTTAGTGGGAATTCAATGTTGCCAACTTTACAAAATAAGGATCGTTTGTTTGTTGTTAAAAACAAGGAACCAAAACGTTATGCTTTAGTGACATTTCAACCAAGAGAAAAACAGGGTGAATCTTATGTAAAGCGGGTCATTGGTATCCCAGGAGATCGAATTTGGATGGATCAGAATACTGTCTATCTGAATCACCAAATGGCAGCAACAAACCCGACTCCTCCTAATGAAAAGAACCTTTCAGGTGTTGAATTGCCAGATGGTACGCTGAAAGTAAGGGTGACGTGGGAAGTTGCGGCTAAATTAAAGGGAATGTCAACGATTCCTTCTAATTCTTTTTTTGTTTTAGGAGATAATCGTAAGAATTCCACTGATAGCCGAGAATTAGGGCTGATTGATCAAGATAAAATCGAGGGAGTCGTGACCTTTAGGTACTATCCATTGGCTCGACTAGGCTTGATAGAGTAAAGAAGAGTGAGGGAACAAATGGAGCAAAAACAAGAAAAAAATTTTGTGAAAAAGAAGCTTCTAGCGATAGCGATTTGCTTTCTTCTTCCAATTATTATCGTAGCAATCAATTATTATCGGATAGGGATTTATCCAACTAGTGATCGGACGATTTTAGCCAGTGATGGGTTTGGACAGCTGGTCAATTTTTATTCAGGCTTTAACAATCTTTTGCACGGAAAGCAGTCTGTTCTTTATACATGGAACGGTTCGTTAGGGCTAAATTTTATTTCTCTGATGAGCTATTATACCAATAGCCTGTTCAGTTTTTTAGTTTATTTTTTTGACAACCTCTATATGCCTGATGCAATGTATGTCATTTTGCTTACTAAAATTGGTGCCATGGGTGTGGCTTTTTATTGCTTTGCTCAGCAGGTTTTTCGGGTACCTCAATGGATAAAAGTTTCCATGAGTGTTTGTTATGCGTTAATGAGTTTTACTGTAGCCTATTCAATCATGTTAATGTGGATGGACGCAATGATCTATCTACCACTTATCTTGTTGGGCATTCATCGATTGATGGATCGTCACAAACCAATTTTGCTATTTACTGCATATTTATTATTATTTATCACAAATTACTACATGGCCTTCATGGTGGGCGTATTTAGTTTCTGCTACTTTGTGTTTCGCTTGTTAACGGAGTGGCAACAATATAAAAGTTCAGTAGTTCCTTATTTAGTCACTTCCTTTTTAGCTGGTGGGGCCTCAATGATTATTATCTTGCCTTCCATTATAGATTTACGAACAAATGGAGAAAAACTAGATACGATAGACACATTTTTTACAAACGATGTGGGACCGTGGGATTTTATCATTAAAAGTATGTCTGGTGTTTACGATACGTCGAAGTTTGGCAGTGCTCCATTTATTTACATAGGACTTTTACCGCTCCTATTTTGTCTTTTTTATTTTGTCAGTAAAAAAATTCCGTTAAAGAATAAACTGCTGTATGGTAGTTTCTTGTTGTTTATGATAGCGAGTGTTTATATTCAGCCCCTGAATTTATTCTGGCAAGGAATGCATTCCCCAAATATGTTCCTATTCCGTTATAGTTTCTTATATTCTACCTTGATTTTGGTTTTAGCAGGTTTTGGGCTAGAGAAATTTGAAAAGCAGGATATTAATTTGTTAGGAAATCTTGCTTTGGGTCTTATAGGAGTTTTTGTTTTAGCCGCTGTTCTATCGAATAAAAAGAAATACGGTTATATTACACAAGAATCTTTAATTTTGACGCTAGTTCTTTTAGTTATTTACTTGCTACTCCTTCTATTAAAAGAGAAAGTGCCTCGAAATAGTTGGTTGGTTCCATTTTTATTTATGTTGTTTATTAGCGGTGAGTTGTTTTTTAACACACAACAAATGATGGCAGGAATTGACAAGGAGTGGGGATATACAAGTAGAAAACAGTATACAAAAGCCTACATGCGGGTAGCGCCACTGGTACAAGAAATCCAATCAAAGGACAAAGGGTTTTATCGGTTGGAAAATCTAGATGCAATCAGTCGGACGGATAGTTTTAATTATAATTATTCAGGAGTAACAATGTTTTCTTCTATTCGTAATCGACACTCTTCGCAATATTTAGATAAATTAGGGTATCGTTCGCCAGGGACAAATCTAACTATTTCCTATAATAACAATACGATTTTGATGGATGATTTGTT
Organism: Enterococcus rivorum; assembly: GCF_001742285.1. GTDB lineage: Bacteria > Bacillota > Bacilli > Lactobacillales > Enterococcaceae > Enterococcus_L > Enterococcus_L rivorum. The sequence goes on along the minus strand of NZ_MIEK01000081.1, from coordinate 65,363 downwards.
GGGGGTAAAATATAATATAGCGAAAAACGATCCTAGAAAATATGGGTTCAAAAAAGTAGCTAGTAATGGGAATTACGCTCTTTATGAAAATAAGCAGGCTTTGCCGCTAGGCATAGTGACAGATACAGGAATTTATGAAACAAAGAACAACACGAATCAAACCTCTTTGGTTCAATATCTTTCCCAGCGTCAAGCACCGTTGTTTCAATTTACAGATTTGAAAGAGGTCGCTCGTAAAAATATGTCCATTCGTGAAGCGGGAGATTTTACTTATTATTCGGAAGAAACCAATATGGGAGAAGAAAGAACAATTACATGGGAAGTGAATGTTCCTGAAAAAACACAAGCCTATTTGACTTTAGATGCTAGAGAATCTGGAGGGCTGGATGAAGGACTTGTGACTGTTAGTATTCCAGGTTATAAAACAACGGATAGGCTGAATTCTAGTGGTTCTTATTATAATATGGGGTATTATGAAAAAGCTCAGAAAGTAACAGTAACAGCAACCTTTAAAAAAAGTTCTCTCACTATGTTAATTCGCCCTTCAGTGCTCATTTTGAAGACGGATAAGCTTGATGAGGCAATTGAATCAATAAAACAATCAGAAGTTGTATTTAAGGTGAAAGGAAATCAGGTACAAGCAAAAGTAAATGTAGATAAAGAACAGGTTGTTTTTACAACGATTCCTTATGATGAAGGGTGGCAAGCCAAAATAGACGGAAAACCAGTCAAGATTAAGCCTATTCAAGATGCCTTGATTACTGTGAAGATTCCTAAAGGAAGTCATAAATTAGAATTAACGTATTATCCAAAAGGGATAAAATTGGGAAGTTTCTTATTTGTTATCTGTCTTGTGCTATTTGCCTTTTATACCCATTGGTATCAGAAAAAGAAGCAAAAAATAAGTAGTGAGGAGATTACATCATGAGAAAAATGAAACTGAAACTGACCATCCTCCTTTTAGGTGTGGCTATTTTTCTTTTAAGTGGTTGCACGCAAAAATTAGATAAAGCAAAGCAATCATTTGATCATCAAGGTATTTCTTATGAAATGCAGCTTCCGGGGGGATGGAAAAGGGATAAAGAAGTGAGAAGTGACTATGGACTTCAAACAGTCTTAAGTGCAGAAGATACGAAGAGTAATTCCTATTTATTTATCACTAGTATTCCTGTTAAGGAAGTTCAGTATAAAGGTTTTGGAGAAGAAACGAGAGAAAAAATAAAAGAACGGTATAATTACAAAAAAACCGAAGATGTATATATGAAAGAAATAAAAATTGGCGATGCTCCAGCATATAAATATACTGTAAATACGTCCTATAAGGATAAGAGCGTGTGGGCTCATTTATACTATATTTGGACTGAACATGGCTTTGTACAGATGACGTTTTATTCAGCAGACGATAATTCCTATGAAAAACGTTCAGAAATAATTGACGAGGCGGTAGCTACTTTTAAAGAAGTTGATTTTGATGAAACGAAAGCTCAGAAGGGCTTAATAGATCAGGAAAAAGAAGAGGGAGACGTCATCACTATTGAAAATAAGAAGTTGAAAATGGAAACGACAGGTGTTCGTCAAATCACAGGAACCGATAATAAGAAATTATTAGCTATTCGTTACACCTTTACCAATTTGGCACTTGAAGCCGTCCAGCCCGCTGTTTGGAAAGAATATGTCGTAGCAAAGCAAAATGAAAAGCCCCTTAGGTTTGGTGAATTGCCAGAGGATACTTCATTTCTAGATGTGAAGGAATTGGTAATGGCACAATCTAAAGAACTCAAACAAGGAGAACAAGTTGAAAGCGTCGTTTTATACGAATTGTTAGATAAAAGCAGGATTGAGTTGAGCTTCTCTCAAGAAGAGTTTCCAGAAAAAGAGCCTGTAGGGGTGGTGATTCCAGAATGAGAAGGAAAAACATAGTTTTAAGTGTTTTTGTTTTCTGTTTTTTATTAATGATTAGTGCTTGTGGACAAGTTAATCGCTATAAAAAATTTTCTAAGGATGATCAGAATTTAAGTTGGTCAGGTAAGCGGAAACGTTCTTTTGGTGATTCAGATTATTCCAATCTAAAAAATGAAAAAGAGGCATTGGCGTTACTCCAAGATAAATATCAACTAGTTCTTCCAGAGTATTACGAGGCAACAAAAAAAATGCTTGGAAAAGAACTAACTTCAGACACAGTTAAAGAGGGAACCGCCAAGTATTCGTTGTTTACCAGAAATAAAGAGTTGAAGTTTCATACCATATATCCATACTATAAGGGAGAGGAACTACAAGCTTTTTCAGAAGTTATTATAACGTATGCTTATTTAATCGATAAAGAACAGGCTTACGTAAAATCACAAGTCGTAACGGTTAAAATTTCTCAAATCAATGGGAAACTACCTAATGATAATTTGAATGAGTTAATTAAAGCAGTTGGTACAAACATGAAGCTAACAGATAAGCAAATCACTTCTGGTCTAGCCGGGTATGATTTGAAAATAAAGGAAAGTAAGACACCTATCACAGATGATTACTTGCCTATTGTTTCAAATTCAAGTGGATTGTACAAAGATCAGGAATTATTAAAAGAAATTGCTGCAGTCTATGACCAGTCAGGGAACTTCAGAGAACTGTATGCAGAAGTTTCGGATCAAATAGATTAAACGAAGTTAGTGAAAAAATAAAACATTTAGACACCATTTATTTGGATTTAGGGATGAAACAAAACTGATTTTTAGTTTTGTTTCATCTTTTTTTTTATTTTTCATTGCAAATGGACAATTAGAAAGACTATGGAATTGCCTCAAGGAGTAAAGTTGGTTTAGCATTCGAAAGTATAATTTTTTCCTCTACGGTTGTTGGTGTCTTAGTAGGAAGACTATCTAATTGGTCGGTAAACGCTATATTTAAGTGGATAAAAGTTGACGTTAATACAGTAATAATAAGAAAATGAGCGATTTTTGCATCGTAGAATACCCTTGTGATTTATATTTTTAAACAAAAATAATATATGTATGATAAAAAGCTTCCAGAAAAATATGGATTCAACTTAATTAGGAGAATTTTGCTACTAAGTTCAGATAATCTAGTATTGAACCCATGTAACCTGTTACGCAAAATGGAACAAAATACATCCCGATTTCTTTAAAATCAACAAGTCTGTAAGCTCTTCCAAAACCGCTATTTCCAAGTTATGATGAATTTGTCAAAGGAATACTCGAGGCTCCGACAATTAAATAAAAGGATAGGTGGAAATGGACATGAAAAAAAGAGATTTTGTAGATACAAATGATTTTACGAAAGCAGAAATAGACTATCTGATTAAACTGGCTTTAAAATTAAAAGAATCTATCAAAAACGGTTATTACCCACCAATATTAAAAAATAAAACATTAGGGATGATTTTTGAACAATCCTCTACGCGTACGAGAGTTTCATTTGAAACGGCTATGACACAACTTGGCGGACATGCCCAATATTTAGCACCAGGCCAAATCCAGCTTGGTGGGCATGAAACATTGGGTGATACAGCACGTGTTTTATCTCGTTTAGTTGACATCTTAATGGCTCGAGTAGAACGTCACCAAACAATTGTTGATTTAGCAAAGGATGCGACGATTCCAGTGATTAATGGAATGAGTGACTACAATCATCCAACACAAGAATTAGGCGATATCATTACCATGACCGAACATTTGCCAGCGGGAAAAAAATTAAGTGACTGTAAAATTGTTTTTGTTGGGGATGCAACGCAGGTTTGTGTTTCAACAATGTTTATGGCAACAAAAATGGGCATGGATTTTGTTCAATTCGGTCCTAAAGGATTCCAAATCAAAGATGAAACGTTAGCGATTGGTCTTAAAAATGCAGAACTTTCTGGTGGTAGCGTACTTGTTACTGAAAATGCTGAAGAAGCTATGAAAGATGCTGATTTCATTTATACAGATGTTTGGTATGGTTTATACGAAGCTGAACTATCAGAAGAAGAAAGAATGGCAACGTTCTATCCTAAATATCAAGTGAATAAATCATTAATTGATATGGCAGCTCCTCACGTGAAATTCTTACACTGTTTACCTGCAACTCGTGGGGAAGAAGTGACAGACGAAGTGTTGGATGCTCCTTATTCAGTGGTGTTAGATGAAGCGGAAAATAGATTGACGGCAATGCGAGCCTTGTTAGTTTACTTCATGACACCTTATTTAAACTATGCTAGTGAAGCAGAAGCTTGTCATTATCAAGGAGAGCTAGATTTATTACTAAGAAATAAAGTTGTAGACGCTTAAATAAAAACAAATTGCTTAGAAAAGAAAAAGAGAGTTCAGTTTATTGAATGAATGTTACTCTCTCTTTTCTTTCCTTTAACGAAAGGTGCGTATGAAACATGAAAGAAAAGAAAAAATTTCGGTTGTTTGACGCAGTGTTAATGGCGGTTGTTGTTATTCTGGTTGTCGAATCTGCAGCTCCAGCCGCCGCAGTAGGCTCGTCTCAATTTTTTTGGTGGGGCATCCTATTAGTACTATTCTTTTTACCTTATGGTTTGATTTCAGCAGAACTTGGTACAACGTATACGGGTGATGGTGGGATTTATGACTGGGTAAAAATGGCCTTTGGTAGGCGTTGGGGAGCGCGTGTAGCTTGGTTTTATTGGATTAACTTTCCAATATGGATGGCAAGTTTGGCTGTATTATTCACTGAAGTGATGGTTCAGATTTTTAATTTAACAGTAAGTACACCGGTTTTAGTTGGGATTCAACTTTTGTTTATTTGGATCGTCACAATTATTAGCTGTTACCCGGTAAGCGATAGTAAATGGATATTAAACCTTGCAGCTTTCGCTAAGGTTGCGATTATGGTTTGTTTAGGAGTATTGGGTATTTATCATGCAGTTACAAAAGGAATGGCCAATGATTTTTCAGGTAGAGCGTTGTTACCAACCTTTGATTTGAAAAGTTTAAGCTTTATTTCGGTTATCTTGTTTAACTTTTTAGGATTTGAAGTGGTTACAACATTAGCAGATGATATGGAGAACCCTAAAAAACAAATTCCGCAAGCCATCATTTACGGAGGAATTCTAATTGCTTTCTTCTATCTCTTTGCTGCATTCGGCATGGGCGCTGCGGTACCAGCAGATCAATTATCTACTTCGGGTGGATTAATCGACAGTTTTATTTTACTAGTAGGTGGATTAAATCCATTTATTGTGATTATCGGCTTGTTATTTATGTATACCTTAGCGGCTAATTTAATTTCATGGGCATTAGGGGTAAATTACGTTGCCTTTTATGCTGCCAAAAATCATGATCTACCACAAGTCTTCGCTAAAGAGAATCCTAAAAATGAAATGCCGGTAGGTGCTTCAATGGTTAATGGGATTGTCGCTTCAATACTTGTTGTTGCAGCACCTTTTATTCCAAATGAAAATATATTCTGGGCATTCTTTGCCTTAAACGTTGTCGCTTTGTTAGTTTCTTATATTATGATGTTTCCTGCTTTCTTGAAGTTAAGAAAAATAGATCCCGATCGAGAACGTCCCTTTAAAGTACCTGGGGGACCAGGATTATTAAAAGTGATAGCGTATGTTCCTTTAGTCTTATTGGTAGTGACCCTATTCTTTTCAGTGGTTCCTTTGTCTTCAGAAGAGATGGGTGAAAAAGTGCCAATCCTAATCGGAACGATAGCTGCTACTATTATCGGAGAAATTTGTATTCGCTTAGGCGATAAAAAGTACAAAGAAAAACAGCAAAATGAAAAAATAGAGTAAGGAGAAATAAAAAATGAAAACAATTGATAGCTCACCAAAAAAAGACGGCTTCCGTATGCCTGGTGAATTTGAACCGCACCAAGGAGTTTATATTATTTGGCCAGAGCGTCCAGATAATTGGCGTAATGGAGGGAAACCTGCTCAAAAAACATTTGTAGATGTTGCAGTAGCGATCAATGAATTTGAACCAGTGACGGTAGCTGTTTCACCAGAACAGTACGACAACGCTCGGCATATGCTGCCAGAAGACATACGCGTGATTGAAATTGCGAACGATGATGCGTGGGTACGAGATTGTGGACCGACATTTGTAAAAAATGATGCAGGCGAAATCCGTGGAGTAGACTGGGCATTTAATGCATGGGGTGGATTAGAGGATGGACTATACTTCCCATGGGATAAAGACGATCAAGTTGCTCAAAAAATCTGTGAAGTGGAACGAAAAGATCGTTATCGCTTGAATGATTTTGTTTTAGAAGGGGGCTCAATCCATGTTGATGGAGAAGGAACATTAATTACAACGGAAGAATGTTTACTTTCTGCTGGACGAAATCCTCAATTGTCAAAAGAACAAATCGAACAAGTGTTGAAAGAATACTTATCGTTAGAAAAAATCATCTGGTTAAAACGTGGCATTTATTTAGATGAAACTAATGGACACGTAGATAACATTATCAATATCGTGAAACCTGGAGAAGTTGTTTTAGCTTGGACAGATGATGAAAATGATCCCCAATATGAAATTTCTAAAGAATGTCTAGAAATCCTAGAGTCTGAAACCGATGCAAAAGGTAGAAAACTAAAAGTTCATAAAATGTATGTACCGAAACCAGTATTAATCACAGAAGAAGAAAGTTTGGGGGTTGATGCAGTAGACGGTACATTACCAAGAGAACAAGGAGATCGTTTGGCGGCAAGCTATGCCAATTACTATACAGCCAATGGTGGTGTTATCTTACCGTTATTTGATGATCCAAATGATAAGAAAGCATTGGATTTATTAACAGAGCTTTATCCTGATCGTAAAGTGGTCGGTGTTCCTGCAAGGGAAATTTTATTAGGTGGCGGAAATATCCATTGTATTACACAGCAAGTACCGAAATGAGGGAGCCAGTGATGAAGAAAAGAATCGTTGTTGCGTTAGGTGGTAATGCTATTCTAACGAATAATCCTAGCGCACAAGGACAACAAAAAGCTTTAGCTGATACAGCGTATTATCTAGCTGATTTTGTAGAAGCTGGGCATGAATTGATTATTACTCATGGCAATGGACCTCAAGTGGGAAATCTATTACTTCAACAACAATTAGGAGCAACACTTCAAAATCCGGCAATGCCTTTAGATACAGCTGTTGCAATGACACAAGGAAGTATCGGATATTGGCTTGAAAATGCGCTAGTGGATGAATTGAAAAAAAGAGGAATTTCTAAATTAGCTACAACTATTTTGACACAGGTTGTGGTTAGTGAGGAAGATCCAGCTTTTCAATCACCAAGTAAACCAATCGGACCATTTTTAAGTGCAGAGGAAGCGGATCAAGAAAGTGAAAAAACAGGTGCCGTTTTTAAAGAAGACGCGGGACGTGGTTATCGTAAAGTCGTTCCTTCACCAAAACCCATTGATATTGTCGAATATCCTGTTATTCAACAGTTAGTAGAAAGTGGTGTTGTTACTATAGCTGGCGGTGGCGGTGGTATTCCAGTGGTTATTCGTAACGGACAATACAAGGGAATAGAAGCTGTGATTGATAAAGATTTTGCTTCTGAAAAAATTGCGGCTCTTGTTCATGCAGATATGTTAGTTATTTTGACTGGGGTAGACCATGTCTGCATCAATTATAATGAGCCGAATCAAAAAGATTTAACAAAAGTAACGGTAATGGAGATAGAAAACTATATTCAACAAAATCAATTTGCGCCAGGAAGTATGTTACCGAAAGTAGAAGCGGCAATTGCTTTTATTAAAGAAAATCCTAGAGGAAAAGCCGTGATTACCTCCTTAGAAAATATCAAAAATTTATTATTAGAAGAAACAGGTACCATTATTACAGCATAGAGTTGCTATAGAAATTAAATAGGCTGGGACAAAACACAGATTGTTTCTTGTTTCGTCCTAGCCTTTTCTATCCAACAGAAAGAACTGGTGTCAGAAAGTCCTTTCTGATATATTTAAAATGTGAGGCTTACATAGAAGGGGTGTATCCGCTATGAAATTACAAGAAGGAAGTCCGAGAAAAGATGGGTTTTGGATGCCTGGTGAGTTTGAAGACCATCGTGAAACCTATATGATTTGGCCTGAAAGAGCAGACAATTGGCGCAATGGTGGAAAACCGGCGCAATTAGCTTTTACTGCAGTAGCGACTGCCATTGCGCTCTTTGAACCGGTCACAATGTTGGTTTCTGCTAAGCAGTATCGTAATGCGCGCAACCTGTTGCCAAATCAGATTCGTGTGTTGGAAATGAGTAACAACGATGCTTGGATGAAAGATTACGGACCTATTTATGTAATCAACCAAGAAAAAGAAGTTCGTGGAGTGGATTGGCGATTCAATGCTTGGGGAGGACTACTAGATGGTCTTTATTTTCCATGGGATCAAGATGATTTGATTGCAGAAAAAGTCTGTGAATTTAATCATATCGACTATTATTCTTTAGCTAGTTTTATCTTGGAAGGCTGTTCTATTCATGTGGACGGTGAAGGCACTCTTTTTACAACAGAGGAAGTTCTGCTTTCAGAAGGAAGAAATGGTCATTTATCTAAAGCTGAAATTGAAGCTACGTTGAAGGAATATTGTAATGTAGAAAAAATTATTTGGATTAAGCAAGGCTATTTTTTAGACGAAACAAATGGGAATATTGACAATATTTTAAATGTTGTTCGCCCTGGAGAAGTAGTACTGACTTGGACAGAGGATATCACAGATCCACAATATGCAATTTCTCATGCTGCGTATGAAGTATTAAAATCGGAGACAGATGCAAAAGGAAGAAAACTAATTATTCATAAAATGCTGATGCCAGAACCAATGTATATTACCACCGAAGAAAGTCAAGAAGTTGACCCGGTGAATGGCATGTTGCCTCGGTTTCCAGGTGACCGACTAACTGCTAGTTACGTCAGTTACTATACGGCCAATAAAGGAATTGTGTATCCAACTTTTGATGATAAAAATGACCAGTTAGCAGAAAATCTGTTAAAAAATCTCTATCCAGATCGAAAAATTGTTGGTGTACCTGCTCGAGAAATCTTACTTGGCGGGGGCAACATTCATTGTATCGCTCAAAGTATTCCTAAAGGAAGGTAGGAGAGAGAAAATGGATTTTTTTGAAGTAGTGAATCCCCATGTTCCAGAGCTAACAAAAAATGAGCATCTCCTTTTTGATTATGTTGTAAAAAATCTTAACGCGATTAAAAATAAAAGTATTCGAGAAATTTCAGATGATTGCTTTGTTTCAACGACCACCTTTCTAAGATTTGTAAGAAAAATTGGCTTTTCTGGCTACAGTGAATTTACGACGGTCATAAAATATACACTCCTTAATCAAACCATTCAAGAAAAAGCCAGTCCATTTGTCGTTTCCCAAAAAGATTATCGGGAAGAGTACTTAAAAAATATTAACGAATCGGTTCGTGTGATTGATACACAAAAACTAATAACTGTTGCAGAATATTTAAAAAGCAAACCAATTATCTACTTATTTGCAAAAGGGATGAACAAGCAACTGATGAATTACGCTAAGTACCTATTTGTCGCAGCAGGCTTCTTAGTTGTTTTTCCCGATGACCATCCGACAAGAAAAGTCGTTCAAAAACAAATTACTTCAAAAGATATTGTCTTTGTTTTAACCTACCAAGGAAAAGATGAAGAATGGATTCACTTGATGCAGTATTTAAAAAATAAGATTCAGCCTTTAGTTGTTTCATTAACAGGTGCAGACAATAATGTCGTTCAAAATATGAGTGATATCAATTTCTATGTTTTTACAGATGAATTATTTTTAAACAAGATGGAAATTACGTCTCACATTTCAATAATTGCAATTTTAGAGCTGATTTTATACCAATACTTAGAAAGTGCAGATGATGGGGAATATCATTTAGTCTTTCGATAAACAGTAGAAGTTATCTTCTGTTTTTTTATTTTTGACAAGAAAACAAAATGGTAGCATCAACTGGAATAAATTGCTTTGTTTATTGTTACATGATTTAATCATACATAGATAGAAAGGGTGTTTACATGGAAAAAATTTTATTTGTTTGCTTAGGCAACATTTGTCGCTCCCCAATGGCAGAAGGTCTGTTTAAACAGAAAGTAAAGCAAGCTGAATTAGAGCAATCTATTTTTACTTATTCAGCAGCTACCAGTAGTTGGGAGGCTGGGAATCCGCCGCATCATGGGACACAAAAAATCTTGAGAGAAAAAAACATATCTACTGACGGAATGCGCTCCACTCAAATTACGAAAGAAGATTTTGAAACCTATGATTTGATTATTGGCATGGATGATAATAATGTAAAAGAATTAAAACGAATAGCACCTGTGACAACTCATGACAAGATTCATTTGTTTCTATCAATTGTTGCAGGGAAAGAAACAATGGAAGTACCTGATCCTTACTATACTGGGGATTTTCAACAAACCTTTGACTTAGTAGATGAAGGAACAAATGCTTGGCTGGAAAAAGTAAAAGAAAGATTAACCTAAAATATCAGACTTAAGAATGATGTAAAAGAGGGGGTAAAATTTTATACTGTAGTAGCAAGTTAACTTATAATAAAAACACTTAGTTAAAAATAGAAGGGAGGCTAAAAAATGAAACAGTTTTATAAATCAATGGTTTTTGAAATGACTTTATATTATTTGTTGCTGATTTTTTGTCTCCCATTAGTCTATGCAGTGACTTACCATTTATCTTTTATGGAAGTTTATAATGTAGAGTGGTTTGCAGTTTCTCTCTTCTGTTCTCCTTTAATTTTCATTTTTGCAGCCATTCGTTATGGCTATCAACGAGTAAAAGAAGTGCAAAGTAAAACAATCTAACTAAAAAAACTCCAGCCACCGTCATAACGGAAGTTGGAGTTTTCTTAGTTAGAATTGAAACGGAAACCATGTACCCATTTGCCAAGATAAAACACCTAGTGTAATACCACTTGCTAACAAGATAAGCCCTAAAAGGAATAGCGGACGCATGCCAGTTGAATGACGAGCTCTTCGTCCATGAGCAGGTCTTCTAGTCATCGGAGTAAGAACCATAAAGATACCACCTAGGATAGCTACCATGGCACTAACTACATATTCAATAATAGGTAGTTCTGAATCAGTCATTGTGGTATTTTCTTTTTTTGTTGTTTCTTTCTTGTTATTGTTTGACCCTTGTGATGGTTGTTTTTCAGTATACTCTACAGATTGTGCAGGAATCTTTTCAGAAACTTGAGCTAATCCGTTGTTTAAAAGCAATTGATTGTTTTCTAAAGTGAATTTCGGTGTGCTGTTTTTTGGAACCACACCGTAGAAATCTTGAGCAAGTGAAATTTCTTTGCCGTCGATTTGGTTGCTTCCTTTAGAAAGTAATTTTTTATATTCGTAAGTAGAAAAGGCTCTTTCCAGAATCGCATTTCCAAAAGGATGTCGTTCGTGTTCGCCAGCTTGATCAGCCCAGTTACCTGCTCCTAGAATAACTTCGATAAGGCTTGTATCTCCACGTTTTGCTGTTCCAATATAGTTGAAATTAGCAGTTGGGCTAGAACCTGTTTTTAGTCCATCCATTCCTTGGAATGAATACATTGCACCTTCTAAAGAATGATTATAAGTTTCGAATGTTTCTGCATAAGGAGTTCCAGACATAACTGTAACAACCGGGCTTTTAGTATATTCCAAGATTTCTGGATATTTTTTAAGCATATTGTAAGTCATTATAGATAGATCTCTTGCAGAAGATTGATTGTCTGCATTCGGATCTATGCCAATTGGTGCATAATAGCCTTGGAAAGAAGAAATTTGGGCACCACTACAGTTGTAGAACATAGAGTTTGACATACCTAATTCAGCACACTTATCATTCATCATTTGAACAAAAGCAGCTTCATCATTATTGGAAATCAGATTTGCTAACATTACTGTCGCGACATTTGAAGAAGGAACGATAATCATTGAAAGTAGTTCTCTAATAGGGTAGTCTACTCCAGCTACAATTTTGTTATTACTTAATGCATGAATTCGAGAAATTTTTGCATGTGTCTCTGTGGCAGTAATAGTTGTATCTAAGTTAAACTTTCCTTGTTCCATAGCTTCAAAAGCCAAGTATACAGTCATCATTTTAGATGTACTAGCTGGACTCCATGGAAGGTCAGGATTATCTTCCCAAAGTACATTTCCGTTAGTAGCATCAATAATAATCGATGCCTTAGGACGATAAATTCCGTTTACTGTATAGCCAGCAGCTCGTGTGATATCAACGATATCTTCCGCATGTGCCGTTTTAGGCACAAATAGACCAAATAAAGCGCTACTAAGTAATAAAATAGTACTTATTTTAACGAAAAACATTTTTTGTTTCATGTAAGACTCCTTCAGTTTTTATTTTTTAGATAGATATATTTTTTATTACTAAGTAATCAGTCATTTTCAGAAGTTGCTTAGTAAAGAGTAAGTCACCTCTATCAGTATAAACTAAATTTGGCTGCATATAAACGCCAATTTTTTACTTTCGCAAGATAAATATAAATTTACATGTTTGACTGGAAAAGTAATAATAATTCTATTTTACTCGAAAAATGATTGAAATAGGGTTGTTTTCTAAAAATTCTTAAATTTTTTATTTTTTATATTTGGTATACTATTGACAGAGAGGTGATAAGAATGAGAATAGAAAAAATAATGGCTTCAGAATACGACCAGTATTTGAGTGCGGTAAGTGAGAGTAAACTGATTCCACCGTTCTATTCCACTCACTCTCATGCTAGAAAAACTCTTCTTGCGGAAGTAACAGAAAATAACCAAACTGCATATTCAGTCTATAAAGGGAAAGCAATTCGGGCTTTTCTTGTGTTGAAAAATAAAGAAATTCATAATTTTTTAGTTTGTGATATGAACCGATTTAGCTGGACTGAGTTTTTTAATATTCTTGATTATTTTTTTAAAAAAACATTTATGTCTAAAATAGCCATTCGATTATCTGGGAGTATCGACTTGAATGTGCAATCTTTATTCGCACAAAATGGATTTGAATGGAGTGAATCCCAAGTAATCACTAAAAAGCTTTCATACCATACAGCGTTGGTTTTAGGAGGTGGGGGTGCTCGAGGGGCATATCAGGTTGGTGTTTGGCAAGCCTTGAAAGAAGTAGGGATTTCATTTTCGTTGATTACAGGTACCTCAGTGGGCGCGCTTAACGGAGCTTTAATTGTCCAAGATGATTTTGAAGTGGCTAAAGATATGTGGGAAAAAATCGAAACGCAAAAAATATTAGCTTTTCCTAGTAGCAAAATGTCAGTGGATACTTTGGGGGGTCTTATGAGTCAGATTGGCGCCTTTACTGTTGCAGCAATTCAGTCGAATGGTGTTTCAACCGAACCTTTAAAACGTTTGATTAATAATACTTTTTCGGTAAAAAAATTAAATCAATCGACGATAGATTTCTTTTTAGTCACGACAGAGATCCCATCATTACAAGAAAAAACGATTCATGTGAATTCATGTGAGACGAATCAATGGAAAAAATGGTTGTTAGCTTCCGCTTCTTTTTTTCCAGCAATGGCAGCGACAAAAATTGCAGATCGCTATTATGTTGATGGTGGGTACGGTAATAATGTTCCAGTAGATATCGCATTAAATCAAGGTGCAACGGAGTGTATTATTGTTGATGTAAAAGGGCCTGGGGTAACTAAATCAGTCAAAGTTCCGGAAAATGTCAACTGTTTAACCTTAAAAACACCATGGTCCATGGGGGCTGTTTTGTTGTTTGATAGTGTGCGTTCTAGCGAAAATATTCAACTAGGCTATTTAGAAACATTGAAGGCCTTTGGAAAATATAGCGGCTATTGGTATACTTTTCAAGAAGATTTTTCAAAAATTAATCAACTAGGGAAACAATTTATGCAGTATATAGAAAAGGCGTATCGACTAAACGTTCTTCATTCGCCAGAAAAAGTAAAAAAAATCTGTCAAAAATTGCGTAATATTTATAAAGACAGGGTGTATTTAGAAAATATAGGTTTGGTCTTGCTAGAATTATTAGCAAAAAATGATGCTATTTTAGCAACAAAGATTTATACTATCAATGAACTAGTAACTCTTTTGAAAGTGAAATGGGAAGAAAAAATCGAAGAAATCGAAGAAACCGAAGAAGTGGGGTTAATTTCAGTACAAGAGTGGCTGAAAAAATACTATGAAGATTACTTCCTGCTTTCTGAAAAACAACAATTGAAATTGTTAACAGAATTACTTCATCAAGAGTCAGAAATAGAGACTACCCAGAAACAAAGCAAAGTGAGCTCAATCATGGATAAACTGCCTGTTCAGCTGTTACAAGTCCTATTTAAAGAATTTATCAAACAAGGAGTGTGGGAATAATGACTCAAGAATTTTCGTATGAGATTGTAGAAGAAATCGCCGTTCTTTCAGAAAATCCAAAAGGTTGGCGCAAAGAATTTAATTTAGTAAGCTGGAATGAACGTCCACCGAAATTTGATTTGAGAGATTGGGCACCCAATCACGAAAAAATGGGCAAAGGGATTACCTTATCAAATGAAGAATTTGAAACATTGCGTGACGCTATAAAATCTATGTAAGAAGGAGCACCCTGTCAATGAAAAGTATGACTGGCTTTGGAAAAGAAACATTTCAAAATGATCAGTATCAAATCGATGTGGAATTAAAAAGCGTAAACCAACGTTTTTTAGATATTCAATTACGAGCACCAAAAGAAGTTAATTCATATGATTTAGCGATTCGCCAAGTGATTAAAAATACACTGGAAAGAGGGCGAATAGAAGCGTATATCAATATTACCCAAACGAGTACAGGCAACAAAGAAGTTCGTGTTCATTGGGAATTGGTCGATCAATTGTTTGGTTCCCTTCAGAAAAAGTTACATGATACTTATGGTACTATATCCTTTGATCCAGTTGAGAGCATGAATCAGTTACTGAATAATACAGACTATGTAGAAGTAATTGAGGGACAAGAAACAGATGAAGCTTTTGGTGACTTAGTTCTTGCGACAGTTGCAAAAGCAGTTGAAAAAATTGATAAAAGTCGTTTACAAGAAGGCGAAAAGATTCAACAAGTTCTTTCGAATTACGGACAAGATTTCATTCAGTTAGTGACGGAGCTTGCTACTTTTGTAGAGGTCTATGAAAAAGAATACCAAGAACGTTTTGAGATGAAACTGAATGATTGGCTTGGTGGACAAGTAGATGAATCTAGATTGTTAACGGAGATGGCTATTTTACTGGAAAAAGGCGATATTCATGAGGAATTAGATCGTCTAGTTATTCATATTGAAAAGCTACAGGAGCTTCTAAAACAAAAAACACCTGTTGGCAGAGAACTAGATTTTCTAATTCAAGAAATGAATCGTGAAGTCAATACCATTGGTTCAAAATCTAGCTCTATCGAAATTAAAAATAGTGTGATTCAAATGAAAACGATTCTTGAAAAAATTCGAGAACAAATTCAAAACATTGAGTAGTCAAAATTTCTTTTGGTATTTCTTTTTCTCAAACTGTATTATAATGAACTGTATGAAAGTGATGAGGTGGAAGACAAATGGTAAAATATTATGATGTAACATTCCATGAATTAGGTGGTAAAGCAGTTATTAAAAGACAAATTATGTCTGAGCGTGAACCTTTTGAAGTTTGGATGGATGCTTGTGAATCTTTGACAGAAAAAGCTTTAAATATTCGTGTGAATGAAGATACCTATGTGACACTTACTCGTAAATTTGTTGTTCGGATTGATGTGAGAATAGTCGACGGACCCGTAGATAAGAAAATTAAGCATCGCGATGAAATAATAAACGTTGTTAATACTCTTTCAAATATGGGAATATAACTAATAAGATAAAAACAGCACTACGCGAGTTGCAACAAAAACTCGTGTAGTGCTGTTTTTTTGAAAGATATTTTTGTGTTGGTAGTAGTTGTTTATTTCCTTAATAATTCTTTTACCATTGGAATCACTTTTTCACCATATAGTTGAATCGTACGAAAACGATCGCGCTGTAATTGACCGCCTGCACCATAGACAAGGTCAAAGCGTTTAATGTCCATAGAGCTTAGTGTTTTTGCAATTTTTTTGGCTACTGTTTCTGGACTACCCACATAATAAGAGCCTGCTGTTATTTCAAAGTCAAAGCGTTCGCGGGTCATTTCAGGCCAACCGCGTTCTGAACCAATACGAGACATAGCTTTCCTTATATAGTTCCAAGCAATTTCTTCCGCTTCTTGATCGGTGTCAGCGATGACGCCATGCGAGTGCATACCAATTGGGTGAGCGATTTGTCCAAACTGTTCTGCGGATCTTTTATACAAGTCAATATAGGGATTAAAGCGGGTCGGTTCTCCACCGATGATAGCTAACATCAAGGGAAATCCATACTTAGCCGCTCGAATGATAGACTCTGGTGATCCGCCTACACCGACATGTGTATCTAAGGAATGTCCTTCCAACTTAGGAAAAAGCTCTGTATTTGTTAATGTTTGAGTCAGGTTTCCTCTCCAATTAAGGGGTTCTTCTTTTAGAAGCTCATTAAACAGAGCAATTTTTTCTTCAAATAAAGCGTCATAATCATTTAAATCGTAACCAAATAAAGGAAACGATTCGGTAAAAGAGCCTCTTCCTAACATGATTTGAGCACGTCCATTTGACAAAGCGTCTAAGGTAGCAAAGCGTTCGTAAACACGGACTGGATCGTCAGAACTTAAGACAGTTACTCCAGTTCCTAAAATAATATTTTTTGTGACAGTAGAAAGGGCTGCTAAAACCGTTTCGGGACTAGAGATGGAAAATTCATCCCGATGGTGTTCTCCTAAAGCAATAACATCAATCCCTAGCTGGTCAGCTAATTTTCCTTCCTCTACAATATTACGCAAAGATTGCGCATAAGACATCAATTGTTGTGTATGGTCGTCATATGCCACGTCACCAAAAGTATCTAATCCAAATTTTAATTCTTTCACGTCTACAGTCATGGTATTGTTCGTTCCTTTCGATATAGCATAGATATCTATTGATTTAGAAGACATCTGACTATTTTTTATATTCTTTTGTATAAACTTTGTGTTTTTACTTACTTTTAGTAAGTTTAACATTTCGTTTAGATGTTGTCTATGGATCTGCATCAGATAGATTAGTAGTCGATTGGAATGGTATGAAGAACTTTACTTGACATTATATTGATGTTCATCTATATTTTATATAGATATCCGTCTATGTTTAGGAGGAGATAAAATGGATTATGAGAGAACGTCATTTATACTTAAGGCGATGGCCGATTCCAATCGGATGAAGATTATTGATCTTCTTTCCCACGGTAGTTTGTGCGCGTGTGATGTATTAAAACATTTTGAGTTTACCCAGCCAACTCTTTCTCATCATATGAAAGTTTTAGAAAAAGCTGGAATTGTTTCGGTAAGCAAAAGGGGTCAGTGGCACCATTATAGCTTAAAAGAAGATTTTGCCCATGAATTTATAGACTCTATGAAGCAATTATTTTTCAGTGGATGAAGGGGTTATTTTTTTAAAAATAATGGGTATATGTGTTGATAGTAAACAGGAAAGACTAGTATATTCAATAAAAAAGCCTTGAAAAAATCAGGAGAAATAGTAAAGAAGTATCATTTTTAAAAGAAGTGAAAACGAGATTTTATTTACAGATGGTCAAAAATCAAGCCTATAAGGAGATAAAAATTAGATGACATATGCACTTGAAATAAACGATTTAAAAAAGGTCTATGCAACAGGTGTTAAGGCGTTGCGTGGCATTAATCTAACGGTAGAAGAAGGAGATTTTTATGCACTGTTAGGTCCTAATGGTGCTGGTAAATCAACGACGATTGGTATCATTACGTCCCTAGTTAATAAGACATCAGGATCAGTAAAGGTTTTTGGCTATGATCTTGATACTGATTTAGTTCGTGCAAAGCAACAAATTGGTTTGGTTCCTCAAGAGTTTAACTTTAATCCATTTGAAACTGTCCAACAAATTGTTGTCAATCAGGCAGGCTATTATGGCGTTCCTCGCGCAGAGGCGTTAAAACGTAGTGAAAAATATTTGAAGCAATCTGACTTGTGGGAAAAGCGTAATGTTCGTGCGCGGATGCTCTCTGGTGGGATGAAGCGCAGATTAATGATTGCACGAGCACTGATGCATGAGCCGCGTTTGCTTATTTTAGATGAACCAACAGCAGGAGTGGATATTGAGTTAAGACGTGAGATGTGGGAGTTTTTAAGGAAATTAAACGAAAATGGGACAACGATTATCCTGACGACCCATTATCTAGAGGAAGCAGAAATGCTTTGCCGCAATATCGGTATTATTCAGTCTGGTGAGATGATTGAAAATACTAGTATGAAAACGTTGTTGTCAAAATTAAAATTTGAAACCTTCCTTTTTGACTTAGCGCCTTTTGAGAAAAAACCTGAAATTGTAGGATATACAAGCGCTTTTGAAGATGAGCTGACATTGGCTGTAGAAGTCGAACGTAATCAGGGAATGAACGGTATCTTTCAGCAGCTTAGCAAACAAGGGATAAAAGTTCTTTCGATGCGTAATAAATCTAATCGATTAGAAGAGCTATTTTTGAAGATCACAGAAGAAAAACGTCATGGGGATGTCAGTTCCGATTTCCAAGGCACGAAGAAGGAGAGTAAAAATGTTTAACCTTTATTTTACAGCTTTAAAAAGTTTAGCAGTTAAAGAAACGAATCGATACTTACGCATTTGGGTACAAACACTAGTGCCACCAGTAATTACAACGTCATTATACTTTGTTATTTTTGGTAATCTAATAGGTGGACGGATTGGAGATATGGCAGGATTTTCCTATATGGAATTTATTGTACCGGGTCTTATTATGATGTCAGTTATCACAAGCTCTTATTCCAATGTGGCATCGTCATTTTTTTCGCAAAAGTTTCAAAAAAATATTGAAGAATTATTGATTGCGCCAGTACCGACGCATGTCATCATCTGGGGCTTTGTTCTTGGTGGATTGGGTAGAAGTATTTTAGTGGGAACACTTGTAACGATTGTTTCGCTACTCTTTGTACCCCTCCATGTTTATTCATGGGTTATTATCATCGTCACATTACTGATGACAGCAATTCTATTTTCCTTAGCAGGTTTGCTTAATGGTATTTTTGCCCAATCATTTGATGATGTATCAATCGTACCAACCTTTGTTTTACAACCTTTAACCTATCTTGGTGGCGTATTTTATGCTATTTCAATGTTGCCACCTATCTGGCAAGCAGTCTCAAAAATTAATCCAATTGTTTACATGATTTCAGGCTTCCGCTACGGTTTTTTAGGAACCATCGATGTACCAATTGCGTTATCTATGATTATCTTAATTCTTTTTATCGTAGTTCTCTATACTGTTTGTTGGCATCTAATTGATAGAGGTCGTGGGTTGAGGAGTTAACGAGGAAGAGAAAAAAGTCTGTTAGTATTTTATGAAGTATGTTGAATGATACCCTGTTGAACGATTTTGAAAGGTCGTCAATAGGGTATTTTGTGTGTTTAATAGAGTTGTTCGTTAAGTGATTTGTTGGTAAAAGTGATCCACTTGTTAGTGAAGTGGGGAAAGCTATAATAGTGATACAGAAAAATGCCAAGAAGATTCAGGACATCTCCTTTAGTCACAGAGCTTTGAGATAATGGACACTTTGTGATGTAATGAAATTAAAGAATTTGTCTAAATTTTGAATTGTTTGAGTAAAAAGGTTTACTACTATAAAAAAAGTTATCTGTACATAGATTTTTTTAGATGACTGTTTTTGGTGCGGTTAGCAAACAAAAAATAGTATTGAAGTTGAAATGACTAAGTTAATTTGTATTGAAAACCTATAAAAAACATTGGAATACAATGACGCGCAATGATTGAATGAACTTGGATAATGCTATTAAATTGACTATATTAAGGTATTAGTGGGAGATAAAAGAAGAGATGGGAAAAGAAAGTAAACGAATAGAAAATGAAATATTAGTGGGAGATAAAAGAAGAGATGGGAAAAGAAAGTAAACGAATAGAAAATGAAATAGGGGTTTTATAATTCTCGAAAAACTGATTAATTAATATGAAGATTTCGAAGGCGAAATTAATAAGGAAGAAGAAAACACTGTCGATATTAGTGAAGCAGAATCAGCGCAGATGTTATTGTAAAAATAGTATTTGAAAAAAAGATGATTGTAGCAGCTGATAGTAGCAGGTTGTTTGGGGTCTTAGCAAGAGTTACAATTATTGACAAATTAGGAATGCTAGTAATCCTATTACGAAATAAAAGAAAATACTAAAAATATCTATTTGATAATTTTTTGGTTCATCTTTTGGATTCGGTAAGTCAGAAAAGTACGTCCAATATGAACCCTATGTGGGGAGCCTAAATATCATGCTCTTTCTATCCGAATAAACGGTGGGATCAGTAGCAATTCCTTCTTATTTCTCAGAGCTGAACACTTCTGTCCCAACCTCGTTTTTGCCGTATTTAAAAATTTTTGAATGTGTCACGGACTTTTTCTTCACGAATCTTCTATGTAACACTTCGCAATCTGTTGAGACGTGTGATTAAAGATTTCCATAACAAAACAGCTTGATTTAGAGTGAACTCTAAGTGCTATAATGGTTTTGAATTTAATATAGAGAGGTGATAGGAATGAAAAAATTATATTTAATGAGGCACGGACAAACTCTTTTTAACAAATTAGAAAAAATACAAGGTGCATGTGATTCCCCTCTAACCAGTGATGGAATTGAGCAAGCTAAGGTTGCTAAAAAATATTTTGAATTGAATCAAATTAAACTAGAAAACTTTTATTCTTCAACTCAAGAACGTGCTTCAGATACTTTAGAAATTATTATTGGAAACAATGATTATAGGCGTAAAAAAGGGTTGAAAGAATGGAATTTTGGTACGTTTGAAGGGGAGAGTGAACGGATTAATCCTCAACGTCCTGCCGGAGAGACTTCTTTTGGAGATTCTTTTGTACCTTATGGTGGTGAATCCTCTAAAGATGTTCAAAAAAGAATGAATGATACGCTTACTTCTATAATGGAAGAACAAGACAATGTTTTAGCGGTTAGTCATGGAGGTGCAATGTACCTATTTATTCAGAAATGGTTGCCTTACGAGGAGGTTAGCAAAATTAAATTTGCTAACTGTTGCATATTAGAATTTGAATATGAAGAAGAGAAGTTTACGTTTAAAAAAGCTGTAAATCACAACTTTGATAGTAAAATATAGATGAATAAGCAGGAATAAATAGTTACACAGAGAAGAAAAGTTAGTTTTTTTGAATACTAATAAAAAAGTTTTCTATTTATAGGAGACTCTTTTCGTTCTTCGATGTGACTAATAAAATAGAGCAATCAAAACGCATAGAAGGGTAATATGTGTATATTTAAAAGAGCAAATTATAAGATTTTGTAGTGCTAACATGTTTTTCAATAGAAGTATTTCTTCCCGAATAAATTATAAGTAGCTTAGCAACTAAAACCTATTTCTTTTTTGGTCATTTTTCGATTCACTCTCTTAAACAGCACGTTCTTACCATTATCGATTCATTCTCTACCTATTATAATAACGCTCAATTAAAGAGCTATTTTTCGTTATTTCCTCTTTTTACGACTTGATTAAAAAAATAAACCAACAAAAATGATTTTTTAAGGAGAAACTCTTGAAAATTTCAGAAAAAAAGTGCATTATAGTACTAATACGTAAAAACAAAAGGGTGAAAGGAAGTCGTCATGTCAGAGCGTGGGTTATTAATTGTATTATCAGGTCCTTCTGGGGTCGGAAAAGGAACAGTGCGGAAAGCGATTTTTGATAGTGAAGATCATGATTTTCAGTACTCGATTTCTATGACGACTCGGCAGATGCGAGAAGGTGAAGTAGAAGGAGTAGATTACTACTTTCGAACACGAGAAGAATTTGAAGCAATGATTGAAGCAGGCGAGATGTTAGAGTATGCTGAATATGTGGGGAACTATTATGGAACGCCATTAACTTATGTAAACCAAACGCTTGATGAAGGAAAAGATGTCTTTTTAGAAATTGAAGTGCAAGGAGCTCAGCAAGTAAAAGACAAAGTACCAGATGGTGTCTTTATCTTTTTAACGCCACCAGATTTGGTGGAGTTAAAATGTAGAATAGTTGGTCGAGGAACGGATGAAGAATCCGTGATTGAAGAACGCATGCGTGTCGCTCGTGAAGAAATCGAAATGATGGCTCTTTATGATTATGCTGTGGTGAATGATGAAGTGCCGTTAGCGGTTAAGCGAATTAAACGAATTATTGCCAGCGAACATTTTCGAGTAGATCGAGTGATTGGCAAATATATCAAAATGTTGAAGGAGATGTAAGCTTATGATGTTGAAACCATCTATTGACTCATTATTGGAAGAAGTACCATCAAAATATTCTCTTGTTATTTTAGCAAGTAAACGTGCTCATGAATTAGATGAAGGAATGCAAGCGACAGTTGATAGTTTTGAATCTGTTAAAAGTGTCGGGAGAGCGTTAGAAGAGATTGATGCTGGAACAGTCATTATCGATCCTAACCCAGAAGAAAAACGTGAACGTATGCGTTTAGCAAAAGAAGAACAAAAAGTAAAACGTGAACAGGAACAAAAAGATTTAGAAGAACGTATCCGTGACGAAAAAAGAATCTAAATGATAAGGGTTAGGAAAGTCTAGGTGACTGTTTCCTAACTTTTTTTCTTTTATCCGTTTGAATTGTTACTTTTTTACTGAAAAACCGTTAATTTTCTATAATAAATACAATGGCGACAAGACAAACCAAGGTTTCTTTAGTACAATAAGCAAAGAGATTTTGCAAAAAAGATGAGAATGGAGGAATGAATATGAGAAAAGTAGCCCAAGTAATTGTTGATGTTCTAGCGATGCAGACGGATCAGCCTTTTACTTATTTGATTCCTTCTAAAATAGAACAACAACTGAGTGTTGGAATGCGGGTGGAAGTTCCTTTTGGTAATGGGAATCGTCACTTACAAGGGTTTGTCCTAGCGATTGGGGAAACTTCTGAGGCAGAGCTTTCAACTCAAGAATTTCAGTGGAAAGAAATTTTATCGGTATTAGATTTAAAACCAGTTTTGAATAGTGAGTTGCTAGAATTGGCAGATTATATGAAAGAAAAAACCTTCGCCTTTAAAATCACTTGTTTACAAACGATGCTGCCAAGCGTCATGCGGGCAGACTATCGAAAATACATATATATCACTGACGAATTGCAAGAGAATCTGCAAGATGAACTATTTTATGGGTTAGAAGAAATTGCTTGGGAAGATGCTGTAGAGCGGGATTTATTGCCACGTATGATGCAGTTAAGAAAGCAACAGAAAGTGGATATTCGTTATGAGGTCAATACCAAAAATAAAGTCAAAACCGTTCGCTTCATTCAACCAGCCAAAAGTTTTCAACAATTAGAAGAGGCTAGACAGGAACTTAGAAAAGGCTCTCGGAAAAAAGAACAATTACTGAATTATTTGCAGTCTTTGGGGACTGAACAACAAGTTGCCGTGAAAGAAATGAAAGAATTAGGATTCAGAACCGCCGTCCTTAATGAGGCAGCGAAAAACAATTGGCTGACCTTTGTTGAAAAAGAAACGTATCGAGATCCGTTTGCTGATAAAGAATTTGAAAAAACAACGGCTCTAGCACTGAATGATGAACAAGAAATCGCAGTAAATACAATTCTTCATTCCATGAACCACAAGCAAAGTGATACGTATCTCTTGGAAGGAATTACGGGAAGTGGGAAAACTGAAGTTTACTTACAAGTGATAGCAGAAGTGCTAAACCAAGAAAAAACAGCAATCATGTTAGTTCCTGAAATTTCTTTAACCCCACAAATGGTTCATCGGTTCAAAAGTCGTTTTGGTGAACAAGTAGCAGTGATGCATAGTGGGTTATCACAAGGAGAAAAATATGACGAGTGGCGCAAAATTGAACGCGGGGAAGCACAAGTTGTTGTTGGTGCGCGTTCAGCGATTTTTGCCCCCTTGGAAAATCTTGGGGTCATCATTGTTGATGAAGAACATGAAGCTAGTTATAAGCAAGAAGAAACACCTCGTTATCATGCAAGAGACTTGGCGATTTGGCGTGGTCAGCATCATCACTGTCCTATTGTTTTAGGAAGTGCCACTCCTTCATTGGAATCAAGAGCCAGAGCGCAAAAGAAAGTTTATCAGCGTTTGTTATTAACGCAAAGAGCCAATCAATCAGCGTCTTTACCAACGATTGATGTCATCGATATGCGAAAAGAAATACAGCAAAAAAATAATTCATCTTTTTCCTTAGCGTTGCAAGAGAAAATTAAAGAGCGCTTGGAGAAAAAAGAGCAAAGTGTTCTGTTGCTAAATCGAAGAGGTTATTCTTCTTTTGTGATGTGTCGTGACTGTGGTTACGTCTTACCTTGTCCAAACTGTGATATTTCTTTAACGCTCCATATGGATACGAAAACGATGAAATGTCATTACTGTGGACATGAGGAGCGAATTCCCCATCGGTGTGGGAATTGTGGCAGTGATAAAATTCGTTACTATGGTACTGGAACGCAGAAAGTAGAAGAAGAACTACAAGCGTTAATACCTGAGTGCCGGATTCTCCGAATGGATGTAGATACTACTCGACGTAAAGGGGCACACGAGAAGATTTTAACTGCATTTGGTAACCACGAAGCCGATATCTTATTAGGCACGCAAATGATTGCCAAAGGATTAGATTTTGCCAATGTGACTTTAGTGGGTGTGTTGAATGCTGATACAGCGTTGAATTTACCCGATTTCCGTTCAAGTGAGCGAACATTCCAGCTGTTGACTCAAGTCAGTGGGCGAGCTGGGCGAGCTGAAAAACCTGGAGAGGTAATCATACAATCTTTTAATCCTGAACATTATGCGATTCAATTGGCGAAAGCGCAGGACTACGAGGATTTTTATCAAAAGGAAATGCAAGTTCGCCATGTAGGAGACTATCCACCTTTTTACTTTACCGTTCAAATTACCGCCAGTCATTCTGAAGAACAACAAGCAGCGAAACAAATGTATGAAATTGTGAAGGAATTGAAAACTGGTTTGTCTAATCAAAGTATTTTACTGGGCCCAACACCCAATGCGATTATGCGGGTGAATAATCGCTATTTTTACCAAGTAATTATTAAATACAAAAATGAACCCAACTTACAGAGAATCTTGAAAAAGATCTTAACAGATACGCAACGTGCCACCACTCAAGGGTTAAAGCTATCGATTGATGCAGAACCAATGAATTTTATTTAAAAAATGCTTCCAGAGAAGAAAGAGGAATTTATGCGTTATCCTATTGTTATTTATCCAAATGACCGTTTAAAACAAAAAGCGAAACCAGTGACTGTTATTACTGATGAAATTGTTGATTTACTAGACAATATGCGAGAAACAATGATTGCACATGATGGTATTGGTTTGGCTGCGCCACAAATTGGTAAAAGTTTGCGAATTGCAGTTGTAGAAGTAGACGAAGAAACGGGGTTGTTTGAACTAATCAATCCTGAAATTATTGACCAGCAAGGAACAGATATTGATGTAGAAGGTTGTTTAAGTATTCCAGAAACATATGGGACAGTAGAGCGGGCAGATGAAGTGACTGTTCGCTACTTTGATCGTGAAGGAGACGAGATTGAAGTAACGGCCTATGGTTATTTAGCTCGTGCGTTCCAACATGAGATTGATCACTTAAATGGCGAACTTTTTATTGATAAAATAATTGATCCCGTGAAACCAGAAGATTTAGAAGCATATATGGAGGAACATTTTGATGACTAAAATTGTATTTATGGGTACCCCTGCTTTTTCAGTTCCAGTATTGGAAGGCTTACTAGAAGCCGGATATGATGTATTAGCTGTTGTGACTCAGCCTGATCGCCCAGTGGGGAGAAAAAAAACGATAACGCCGCCACCAGTAAAAGAAGCCGCTCTTAAGCATAATTTACTTGTTTTACAACCCGAAAAAATTTCGGGTTCTCCTGAGATGGAAAAAGTAATTGAGTTGGCGCCAGACATCATTGTGACAGCTGCATTTGGGCAATTTTTACCAGAAAAAATCTTACAAGCCCCTAAATTTGGTGCGATTAATGTTCATGCCTCATTGTTGCCAAAATACCGTGGTGGCGCACCTGTCCACTATTCAATTATTAACGGTGAAAAGGAAACAGGCGTTACGATTATGGAAATGGTGAAAAAAATGGATGCTGGAGACATTCTTTCTCAAAAAGCAATTCCGATTACAAAAAATGATGATGTAGGAACTATGTTTGAGCGTTTAAGTCTTGTTGGAAAAGAACTATTACTAGAAACGCTACCTAAAATTTTAGCGAATGAGATTACACCTATTCCACAAGATGAGACTAAGGTAACTTTTTCACCCAACATTACAAGAGAACAGGAACAGATAGATTGGCATAAAACGGCAGAGGAAGTCGATAATCAGGTTCGTGGGATGCGACCTTGGCCAACGGCTTTTACAACCTATCAAGAAAGTAACTGGAAACTGTGGGAGGTTACACCTTTAACTGAAACAACTGCAGCAGAAGCAGGAACGATTGTTAAACGTAGTAAAAAAGAATTATGGATTGCTTGTGGACAAGGAACACTTTTAGCAGTTAATGTCTTACAACCATCAGGAAAAGGAAAACTAGCCGTTCAGGATTTTTTAAATGGTGTAGGAAAAATGGTAACAGAATCGGATAAGGTGGGCTAATATGGGAAAAAAAATACCAGCAAGAGTGAAACGTTCTGTTCGTTATGTCGCGCTACAAACCATTGAGCGTGTAGACAAGGGTGGCGCGTATTCCAACTTACTATTAAATGAAATGATTAATAAGTCAGACTTAGGAGAAAAGGATAGCCGTCTTTTTACGGAACTAGTTTACGGAACAATTAGTCGGAAATTACTTTTAGAATATTATTTAACTCCTTTTATTAAAAATCCGAAAAAAGTAGATAATTGGGTAAAAAATTTGTTGAGCTTATCCATGTATCAATTAATTTATTTAGATAAGATTCCAGATCATGCGGTTATCAATGAAGCGGTAGAAATTGGAAAACATCGCGGGAACAGCGGTATTGGTAAATTTGTAAATGGTGTCCTTCGTTCATTTCAACGTGAAGGTTTACCTAGCTTAGAAAAAATTTCTGATCCAGTTGAACGATTATCGGTAGAAATTAGTATGCCTCAATGGCTGACAGAAAAATTAATAAAGCAATTAGGTATGGATGAAACGAGAAAATTAGGGCTTTCCCTATTTGAGAAAAGTCATGTCAGTGGTCGGGTAGATACAAGAGAAATTAGTGTTTTAGAAGCTCTTGAAGAATTACAAGTAGCTGGGATTGAAGCCTCTGCTAGTAATGTTTCTCCGTATGGTGTGGTTGCTGAAAAAGGCTTTTTAGCTGGACATTACTTGTTTGCGTCAGGAAAACTAACGATTCAAGATGAAAGTTCTATGCTAGTCGCTCCTGCGATGCAAATTGAAAAAAATCATGTTGTGTTAGATGCGTGTGCCGCTCCAGGTGGAAAAACAGCTCATATTGCAACCTTTCTAGACGCGTCCAAAGGTGGACGAGTGAAAGCTCTAGACATTCATGACCATAAAATAAAATTAATTAAGCAAAATGCTGAACGCCTTCATGTGAAAGCAGTTGTGGACACTGAAAAGCTTGATGCTCGTAAAGTAGGAGAAGAGTTTCCAGCAGAATATTTTGATCGGATTTTGGTAGATGCTCCTTGTTCAGGCTTAGGATTAATGCGTCGTAAACCTGATATTAAG
This sequence comes from Enterococcus rivorum, assembly GCF_001742285.1. Lineage (GTDB taxonomy): Bacteria > Bacillota > Bacilli > Lactobacillales > Enterococcaceae > Enterococcus_L > Enterococcus_L rivorum. Next base: position 37,568 of record NZ_MIEK01000081.1, on the reverse strand, counting down.
TACAATAAAGTACCAGAAGATTTTGAACAATTGCCAAAAATTCAATTGGAAATTCTTGAAAGTGTTTCACATACGCTAAAACAATGGGGTATAATGGTTTATAGCACGTGTACAATTGCCAAAGAAGAGAATCAAGAAGTGATTGCAGCGTTTTTAGAAAAACATTCTGAATTTAAGAAAATCGATATCGAAGTTGAGGAAGCAGTTCAGACAGCGATTCATGAACAAATGTTGACGTTGTATCCTCATCAACTAATGACAGATGGATTCTTTATTTGTTGCATGCAAAAAGTTTGTTAAACGAGGTGAAACATAGTGGAAATCAATTTTCAGACAGATGTAGGCCGAAAACGTAATACGAATCAAGATTACGCAGGTTTGTTTAAAAATAAGGCTGGAGTTGAATTAGCGATTTTAGCGGATGGAATGGGTGGTCATCAAGCTGGGGATGTTGCTAGTAAAATGGCTGTGAATAACATTGGAATGAGTTGGGGAAAGACGGATATTACTGTTTCTGAGAAGGCAGTACAGTGGTTGATAAAAAGAATTCAAGACGAAAATGAAGTAATCTACCAAAAAGGGCAGACGCGAGACGAATTTTTAGGAATGGGGACAACCATTGTCAGTGCGGTTCTTTTAGAAAACTCTTTTGTACTAGCGAATGTCGGTGACAGTCGAGCTTATTTAGTGCGTAATAACGAGTTACTTCAATTGACGGAGGACCATTCGTTAGTGAATGAGTTGGTAAAATCAGGAGAAATCACTCGGGAAATGGCCATGAACCATCCTCGGAAAAATGTTTTGACTCGTTCGCTAGGGATGCCAAGTACTGTTGAAGTTGATGTAACGAACCATTTATGGGTGCCGAATGACTACATTTTACTATGTTCAGATGGGTTAACAAATATGGTTACAGAAGAAGAAATTTTAACGACAATTAATTCCAATCAACCAGTAAAAGAAAAAGTAAGTACATTGATTTCTTCAGCTAACAACGCTGGGGGCTTAGATAATATTACCGTTTTAGTCATTCATTTTGACGAACAGAAGGAGGGGAACCAATGATTGAGCTGGGGAAAAAATTAAATGGTCGTTATCATATTATCGGTAATATCGGCAGTGGCGGAATGGCAAATGTCTTTTTAGCACACGATTTAATTTTGGACCGTGATGTTGCGGTAAAAGTATTAAGGTTTGACTTTCAAAATGATCAATCTGCTATCCGTCGCTTTCAACGGGAAGCTTTAGCTGCTAGTGAATTGGTTCATCCGAATATCGTCAGTGTTTATGATGTAGGAGAAGAAGCTGGTCTACAATATCTCGTAATGGAATATGTACGGGGAATGGATTTAAAACGATATATCCAATCTAATTATCCAATTGCTTATCCGACCGTTGTTGATATTATGGAACAAATTTTATCTGCGGTATCACTCGCTCATGAACATCGGATTATTCATCGTGATTTAAAACCACAGAACATTTTAATTGACGAAAATGGTGTTGTAAAAATTACCGATTTTGGAATAGCCATCGCGTTATCAGAAACATCAATTACACAAACCAATACAATGTTAGGGTCAGTTCATTACCTATCGCCAGAACAAGCTAGAGGAAGCATGGCCACTAATCAATCAGATATTTATGCCGTTGGAATCATTTTGTATGAAATTTTAACGGGAAATGTTCCTTTTGATGGGGAATCTGCGGTAACAATAGCCTTAAAACATTTTCAAGAAGAGATTCCTTCTGTAAAAATAAAAGACCCAAACATTCCACAATCATTAGAAAATGTTGTTTTACATGCTACGACAAAAGATCCAGCTGATCGTTATAAAACAGCAGAAGAAATGTCCCAAGACTTGTATACCGTTTTGGCAGCGAATCGTTTAAATGAGCCTGTTTGGCAACCAACAGGGCTACTAGGTGAGACAAAGATTCTAACCCCAATTACAGATGAAACCCCAATGCCTTCTTCTTTCCAAAATATGGAAGTACCGGAAGAAGCTATGGAACCTGAAGAAGTACCGGGAGAAAAAGAAGCAAAGAAAAAGAAGCGAAGTAAAAAACCATTGTTTATTATTTTAGCTTTACTATTTGTTGGTTTGCTTGTTTTAGGTGCTCTATATTTATTAGGTGGTAATGGAGAAATTAAAATCCCAGATGTTTCGGACAAAACAGAAGCTGAAGCAATCAAAATATTAGAAGATGCGGATTTAAAGGTAGCACCTGAGAAGAAAGAAATTCCCGATGATACAATTGCAGAAGGGAAAGTTGTAAAAACAGATCCAGAAGCCAATTCTGTCGTGAAAAAGAAAGAAGTCACACTCTATATAAGTACAGGAACTAAAAAAATAAAAATGGATGATTACACTGGAGAAAATTATAAAGATGCAGTCGATGCATTGAAAAAAAATGGCTTCTTAGAAAGTAATATAAAGTTTGAAAAAGAAACAAGTCTAGAAGTAGACGAGAATAAAGTGATTAGACAAACGCCCGAAAAAGGGGAAGAAGTAGATCCTAAAACGGATACTATTACATTGGTTTATAGTACAGGTCCAGAAAAAGTAGTCATAGAGAATTATGCAGGGTATTCTTATGAAAATGCGGTCTTTGCATTAACATCCCTTGGTATTAAAGAAAGCCAAATAAATCGGGTAGAACAAGTAAGCGATCAAGTAGAAAAAGGTGCGGTTATCTCACAAAATCCAGCTGCTGGAACAGCAGTGAATCCTAAGACAGGGAAAATTACGTTAACTGTCAGTAAAGGATCGGATAAATCGACAATCGGTTACTATGTAGAAGGAAGCTATAGTTCAGCGGTTAATGCGCTAATTGGTTTAGGTTTCAAAGAAAGTCAAATTACAAAGATTGAAGAGTTTAGTGACTATGACAGTGGGATTGTTATTTCTCAAAGCCCAGAAGGCGGGGCTGCGGTTGATCCGAAAACTGGAAAAATCACCTTGACAGTTAGTAAGGGATCGGAGAAAGTTACCATGCCGGATGTTAATAACAGTATGTATGAAGAAGCCGTACGTAAGTTGGTGAATGCTGGGATTTCAGATAGTTTGATTAAGCAAGAGACAACTCAAAGTAACACTCCAGTAGGTACCGTTATTAGTCAAGAGCCAAGTGCTGGGACTAAAATAGATCCTAAAGCAACTCAGATAAAACTAATTGTTAGTGGTGGACCAGACTTTAAAAATTAAAATAGTTGACTAAAAAAGTTGTCAAAACGAATATTCGTTTTGGCAACTTTTTTTACTAAAACCATTATTTAATAGGGTAGTTGACTTTTTTCTTGCGACATAAATGTAGTGAAGTTCATTTTTACTTTAATTTTTACATAATTTCTATTTTGAATAAATTTATGTAAAAAATAACATTTGTTTTCTTATAGAATGTTATCAGGTTCGATTGTTGATAAAGTCTGTTTTACCAAAAATAAAAAATTTCATGTTCTTAGTTAGAACATGAAAATCTTTTTTATATCGAAATACTTGTTTTTATGGTAAAAAAAAGAACTATTATCGTTATAAGACAATGATATATCTTAAGCCTTTGTTTGTCAATAACACATTTTATTTTATTAACAAGTAAAGAAAACACTGTGAAGTAGGGCTCGCTTACTGTTATATCAAACTTGTCCTTCGGAGAGGCAGAATAGTATTTATCATTTATATTTGGCTGTATAGAAAGATGTAAAATTGCTTGTATTTTATTCGCCGTCAGTTTCGCCGTCAGAAACAGAAATGATTAGAGGAGGAGAATTATGCCACGGAAAGGTGAAAACATATACAAAAGAAAAGATGGTCGCTGGGAAGGCCGCTACATAAAAGGGAGAAAAAAAGATGGAAAAATATATTATGGATATATTTATGGAAAAAAATATCGAGAAGTAAAAGATCAAATGATTATGATTTTTAGAACGCAAGAAGATTATAAAAAAACACATCAAAATCACTTTAGTGGGAATTTTGAAGCATGGTCAGACTACTGGTTAACCTCGGTGGTTGCTCCCAGAGTGAAGAGAAGCACGTTTATAAGTTACGAAAGTAAAGTGAAAACGCACTTACTACCTAGCTTGGGCAATAAACCATTGATAAAAATAAATGCAGAAGATATCCAAGAGCTGATTTATCGATTAGAAAACATTTTAGCTGCAGGATCTGTGCATGCTATTTTTAGAGTGCTGAGAACATGTATGAAACAAGCCCTAAGTGAGTCGAAAATATTTATAGATCCTACTGAAGGAATTATTTTACCTAAATTGGTAAGGAATAAAGGAAAAGCGTTAAGTCTTGAAGAACAAAAACGTATAAAAAAAATTGCTTCGCAAGATTCCAAAGGATTGCCTATTATTTTAGCACTAGGTACTGGAATGAGAATTGGAGAAATCTGTGGGCTGAAATGGGTAGATATTGACTTTGTAAACAAAAAAATAAAAGTTAAGAGAACTATCCAACGTCTAGCTACTGGTGATGGGCATACTAGCTTGTTGGAACAAAAGCCTAAAACACCTTCTTCTGAAAGAACCATTCCGTTATCGAAAAGCTTAATGGACAGCTTAAATAAATTACAAAGGAACAGTGAAAGTGAATATGTGTTTGGACAGAAGGATCACCCCTTAGAGCCTAGGTTATTGACGTATCATTTTAATCGTATTGCTAAAGAAGCGAACATAGAAGAGGCCACATTTCATGTATTGCGACACAGCTTTGCAACGAGATGTTTGGAATTGGGGGTAAAAATTACAAGTATTAGCTCTTTATTAGGTCACAGCTCAACAAAAATGACACTAGATATATATACTCATTCTTTTGAATCCGACGAAAGAAAAGCAATAGATCAAATAGCCTCACTTTAAAAAGTGAGGCTATTTGATCTATTCTAGTAATTTTTATGGATTATTTATTATATAGTTCGCAGCAGAATGTGTCTAAAAGTACTTTTTTTATTAAACAAAGTGAGTTTCATTATTTTTAAGAAATACCAGTTAGATTAAAAAGTAACTATAAACATTTTAGCTTAGAAATTATTTTTAAGCCGTCAATTGCGTCGTCAGCTTCTATTAAAGTCTAGTATAATCACTCATTTAATACATTTTCATGTTCTAACTAAAAACATGATACAGAATTTTTGCTGTTTCTATGTTCAATTATTAGTGAGTTCAGAGTAAATAAACATGTGGCTGGATTCATTCTTTTGTTTTTGAAAGCATAATGTAGCATTTTTCGCACTTTTCTATTTTACTATTTTTTTGAGTATAGAGATAGTAAAAAGGTTTTAAAAGAATAAAAAAAACTATCTTTTTAGCTATAAGCAGTGGGATTAAAATGAAAAAGCAAGGAGAAAGAGAAATGCACAAAGTTGGATACATTTCATTAAACAACGTATGGAAGGATGAATATTTAACATTATTCAAAACGAATGCTAAATATAAAGTGAAGCAGTTGGATGTTAAAGATATTGAAAGGTTTACGAAACACAAAGCCCTTTTAATTGAAGTTCAAAAGACTACCGAGTTACCGTACATATTGCAATTATTATTAGAAGTTAAAAAAATCCCCGGTATGTTAACTTTTATAGTGTCCTCTTCTGAAATCATTGATAAAACCACACGAACAGTTTGTTTACATCTTGGGGTAAATGGAATTAAAGATGCAACGACAGATACGGGTGAGTTTTCTATCATTCTTAAGAATGCACTAGATAAGCTATCTGTTGCAAGAAATCAATTTCAGGAACAGCAAAAAAAAGATGGAGATATTTTTGAGCTAAATCCAGTAAATTTGAGTCTTTATATCGATAATAACGAAATTTCGTTGACAAAGTTAGAATATCAAATGCTTGAATTGCTCTATCGAAATCTGAAAAAAACTGTTTCCTATGAGAAAATTTACGAAAAAATTTGGAATGATAATGCAACAGGTAAAAAATATAGAGTAGCAAATACAATTTTTCATATACGTAAAAAATTAGAACATAATGCAAAAAATAGTAAGTGCATCGAAACAGTCCGGTCAAAAGGTTACAGGTTAAATATCTAAATTAGTATAGAAAAAGAATGCTTAACTATAGCTCTTTTGGAAAAAATGAATAAGTTGAAAGAAGTCTAGCAAATTAATATGAAAAAGAATGACTAACAAAGGGGTTGGGAAAATGAAATTTAGAAAAAGGTCGTATTTATTTTTTTTCATTGTATTTAGTCTAATTGTTGTTTTTACAACTATATTTTTAGGAGAAAATACTATTAAAGCTTCTGAAGGAGACTCTGCGATACAGTCCAGTGAGAAGGAAACATTCTCTAGTTTTGATCCTGAATTGCGTTCTTTACCAAAAACAGAGGAAGAATTGCATCAACAAGAAAATATTACGGTTCCTCAGATGGAAGCGTATATGGATGGCGCTTATTTATCTTCAAAAGCAGCAAATGGAAAAATTACAGGTAGTATGACTGATGCTGAGTATCAAGCAAAATATGCTGCATTAAATAGGCAACAAAATATTGCTTGGAATACAAAGTATAATTTTCGACCAGAAACAAATGTTGTCCGCGTCTTTGATTTTACTGGATTCAAAGCGGCTTATGAAAATAATGCAGTGTCAAAAATTATTCTAGAGGGGAACATAATCAAACCGACTAGTGGCACAAATGGTGGGAATACTAGTTTAAAAAGAACAGAATCCATTGAAATTGACGGGCAAGGTTTTCTACTTGAAATGAAAAACAGTTCAATTAATGTGGATGACTTAACTTCTCAGACCGCTTTTGGGAAAAGATTTTCTGACGTACCAGTGTTTCATATGCATGATATTCAGATTGCTAACAATTCTGGCTATGGTGCGCGCGAAGGTGATTTAGGAAACGCTTGGTCTTTTGTAAATGGTAGAGGAGAATGGGGACCTGGACCGAATTATGGACAGCAACGTGGTTTGTGGCGTTATCGCGTGGGGAATATTTATACGCCATATGATGCAAGTAAGAAGAGTAAAAATCAGCGAATTGGCGGTCGCCTAATTGGCGGGAACCGTGCGGAAATAAGTATGTATGGTTATAACACGATTATCACAGGTGCAGAAAATTTTTACACTGGTGGAATGTCAATCGAACCTTTTACTTTTTATAAAGGGACAAATGCAGATTATGATTATTCCGTCGTTTGGTTCATTGACAATACCGGTGTAAATGATAACGGTCAATGTACTGGTACAAGAAGATTTGATGTTGGGGAAAGTGGGTTTGTATATTTAAATTATACTGCTTCAGGAACCAGCTATCCAGCAGTCTATAATCTTTTCGATGAAATAAATATTGGTAAAAATGCTACTTATAATGCGAACATGCCGGGTTCAGCAGCTTATTTCAATGTAGATAACGCAAGTTTTACAGCGGAAGAAGGATCAACTGTAAATTTACTTTCTCGTGCGGGGAGTAGACCAACCGTTCAATTTGGTGCAGTCCATTCAATTAACTCAGGATCACAGGGGAATCCTACGAACACGAAATATGAGTTTAAGCCAAAATCTAATGTATTTATTGTAGGAAATAGCAATAGTGGGGTTATTTCTTATAATGTGAGCAGTCGATCAAAAGGGAATCAGTTCATTTTAGATAGTCCTGAAACGTTTGATATTAGGAATATGTACAATAGTACCGCAGCCACCAATGCTTTTCTAGCAGATGAATCTGATAATAGAGGAACGAATCAATTTATTGTGAAAAATTCAGATATTTCTTTGTGGAATAACCAAGCTGGGATGGATGGAGCGCCTACTTACGATTATTCGAATGTTGGGAATTTTACTGTGACAAATGCATCGTCAAATGGCGGGGTTAGTAGTACTGATCCAAGCCTTTCTATCCAGTATACTCGTCCGACAATCAAACGTATTTCAGGCATGAATAGCATACCTGAATTAATATGGACACCAGTAACTGATGCAGATTATCGTCAACGAGGTCAAGTTTTACTTGGGTATACCGCTGTTGGCGGAAGTGATCCCTTCGATGAAGACGGAAATGCAAAAGTAAAACCACTTTACGCAGATAATATAAGAAAAGCATACATTGATTTTAAAGATACTCTTGGTAATCAATACACTAGTGTAAGTGAAAGTGACGGCTATGTTCATTGGAACAAAGCAAATCATGAGATAGCTGGCTTCCAAATTGCTAATCAAAATATGTTAGGAACACCTTATCGTGCAACGATAGTAAACAATGAATTGAAGCCTTACCGTGTAGGGGAAGAGACAGCAACGATAGTGTTAGATGTCACTCCCCCAGAACCAGCAAAAGTGACTGCTGGAGAAGTAACGAATGCGACCAAGCAATTAACAGGTACTGGAGCAGAGGCAAAAGCAAAAATTTATGTAAATATTAACGGTATAAAACAAGTAGAAGTTGGAGTGGTTAATGACGATGGATCATGGCAATATAATCTTCCAAAATACTTAAATGCAGGAGATACTGTCCAAATTTTTCTAGAAGATAATGCGCCAAAGATAGATCTCAAACTTAATCCAGCAGCTCCAATCACAAATACGGCAACTGGAAATATTAATCCAACCTCAGATCTCACCTATCGAGATGCTGTGTTTAAGGCGGCAACAAAATATACAGTTAAAGATGTTTTACCAGATAAACCTAAAGTGGAAAAAACAGTTAAATCTTATCGAGAAAATGTTGAGGTAAATAACACACAAGTTGGCGATATCTTATTTTATCGAATAACTGCAACGAATAATAAACCAGCTCCTTATAAAACTGTTTGGAAAAATGTGAAGATAAAAGATGCTATACCTATAGGCACTAGTTTTGATAGTACAGATACTGGTATTAAAATCAATGATCTTGATCCAGTCGACGGCAGCTATGTGTATAATCCGACTGGGAATGGGGATTTACTCTTTACTATTGGTGATTTAGCAACTGGAGAGTCAGCTACCGTTACGTTTAAAGTGACTGTAACACAAAAAGCAGTCGGAACAACCGTTACGAACAAAGCGAAAGCGATTGGGGAATCACCAAGAGAATCAGGTATATTTGTGCCAGGGCCGGAAAATCCTGACAAAGACCATGAAATATATGAAGCGGAAACCCTTGCTGTGAATAACCCTGGGGGAACTGTGTTTGGTGTTTTAGAATTTGTTTCAGCGCCTACTGTAATTGATTTTGGTACACAAAAAGTAACACCGAAAATGCAACGAGTGAATCAGCCGACAGCTGTGCAAGGAGACTTAACAATTCAAGATAGTCGAGCAAGTAGAAAACCTTGGCGTTTAACGGCTCGTATATCGAATCCGCTATCCAATGGGGAAAATACAATTTCAGGGGCTTTACGCTATGTTTACAAAGGAAAAGAGATCATCTTAAGCTCCGGTGCTGAAGAAATTGCTCGCAACACGAACTTAGATAATACACCATACAAAGTAAATAGTACTTGGTCTGAATCAGGTGATGGGTTGAAACTTCAAACAGATAGTGGGGAAGTGAAATCCTCTGGGAAGTATAAGGCAGTCATTGAGTGGGAACTAACAGATGCACCATAAAACAGAGAAGGAGGCGATCAGCCTATGAAGTTAAAACATTTTTTAGTCTGTTTTTTATCTATCTCTGTTGGTGTGTTTTTATTCCTACAGCCAATAGTTAGCGTTGCAACAGAAGGTGGACAAGTTGGGCAAGGCGCTGGAATTGAATTTTATGTTGATGAATCGGAACCATCAGCGTCTAGTTCAGAAGAGGTAACCTTTTCGTCAATAGGTACCAAACCAAGTTCAAAAGGGAAATATCCTAATACAGGGGAAGTAGTGAAAAGATCTCTAGCAATCAGTGGCGCTGTATTAGTGATGATTATATTCCTTTTCTCTGTTATTAAAAGTCGCAAAGAAAAGGAGGAGTGAGTAGATGAGACACGCTAAACATTTATTATTTTCTTTCAGTATCCTTTTTTTGATAGGAATCGGTCAAAGTCATCCAGCTTTTGCTGAAACAAATAGCCTCCCTACGCAAGGAAACGTTCAGTTTGATGCGTCCCTGCAGCCAACTGAAATAGTTGATCCTGAGAAGCCTATTCATCCGGTTGATCCAGGTCCAACACCTTCAACAGTAGGATATTTACGAATAGATTTTGTCCCAAAATTAAATTTTGGTCGAAATAAAGTGCCAAAAAAAGAGCAAAGCTACCCAGCTCATGCTCAGCTATTTCACGGAACGACAAAGGCGCGTGGAAATTTTATTCAAGTGACAGATAGCCGGGCAACTGGAGACGGTTGGAAATTGCAAGTTCGTCAAGAATCAATGTTTACTTCAAATAAAGGAGATTCCATAAAAGGTGCCTATATTTCATTAGATAAACTATGGGCGAATTCAATTTTAGATAAGGAGTACGCCCCTAGCCTGCAAACGGATGTCATTAAATTAGATAAGATTGGGATGACTTATGATCTTGCAACTGCAGAAAAAAATAAAGGGTATGGTACTTGGTCAATTGAATTTGGCGCATCAGAGGAAAACGATGCCGGACTCAGTTCAACGTTAAAACCTGTTACTGATAAATCAGGTATGGCCGTTGTGGATCCTAATTTTGAAAACAAGCAAGTTTATGAAAATAATGCAGTAAACTTTTTTATGCCTCGTTCCACGGATGTGAAACCAGGAAACTACCAAACGGTGATAACTTGGCTATTAGCTGAGTTGCCATAGATAAAAAACAAATTGGAGGAATAAACAAATGAAAAAGAAAGTATTAGGTACAACAGCTCTATTAGCAATTTTAGCAGCAAACTTTGCTTTGCCGATAACAGCGAGTGCAGTCCCGACGAGTCTGAAAAGTGAAGGACATATTGAATACATTGAGGATAATGGAACAAATCCACCAACAGACCCAGAAGATCCTGGTAAACCAGTAGATCCAGAAGAACCCATTGTAGTCAATCCTGATGGGGGAACTTTATCAGTTGATGCTGTGACAAACCTTGAATTTATGCAACAAAAAGCGGTAACGACTGACCAAACCTATTTTGCTAAACAGGTGACAGTGAAAGAAAATGGCACAGTAAAAGGAACTCGTGGAAACTTCGTTCAAGTGACTGACAAACGGATTGATAATCGTACTGCTTGGAAATTGAGCGCTAAAATGACGAAACAATTCACAGCAGGTACGAATGTATTAGCAGGATCCACTTTGACGTATACAAATCCATTAATTAATGGTGCAGGTACAGATAAAGATCTATTTCCAAAATTAGGTACTGGTGCTTCATCTTTCACTTTAACTGAAAGTGGAAATGAAGTAGATGTAATGGCAACGGATGCAGCCACTAAAGGATTTGGTACATTTACTGTTGAATTTGGTAACAGTGCTGGCTATGCTGGTGGAACTGCAACAGATTCAACTGGAACACCTAATGCAACAGATACTAACTTAATTGAAAATGGTTCTGTTCAATTGTACGTTCCAGGAAAAGCAATTAAAACAAAAGCAGCGTACACAGCAGAAGTTCTATGGTCAATTTCAGAAACGCCATAAAATAGTTCATCAAAATAGAAAAAAATGATTGAGCACTAATTAAGGCACTAACTGATTAGTGCTCGATTTTTTTGAAAGGAAAGAGAAGATGAAGAAAAAAGACGGTGTAAAATTCACATTTTTAGCATTGATAATTAGCATAGTTTTTGGAGGAGTTTATACATATGCCGAGGAGAGCCAAACGAGTAACGGTGCAAATGAATCGGATGCTTCTGGTTTTACATATCAAGTGATTCATCCAGATAATCAAAATAAAGAATCAGGTTTTTTTGATTTGAAGATGACTCCAGGGCAAAAACAAACAGTAGAAATCAAACTAAAGAATCATAGTAAGGAAGACTTAACCGTAAATGTTAAGATAAACGGCGCGAAAACAAATCCTAATGGTGTGATTGAGTATGGGCCTAACAAATTATCGGATGATAAATCGATGAAATTCAAATTTACAGATCTAGTCAAAGGTCCTGAGTCAGTTACATTAAAACCAGAAACAGAAGAAAGTTTGAAATTAGAGATTGCAATGCCAGAAACAGAATTTGATGGGATTATACTAGGTGGCATTCAATTACAAAGAAAAGAAGAAGCAAAGAAAAATGATGAGAACAAAGGTACGATGGTTATTAACAAATATGCCTATGTTATAGGAATGCGCTTAAAAGAAACGGATAAAGAATTACCATTAGACATACATTTTGTAAAAGCTTACGGAGCAACACCAGATTTTCGAAACACAATTGTGATTGATTTAGGGAATAAACAAGCGACTATTATGGAGGAGTTAAATGTAGAGGCTCAAATCTTGGGAGAAAAAAGTGATGAAGTTCTTTATGAGTCAAAAAAAATAAAAATGAGAATGGCACCAAATTCATTGTTGAACTTCCCTGTCAGCATGGACGGACAAGCAATGAAAGCTGGAAATTATCGTGCACATGTTTTAGCGACATCAGGAGATAAGCGCTGGGAATGGAACGGAACGTTTAGCATTACAAAAGAAGAAGCTGAAAAATTTAATAATGAGGCGGTAGGTTTGGATCAAGAACGAGGGATAGACTGGAAATTAATTGGACTTATTATCGGCGGAATCGTTACCTTAGTGATTGTAGTATTCCTTTTTATTCGACTGTTTTTAAAGAAAAATAATCAAAAGAAGAAATTAAAGAACAAAGCTAAAAACAAACAGCAAAAAAGAAAGAAACATTCTACTCCGAAATAAGGAGATTGAACTTAGTTAAACAGGAGGCGTATGATGACAACCTTAGATTGGATAGCGATAATTTGTTTAGCAACAGGTATTCTCTTTTTCCTTTTTAGTCTACTTTTCCTATTTTTTATAGTCGAATTACGTACAGAGAAAAAGAAACTATCAAAATATCGGACTAAAAATAAAAAGAAACGAAAAAAATTGATTCAAGCAAAAAGGAAAAATCAGTCAAAATTACAAAAAAGTATCCTATTCATGTTGGTATTTTTGGTTGTTGGATTAGCGGCAAGTTCAGGAGCTGCTTACACCATTTATTATCAGGCCACAAATCTAAGTGAACTGGATCAAAAAGCAATTGTCGATGGCTATTATTACTTAACTAAAGTAGAAAACCAGTTGAATGAAACTGAATTATTAGACAATACAAATGAGGTTGATGCTAATTTGGATACTCTTTCTTCAAGACTATCAGCCTTTGCTTTAAATAAAGCCGATTATCGCATTAGTGAGGATGGACAACAAATCATTAATCGCTATTATACGTCAATGAAGGAATTAGGGATTAACCTTTCTTCTCAAAGTAAGAATTTTTATAAAGACGAAGAAGTCTTAGCAGTAGTCAAAAAAGATATTGAGAAAGTTAAAAATAATGAAAAAGCAGTATTCAAGCAGTTTAAAATTGATGAAAAAGCTCTGGCCCAACAAAAATAGTTTGAAATTTTAGGAGTCTTAGGTATGGAAAAAGATGCAGCAACGAAAATTCAAAAAAAGAAAATACCTACGAAAAAAAGAAAAAGGAAAAAGACCTCTAATCCCAATCGGAAGAAACAGTCAGAAAGGATAGTAAAGAAAAGAATCAATCAAAAGAACCTACCAAAAAAGAAACAGTTGAAAAGAAAAAGACGAAAGTCAAAAGAATCTAAGAATGTTTTTAACCGTGTAATGTTAGAATTAAGTGGTGCAATCTTTTTGGTAGGATTCGTGCTCTGGTTCCTTTCTTTCTTTACCTTTACTTTTGTAAAAATAGATGGATACGCGATGATGCCAACGTTGTCAGAAAAAGACCTTGTTTTTGTGAATCGGCTAGGTCCGAAAAAGAGATTTAAATTGGTGTATATTAGACTTCCAAACGGTGCAGGAACCTGTGTCCGCCGAATTGTTGGGCTCCCAGGGGAACAAATTGAGTATCTGCAAGACCAGCTTTATGTAAACCATCAAAAAAAAGAAGAAACCTTTATTTTAGATGAGAAGCGTCAAGCCGATAGTAATGGAATCTTCTATACAGAAAATTTTACAATGAATCAACAGTTTAATGAAGTAACCATACCAACAGGTAAATATTTAGTAATGGGAGATAACCGTCCGTACGCTACTGATAGCCGATATTATGGCTTTGTGGGGGAAAAAGAGATTATTGGAACTGTTGAAATGAGAGTCTTGCCTCTACATAAGATGGAGCAGTATTAATAAAAAATGATTTTTGGTTTTTAAAATAATTGAACAGGTTTGGGAATAGATTGATTTAAAATGTAAGAACTCCTCATAAATAAGATGGTCATAGTAATGACTACAAAAAGGCTCTATAGCAGACAGGTTTCTTAGTGTCTGTTATAGTGTCTAGTTTTGTTTTTTGTACGCTAAAAAAGTGCATATTTGCTATTTTTTGATATATGTTTAAAAAATGAAGTGAATCATTCAAGTTCTCCCGCTCTTTTTTCTTATTTTACCAAACATTATGGTAAAATAGAGTCAATAGAAAATAGGAGGTGGCGTTTCTGAGAGGGCAGATCAGAAAAGCTTTAAGTGGATTTTATTATGTATATTTGGATGGAGAAACCTATCAAACAAGAGGGCGAGGAAATTTTCGTAATCGGAATATTACGCCGTTGGTTGGAGATGAGGTTATTTTTGAAAGCACTAATTTGACAGATGGTTATTTGTTGGAAGTTTTGCCAAGACACAATGAATTAGTCAGACCGCCAGTAGCCAATGTTGATTTAGGTGTGATCGTTATGAGCATGGTAGAACCTAATTTTTCCTATAATCTCTTGGATCGTTTCTTAGTTACTTTGGAAGATAAAGGGATTCAGCCTGTTATTTACTTGACAAAAGCAGACTTATTGGATGGAACTGAACCGGTAAAAGTAGCAGAGGCTAAAGCGATGTATCAGGAAATTGGTTATCCTGTGATTGTATCTACAAACGAAGAAAGTAATCAAGCAATTCATGAGTTAAGCCAATATTTCCCTGAACAATTAACGGTATTTATGGGGCAGTCTGGGGCTGGGAAATCTACACTACTAAACAAAATTTCTCCTGATTTACAATTGGCAACGGGCGTTATATCTGAATCTTTGGGAAGAGGAAAACATACAACGCGACATGTAGAGCTGATTCCGCTTTTTGATGGGCTGGTGGCTGATACGCCAGGATTTAGTTCAATTGATTTTTTAGAGATGGATGCAGTAGATTTGCCAAAGCAATTCCCCGAGTTTGTGGAAGCATCGAGAAAGTGTAAGTTTCGGGAGTGCATGCATTATAAAGAACCTAAATGTGAAGTGAAAAAACAAGTAGAAGAGGGTACTATTGCCCAAAGTCGTTATGAGAATTACCTACAATTTTTGATGGAGATTGAAAATCGTAGACCAATATACAAAAAAAAGAAGGAGTGACATTTTTATGAAAATAGCACCGTCAATATTAAGCGCTGATTTTGCAAATTTGGAAAGAGACATTCAATTAGTAGAAAAACTAGGGGCAGATTACATTCATGTAGACGTTATGGATGGACAATTTGTGCCTAATATTACGTTTGGACCGAATGTTGTTTCGGCGATTCGCCCGATCACTAAGTTACCGCTAGATGTTCATTTAATGATTGTTCAACCAGAAAATTATATCGAAGCTTTTGCCAAAGCAGGAGCAGATATCATTACGGTTCATCAAGAATCAACGCCTCATATTCATCGAGCAATTCAAATGATTAAAGCGGCAGGTGTTAAGGCAGGTGTGGTTATCAATCCCGGAACCCCTTTAGTTGCGATTGAGAATGTTTTAGATTTAGTGGATCAAGTCTTAATTATGACTGTTAATCCCGGCTTTGGGGGTCAATCCTTTATAGAAAGTGCATTAGATAAAATTGCACAATTAAAAGAATGGAAAGAAACAAAAGGTTACACCTATGATATTGAGGTAGATGGTGGAATTATTCCAGAAACAGCAGAACGCTGTAAGGAGGCAGGAGCCAACGTGTTTGTAGCAGGTTCTTACATCTATGACTCTGAAAGTCCTAAAGAGCGTGTAGAGGCATTGCGGACTGTGCTAAACAGATGAATGTATTGTTAGTAGCTGGTGGATCAATGAACCAATGGCCTGATTTATGTAATCGGAAATTTGACTATTATGTTGGGATCGATTATGGGGGATTGTCTATTATAAAAAAAGGTTGGCGTTTAGATTTAGCTGTAGGTGATTTTGACTCACTCTCTCAACAAGAGCGGGAAGAAGTTTACCATCAGGCGAAAGAAATCAAGCAAGCGAAAGCCGAAAAAGATGATACGGATACACAGTTAGCACTATCATTCGTTTTAGAAAAATTTCCAGCAGCAAAAGTTACGATTGTCGGAGGAACTGGTGGGCGATTGGATCACTTTCTATCTAATCTGTGGCTGCCGATGGAACCAAGATTTCAGCCGTTTATTCGTCAAATACAACTACTAGATCAGCAAAATAGTATTCAATATTACTTACCAGGAGAATATACAGTTGAAAAAGAACTTGAAATGACCTATTTAGCTTATTGTTGTTTAACGCCGGTAAAAAGCCTTACCTTAGCTGAAAGTAAATATACATTGGATCATATCGATGTTTTGGTTCCGACATCCTATGCTAGTAATGAATTTGTTGGAGATTCAGCTGCTTTTTCTTTTGAAACAGGCATTATAGCAGTGATTCAAAGTCGAGATAAGTAGTTAGTTAATAAAATAGAGAATCTAGGGTAGGAGATAGAGTCGATAGTTACCGGCGCATTCTGTTACCCTAGATTTTTTAGTAATTAAAGAACGTTAGCTTGTTATAAACGGGATCAAATTTTTACTCTTTTGCTAATTGGTTAATATCCTTATATTGTTTAGGTGTCATGCCTATTTGTTTTTTGAAAACATTAATAAAATGACTTTGATTTGAGAAGTGCAACATAGTAGATATTTCTTGGAAACTATGAGAACTATTTAAAAGTAAAAATTGAGCTTCGGCAATTTTTTGTTGAAGGATATATTCCTTAATGGTACAACCTACTTTCTTTTTGAAAAGAGACGATAAGTAATTTTTAGATAAAGCTAATTTGGTTGCGAGATCTTCAACAGTCAATTTTCCATAAATATTCAGGTAAATAATTTGTTGACACTGGAAAATGTAGCCAGAAGTCGATTGTCGTTTAATACGAGCTACTTTTTCAGCATAGTCAGTCAAGATACCTTCAACATAACTGTATAGGGTGGCACTGTCTGGAATGAAAGGAAACTGTTCAATTTCTCGGATGTAATGGTCACTCATTGTATAGGCAATATCTTTTGCTAAACCACCTTCAATTGCCGCTCTAGTAGCGATTGGAACGACAGAAATGAGCATGTTTTTTTTGTGTCTTACTTCATCTTGATAGGGTTTTGTCTCAGGAAAGTCAATACTCCTAAAAGATTCGAAAGTTTTTTTTGTGAGTTGAACATCGCCGTTTTGTATCGCATTAATGATTTCTTTTTCTTTTTGATAGCTTTGTCGGATAACCCCATCATTTATATTCAATTTTGCTTCTTTGAGTATTTGATCTTCTTGTTCTTTTTCAATGATAAATGATCGTATCTTAGGACTTCTTATCAAGTTTACTGACGTATTTTTGTCATAGATTGACAAGTACAATAATTTGATAATATCTTTTATTGTCTTTTTTGTTATGAAGTTATTTTCTTCCGAAACCCACTTGTTGATTTTTACGACACCTATAATAGCTTCATTTTTTTCAAAAAGAGGAATACCAAAAATAGCTTGGTCATTAAGAAATCCTAAGTTAACTATCGAGGTGTCAAAAAAGGATATTTGCCTTTTTAACTGTTTTAAATCTAAATCAAAATGATGCTTTTTTTGGAAAATTTGCTGGCAATCAAAAGTTGTTAAATCTATATAAAAAAAAGAAATCCCAAAAACACGGGTGAATTTTTTTAATAAGTTGTCTATATTTTTTTTCATACTTCGCCTTCTTTCTGTTATGAAGTCCAGATTATTTTACCATATTTTTCGAAAGAAATGATATAAAAATGAAGAAAAATTGATATTTATAAAAAATAAAAGTATTTAAGTGCTATGAAAGATAGATGAAAAGTGGAGTTAAATTGAGATTTTTATCGGAAATACAGGGTTTGAAAGTAAATTTTTTTGTTAGATTCAATTTAATAAAAATTAAGAATTGAGTAGTATTTAAAATGGACAAAATATTAAATGAAGATTTTAGTGAAAGAAGATAGGGGCACATGTAATCAATACAACTAGACATGAACCAGTATGAAACTTTCTAAATTGAGGTATATTTGTAAGAATTATGTAAACGAACATTTCTTATTAAACTAGCGCTTTTTCACATTTAAATCATCGACGTTAATCCATTTTTTAGCAGGTGATTTAAATATTTTTTTCCAATGGACAGATTAAAATAAATTGGTTTCTTCTTTTTTTAACTGCTCAGCAAATTACTTGAATCTGTCCTTAACAATTATGATTTTTTATCTAACTTTTGGATCACAGCGTAATAATCTTTTAGAAGTTAGTTATTGTTTAATGGTTGGGATTAAAAAAACTATCCTTGAAAATGAGATGTAGGATCCCATTAATCATAATACCAATTGAAATAGAAAGACCAATTAATAAGGCTTTTGATCCAGAATTAAAGGCGCCATTAAAATTTTTTTCTGCTAGAAAATTAATACACTTGTAAAAGAAACCGCCAGGAACAATTGTGATAATTCCTGAAATATTTAGAATAGATTCAGGGATGATTATATATTTTGCAATCAAATTTGTAATAAATGAGAGTATAGCTGAAGCTATCAATGCACTGGTAGGTAAATCAATCGTTAAGATAGAGGGTAAAATTGTGTAAGTAAGCCAAGTGGTCATTCCTAGTGTACCGCATAATAAACAATATTTTTTTTCAATATTGTTAAGGATAGAGAAAAAAGTGCTTGCAATAAAACAAAAAAAGGCTTGTAAAATTAGTTTTTCCATATTTTCACCTACTAAGTTAAGATATTTAGAAAGAAAGTGATAGGCATTAAAATCATTATAGTGATCATTAATGCTTCGAGAATTTGAGAGGTTGCGATTAAATAATTATTTTCTAAAACAGACCTAATTGAATTAACAATTTCTATCCCTGGAACTAGTGGCATAATACAAGAAAAAATAATCATATATGGATTTGTAGCAAGGTCTAAATTAATTGAGAGAGAAACCAAGATGGCTAAAACTGAGGCAGAAAGAAACGTTGAAAAAGATTTTAGCATTAATTTTTTCTGGAAGTATAATAAAATAAAATAACTTACGCCACCAATGATTAAATCAATGGGAAAATCCGATAATTGGGACGTGAAAACAACGCCAAGTGCTGCACTGACCATTCCGGCACTCAAAACTTGAACGGTTATTGGAAATGAATAGTGGGTATTGTTGATTTCTATCAAGGTCTTATAAAAATTTTCTTGCGTCAATATGCTATTCTTAAAGTTTTCTAAAGCTTGTTTTGCGCGGATAATTTTTTCGAAATTATTTTCAGTAGCGTCAATGACACGCATTTTAATTTTTGAACCTTGGTTAAGAGTAATAAAGATTCCTGTTAAGGTTTGATAAATAGTAACCTGATCCATGTTCATGATTGTGCCAATTTTATGTATATCTCTTTGTATATCACGTGGGTCAACATTGTTTTTAGCCATGATTTCACCATATAATAGACAAATATTTAATGCTAATTCGGAATTTTCATCATTCATATTTTTCTCCTGTGAGCCACGTAAAACATTTGTTTGAATTATTTTGTGGCTGATTTTAACTGAAAGGAATGCTTACTTCTAAACAAGTAGGTTATCATCGTCTGTTTGTCTTTAAGAAGATTAATTTTAGTGGGCAGACGCCACATATTAACTGAAACGTGTTATTTTCTGTACATAATCTAAATTTCTGCAAAGTAAATAGACGATGAATTTTTCTTTTGTAACCATTGAATCAAGTATGTCCTATCGCTGAAGCAGCTATTCTAGATAGGCTTAAAAAGGGAAGATAGGAGTAAAGTTATATCTAGATAGCTTACTTAACAGGTGTACTTTTTTAGTTTTTCTGCTTAACATCAGCTCGTACCATTCGTAGAAGTTGATGAGATTTGAACGTTAATAGAGTGTAACTTTTATCAATCTGTTTCTCAGAGTGATTTTAGCTCGTCACAGTGCTGCCTATCTGTGGCGAGCTACTTGTTGTAAGAAAGCAAGGTTGCTTCTGCTCCCATCGGATATTCGGTTTATAGGATGTCTATAGAAGTCTATCTTTAGTATTTAACTATTTAGATATTCTTGTGCTATTTTTTTATACATGTCAATAACATCCAAAAAATTTTGTATTTCTACGTATTCATTGAATTGATGAGCTAAGGTGCCTTCGCCAGGGCCTAAAATAATAAAGTCGAAAGGCTTATCTGCTTTTATATACTCCGCAACATCTGTCGTTGCAGCAATTCCTTCTAGAGGAAGATCTTCTGAGTACTTCTCGTGATGAACTTTTTGAATGATTTGAACTAAAAATGAATTCTTATTGCTTTTGACAGGCAATTTATCATAATCAAAGGTTAGTTTCAATTTAAAGTTTTTTTGTTGGTTTAATTGATCAACAATCGTTTGGATATCTTTTCGAACTCGTTCATTTCCGTAAGCTGGAATGGTTCGGATATTTCCTTGAATAACTGTTTTATCTGGGATGCTATTGACTTGGACACCACCATTTATGATGGTAATATTATGGGTTACTTGCCCAGTTTCAGGATCGCTATATAGTTTGCTAATTTCAGTCATTTTGGAGTTGATAGCGTTGATGCAGACCACCATGTTATTGATAGCGTTGATGCCTAACTCTGGCATTGAGCTATGTGCTGCTTTTCCATGGGAAGTAATTGTATAATCAATAGAACCTTTGTGTGTATAGACAAGAGCTAAGTTTGTAGGTTCACCAACGATTAAGGCATCTAAATTATCGATATACCCTTTTTTAGTCAGTTGTTCAGCACCTAACTCACCAATTTCTTCTCCAACAGAAGCCAAAAGTTTAAGAGTTCCATTTAATGTACTTTTCTCTTCAATAAGTTCAATCATGGCAATCACCATCGCTGCCAGACCACTTTTCATATCCGTAGAACCCCGTCCGTATAATTTGTCGTCTTCAATTGTAGGGTCAAATGGTGGGTAATTCCACTCTTCTAGATTTCCTGGATCTACAACATCCATATGTCCCGATAACCCAAGCACTTTCCCATTACCATTTCCAATTTCAGCAACTAAATTTGCTCGATTCTCAGAAAAGAGTACTTTTTCTGAAGAAATATTATATTTAGTAAATAGTTTTTGGATATAGTCTGCAATTTTTTCCTCTTGCCCATTCACAGTTGGAATTGCGATTAAATCTTTTAAAATCGTTATTTTTTCTGCTTTTTCCATGTAGCATCCCTCCTAAATAGATTATGTTCCAAAATCAATTCTTTCTAGTCTCCTTTCTTTGCAAGGATATATATATATTAAGCAGTGAAATAGAAGAGTTCTCGCTTTTAACTATCTGGGGAAGAAACACTTTAATCGAATCGAGATAAATTTTTTTCAAGTTGTGTTTTTAAAGCGATCCTCCTCAATGACAACTGCGTGATGCTATTTTATTTTGTACCATCAAAATAGTTTTGTTTTGCTTGTTCCATAGTTAAATTTTAATTCTTAAATTGATAAGGTATCTCCAGTATAGGCAGTTACGAAGAGAAAAATCACGCAATATAAAGGAACATTCATGTTTCTTTTGGTTAACATTTATACTGAAAACGCGATAAGTAGCTGTTTTGAAGAGTTTAAGAAGAGTAGTCACTAAAATAGAGAAAAACCAGATGATTTTAAAGACGTAGATGGAAGTCTATTTGGTTACGCTGGGAAATTTTAGAATTTATGCTGAAATCAAGTATTTTACTTCATGGAAATATGGAAATTAAAATGAATGAACTACTTCTATTCAAATACATCTAAGATATGGAATCAACGTCATTTACCATCTTGACGGGTCAAATATATAAGCTGTTAACAAATAGTTACATGATGTTAACTAGTATTGCGTGACTATCCTTTTGTGTGAGGTCAATATGGAAATGTAATATTAGATTACAAAAAATATGAAGGAAGGAGTAACTTTCTAAAAAATAAAGAGAGAGGAGAAGATATCTTTTTATATAAAACTTCAGATAATAGAAAAGTCATTCATTTTTGTAGATAAACATTCAAATATCTATGTAAGGAAGGGAAAAAGATGGAAAGAGAAAGAAAAAATCATTGGGGCTATTTACTAATTGGGATTTTATATCTATTAGTTTCTTTGCTTGTTTTTAGAAATCCAGCAGAGAGCTTACTAGCACTGACGATTGTATTTGCAGTTACAGCAATTATTGCTGGAGTTGTTGAAATTACAGTCAACTATAAAGAAAAAAAAGAGTATGGAGCAAAAGCCAATTTTTCTATTTTCATGGGAGTTGTTGACATTCTTATAGGAATCTTTTTCCTATGGAATTTTTCAGCCGGAATGGTGGCGTTACCGATTATCTTTGCGATTTGGTTTATTGTAGGTTCTGTGGCAAATTTATTCACCTTAGATTTTGCTAAAATGATTAGCAACGGCTACTACTGGTTTAGTCTGATTGTAAATATTTTGAGTATTATTGTTGGAGGGATTTTATTATTCCATCCGATTTTATTGATTGCAACAGTGACTTTTTTGGTAGGATGTTATTTTCTAATTAATGGCATTTTGGCGATTATTGTTGCATTTTAATAAACAAATTTTTAAGTAATTGGATTTAGATTTTTTCGGAAGTTTAGACGTATCATAGCTAAAATTTTAAGGAGGAGTACTTATGTGTACATCAGCAAAAATCAAGTCAATAGAAGGACATTATTACTGGGCTCGTACTATGGATTTTGCTCAAAATTTTTTTGAATGCGGTGGCGAAATTATATACTTCCCAAAGCATTTACAGATGGACATGCTATCAGGTCCATTAGTTAGTAAATATGAGGTTGTTGGGATGGGGATTCAAGATACGTATCTTTTGACAGACGGAATAAATTCAGAAGGTTTAGCTGGGGGGTGTTTCTATTTTGAAGAAGCAACTGCTACTTCGTCGCAAGAGTTGACAAAGAAAGAGCTCCAGGAAGTAGTCTTAGATGAGCTCGTTGTCTACATTTTAAGTCAATGTAAATCGGTAGACGAAATTGTTGGGCTGGTATCGCAATTTGCTTGTATTGATAAAGGGACATCCAATAAGATGGTTGCTACTGAAGGGAAACAATTACCTGTGCACCTTACCTTTACGGATAAAGAAGGCTACTCAATTGTGCTAGAACCAGACCATGATGGGCAATTCACGATTTATACTCACACCAATGGTATTATGACGAATAGTCCTAAATACGAATGGCATTTAACAAATCTCAGGAATTATGTAAATATGTCAGACTATACGATTCAACAACTAAATATAAATAATTTAGAAGTAAAAGGAATTGAGAGTGGTTCTGGTTTGCTGGGGTTACCAGGAGACTATACCTCTCCTTCAAGATTTATAAAAATTGCTTTATTAAGTAATATGATGCAACCAACAGCAGATAAAGATGCCTTGAGATCATTGTATACTGTTTTTAATTCGGTCATCATACCTAAGGGAATTGAAAAAAACACTTCTGATAGTAGTGATTATACCGCTTACTGGATTGGATATGATCTTGAAAATAGATGTTTAGAAGTTCTCTCTACAGCGAATCAAACATTTACGAAAGTTTCATTAGAAGAAGCTAGCAGATTTTTTAATAATCAAAAAGGACATACAAAAGTTAAAAATGAAAACTACTTTCATGAAATTTAACAAAAATATATGTTTAAGCTAGATAAAATCTGTTATCTTCTACTTAAAAAAATTCTTTGAATTTTGAGTTTAATAAGTTATTTTTAGGTAGATCATTTAATGGATATTGGAGGCAAAAGAACGGACGGATTTAAGTCTATTTTAAGTATGATTAGCTCGTTATTGTTGACTATAGTTCTGAATCATTGCTTGTTTTTTTAGAAAATTACTAAAAAAAGTAGCAGTGATTTAGGCCACTAATCCTTTCTTTTATTAAGCTGATATCAAGCAAAAAGAGTCTGAATAAAGTTTAGAAAGGGGGGAGAAGGTGGATATGACATTTGCAAAGATGGATTTGTATTTAACAGATATTTTATCTTTCAAAAAGGTAGATATTTCTACAAATAGTTATTTGTGGAATGATGCGCTCTTTTTGCTAAATTCCATTCTAGCCTCAAAAGATTCCCATTGTTTTCGGGAAGATTGGATGGTTAAAAGTCAAATGAACGATGATGGGAAAAAGACTTTAGGAAAAGAAATATGGGATATAGAAAATCAATATGCTTTAAAAATTCAAGCATATATGCTAGATAACCAAGTATATGGATATGGAGAGAATATATTGGTAGAGAAAAATACTCTGGAATTTGATGTTTTAAACGATTGTATGGGAATAACAAATCAATTAATTTTAATTAGAGGATTTTCAACAATTGATGCATTGAGTAAGAATCAGCGTTTCTTGAAATACTTATCATTATTACAAAAAGTTAACTATTTATAAAGCTATATAATTATTATCACACGATTGGTTACGTGAGTTATAGACTAAAAAAATGACAAAAATGCCGTAAAACTATCGATTATTTAACCGATGTTTTATGGTTTTTTTGATTTTCCTTCCTTCTATAGACTACTTACTTTTTAGTTCGTTTTAGTTTATCATACAGGAAGATGAATATAAAAGGAGAAATATAACGAGCATGGAAAATAATAGATTAAAAGAATATAGAAAAAAAAAAAGTCTAACACAGCAAGAGTTAGCAGACGAATTAAATGTATCTAGACAAACTATTTCCAAATGGGAGAATGGTCAAAGTGAACCTGACATTAATAGTATTACGAAATTGAGCATGATATTTAATACGTCTTATGAAGAAATTATTTCATGGTTTAGCGATAAACAAACTAAAAAACACTCTTCAATAGATAAAGTGAAATTTCTTTTTTTGTATCTAGCTACTATTGAGACAATCAATTTAGTTATTTTTATTATATTTATCTTTTTTTTGCTATATTTTTTAAAAATTTCTAGCTAGATCATTCATGTGTTTAGTAGATGATAGTTTGATATTTAAAAAAAACAAATAATATCTATTAAATAAAGAATGGAATGTGGTGGTCAGAAAAAACTAATGATTGGCTTTGTTTCACTCTCTAAATCTGGATATATGGTGAGAAAAAGTAACTTATTCTTATTTTTAAAGCTCAACACTGTTGTTTTAGACGAGTTTTCAGTTTTGGTCAAAAAAACATACCGTTCTCTTGTATGATTCGTTCATTAATAACTATCAAACGGAGAAGACGATATGACTCTATAGTCAATTAATAAATGCAATAAAAAAAGAACGAAAAGGAATCATTCTCGTTCTTTTTTATTGAATTTGGTTTATCAACTTTATTATTTATTTCTATTAAACACGCTCAATTTTACCAGATTTCAAAGCACGAGTTGACACCCAAACTTTTTTAGGTTTACCGTCTATTAATACACGAACTTTTTGTAAGTTAGGTTTAACAGTACGTTTAGTAGCGTTCATTGCATGTGAGCGGTTATTGCCGCTGCTAGTCTTACGACCAGTAAAGTAACATACTTTTGCCATTTTAAGTTTCCTCCTTTGCTTTGATCTTGGAGCGATAGTTTTCAGCTCATACTAAATTAATTTATCACAGAACAGGTTTTTTTGCAAGAGAATTTTTGGTATAGAAAATAAAAAATAGATTATCGGAAATTTCTGAAAAGACAGCTTTTTTAGTAATATATTCCTCTTATAAATGAGGAAAGGATTTGAAAACGTTCACTTTTATGCTATTCTCATAAATAAGAATCTATCTGGAAGGGTGTTTTTATGAAAATTGAAAACTATTATTCACAAAAGAAGCCTGTTGTTTCTCTTGAGTTTTTTCCTCCAAAAAAAGAAGCAGCGATTGAAACGATTTATCAAGCTTTAGAAGAAATGAAAGAAGTTCAACCTGATTTTATTAGTATTACCTACGGTGCTGCTGGTTCTAAAACAGACAATAAGACGTTAGAGCTTGCTTCAATGATTAAAAATAAATACGGAATTGAGCCTTTACACCATTTATCCTGTGTTGCGAATACGAAAGAAGAAATTAGTCAACTCTTGGCACAAATCAAAGGAGAAGGGGTTGAAAATATTTTAGCTCTTAGAGGAGATATTCCTCTAGACCCTAAGAATTGTCCTAACGATTTTGTTTATGCCAAAGATTTGATTACTTCAATTAAAGAAACGAATGATTTTTCAGTTGGAGCGGCTTGTTATCCAGAGGGACATATTGATGAGCTTACTAGTAGAGAAAATATTGATCATTTAAAAGCTAAAGTGGATGCTGGGGCTGATTTTTTCGTTTCTCAGTTATTTTTTGATAATGATACGTTTTATCGTTTAGTGGAGGATGCTCGAAACGGCCAAGTATTTGCCCCGATTTCAGCGGGAATCATGCCGATATTAAGTAGAGGACAAGTGGAAAAAATGATTTTCATGTGTGGGACTTCCTTACCATCAGAGTTAATAAAAATCATTCATAAATATGAACATTCGATTGAAGATTTGCGAAAAGCTGGGTTAGAATATGCGTTGAAACAAATAGATGATTTAATGAACCATGGCGTTGATGGTATTCATGTCTATGCGATGAATCGCCCAGTTGTTGCGAAAGAAGCAATGTCACTATTAAGAGGGTCGTAAGGATGATAGAGTTAGATAAAAAAGAAATCTTACGTTATTTGGGCTATCGACGGAATCAAGAGCTAACGGAGACTGTCGATCAGGAAATTCAAGAGTTAATGATAGAGGTCCAAAAAATTTCGAATCCCCGTTATACTTTTCGTATTTTTGAGTGTCAATCTAATGAAGAGAATCGTACAATTGAGGTTTTGGGAACAGGTCTATTATTTGAAGGGAAATCTATTTACAATCATTTAAAACATGCAAAAAAGGTCGCTCTTTTAGCTAGTACTTTAGGGATTGAGATTGAGCGGAAAATTCGTCAGTATTCACTTACTGCTATGAGCAAGAGCTTAATTTTAGACGCCTGTTGTACAGAATATATTGAAAAAATATGTGATTTAGCAGAGTGTGAAATCGAAGAGTCTATTGCTGAGGAAAGATTGGTTTTGAATCGGCGTTTCAGTCCTGGTTATGGAGATTTAGCATTAGATATTCAACCGAAATTTTTAGCGACCTTAGAAGCGAATCGAAGAATTGGACTTAACTTATCAGAAAGCCTGTTGATGATTCCTAGAAAATCGGTTACGGCAATTATTGGATTATTTGATGACCCCAAGTTAGCTCGTCCCAGAAGGAAAAAACTGAATTGTACAGATTGTTGGATGAATCAAACCTGTAACTATCGTAGATAAAAGAGTGAATAAACTGATATGGAGGTTAGTATGGGGATTTTAGAAACATTAAAAGAGCAACGTCTACTTTTGGATGGTGCAATGGGCACGATGCTGCAAAAAAAGGGTTTGCCTATTGGCTTGGAACCGGAATATTTTAATTTAAGTCATCCTGAAATTGTAACGGAGATTCATCAAGCATATGTAAACGCTGGGGCTGATGTGATTACGGCAAATACGTTTCAAGCAAATCGAGTGAAGTTAAAAGAGGAAGAATTATCAGCAATTATTACTGCCGCGATTCATCTAGCGAAAGCGGCAAACCCTAAGTATGTTGCCTATGACATGGGGCCGATTGGACAGTTGATGGCGCCGATGGGAACGTTAAGCTTTGATGACGCCTATAGCATTTTTGCAGAGCAAGCAATTGTAGCAGAGCAAGCGGGAGCTGATGTGGTCATTTTGGAGACGATGTCAGATTTGCTAGAAACAAAAGCGGCCATTTTAGCAATCAAAGAAACGACGAGCTTGCCAATCTTTTGTACGATGACTTTTCAAGAGGATGGGCGGACGTTTGTAGGGACAGATCCGCTAACGGCTGTTTTGACCTTGCAATCTTTAGGGATAGATGCTGTAGGTGTTAACTGCTCTTTGGGGCCTGTTGAGCTGATGCCAGTGATAGAGACAATCCTAAAATACGCCAAGATTCCAGTTATGGTGCAAGCAAATGCTGGATTACCTGAAATAGAAGATGGGCAGACTGTTTATCGAATATCAGTAGCGGAATACGGTCAAGCTGCAAAGAAAATGGTAGAAAAGGGCGTTAGAATTGTTGGAGGTTGTTGTGGAACAACACCCGATTTTATTCGTGAATTAAGAGGAATTATTGATAGTCTACCAGTAATTGATCCTGTTCCTGAAATCGTGACGGCAGTTACTTCGGGAAGCCAGTCGGTTATTTTGAATAATGGCTTGCATCTAATTGGTGAACGAATCAATCCAACGGGGAAAAAACGATTAAAAGAAGCTTTGCGTAACAATGAGTTGAGTTATCTTTTGAAAGAAGCGTTGAAACAGGTAGAAGCTGGCGCTGATATTTTAGATGTTAATGTTGGTCTGCCAGAAATAGATGAGAGCAAAATGATGCAACAAGCGGTTCAAGAAATCCAAGGAATCGTCACAGTGCCACTACAAATTGATAGCTCCAGTGTTACTGCAATTGAAACAGGTGCTCGCTACTATAATGGTAAACCATTGATTAATTCAGTCAATGGGAAAGAAGAAAGTATGAAAGCTATTTTTCCGATTGTGAAAAAATATGGTGGTGTGGTACTTGGATTGACTTTAGATGAGACGGGAATCCCTGAAACGGCTGAAGCAAGACTAGCGATTGCAGAAAAGATTGTAAGAACAGCAGCAGAATATGGGATTCCTAAAGAAGATATTATGATTGATCCTTTAGTACTAACTGCTTCAGCGCAACAAGCTCAAGTTAAGGTTACTTTGGAGACCCTTAGATTGTTACGAGAACGATTAGGTGTCTTGACTGTTGCAGGATTAAGCAATGTTTCTTTTGGCCTTCCCAATCGAGAGCTGATGAATAGTACCTTTTTGGCTTCTGCGGTTGCGGCAGGTTTAACCACGCCAATCGTGAATCCTTTATCAGAATTATTGATGAATACTGTTCGCGCACTTAAGGTAATTAATAACCAAGATCGAGAGGCAACCGATTATATAGAAAAAAGTCAGGAAATGACGATTACTGCTACAGAGAAAAAACAGGAAAGTATAAAAAAAGACGCAGGAACCTTAGATTTAAAAGAATTAATTTTAAAAGGACAAAAAGAAGAGGCGCCTATTTTGACAAAACAGTTACTTGAAACGAAAAGTCCATTAGAAATCGTCAATGAATTTTTTATGCCAGCATTGGATGAAGTGGGTGGCAGATTTGAGCGAGGGGAACTCTTTTTACCACAACTTATTCAATCTGCGGAAGCAGTGCAGCGTTCGCAAGAGGTATTAAAAGCCTATTTTGAAGCGCATGGACAAGAAAGTCAGTCTTATGGAAAAATTTTATTAGCCACTGTTGAAGGCGATATTCATGATATCGGTAAAAATATTGTCAAGATGGTGTTGGAAAATTATGGTTTTGACGTTATCGATTTAGGCAAAGACGTTCCGATTGAAACAGTTGTTGAAAGAATTCGTGAAGGCGATATTAAATTAGTGGGCTTAAGTGCTTTAATGACCACAACTGTTCAGAATATGAAAGCGACGATTCAAGCAGTAAGAGATGCAGGGTTATCGACATCATTTATGGTAGGTGGAGCAGTATTAAATGAAGAATACCGTGAGTTTGTTGGTGCGGACTATTATGCGAAAGATGCACTAGAAAGCGTTGCGATTGCTAAGAGGTTCTTTGGAATAGAATGAGGTGAAAGGTGATGGAGACTAGAAGTAGTCTACATTGCTTTTTCTTTAAAATAGGCGACAAATTTATTTGACATATAAGAATAAACGATGTAAATTAAAACATTGTGAGTAAAACGATGAGACAATCCATAATTATGAACTTACTTCCTTTTCATTAAGGGTTCGCTGTGTTAAAATGTTATGGAAGAAAATAGGGCAAATATGCTCTTACAAGGAGGCTTTCATCAATGGCTGTGAAAATTAAAACATCTGCGGGTACCATTGAGATTACCAATGAAGTGATCGCTACAGTAGTTGGCGGAGCTGCTACTGATATCTATGGGATTGTTGGCATGGCAAGTAAGAATCAAATTAAAGATAATTTGAACGAAATCTTACGTGGGGAAAATTACTCTCGAGGCGTTGTCGTGCGACAAGAAGAAAATGGAGTGGCTGTAGACGTATATACAATAGTAAGTTACGGAACAAAAATTTCTGAAGTTTCTCGAAATGTTCAAGAAAAAGTGAAATATAACCTTGAAACGTTATTAGGCGTTACTGCTAATTCTGTTAATGTATTTGTTCAAGGCGTTCGTGTGTTGCCCGACTAGGCAGCCAACTGTTTTTGAAATAGAGGCTCTGTTTTAAAAATAGTGAATCTAACACTGTTTTTCGTTTAAAACCTAACGAAAAAGGAGGGGGAATTCACCTCCATCTTACAATGAACTAGTGTAAGGTCAGTCTCATACAGTTCGACTAATAAGTGATATTCTAAAGACGAACTAGCATAAAGGAGGATTTTTTAGGTGAATGTAACAGAAATCAGTGCAAGTCAGTTCCAAGAAATGGTTCAGGCGGGTGCGAGTCGTCTGCATGTTAATGCAGAGTATGTCAACTCATTGAATGTTTTTCCTGTGCCAGATGGCGATACAGGTACGAATATGAATTTATCTATGACTAGTGGAGCAAAGGCTGTGGCCGATTCTCGTTCTGAAAAAGTCGGAGAATTAGCAACCGTTCTTTCAAAAGGATTATTGATGGGTGCCCGTGGAAATTCCGGTGTTATTCTTTCTCAATTATTCCGTGGATTTTCAAAACAAATTCCAGATGTAACAACATTGAATGCGAAAGATTTAGCGGCAGCTTTTACGCATGGAGTACAAACGGCATATAAAGCAGTAATGAAACCAGTCGAAGGAACAATTTTGACAGTTTCTCGTGAAGCCGCTCGTTCTGGTGAACGTAAAGCGAAAGAAAGCGATGATTGTATCGAAGTGATGGCAGCTGTTGTTAAAGGCGCAAAACGTGCATTGGCTAAAACGCCGGATCTTTTACCTGTCTTAAAAGAAGTTGGCGTAGTAGATAGTGGTGGCCAAGGACTTTTATTTATTTATGAAGGCTTTATGGAAGCATTGTCAGGAGAATTTTTAGCAACAGAAATTTATGAACCGTCTCCAGCTGAAATGGATGAGATGGTCAATGCGGAACATCATCGTGGTGTTAGTGGACATGTAGCTACTGAAGATATCAAATTCGGCTATTGTACAGAAATTATGGTTAAAATAGGTGAAGGACCAACAGTAGATAGCAAATTTGACTATGAAACATTTAGAAATTATTTGAACGAACTAGGTGACTCTTTATTAGTTGTGAACGATGATGAGATTATTAAAGTTCATGTACATACGGAGCATCCCGGTGAAGTCATGAATTATGGACAAAAATTTGGTTCTCTAATCAAGATTAAAGTAGATAATATGCGTTTACAACACGAAACATTGCTTGAGCATGATACTCAAGCAGCTCAAACAGAAAACACTAAAAAAGCAGCCCGTGTACCATTTGCAGTAATTGCGATTGCGGCTGGTAAAGGTGTTCAAGAACTTTTCCGTAGTTTAGGAGCTAGCTATATTATTAGTGGTGGACAGACCATGAATCCTAGTACAGAAGATATCTTGAAAGCTGTCAAAGAAGTGAATGCAGATCAAGTGATTATTTTACCGAATAATAAAAATATATTTATGGCGGCGGATCAAGCAGCCGAAGTAGCGGATGTTCCTGTAGCAGTTGTTCCGACGAAAACTATTTCTCAAGGGATGACCGCGATGTTAGCTTTTAATGACCAACAAACATTAGAAGAGAACAAAGCCAGTATGATTGAAATGATTGAAAGTGTCATTAGCGGACAAGTAACAACAGCCGTTAGAGACACTACGATTGATCATGTTGAAATCAAAAAAGATGACTTCATTGGTATGATTGATGGAAAGATTGTCGTATCTGAACCAAAAATGTATCAAGCTTCATTGGATACGTTGAATAAAATGATCGATGACGAGACAGAAATCGTAACAATTATTGTGGGTGAAGGTGGAACGGTAGCGGAGGCTGAAAAACTAATTGCTGCGGTTACTGAAACACATGCAGATTTAGAGACTGAGCTTCATGAAGGCGGACAACCTGTTTATCCATATCTATTTTCAGCAGAATAAAACAGAATTTTGGAGGAGTGTGGGAGTATAATCATCTGATTGATTATCCCACGCTTTTTTCTATAGAGATAGTGCGGTAGTTTTTTTAGTAAACGATGAGAGGGGGAAGACAGATGAATCTATCTGATGGTATCGGAGTGCTTTCAGGAGTAGGGCCAAAACGAGCAGAAAATTTGAAAGAACTTGGGATTGAAACGGTGGAAGACTTGTTGACGTATTATCCATTTCGTTATGATGATATTCAAGAAAAAGAAATTAGTGAGATTCAAGATCAAGAGAAAGTAACCTTAAAAGGAATTGCTGTTTCTGAGGCAGTCGTCAGTCGCTATGGATACAAAAAAAGTCGGTTAACCTTTCGGATGATGCAAGACCACGCAGTAATCAATGTCTCTTTTTTTAATCAGCCGTATTTAAAAGACAAAATCATTCAGTCAGAAGAAATTGCTGTTTATGGAAAATGGGACGCGAAGCGTAAAGCATTAAATGGTATGAAGATTTTGGCATCTAAAAATGATGGCGAAGAGTTTGCGCCGATTTATCACGTCAATAAAAAAGTTCGACAAAGTAGTTTAATTCAGCTTATTCGTACAGGATTTGAGAAATATGAGTCGTTGATTGAAGAAATATTGCCACTAGAATTGCTTGAGAAATATCGCTTGATGTCAAGAAAAGAAGCTATGTTTGCGATGCACTTTCCTACTACACCAGAAGAAAGCCACCAAGCGAAACGCCGGGTTGTTTTTGAAGAATTTTTACTTTTTCAGTTGAAAATACAGGGCTTAAAGAAGCAGGAGAAGGCAGAAAAAAATGGGTTAGCGATTTACTATGATGTCGATCGACTAAAAGAGTTTACCCAGAGCTTGCCTTTTGAACTGACGAAAGCGCAAAAAAAGGTAACCAATGAAATTTGTCGTGATTTAATGAGTCCTCGGCATATGCAACGTCTGCTGCAAGGAGATGTAGGAAGCGGGAAAACCGTTGTTGCAGCAATTGCCTTGTATGCCACCATGACAGCAGGATTTCAAGGGGCGTTAATGGTGCCTACAGAGATTTTAGCGCAACAGCACATGGAAAGCTTGCAGCAACTTTATAATCCGTTAGAAGTGCGGACAGCCTTGTTAACAGGCTCTACTAAAACGAAAGAACGAAGAGAAATATTAGCACAGTTAGCTTCTGGTGAGATTGATATTATTATTGGAACTCATGCATTAATTCAAGAAGATGTTCTTTTTCATCAACTAGGACTGGTCATAACAGACGAGCAACATCGATTTGGCGTGAATCAACGACGAATTTTGCGAGAAAAAGGATTGAAGCCAGATGTATTGTTTATGACAGCTACGCCTATCCCTAGAACCTTAGCTATCACTGCTTATGGGGAAATGGATGTGTCGATTATTGATGAAATGCCAGCTGGACGAATTCCTATTGAAACGCGCTGGATTAGACCGCCCCAATTAGATACAGTCCTCGATTGGATGAGAAAAGAACTTAAGCAGGGGCATCAAGTATACGTTATTTGCCCGTTGATTGAAGAATCTGAAGCGTTAGATGTTAAAAATGCAACGGAAATTTATGAACATATGACAGAAGTTTTTCATCCCGATTATCAAGTAGGGTTGTTACATGGGAAAATGAAAAATGCTGAAAAAGATAGTATTATGCAGGAGTTCAAAGAAAATCATTTACAGTTGCTTGTCTCTACAACGGTAATTGAAGTCGGAGTTAACGTGCCTAATGCGACGGTGATGTTGATTATGGATGCGGATCGATTTGGATTAGCACAGCTTCATCAGCTAAGAGGCCGAGTAGGGCGTGGATCAGAAGCATCTTACTGCATTTTGGTGGCCAATCCCAAGAATGAAATGGGTGTTGAGCGAATGAAAATTATGACAGAAACCAATAATGGATTTGTTTTAAGTGAGAAGGATTTAGAGTTACGGGGACCAGGAGAAGTCTTTGGCGCAAGACAGTCGGGTATTCCGCAATTTATTGTCGGAGACATTGTTTCAGATTTTAATATTCTAGAAGTCGCCCGACAAGAAGCCAGCGATATTTGGAAAAAAATAAATTGGTGGGTCTTGCCTGATTACCAAGGCTTGGCGAAGAAAGTTAAACCAGCAGAAGACGAAGCACAATTTTTTGATTGATGAATTGTCACTTTTTACCATTTAATAAGGCTAAGAAAGTGCTGTTTAAAAAGGAAAATGACAGGCTGACCAAAGTAAATCAACTTGTATTTAAAAGCGATATTGAAGAACTTAAGGAAGGAAACAAACTTTTACAGCCGGAATTAGAAATTTAGAGTATACCCTATTAAACGATTTGAAAGTCGCTCTAATAGGGTATTTTTACGTGTTCAATAGAGTTGTCTAAATGTAATTCACTTTATGTTATAATATAAAGGTAGAAAAGTTATGACGGTGGCGACTTCCGAAAGGTGGTGGTGCTTATGAATGTAAGTACTGAAATCTATGAAAGGAGTAAGCCTTTTGTCTGCATTGGAAACAATACAGCTCATTCTAAGCTTTAGTATGTTTACTATAGCTCTGATTAAGCTAGTTGTTGACTTGCTTAAAAACGACAAAAAAAAATAACCGTCAACTTTAGCCAGTGCGGTTATCTTTTTAGATAATTAAATTAGCGCTACCGTCTTAAACGGTTCTACAAAGGGGATATGTTAGCGCATATCCTCTTTTTCTATTTAATTATAGCATCTTTTTTCTTAAAATTCTACTTATCTGTACATAAATTCTCTTAAACATCGGATAACTGATTCGTCGTTTTTTAATCCTAGAAATAATGCTTCTGTGGAGTAAAATGTAACTTTGATATTATTTTCTCTTCTGTCCCAAATGGAAGCAAAAGACAATAGAATCTGTAAATGAGCGTATTTTTATAATTGATGAGCCAGTAACTTTGGTAGTTATTCTCAACTGGTATTGGCTCTTTCATTTATAGCTATCATTGTATATCAAGAAAATGAAGGGCTTACCACGCTTATTCAAGATTCATTTAAATACCAAAGAGTACATCTGAATACTATTTTAATTTGCACTTTTCTTTATGAAAGAGTGCCTTTTATATTTTAGAGGGGATAGACTATTTAATCTACAGACTTTGAGAGTGCTATTAGGTGGAGAAACACATAATGTATAAAATAAAAAGCAAATTCCATATGTTAATTACTTATCGATACAAATTGCCCATAGGCGCTCGGAAACCCTATACTAGTAATCGAAAATAGATAAAAACTCACCACTCAGAATATCTATGGTGGTAGCTTTCATTTGTTTTAAAAGTGCAAAATAACGATTGAAACATGTGCGATTTATCTTTTAAAGTGACACTTGTAGAGTTAAAGAAACATCATTGTTCTTCTTCAATAAATAATTTTTGTAAGATCAACTGCTGAATCACTTGAGAGATTTCCATCCATTGACTATAGCTTTTTAAAGAACTCAAGACAAATAGACGTTTACCATTTCGTGACGTTTCAAGTGTATCTGAAATAATTAAATCGGCTTGATGAATATTTTTAGTAATGATTACTACTTCATCACTAAAAATATCTGCAAGTTGTTTCCGGATATAGGAGCTTCCAGTGAAATCTTTCGTTACCTGTACATAAACAAATAGTTGTGGTTTTCTGCTCATGAATAATAATCGATAGACTAGGCTATAATATATTTCCTTAAATGAATCTGATTTTTTTTGTTCATCTTGATTTTCTTGAAGATAGTTTACTAAAAAATTATTAAAAAATTGCTGTACTTCGATTGATTTTTGATTATTATCAGGTAATGAGTAATTTAATCTTGGAAAATATAAATTGATAAAAAGCTGTGCATTATCACCTAATAATTTGAAATTCAGATAAGTCAGTGTAAAAAAATAAATAAAAAGAGCCTGCACATCATTTTTAGGAGTTATGCCAAATGTTTGCTTGAAAGAGTGCATTAACTGTTTTGAAAAGGTGGTCGCAGGATTGCGTTGTTGCAAAAATTTTTCTCCTAAAGCTACTTTTTTTTCAAAAACCACAATATGTGGAAAGAGAACGTTAGTAAAATAACTAAAAAAAAGAATTTCATTTTTAATAACATCCTCAGGGAAGTCCCCAAAAGGCTGGAAATTGAAAATACTTGGAATATCATAACACCTCTCAACCAGATTTAAAATACTAGTGGTCTCATTGTCTTGTTTGTTGATAAAGAGTTGATTTTGAATACGAAGGGTAGATACCGCAAACCAGAAATAAAATGAATTTGTCGTTGATTTTGATTCTGTCAGTGATTTATCTAACAAGTAAGGTGAAATTGCTGGCGTTAAATCATCTCTAGTTAAGTGTACAAATGGCCACTCTAATGTTTGGAAATTCTTATTTAAAAAGAGAAAACTAAAAACACGAATAGAGAGCTCATTTCCGGATAACGTTAGTGTATTTTTGGACAACTGAATCTCTAACTCAAATTTTTTAAGTTCTTCATTTAAGCCTTTTACTATTCGGCTTAAATAAGAAAAAGTAACAAATAATTTATCGGTTACTTCCAAATAAGATTGGCTGAAATTGGTTGTTAATAACACAAGCAATTGAAAATTAGGAGATACTTTTAAATAATCCAGCTTGAGTTGATGGAAGATTAAAAGCTTGTTTTCAGTGAATTCAGAAGCAATGACATATTCTCCTTTTTTATTGGATTGAATAAAAGTAGATTTTGGAAACTTATCTTTGAGAGTAAGGTTTAATTTTTGAATATGTTTTTTTACGGTACTTTTTGGGATAGTCAAGTAAGTAGATAAAGAATCAAGCGTTTGCTTCGCTTGAATAATAGAATAAAATATTGACAACTCATTTTGTTTTGATAGAGATAAAAATTTTGTGTACATGAGGCATCACCTTTCGAATTTATGTCTAATGTAGGCTCAATAGTGGACAAAATTTTATGTGTTTCTAGTGATATAATAACAAAATCGAAGAGATAAGTGAAAGATTACGTATAAAAGAGCAAAAAATATCTCAGTTTTTACAAAACTGAGATAGGAACTTATTATTGTTGTTACATAGAGATTTACAGAGACAAGCTGACTAACCTTAGACGGCTATAAAATT
>NZ_MIEK01000080.1 GCF_001742285.1 Enterococcus rivorum | reverse complement strand
GATGTCGCCAGCACTTTTTTGCATAAAAAAAGACAGACACCTTCAAATCCTGTAGAATAAAGTCGACGAAAACCAATCTAAAGGAGAAATGAAGATGTCTCTCTCAAATCTTATCAAAGAAACCCTCGATATTCTAGACCTAAACCTTATTTTTACTGAAAATTGTTTGACCCATGAGAAAATAGGCGATCATAGTTGTAAAGTGTATAGCGGTACGCTGACTTATTTCCCCGAAGAATGCCTACATTGCCAACAAGAAAATAACCAAACGATTATCAAATATGGGTGGAAAAAGGTGATGGCTTTGATCAATGATGTCAGTGAATATAAGACCTATGTCCGCATTAAGAAACAAAAATTCCTATGTAAAAGCTGTAATAGAAGCTTCCTTGCGGAATCGGCCTTGACCGAACGTCATTGTACGATTGCGCGTCGGGTCAAGCTCTCCATTGCAGAGAAACTGAAAGAAAATACTTCTATGACAGGAATTGCTCGTGCCAAACATGTCTCTACAACCACTATTTATCGGGTGTTAAAGAACTTCTATACCCCTCTTTCTCAGAAGAAAAAGACCTTACCGACTGTTCTTTGCTTTGATGAATTTAAGTCTGTGAAAGAAAGTTCTGGGGCAATGAGCTTTGTTTTTATGGATGGACAAACCAAAGAATTACTGGACATTGTAGAGAATCGAAAACTAAACTCTTTGAAAAAATACTTTTATTCCTATGCTTATAAAACAAGAGCCGCCGTTCAATATATTGTCATTGACATGTACAAGCCTTACGTCACTCTTGTAAAAAAGCTTTTTCC
>NZ_MIEK01000079.1 GCF_001742285.1 Enterococcus rivorum | reverse complement strand
CAAGAGTTTGAAGCGATTGATCAAAAAATTAATAGCAGTATTTTAAATTCAACTCCGATACTAAGAGGTGGTTATTCGTGAAAGCGGACAGAGAAAAAGAAGAGTACCGTTTTCGCTCTATGATAACACGAGCACAGGAAGACCAAGAATTGAATAAACGGAGACAACGAAATTTGCAAGAATAGCAAGAAGAGATTTACATAGTAGCACAAAAGGAACAACGACTATACGCTGAAACCATTTCTTACGCAGAGGAAGGCGAGCGTGGGTATTTTCAAGAAAGTATGGATGAAAGCCAGTGGCTAAGTAGAAAGATTCAAGAAGAGTTATCCAAACAACAGGAAGCACTACAAGGAGACTACCGAAATTTGGTGAAACAGGAAGAAGAACTTCTTTTTCAACGGCAAAAGAGGTGGCAGGGGGAGGAATCTAATGAGTCTTGATTTTTTTGTAGGAGAGATGCAAGCGCAAGCAAATGAAGCAAGTCGGATGGCAAGTGAAGCCAATCAGGCTGTTTCTTTGATGCAACAAAGTATTCATCAGTTTTTATCGGCTCCGTTGTCTAGTAAAACCTATGATACAGCGAAACGGTATTTTTCCGTGGCCTATTTGCCGTTAGGACAATCTGTTATAATGGTAGGAGAATCCTTAACGACTGCCCATCAAAGAATGATTAGCGATTTTCAAGGCATGGTCGGCGGCTGCGATATTCAAGAAGAGATTTTAAAAAATCAAATTCAGCAATGGGAGCAATTAAAATATCAGCTGTCGTTACAAATTGACCAAGCGAAAGAATGGAAGCCAGATTTAGAAC
>NZ_MIEK01000078.1 GCF_001742285.1 Enterococcus rivorum | reverse complement strand
TGATCCCTCTTGTTTTTTAAACGGAACATTCTCTTTTTTTAGAAATCAAAAAAGTGAGGCAACAATCAGATGTATTTCTGACTATTGTCCCACTCTCCTCTTTCTATCATGATTGTTAACTAAAAACCTGGCAAGCCTTTAGTATATTTCCCCATCGTTACTTCTGTTTCTTTTTCTACTTTCGTTAGAGCATCATTTACAGCCATGATAACCAAGTCTTGTAACATGTCTACATCTTCTGGGTCGACGATTTCTTCCTTGATTGAAAGATCTTTCATCTTGCGATCACCAGTAAAAGTAGCCATTACTAATTGGTTCGTTGCTTCTCCAACAAACTCTTTTTCGTTTAGCTCTTCTTGAGCTTTTGTCATGTCCTTTTGCATTTTTTGCATTTGTTTCATCATGCCTTGCATATTTCCCATTCCACGCATCATAAATTATCCGCTCCTCTATCTTCTTTCATGTATTATTTTACTATTAATCGTTAATAACTTCTACTAGCTCTGTTCCGAATATTGCCACGGCCTCATCAACCACTTGATTGGAATTGTTTTGCTGTTCTTCTGGTAACAAGCTAATCTCCTCATCTTCCGAGGAAATTGCCTCCAGTTCAACGGTCTTTCCTTCACCAGTTTCTTTTCCTTGTGAGATAAAGGACTGACGTAATTTCGGCCAGCTTTCTCGCGTAATACAGACTAAATTTGGCGCATAGTTAGCTAAGCGACTAAGATTATTATGGACTGCTAACTGCATATCATTATCGTCCATTGCTCGACCACAAACAATTTCATAGTCAAAGGCGACAACTAAACCATTAGGTCCAGCCGCGACAGGCTCACTTGCTCTCAACATCGCTCGTTGTGTCACGGACATCATTTGCAATAAGTCATCCCAAACATTTTTAACATTCAACAAGTGCTCTTTTGTCGCTTCGTTAAGGACTTGATAGACTCGTTCCGTAGGCATTCTCAACGCATTTCTGCTTGCTGCTACTCGTGGTGCTTGCTTCACTGGTTCAGCTTCTTTGCTGCTAACACCATTTTTTCTTATCTCTGCTAATTCTTTTTGGAGCAACTCCATTTGTTGTCTTAAAACCGTTAATTCTCCGGAATCAACTGGACTAGCGCCACTAGTTTCTAGCGCTGTAACTGGCTTTCTTACGGTTTTAGCTAACTTCACGGTCGCTACTTCTAAATAGATATTAGCGTTGTTCGTAAAACGAATGTCATTTTGCGTATCACTTAAAATTTGAATTAGCTGATAGATTTTTTCAGCATCCGTCTTCTCAGACAGCTCTTTGAAATTTTCTGTCAAATGTCCGACTTTTTCGGTTAGTAATTTTGGTGCCTGTTGATACATAAGCAAATCCCGACAATATAATAAGATGTCTTCTAAAAAACGTCTCGCTTCTTTTCCGGAACTGAGAATACTTTCGAGCGTTTCTAACGCTTCTTCAACATTTCCAGCAACACAATAACCGATGTACTGATCCATCATTTCATACGTTAAACTACCTGTTACTTGCATGGCATCTGCCAACATGACTTTTTCATCACTAAAGGAAATCGTTTGATCCAGAATACTTAGGGCATCCCGCATCCCACCTTCAGCCGCTCGACCAATCACATAGAGGGCCTGTTCCTCATAACTAACGCCAATTTCTTTTAAAATGTAAGCCATATGCTCAACAATATCCTGCGTACCAATTCGTTTGAAATCGAATCGCTGCGTTCTAGAAATAATCGTTAAAGGAATTTTGTGTGGTTCTGTCGTTGCCAAAATGAAAATAACATTTTGTGGCGGCTCTTCTAATGTTTTTAATAGCGCATTAAAGGCACCTGTAGATAACATATGGACTTCATCAATAATATAAACTTTATAGTCTGCTTGGGTTGGCGCATACTTGGCTTTATCACGAATATCACGAATTTCTTCTACCCCATTATTACTAGCGGCATCGATTTCAATGACATCATTTAAACGGCCTTCTGTAATCGCTAAACAAGTTTCACATTCATTACAAGGTTCTCCATCGACACTATGTTTACAGTTAATTGCTTTAGCAAAAATTTTCGCCGCACTTGTTTTTCCTGTTCCTCTAGGACCGGTAAACAAATAGGCATGCGAGGTTTTCTTTTGTACAATTGCATTTTTCAATGTTTGTGTAATTGCTTTTTGCCCTACAACATCATCAAAACGTTGCGAACGCCAAACACGATACAATGCTTGATAAGCCATTTTTTTACCCTCCCTCAACATTTCACTATCTACCTATTATACGTGATTTTTACCGATAAGGCATTAAAACACGATGAATCCTAACTAGTTTTTTAGAACTCATTTTTTTACGCACTTACTTATTTTATCTTGTTCTGTCAAAAAAAGCATCTAAAGTTGTAAAATATAGCCAAAAAAATAGATCCAGTTAAAATAGATCGTTTTCCATTTATGCGTGTAATTACCATTAAAATTGTAAGATAAGAAATACTAGCAGGAACATCAACGTAAGTTGAGCTACCGCATCCAGCCAATAGTATTTAAAAAATAAAGGTTGGAATTGTTGCTTTTTTTCTGGAATATAGTTTAGTAGTAATGCCGAAAAAAATACTATCGACTGTGAAATAGTAATGACAAGTGATTGATATCCGCCATCAAATATCAATACAAGGTACACTGTCATAAGTAACAGTTGAATCCCCTTCAGTAGTTGCCGTTTTTGTTTTGTCATTGCTTCTCCTCTTTTCTCATCACATTGTTAATATTTTACCATGCTCAAGTTTAAAAGGAGTCATTCTATCAAAAAAATTACCAATCAATCTTATTTTAGTTAATAAAATAATGAAATGACTACCATTGTCTAAAAAATAACGCCCTTAGCTCTCTCATTCAAAATTGAGAAGACACTTAATTCTGATGATTTTAGAGTAAAAAAAGCAGCCAACAAGAAATAGATAAACTGTTTCTTATTGGCTGCTTTTTAAAATCACCAATTATAATTTTTAGACTGAAACAATCGATTTTAAGAAAGAATCTGATGTTTTTCTTCAAAAGAAGTAATCAGAGAAAGTAGTTGTAGTCTGCTGCTCACTTTCGCTTTGCAATAGATATTGGAAATATGTCTTCTAGTTGTGTTCTCAGAAATATAAAGAAAAGCCGAAATCTCTCTAATTGAATAGTCGGTGGTTAACCATCGGCAGATTTCCTCTTCCCTTTCTGTTAAATGAACCTTCTTTCGGAACGTACTGAAAGAAAATGAACTCACATTTTTATTCCCTAACGGAAATAGCTGAAAAAAACGCAACGCAATATGAGTGGTTAATTTTTCTAAAATATAGAGTTCTTTATCGGTAAAATCACCGTTCTTTTTTGAATTAAATAGTGTTAATGAACCATATGTTATTTGTTGATGAACAAAAATAACGCCACAACTATAATAAACCCCCATCGGTTTAATCCATTTATTGTAAATAGTACTGGTATCTCTTACTTTTAGTGACATTAAATCAGAATCTCGATAGACCAATGATTCTTTGTTGTGAGAAATTTTGAACGCAACGTAGTCGCAATTAATCTGGATAGAATAATAATTATCTAAATCTTTTTTGGTCATATCTAATGAAATAGGATCAAAGTAACTAGGTGATTGGTCTTTATTGTACAAATCAAAAAAAGACAAATCAAACGAGAACAGCTGGTGCAGCTTCTCCAAAACTGTCCTTCGTAATTGTTCTTGGTCCTCACTGGAGTATACATAAAACAATACGTGATTTATTTTAACCCAATCATCATGTGTCAGCATCATAAAACTATCCCCTTAATATAGAAAACAAAAGCAACAAAAAAATGAAAGCGCAAACAATGTATTACCTACAAGTAAATTGTATCATTAAAAATCGATTTTAGATACAGCATTTTATTAAAAATCTGAAGGGAAAAGATGGCTTTTATACTATAGAGAACACTTAAAAAAACTGGTTTTAGCATGAG
The DNA here is from genome assembly GCF_001742285.1 of Enterococcus rivorum. GTDB lineage: Bacteria > Bacillota > Bacilli > Lactobacillales > Enterococcaceae > Enterococcus_L > Enterococcus_L rivorum. Next base: position 139,036 of record NZ_MIEK01000078.1, on the reverse strand, counting down.
CATACTAAGATAATTTAAAGAACAAAAACAACTTGTGATGCCTATGGTCAGAAACTGGACGTCCTACCAACTTGGAGAAGCACAACTCTAGAATTTTTTAGCTATCGCACTTACCATTAACAAGCTCCTCATGAAACATACCAACAACTCGTTAGCAAAAACGATATACCCGAAAGAAAGCTTGAATTACAGATGCTGACAATGAAAAAACGAAGTAGAATTTTATAAAAATAGCAAAAAACAAGAGCAGTAGTTTATTTTTTTGATAAAAATGATTAGGGGAAGATATCTATGCGACTATCTTGCTTTTTACTGATGGCTAGTTGAAACAGGGTGCTAATTAAATATCTAACATATAGCCCTTTGATCTCACTGTAGAGATAATCATGGGATTAATAGTAGCCTTCATCAACTTCCCTCTAATATGGAAAACTAGATTTGATATGCGATAGGGGTTTTCTTGATAGTTTTCTTCCCATAAACATTCATAGATTTCCTTATAAGTAAAAGCTTCACGCGGTCTACTATAGAGTACATTCAATAATTGATATTCTAATCTTGTTAAGCTAATTTCCACTCCTTGATTCTTCCCCTTCACAATTTCGAGACTAAGATTCTTAGCATTCAGTTTAAAACAACTGTCAAGTTCCTTTTTCTTCGCATGTAAGTAATGAGGTTTGTTTGTTTGCGCCTCGAGAGACTTTTGATAAAAATTTTTTTGGCGATCTAACGCATTTTTTATATGTAAAGCAATTTCTTCTGGAAAATGAGTATCTCCAAAAATACTGTCAGCCCCTAATTGTAAATAAATTTGTCGATTGATAGAAGAGACTTGTTCGGAAAAAATCCAAACGTAGAAGGAAAATTTGCCTTTAATCACTAAAAAAAGTTCGCACATGCGACTAAAATTACTGTCCTTTTCTTCATGAATAATAATCCCATCATAACTATGCAGGTGCTCATCTATTTTTTCCGTTTGAATAAGATTTACGTTCACTTTGACTTGTTTAAATAAGGTTACTATTTCTTCTTCTAATTTGTTAGAACTTGATAGTATACCAACTTTGTACATCTTTCTTTCCTCACTTTCTAAGATTTATTCTTTTCAACCCTAATTTTAAATAGCAAATATAAAGAAAAAAGCAACCATGAAATCATACTTAATAGAAAACTACATTTTTGAATAACTGTCCCTTCATACCAAAACGTCAAATGACCACGACCAGTTATCGTTACTTCTGAAAAACCATGCATCTTACCCCCATCAAATATGCCTGCATCATGAACCGTACTAACTGTCCCCTCCCCCTCAACCTTTGCCTGATAGCCTTTATAAAACAAAATAGGGAAAATTACCTTCGTTGCTGAGGGAACTTCATAATCAAATGAAAAAACATTTTGTTTTCTTTCAAGATTCTTAGACTGAATATTTTCTGGTGGATTGGAAAAAAGATCGGTTGGCTTCATCCAAGCAGTCATCCCACTAGGTAAAAACTCGGAACCAAAGCCTAATTCTCCTTTGCCGTCAAATGTTTCAAAAGTATCATGAGTCGTTTGTCTCATTGTGAAACTAGCTAATTTTTGTTGAACGTCTAGTGTACTAAAAAGGACACCTATTATAAGAGAAACTACTACTACTTGCGACCATCGTTTATTTTTAAAAAGTACGTTATCCCAACTATCTGCAAATACCCATAACAGACAAAAAGTAACAATTATAAAATAGCGCCAAGGAAATTGAATCGCGTTAAAAACTGTTTCATGAAATCGCCAATGGGGAAAATAGCTTGTTGATAAAAAGAGAAAGATGAGACCAATCAATAACAATTGCTTATTTAAGCGTGACAGTCTCTTACTTCTGATACACAAAATGAAACCTAAACCTAATACGAAAATCCCAATATTATTAAATCTGACATTTTGTAGAGCTATTTCAACATATTCAATCAGAGGTTGAGCCATTTTTTGTAAATAGAACACTGGGGTATCTTGAACCCGCAACCGCTGAAAGACTAATTGTTCAATCATTGGAAATAATGCATTGGCAACAAATAGAATCGTCAAACCGGCTGCTAACAATAAAGCAACAAGCCGTTCCTTTTCCTTTATTAACTTGGAAAAGTTTAGGACCATCAGACAGACAATGAAAAAGATAAAAATCACTGACGTCAGTAAATGTGCTAAAAACAAGCAAGACATGCCCACAGCTAAGATATACCATTTTTTACAGTCGCCAAAAATGATGAAGAATAGTCCTACAAAGGCTAGTGGTAAAAACATTAAAGCCAGATACTCCCCTACCGCTGCCCGATATAAGACGTCAGATAATCGGTAGGAGGACAAACCATATAAAAAAGCAAACAAAAAACTTTTGCTGGCACTTTTTCTGATACAATAAAACGAATGATAGGCAATAATAAATGTCATAAAGTTTACTAAGACAACAAATAGGATGTAACTATTCACTAAAGAAAACCCTAAAAGTCGTATCAATGCCGCTGGATATAAAAAGGTATCTGGATAAAAAATGCCTGTTGCATAGCCCATCCCACCTGTAATGAAGTAATTAATTCTGGGAAAATAGTCTCCTTTAGTAATGGACTCTGCTAGCCCTTCAATGCGAGCTAGATGAAACCCTAGATCATCTCCATAAAACAGTGTTTGATTTTTAATTAATGCAAAATAGATACTGCCTATACTTAAAAGAAAAAAGAAGCTATAATATAGGATTTGGGGATTTTTTCTGATTTTACTACACCAATGATTCTTTTTTATAATCGACATGTTGCCTCCTAAAATGATTGTTCGCGATAAATAAGGACAATTCCTTCCTATTTTGTATGCATGCGGTCAGATAAACTAGTCCGTTCTATCACTAATATTGCAATAAAACTCTCTTGCTACACTTTCTGTATCAAAATAGAGTTGGATGGATTTTAAAACACTTTTCTTCGCAGCTGCTTCTTTTGCATTTTCCCAAACTACGACCGTTTGTTGCGGGAGATTGCCTTTGTTTGTTTCATATTGTTGTTGGTATTCTTCTAAACCATTTGTCACATCACCGATTTTAAGCAAATCAGTGGATTTTTCCACAAATATGGGTATTTTGTCTAACAACAACGTGCTGTCCGTTTGCGATACATTTCTAATTAGTAGTGTTTGTGTGTCTAACTGAACTCGTTTTTTTCCTGAATCAAACAAGTACTTCAATTCAATCGTCGCTTCAAAGGACGGTTCTCCCGCTTGCTGACATTGATACGTAGTTAAAAAAGTCACCGTGACATCATTTACAAAAAGATCGTAGCGTTCGCCACTTTGCTCTTGGTTTTCTTTATCAATCAAAGTTTTTTCTACTAACTGTTTCGCTTCTTTATAAAAAGTGGGTAATGCTAATTGGAATTTATCTTCTAGTAGTGCAATCGCCTCTTCATCCGTTTCTAAATCCTTGTAATCGTAAGTACCAAAGGGCTTCTCTCTTTTTTTATGCCATATTTGAGCTGCTTCAGTAGTAGATAGACTAGCGTTTGTTTCATTTTTATTGGTTGTACAACCAGACATCAAGAAGCTACTGACTAAAGCAAAAAACACTATTTTTTTCATCACTTACTCCTTTTAAAGTTATTCAGTCGTTGGAATAATTAAAGTATAGGAAGATTGTGCACTTTCAATCTCCTTTAAAAAGTCAATATTTACAGCGCCAGTGCCGGTTAATTCATACAACAAAGCCCCTTGTATCATTTCACCAGGCTGGATCTCTTTGTCGCTATTTCCGACTAATTCCTTTATTTGATAGTCGTTACTATCAAGGGGTAACGTTGCTTCTTGCAACTCCTGATCCCCTTGCGTAACTCTCATAAACGTACGCCAATCTTGAGATTTTTTTGGTTCTTGACTTTGATTGGTATAATCATATCGAATTACCAGCAATTGTTTCTGTGCTTCACCAGAAACTTTAGCAATCCCTGTGACCGTAACGGAAAACTGAGGATGACTTAGCTTTATCTCATCACTTTTTTCCTCACTTTCTAAAGAAGAGGCTTTTGTTTGATCAAAACCTGTTTCCTTGACGGTATTAATCGCTGCATCAATCCACTCTACGCGTTTTTCATAGTTTGCATCATCCGCAGAATAAAACATCCATTGCGCTACACCATTTTTTGAAAAAATACAATAGAAGTGTGCCCACATTTTTTTACCATTGAACTTGGTTTCAAAGGTATATTTATAGGCCGGAGCACCATTAACTTTATACTCTTTCATGTAAACATCTTCTACTTTTTTATAGCCATTTCTTTTAGCTAATTCTTCTCGAGTTCGCTGGCCAAACTCTTTAATTTTCACACTATCCTTTGGGAAAACTAATAGAAACATGTTTGAATTACTACGGGTATCTTCGGCTCCCAAAACAGCTTGACGTCCATAAAGATCATGAATATTTTCTTGTTTTTTCCACCCTTTAGGTAAATAAAACTGGTAGCTTACGCCATTTCCTTCAACTGTTTCTTGTTTTTTCTCTAATGTTTCTGTGCCACATGCCGACAATAAGCTCATCCATAAAAAGAGGCTGATGAATAATAGAAATCGTTGCTTTTTTTTCATAACAGAATCCTTTCTAATCAAACTTAGTACTTACCGTTTAGTTTGGTCTTTCTTCGATTTTTTTAAAAAGTGTTGGTAGATACCAAAGGAACTGATAGAGATGAAAAAGAGACTGGCTCCCACTTTAAATCCTTGTGGTAAAAAAATGAATTCAATTTTATGTTTGCCAGCTGGGATAGGCAAAGTTAAGAACGCTTGTTTAAACGCTGGAATCTCGACTTTTTTCCCATCAATTGTTGCAGTCCACCCTTTGTCATAAGGAATCGTGGTTAATAGTACCTGCTCCTGATCTAACTGAACAGTGGCTGCAACCTTTCTACCGTTTTCTTTTACCTCAACACCTTTTTTTTGAATCCTTCCAATCGTTTTTTCAAACGCTTGGGTATCTAACAATAAAACATCTGGTTTGAGAATTCGAATCACTGGTGTCCCACGAAAAATGACTTTCACAGGAATCTTAGTAGCTTCTTGATAATACCCAAGGTTGTAGTATTGATTGACTTTTTTCATGTCGTACTCACGGCTAATTCCATTAACTGTTATTTCAGCTTTAGCATCATTCATCATGGCCGTATCTTCTGCGTATAAGCTCAGGTAAGCTTGAGTGTTCGCTGGCACTGAAACCGTCCAGTTTAGCACTTTTTCTTCCCCAACAGTTTCTTCAGAATAATAAACAAAGTCCCCTTCTGTTTCTATTACAACGTTCTCTTTGCTAACCTCTTTTGGTTCTGTAAACTGGATAAAGGAATGTTTTTCTTCTGACAAATAATTTAACAAGCTCGTCTGATTCCTTACGGCATCTTTCTTGTAAATTCCTTTGTCTGTTAGAATTCCTAAAGGTAAAGCAAAATTATTTTCATAGAGTTGATACGCCCCACTGGTTGCAACTTTCGTAAATCCAAACTTCATTGGATCATTTTTAGCTAAGTTATACCGCACCCCTAGTAAAGCATCCATAATTAATGTATTGTTGTCATACTCAATCGTTAGGTTGGTTCCCTCAGAGCGAAACCCTAGATCATTCATATACATGGAAGAATGTCGATTACGAATAGAAGAGAACATGCTGACACCACTATAGCCAAAATTAAAACTTTCATTGATACTCATAGGCTCTAGATTCGCCATGCGATAAAAAGTCTGGGTTGCTGCTTTTGATTCATTGACTAAGGTTTCAATGGCTTGATAATTCTGAGTATATGCTGCCCTTGCAGGATAATTCCAATCTTTTTGAACGCCTCTAATCATCGCTTCGGTATTCATTCCTGCCTCTAGGCAAAAAAGTAGCATCAACAAAAAAAAGAACCTATTTTCCTGCTGCCCTCTCTGATAATAAATAACTAGAAACACTAGATAAACAAGAATAAATGAGATTGTCACAATCACGTTACTTCCTGAAAAATAATCATATTTCTTCTTATTAGCCAGTAGAAAGGCTGCTAAAAACAACACGATTAGACTGATTCCTCCATTAACAACAACATCCAACTCTTTCTTTTCTAGAGTTTCTAACCCAAAGGCTGCTAAAAGAATCACTAAAAAAGAGTACAGAAAACTAAAACGGAACAATAGCATATTAGGAGCATGTAGCCCGTGCCAAAAAAGATTCAGCGGTTGGATATAGACACTCGCAATCAAAATAAAAAAAAGTGTTCCATAGGCTACCTTATTTCTTAAAGGAATCTTTTTGTTCAAAAAATAGAAAAGGACGAGTAGCAACGGAAAAATCCCCACATAAATAAACGGCGCACTTTCAAATTTCGCTGTATCGTATACGCCAATCATACTCTTCACTATAAAATCCCAAGCACCAGTGTTTGGCGTTAACAATTGAGTAATTGGAGTCAATGATTCTCCATTGTTTCTTAAATCAAGCAGAGTAGGTAAAATTGTAATCATCGATGCCCCACCTGCTAGAAAAGACGTCATAAAATAAGCAGCTAGGCTTTGTTTATACTTTTTAGGATTGGTAAAAAATCGTGCAAAATAGTAAAGAAATGAAAAAACACCTATGATAAACGCTATATAGAAATTAGATAAAAAAAGGAATAGGTAACTTAAAAATAATGTCCATAGTTTTTGTTGATCCATTAACCGATGAATTCCTAAAATAACCAAAGGAAGATACATCATTCCATCCAACCACATCATCATTGGAGAATATGCAACAGTAAAGCCCATTAGTGCATAGCTAATACTAAGCCCCACAATTAGCCACTTATTTAAGCGGACGACTTGCTGAAGCAAGACCCAAAAAGCACCACCGATTGCCCCAAATTTTAATAAAGTTAGAAGATAAAGAGTATCAGGCATCGAGATGTTGTCAAAAAAATACACGAATGGCGTAAAAATACCGTTCAAGTAATAAGCTGATAACGACCAATAGTTCAGTCCTAACGAACCAAACCATGTATAAAAAATATCCTGCTGCCCATGTAACATGTTATGATAACTGGCATAAAAATTAGAAAGTTGGGGGAATGCATCACTGGCCATGATAGAACGTTGACTTCCCAGATAAATCCCCATACGATAATAAGCTATTCCCAAAATAAGTATTGGCAAACCAATACTTAAAAAAAGAAATAACCCTTTTTCTTTTAAAAATCGTCTGCTTTTTTCAATCATAAATCCCTCTCTTTTTCCATTCTTGACCTGAATGACTAATCTATTTTTCCTAACTTAGAAAAAGGATAGTAACGAAACTTAACTACACCTTCAATATCTTTTTTTGAAATCAAGCCTAATTGCCGACTATCTGTCGAATGATTTCGATTGTCTCCTAAGACAAAATAAGTCTCTTCAGGAATTTTTTTGACTCTATAAAGGGCTTTAGCTACCTCTTCTGTAACCCATATTTTCAGGGTGCCATCTGGTAATTCTTCTCCTGCAAGATGACTATTGACTTGTGGTCTTATCTGCTTCGCTTTCATTTGGTGATTAAGATACAAAGTATTGTTATCTAACCAAATCGTATCTCCCGGAACGCCAATCACACGTTTGATATAGGAATCGTTGGTTTTCCCTTTCGGTTCAAAAGTAATCAAAGAATAGCGTTTTGGAACGGCTCCTTTTCGGACGAATAGATAATCTTGATTTGAGAGAGCCGGCTCCATTGAGTGTCCAACAACTCGGTGTGCCTTCATAGTGATTAAAAACCATAGGCTACAACCAATCAAAATCAGAAAAATAACCGTTAGTCCCCTTTGATAGAGTTTTAACTCCTTTTGTTGTCTTTGCCTTTTAAGTTTGTACTTTTCTCGTTGTCGTTTTTTGGCAACTGTAGAACGTGGCTTTTTCTTCACAATCTTCAACGTTTTTGACTGACTAGCTTTCCTTGCTTCCATTAACTCTCCCCTTTCCAGCTATGTTATTAGGTTTATTTAACGCAAAGGGAGGACTCTCATTTCAACAATACCAATAATGTCTTTCTTTTTGACGAAACCAAACATTCGACTATCTGTAGCATATGGGCGATTATCCCCTAAAACAAAATACTGTTGTTTCGGTACGGTACTGGTTCCTGTAACTTCTTCCAAATAAAAATTGTCTGTAAAAACTGTTTCACTTGTTTTTGCTTGCGCAACTTGTTTCTCCAAAAAGCGCTCTGGTATTTCAACCTCATTAATAAACAACTGATCTTCATGATACTTGAGCCGTTCATTCGGCAGCCCAATGACTCGGCGGATACTTTTTTCTTTTGATTCTGGATCTTGATAATAGATTAATTGAAATCGTTTGACGGCACCGATCTTATTGACAAGCATTCGATCCCCGTGACTGATTTCGGGTACCATTGAGTAGCCAATCATTTTAGGAAAACTAAATGTTAGCTGTTGCACCACCAAAATGAGGACAGAAACAATGAATAAACTAAGCGACATCTCTCTGACTAATTGCCTTAATAAGCGTCTCTTTTTACGTTTTCTGGCTTTCGCTTTTTGTTTACTTGATTTTTTTTTGCTAGAGTAATTTTTTGCTTTTAGTCGTTTCTTGCTACTTTGAACATTTCTTTTTATATGTTTCTGTTTTTTTCTGGGAATCTGCTTTTTTTTTGAATCCTTGGCTTTTGGTTTGGTTGATTTCATAGTTGAATTCTCCAGTTATTGATTACTTCTTCTGTTTCAATGCAGACTCATTAACTTTAAATTGTTTAAAAATAACTTTTTGACTATTTTTCAGTTTTTTTGTATCTTCTAAATAATTTGCAATCGTCTCTTTTTTTTCTAAGCTCTCAATGGTTTGGCTATTTAAATTCATCCCGAACTCTTTTGTATTAGCATAATATTTACTTAAACGTTGCTGACCAGCGGTTGATAATCCTGTTGATGGGGGTTGACTACCGTATGAAACTAGCATTGCAGTCATACTATGAAATTTATCCTTTAAGCCAACTGGCTTGGCGCCATTTTGGATACTGATTAGATCCTTCTCTATTGAATCTACTAAAAAATAAGTTTGGACAATAATCTCCCCATCCGCTGCATTTAAATGCGTTAACTGATAGTAACGAGCGTAAAAAGAAGCCACAAAAAATAGCAATCCAAAAGTAAATAAGAGAACCATGTTTCTGAGAGATTTTTGGGCTTTTTTTTGCAATTGTCGACGATGTTGACGCCATTTTTTCCGCTTTTTCTTATTTTTAGGCTGTTTTTTTTGTAAGAGACGATACGTTCTTGAATATTTCATTTTTAAAAATAGACACAAGAAACCACATAATAATAAGAGGATAGCACTTGACAATAAAACGATAAAAGTCCAATCGAGTACGCTCATTTTATCGAACCTCCATTAGTCTCTCTTCTTTGTTTGCCGCTGTTTCTTTTGTTTTAAAGTTTTTCTTTGTAATTGCTTTTTTTGTTTGTTTCTTTTATTAACGAAATGGATGCTGACAAAAATCAAGACTAGTAAAAGGATGATGCCTATTACAATTGCTATTACTACTTTCCAATTAATCCCTTGTTCTTGAATGAGGGAGACATCTTGCTTATTGTATTTTTCTGCTTCTTCTTGGGTTATTTTAAAATGTTCTGTCCATTCCCACTTTTTTTCGCCACTCGTTACGATAATATGCCCGGTATAGTCGCCGGGTTTCATGGAATCACCATTCATTAAGACGGGGAAATCGATCATGGAATTAGGGGCCATTCGCATATCTGCTTTTTTGGTGTCATAGAGTACTTCCTTTGAACCTTTTTCCATAATTTGCATATCAATAGTCATATCTTTGACAAAGCTAGTAGTTGTATTTGAAAAGTTAGCGAAAATCGCATTCCGGTAGTTTGCCAAATCAGCATAGATTTTGTTAAATTTTAAATCTGGCTCCACAACATGATCAGTTTCCGTCAGCAACATGCCAATCAAAAAGGCATAATCATTGGAAATTCCCTTTTGCTTCGCTCGTGCTTTTTTAGCTGCTTCCGTTAATTCCACTTTTAACTGGATACCTCCGGAAATATAACCATCAAATGTTTCAGCAGGCATCTCTATCTTTAATTTCAAGGGAACTGTTTTCCCAGGTGGGATTGTCACCTTTTCTTCGGCCTTTACAATGTCTTCAAAAGCGTATTTCATGGATTGATCTTTTTCAATCGCAGCAGGGCCATATTCCAAGACACCATTTGCGTTGGTTTTGGTACTATTTAATGAAACGTTGACTGTTACTTCTTTCGATTCCGAAGGGTTTCTAAGTTCGATTTCAACTGTTTGTTTTTGTGAGGGCTTCATCCTTAAATCAAAATAACCGGCTGCAGAAAGCTGATTTTCTGGATGAATCACTTTATAACTAAAGGTTCCAGAATCTAGTGGATCCTCCTTTGCTTGTTCTGCAGAAGCAACTTGCGGAAAAAAGCCCAAACACGTTATGTATAAAATGAAATAAATAATGGCTTTTTTATTCATTAAGTTCAATCCTTTCTCTTCCCTAAATGAAACAAAGCACTGGTTCAATTGAGAACCAGTGAACTTTGTTAAAACACTTTCGTCCATTTGCAATCTGGAGCTAGACTGTTTAAGGTTGGAACGTTGCAGACATAGTCCAAGTAATTCCTGCTTTGTAGGCTCCTTCATAAATAACAGTATTTCCTTTTTTAGGCACGGTTAGCATCACTGATTTTTCAGCTGACTCACTATCTGTTGATGCCACTTCATATTTACCAAAATACAAGGTATAGTGTCCGTAGCCCTTTTCAAAAACGGGGTCATTATTTGTATTGACATTTTGAAGCATCGGTGTCTTTTTACCTGCTTCTACAACTGCACCCGATTTTAAAGCGGATGAATCTGGAAATAGTCCTGGATCGGCTGTTGCTGAACGTAAGCCCATATTATTATATGTTAAAGTTGCCCCTGCCAATTTTTTATCCACACCATTCACTGCTTGCGTGAATTCTTGGCTAATCTCTGCGGTAATTTCATATTTGTGGTCGGCAATATTCCGCACATCTTCAAAATTGATAAAGTTTGAATTTTCTACTTGGTCTTTATTCCCGGCATTCCCAATCCACTTAGTTGCCCAATAAGGTCCATTTTGGTTACCATCTGTGACAATCCCATGTTTACCAAATTTCAGATCACTAACATAAGAAATTCCAAAACCATTAGCATCCGAAGTTGCTCCGCCTGAAGTAATGACATCGGTCCCACTCCCACTGGAATTTGTGAAAGAAGTAGACGATGAACTAGAAGAAGTAAATTGAATCTCTCCCTCTCCTTTAACGCCAACCCCATCGTCTGCTTTAATGTTATTCGGTGCCGCAACAGCCGCCCCCATGACTACTAGCAATGCAGCCCCACATAATTTGTGTGTCAATTTCATTTGTGTTTCCTCCTATAATTGTTTTATTTATGGCAACTCGGCAATAATCCAAGTTAACACCGTTGAATAAGCCCCAGAAACTTTTTTAGTTGTTCCTGGAATTGTTAAATGAATGGCCTCATTAAGATAAACTTGTTGATTATCAAAAGTCGGATCTTCAACTGGTTGACCTTTTTCATTCGTTAATGGCCGGATCGTTGTTTCTTGACCGTTTGTATTTTCATCTGAAGCTCCAAAAACAATGCTCCACGTTCCTGCTCCATGTTCAAATTCAGCTTCTGCTAAGTGATACGTCTCACCAATATTATTCATTTGAATCACTTCTTTGGAGACTTTTGGCGCCAGTTCTTTCTCATGCTTTGAATTCGTCCAGGCCTTATCGAAAGAAATAACCGCTCCCTTTAGTTGAGCATCTGCTTGTGTCTCATGCTGAAATTGTGATTCTTGCCGGACTTGTAAAGACCAACCCTTTGGTACCCCACGATAATCTGAAACTTGAATAAAATTCCCTTTACTTTTTTTCGCTCCTTTAAATGGTTGGGCTTGAACAAGGTATTGGGTATTCTGTTTCGAGATTAATCCTGTATTAAAGGTTAATTGAGGTGCAAAGTCAATTCTTAAAGGGCCTTCTGTTTTGGCAATGTTTCCTGGATCTGCCTTTTCTAAAGTTTCAGGATCTCTGACCCCTACTTGCTCATCGATGCGTTCAAATTCAATTTCCCCATCCCCTTTTTGACCGTCTGCGGCTACCTGAATAGGTTGACCAAAAATCACGCTTAAGGAGATTAGCAAAACAATGCTTAAATAATTGTTTACTTTCATTGTTTTATTCCTCCCCCTTAAACGCTTTTTTTCTCTGCTGACGTTTCCACCAGTAGAGGCAAAAAGTGATGCCTATCATGACCATCCCACTAATTGAAAGACTCTTTTTTATCAACTCACCTGTTGAAGGTAATTTTCCAGAGGGTTTTCCTACCGGTGGGCCTATGGTTTTATCTTTTGAAGATTCAGATGTTTTTGTTTCGGTTGTTGTAGTATCTTCTAGTAAAGTAATCTGTCCTTTAGTAGAGATTACTCCACCATTCTCCTCCGCATTCACTTGAACAGCCCAAATTGTTAGTAGACTAACTACAAGAATGGCAGAAAATAGAAGCAGGTATCTTAATTTCTTTTGCATATTTTCTCCTCCATTCTTATGGTTCATAGGTAGCTGCCAAATAATAGGTGATGTGGGCTTGATATTTACCGAGCTCTCTGACTTTAACGGCTGGGATTTCTATTTTGAAGCCATTACTGTCTTCTTGATCGCCCCAAGTCTTACTAATATCAACTTCTCCAGCAGTTCCAGTATTATCGGCTATTAAAACCTGTGTATCTGCATTTAAGGGAAACTCTTTTTTTATTGGGTTCTTATAGCGAATTGCGTCAGGAATGACTATCTTGCCATTCCCACTAGTTAAAGGTTTGCTTAAAACTGCTTTTAATGTCCAGCCTGCTGTTCGATTTATGCGAGTGTCAGCAATAACTAGATGCTCTTTATATTCTGGACTATTATTACGGATTATTTTGCCATCAGCAGTATTTTTTAATCCAAAATTAAGCGTTGCTGGTACGGGAACTAACTGTAATTTTCCAGAAAAGATATACTTAACTTGTGTTTCCTTTTTTGTTATTTTCAATGCTGCCTCATTCGTAGGAGCTGTTTTCACATCGTAATGAGCGGCTTTTAGTTCTTTTACTACTTTTAAAACATCTGCTTCGGTAGTTAAATTAATAGTGTCGCCAATAGACACTGTTTGGACAATCTCTTCGGCAAGATCTTTGTCTTCTTCATCCACAAACTTAATCGTTAGTGTTCCTTCATTACTATAAACAATTGAAATGTCAGCTCCTTCTTTAGGAATTACATTCGTCAATTCACCATCTATTTGCTTAGCTGTCAAGTTTTGATTTTTCAAAAGATTTTTAGAAATAACCTCAATTTCATCTTTGACATCATAGTTATCTCCTGTGTTAAAGTACAAAACAACCGGGTTTTTTTGATTGTATTCTTCGTTTGTGCTGCTTATGAAGGTTTTATTTAATAGATCTCCTAGAATGTCTTTAAATGAAATCTTTAATTCCGTCTTGACTTTAAACTTTATGTCATTTGATTGAACCGAATAATTTTGCTTGTCACTAGCTACTCGATAATTGTTCGTACCGCTAATGGTTGCTTTTTCAGAGAGTAGCTCTTCACCCTTAACTGATTTAGTCGGACGAGCTTTGTATTCAAGAACGAGAGTGTTTTGGTCAACAGCTCCACCATTAATCACATAGCGTTTCGAATCCACTCTTTTTAACGTTAATTGATTCTTTGCCCAGACTTCAGAATCAACTAGTGTTTCTGCCGAACTTGCTTGTCCTTTATTGTAAATTTTGGTGGTATTGGGAATGAGTTCCATTCCTGTTGGTAAGGAATCCTTAATTTGTGAAGCTAAAAATCTCCCTTTTCCGATAGAGGTTTCAACTGTAAAGGTAACTTCTTCTCCTACAATCGGATTATTGCCATCCACTTTTTTCGTTGACTCGAACTCTTCTGGTGTCACAATCACCGTTGTTTCACCATATTTTTTTTCAGTAGAATAGACACTTGAAACAGCTACGTCATTCACAAAGTCTGTTGTATTTGATCCAACAGTTACTGAGTATTTGTATTCAAATTTTTGTCCTTGACCATAGTCATAGTTATTGTCTGTAAAAGTAAAATTATTCTTACCATCTAAAGTCACGGATGGAATTATTACACTTTCTGGGGAAGCAATTGAGTTAGAAAATTTAAGATTGTTTAAATACTGATTGTGTTCCAACGCTTCTATAACTGTAGCTTTTTTTAAGATAATATTACTTTCTTTAACAACCGTATTCTTTACATTCACTTTATATTCAAGTTCATCGCCAACTTTTGCTGTGGTTTTCTGCTTGAATTCACTTTCTTTAGCAGTAGCATTTCGAACTAAACGACTGACTTCTAAAACGGGTTGCTGAGGTAATTTGGTAATCATGACACCAAAAGCATTACCAGCAAGATAATTTGAGCCTACAAATCCCCATGTTACTTTGCGGTTCCATTCAGGACGTGTTGCAGAAGAACCACTCCAAACATTTTGGAAGGTTGCATCAATATCAATGGAAACTGTTTTTGGAGAATAATCAGCAAATTGATACGTATACAACCCATTAACCTTATCAGACTGTGGTTCCCACTTGACGCTCACCTTTTTCCAAGCGCCAAACCATGTATCAGCTTCCGGTCGACTTTCAGGATACGTCAGTCCCCGATGCTGGAAATTATTATATACTTCTTGTATGGCTGCATTTCCAAAACTATGTTGATTAATGGTTGCTGTTGTTCCTAATGCAATATGTGGCCAAACATGAAATAAGCCAGCATCATAATTGGGGGTATGGGTGCCATCATTGTCATATGTGTCAAACTCTAAAGCCAACGCATTATAAATCATATTACTAGTAGTTTTAGAATTGGGATAAACACCAATTCCACCACCTCTACCTCCAATAGCATTGGGACCTGCAGGATCATTTTGCATGACAAAGGCAATCCCATCGCCTAACCCATTAGGCATTAGCTTTTCTTGATTTGATAAAAACACATAATATTCAAATTCAAATGGCTGATTTAAATCCAGTTGGGTGCCATACCACACCATGGATTTTTGAGATGCTTGTACTCCATCATAAATGGCAACCACATTGGCACGTTCGGCACTTAAATAAGCATGGTTAGCATAATAATCATTTACACCAGTACCAAAGTTTCCTGGGAAAACAAAAGCATCGCGAAAATCAACCCTACTACCTTCCGCTTCTTCTGGTGTTGCTGGATACCTTCCATTTTCTGGATAAACAGCCATATAAGCTTCTACTTTCAAAGGACTGATAGTCAATAAAAAAATACCAACAACTAACACCCAAGAGAATAGTAAAAAGAATAAGCGATCATTCGGTATACTCTTTCTTCTATTTTGACTTTTCATTTTTTTGACTCCTTTCTGATTCTGACTCACAACTATCGGGTTCAACTAAAAAAACCGATGTATAGCTTCTCAATTCATTCAAGACAAAGATTTATAAAGGAAAAATTAAGAAAAAAGCGTTTCGTGTTTTTTTGAAACATAACGGTACCTATTTAATCCTTCGTTTAATATAATAAAGAGAGTGTCGGATTCATTTCTGTTTTTTTCGTGTTCTCAATAGGAACATTGAAATAGCCAAATGATTCTGTAATAGCAAGGATTTAGAAAATAATTTGACGGCGTATTGACGGCGTATATGAATAAACCAAAACAATGTTGACTTAAAATAAAAGTCCCTTACTTTCAATAAATCGCTGAAAGTAAGGGACTTTTTTAAATAAAGGATGGTGCTCTTTTAAAAGTCAGCTAGTTGTGCAATAGCTGCTCGTTCTTCCAAACGAGAGGAATGAGTGTAAACATCTAACGTCATTTTGATAGAACTATGGCCTAACAAATTACTAATTGTGGCAATGTTTACACCTAATTCTAAGCAGCGAGTGGCAAAACTATGCCGCAGAGTATGAAAAGTCACTTCAGAAAGGCAAGCCTCTTTAGCTATTTTTTTAAGTTGATACTGAACAACTCTAGGTTCAATCGGCTGATTTGTCTCACTAATTACATATGCCCCCTTAGCTTGTTGCTTTTTGTGACGTAGTAACTGATACAAAGAATCCGATAGGGGAATGGCTCGGGAGGAATTCAATGTTTTTGGTGTTCCTTCAAAAATAGCCGTCTTTCCTTTTTTAATTGATAGACGTTGCAATGTACGTTTGACATTTATAACTTGCTTTTCAAAGTCAATATCTCCCCATTTTAACCCACAAATTTCTCCTAGACGCATCCCAGTTTCTAAGGAAAGGACGATTGGAAATCCATGTTTATCCTTTGATGCAATCCTTCTAAGCTTTTGGTGCTCTTTTTGTTCTAAAACGTCAACTGTCTTTTTTCTTAGGGGTGGTAAGATCACTAACTCACACGGATTCGTCTTTAACTGCTTTTGTTTCACTGCATGATTTAAGCATGTTTTTAACACACGAAAAACTGCATGGACAGAGCTCAATGCTACTTTTTGGGTCATCTGATTAAATATTTTTTGAATATCTTCTGAGGTTATTTTTTTAAGAGGTTTGTTTCCTATAGCTGGAAATAAATGAACCGTTAGTTTACTTTCATAACTAATATATGTACTTTGTTTAACCATTGGAGCGGCAATTTCTGCCAACCAAAAATTGCCCCATTCTTGAAAAGTACCTGTAAACTCAAACAATCTCTCTGGTTCTTCTAAATTAATCTGTGCTTTAATCTCAAGCAGCTGCTGTTTCACTTGCAAATATTTCTTGCCATAAATATACCCGTAATGAATGGTTCCGTTGCTTTTTCTCCCTTTTATGTAACGACCTTCCCAACGTCCATCCTTTCTTTTATAAATATTTTCACCTTTGCGTGGCATCTCTATAATCCTTTCTCTATATGTGTAATTGACGGCTAATCGGACGGCTTAAAATAATTAAATAATTTTGTATCAACTTTTTATACAAAAACAAAAACAATTGAGAATGTTTTTAAAAATCGACGAAAACCCTTATATAAAGCGATTTTCCGATTACACAACGCTCTTTTTTATTCTCGATTTCTTACTAATAAAGGAATTGACAATTGTTGATTTAACCTTTATCATTAATTTAGACAAGTTTATGAAGAGAAAAATGATATTATTTTTCTATTTATCCCTATTTTTATTGTTTATTTTTCATGTTTCTATTGAGAACATGATTTTTTTCTCTTATAAATAAATGAATGCAAAAACTAGATAAAAAGATGAATCTACCTTAATAGGGTCGATTCATCTTTCTCTTTATAGTCATTCTATAAATAAAATCACTCCCTATTTTCCTTTTATTATTTAAAATAAAAAATAAAAACATGACCGTCTTCTTTATATACACTATATGTACTCTAAACTTAAGTTTAGCCCATCGTTCCTAAAAGTACTAGTTCAAAAAAATATCAAATAGAAATAGTGACTACATTTAATTTTTTTAATAAATTATTTCATAAAATGGGTAGCGATAATTTTATAGGCCAAAATACATTTATCCTACTATTAAACATCTAATAGTAAAGAATTCAAGCGTTTTTCAGGACACCGTTTCAAATAAGCAAGGGAAGCTTGGGATCAGTATCAACTGATACTCTTGAACTTTATTTGAAACGAATAACTTTTGTTGATTACATCCTTCTGCTTAAAATAAAACAATCGCTTGATTCCTATTGAGAATCAAGCGATTATCTTTTATTTTTTTATAAATCTTGCGCCACTAATTGGGTTCTGTTTTTTTCCATCACTTTAAAGAAAGGATAGTAGATAAAGATACTTAACACAATTAATCCACAAGTAAAGAGAATATTTCGCCAATCCATGCTTGAAAGATAGGCTTGGGCAAAGAATGGTGTAAACGATGGGGCAGCTATAAAACCTAAGCCAATTAAACCAATTTTTTGTGCGAAATACGTCAGTAAAAGTGAAACAATTGGTGTTACTAAGAAAGGAATCGCTAATATCGGATTAAAAACAATTGGTAATCCGAAAATAACTGGTTCATTAATCGAACAAATACCTGGAATCAAAGATAATTTCCCAATGGTTCGATACTCTGGCACTTTACTTCTCATCATTAGTAAAACCAATCCCAGCGTTCCACCAGCACCACCTAAAACAGAAATACGGAACATCTGCAAATTCATCAAGTGGGTCATTGTTTCCCCACTCGTCATTTGCTCAGCGTTTAAACCCGTTTGCGCCATCCCTAAAGTGAAAACGATTGGAAAAATAATTGAAGAACCATTGATACCAAACAACCACAAGATATTTCCCAACGTGACAATTAATAAGAAGCCACCTAAACTTCCAGCAATATCAGTCGCTGGTGTCAGCACCTGCATAACCGCTTCTGGAAAAATTTGTTTCGTCGTAGCTAAGAAGATTAAGTTCATACCATAGAATAAGATAATATTCGCTAACAGTGGAAACAGCGTATTAATGAAAGTTGCGACCATTGGTGGTACACTCTCTGGTAAAGTTAACTTGATATTTTTCACTTCAAAAATACGACAGACTTCAACAACTAACAATCCAATTAAAATTGCTACAAACAACCCATTTGTTCCTAAATAATTTAACTCAATTTTCCCTTCGACAACTAGCGTACATACCATCAAATAGACAACTGTAGCCACCATCCCATTCATTGAGGGATTCATCTTGTACTCATTAGCTAATGAGTAAGCAATGCCAAAAACACTAATTAGACCAATAATTCCCATAGTCAGATTGTAAGGTGCCGTAATTGCACTGTAATTTGCTACGGCAAAATCTTTCCAAGAAGCCATGAATTTCATAAAAATATTCGCTGTATCTGGATTATACTGTTCAATATTGATTGGCGGGTTCGCAAAAATCAGGAAAAAAGAACCAATTACAATAAATGGTAACCCAAACATCATTCCACTAGAAATCGCTTTAAGGTGCCGTTGATTGCCAATTTTACTAGCCAGTGGACTTAAGACATTGTTTAATTTGTCGATACTGCTGGAAGACTTTTTCATATTATTTTCCCCTCCACTATACTTGCCAAGAATTGAATTTAAAAGCATTTGGTACTTGGTTATTTGGATCGTAGTGTTTCAAAACTTCAGCATACTCTTCTTTATAAGTATTGGTTACCTCGGCTTGAGGAATCACCTTACTTGCTTCATGTAAGAAATGTTCAGAACCACGTCCCATCTCCATACCACGAGTTGTATGTTTATCTAATGCAATATCTGGAACTTCAGGGACATAGCCCATCGCAAAATTTTTGATAACAATATTTTTCAGCAAATCGGAAGAACGATCTTTTTCTGAGTTACACAAATAACGTATTGCATGGAAGAAAAACATTGCGCGATCTGATTCGTTGTATTGAAATGCTTGTCTCATTTGGTTTAAATTGTTAACCATGATTGCTGCTTCTGGGTTTCCCATTCCTATGTCTTCAACAGAAATCGCTAACAAACGGCGCCACAGTTTTTCTTCAAATTGTGGGGATGTGATATACATTTCGTATGCAAATTCGCAGGCTGCTCGTTCATTACCACGGCGAATTGATTTTTGTAAAGAGGAGACTACTTCATCTCCAGCTAAGTTATTGCGGGTTGTCATTTTTGCCCAAGGGTCTTGAATAAATTCATCTTTTTTCATGTTATAATACTCCTAACTAATTATTTGGGGATGATTTTATGGATATCGAAATGCTAATTGAAAAGTACCAATTAAATGACTCTGAATCGCAAGTTTTACGCTTTATGGAAACTCATAAGGAGTCATTGAAAAAAATGGGCATTCGAGAGGTTGCCAAGCAATCTTTTGTTTCCACCGCCACCATTGTGAACATGTCGAAAAAAATTGGTTTTTCAGGTTACAGTGAACTGGTTTTTTCCTTCTCAAACAGCACAACTAGCAAGCTTGTTTCCGAAATCGTTACCGAAAAGGAAAGAGATCATTTTGTTCAATTAATGAAAAAATATCGGGATAAACCAATAATGGTTCTTGGTTCCGGTTTTTCTCAAAACGTAGCCAATTATTTTTCTGAATTTTTGAATCTCTATAAATTTCGTGCCACAGCTAACAGTCACCTGGAATTTTTAAGAGAAAACCTTGAAGAAGAAATCTTAATCATGATTATTTCCAACTCTGGCGATACTGTTCGACTGACTGAATTAGCGAGAATGGCGAATGAACATCATATTGAAACCATTGCTTTTTTAGGTGAAAAGAATTCTAAAATTGGCCGTCTAGCAACCTTAACAATTAGTACAGAAACGTATTCACCAAAAGTTTTTCGCGAATTCTCGCCTAACTTATTTTTCGGTACTGCTTTGAATCAATTTGAGTTGTTAATGAGTGATACCTTAAAATCAATTTTTAATTAGAAGAACGATTCGGCCGATGTTTCTTCACACCCTAATTATAAAACCTAATTTATATTTTGTAAGTGTTTTCTAGTAAACAAAAACATGTTTAGGGAATCTAAAACATGTTTAAGTCTATAAAAAAATTCGTTCTAGCCTTTTACAAATAAAAGCTAAAACGAATTTTTTTATAAACGAATATCAAACAACTTCACCTTACTCATCCAACAAATAGTCCTTTTCAGAGATCATTCTTTCCTCTTTATCTTCCTTTTGTCTATAAATCTGTTTCCGTGAATAATCATATTTAAATAACAACAAAGCTAGCGTTGCCGTCACTATTTCAGCGATAGGAAATGACAGCCATACGCCCATCACTCCCAAAAACTTACTGCAAAGAAAAGCTAACGGTAAAATCAAAATAAATTGGCGTAATAATGTAACCAATAGAGAAAATAGATTGCTACCCGTTGCTTGAAAATAAGAAGAAAAAACATAGCATGTGGAACCGAAGATAAAACTTAAACTAATTACACTTAATGCTTCAATACCCATTTGTAATAACTTGGATTCTGAACTAAATAGCCCAAAAATTTGGTTAGGTATGATCCAGAATAAGACTGTTCCTAAAAAACTGACAGCAGCAGAAATCAATAATGAAATTTTTAATGTTTCTAGCAAACGAGTCTTGTTTTTTGCCCCGTAATTAAAACTCATTACGGGTAAGGTTCCTTGTATCAAACCGCTAATAGGCATGTAAACAAAGGATTGAAGTTTATAATAAACACCAAAAACAGCTACAGCAACTGTCGAATAAGTAGATAAAATAAAATTCAACCCACTAACCATAAACGAACCTATGGAAAGTAAAAAGAACGATGGAATGCTAATGATATACATTTCTTTAACCATTTTTGATTCCCAACGAAACCCTTTAAAACTAACTTTAATTAGCTGTTTTCTATAAACTAGTGTCGATACCGCTGCAATCATGGCAAATATCTGACCAATTACTGTTGCGATTGCCGCTCCTTTTACGCCCATCGCAGGGACACCAAACCAACCAAAAATAAAAATTGGATCTAAAATAATATTAGTAATCGCTCCAATTAATTGAAAAAACATCGGCGCAACCATATTGCCGCAAGCTTGAAGAATTTTTTCAATGGCTATTTGTACACTCTGACCGAAACTAAACAAAATGATAATTACGGTGTAACTATACCCTAATTCTAAAATTTCCAAATCCGTTGTAAATAAACCAAGAAAAGGTTTGGCAAATAGCAACCCGAGAACGACTACGACAAAATAATGCAGAATGGAGATCACAACACCATGTGTTGCTGCTTTATTGGCATCCAAATAATTATCTTGCCCCATTTTTCGAGAAACATACGAATTAATCCCAATACCAAACCCTACTGACAACGCTAAAATTAAATTTTGAATAGGAAAAACTAGAGAAACAGCAGTTAAAGCATCATTGCTGACTTTTGCAACAAACATTGAATCGACGATATTATACATTGATTGTATCAACATCGAGAAAATTGGCGGTAATGACATGCTAACGATTAACGGCAACAATTTACCTGAAGCCATTTTATTTTTATTATTTTCCATTTTACCTCCTAAAAATGTCTCATATTTCATCAAATAGATGGACAATTGTACAAAAAAAGAACCCCCTATTTTCATTGTTTTGGATACGGAAAACAATAAAAATACGTGGCATACTTGATGCATAAATTGTACCTTCTATTCTACACTGAACCTTTAAGCGCTGTCAAATCTCTTTTAATCATGCTTACAAAAAAACTATTAAACGAGAAATTAACAAGTTTCCAAACAATATCAACCGTTTGGTGGATAGGAATCCACTTCCTCTTTTTCTATACTTAAATGAACCAAAAAAGGAGTGGGAAATATGAACGCATTATTAGAAGTCGCAAATTTAGAAAAAAGCTATCACAAGAAGGATGTTATTCACAAAATCAGTTTTACAATTTATCAAGGAGAGATTCTATGTTTTTTAGGTCCCAACGGTGCAGGAAAAAGTACCACGATTAATATCATCTCTGGTGCCTTAGGCTTTGATGGTGGAGAAATTAAGTTTAAGGGGCAATCCATCGATCAAAATGTAACTCAATTTAAGGAAAAACTAGGGATTGTTCCACAAAACTTAGCCTTATATGAAGATTTGACTGCTGAACAAAATGTCCATTTTTTTGCTTCATTGTATGGCTTAAAAGGCCAAACATTAAAAAATGGTATCGACTTCGCATTAAGATCCGTTGGGCTAACGGGTCACAGAAAAGACAAAGTAAATACTTTTTCAGGAGGAATGAAACGAAGACTAAACATTGCTTGTGCGATTGCCCACCAGCCAGAATTACTTATTATGGATGAACCCACGGTAGGCATTGACCCCCAATCTCGCAATCATATTCTCGCTTCGATTCGACAAATGCAACAAGAAGGGATGACTGTACTTTATACCACTCACTATATGGAAGAGGTAGAAGAAATCTCCACAAGGATTATTATTATGGATCACGGTAAAATTATTGCTGAAGGATCAAAAGAGTCCTTAAAAGAAGTCTCTGGTGAGAAAAATATTGTCATCACATTGGAGACTTCGGAAAATTTACACACTGATTGTTTCTACGAAATCGAAGGAATTACAGATGTAAAAACTTTAGACCAACAACTAATGATTTCAACGATTCAAGGGGTAGAAAACCTGGATAAAATTATCAGCAGTTTACTTCAGCAACAACAAAAAATTTGCAATATTGAAATACAGTCCAATAATTTAGAAACAATCTTTTTGGATTTAACGGGGCGTTCGTTAAGAGATTAAGGAGGGAAATCATATGTATCGCTTTTTTAGAATTTTACAAAGAGACACAATCAATTTATTTATCAATCCAACCTGGATTTTTATGGTTTTAGCTTTTCCTTTGTTATTGACTGCGGTCTTAGGGGTTTTGACAGAAGGAATGTATGGTACCAGAATTACTAGTTATGATTATTACGGTGTGACTATGATGATTTACTGTGCCTTATATGCTGCAACTTTTTCGGCAAACTCTTTTATGGAAGAACGGATTAAAGCACCTAACTTACGAATCATTTATTCTCCAGTGGGTAAATTGTCTATTCCGCTTTCAAAAATAATTGCTACATTTATTTTTACTGCGGTTTTCTACAGCATAGCAGGGCTTTTCATGAAGTTTGTTTTTAATGTCAACTTCGGTACAAACAACTTATTACTAGTCTGGTTATTGTTTTTAGCAGTGGATTTTCTTTTTAGTTGTATTGGAGTTTTCATGTGCTGTCTCTTCAAAAGTGAAGGTGTTGCTAATCAAATACTTAGCATCGTTACCACCCTCTTCGCTATTTTATCGGGATTCTTTTTTCCCATTGCAAATTTAGGTACTACCATGGTAACAATCAGTAAACTATCACCTGTGACAACCGTAGTAGACACTATTTTTTCTATCATTTATGATCAAAACTCTCAAGGAGTCTTACCAGCCTTAGTGATAATGATTGTTTTATCAGCAATCACTATCTTGTTATGTCAAATCTTTTTTAAAGGAGAGGATTATTTATGTTAGTCATTATCAAAAATGATTGGTATCGAACTTGGAATAACAAAGGGCGTTTAGTCATGATGTTTCTCCTCATGATTGCTGCTATGGTCATTGCTTTGTATATGGGAAATCATGCCAAGGAAAGGATTAACATTGGGGTTGTCGGAGAACAAAATCAAGCACTTCAAGCTTCTGAAATAGTCCAGATAACCTATTTAACTCAATTACCGCCAACTTCTGAATTGGTAAAAGGCACCTATGATGCGATTATTCAGAAAAAGGATACTGGCTTTGAGGTTAAGACCATCAAAAATGATGATTATCGAAAAAAAGTAGCGCAGTTACTAGCTCATCCTAGTCAAAAAGAAACTATTTCAGGAAAAAAGCGTGGAACAGGCAGTCTGATTATTGGTTTTTTGCTGATGTTTATTTTAATGACCAGTCTGACAAATTCCTTCACTTTCAATGAGGATAAGGAAAAAAGAATGATTGAACGGGTGTTGACCACACCTATTAACCTTTTAAAACTCTTATTAGCCCATAGTTTATTCTCATTTCTGCTACTTTTTATCCCGACATTACTGATTGTTTACTCAGCTAAACTGATTTTTCAACTCTCGATTGGATTCAACTTGCTTGAATATTTCTTGCTATTAGGTCTCATCTGCCTATTCGCAACTGCCGTTTCTTTATTTTTCGCAGCCCTCTTTGATGATAGCGATCGCTCAAACATGATGGGCTCAGTCGTGGTGGTTATTTCAACGATCTTATCAGGAAGCTTCTTTTCATTTGCAAATGGCAATAGGTGGTTGAATACGTTGATTCAATTGTTACCACAGAAAAGATATTTAGATATCGTTACCTATTTAGAGCAAGGGGAGCTCGTTTCAAAGATGCTACCTAATATTCTCTATGTTTTTGTTTTTACACTACTCTTTTTCCTCTTCGCCTTATTGAAAACACAGAAAGATTATATTAGAAGTTAAAAAATCCTGTTATACTAAAGAGGTTGAAACAACAGTTGTTTTGGATTAAGAGCTTTCCAGTAAATGTTCAAAGAGCCAGACTTACGATTATTCAGATTTTAAGGGGCTCTGAAATAACTCAAATAGATAGATCACAATCTCATTCAAAATAAGAAACAGACAAAGGATGATTCACAATGAAAAAGCAAACTCTAAGCAGTCGAACAAAAGCGCCAGAACTTAGACATGATTTGGTTCAACGACCTGTTTTGTTGAATAAACTTAGCATGATTACAGCAAAAAAATTACTGGTTGTGGAAGCAGGGGCTGGTCGCGGCAAAACAACCGCTATAAATTCTCTTTTGTCAGATTATCCAGCGGAAACCGTCAAATGGATACGCTTAGCCCAAGACTGCAATCATCTTTTCGTTTTTTGGGGTTATTTAGTTGAAGCATTGGAGTCGCAATTAGGAAAATTTAAAAATGACTTCTTAGCCTTTTTCCAAGCAGGTGCTATTAATCAGTCTATTGAAGAAATTGTTACCTTTTTATGCAATTGCTTGTTTGAAAGCGAAGACATTTTTATCATTCTAGATGATTTTCACCTCCTAACAAATCCAGAAGTGCTAAAATCCTTTGAACTTTTCTTAGCTGAGTCACCAAACGCTATTCATATGGTTCTGTTGACTAGGTACGAACCCAATATTTATTTAGGCATGTTAGAAATGAACAATCAACTTCAGTATATTAATCAAACGGATTTTCTGCTAACAGATGTAGAAGCATTACAGTTTATAAAAAATACCACTGGCGCTAATTTATCAGATACAGAAAAGCAAGAACTCCTTTCCTTTGCTAATGGTTGGATTGGGGGGCTGCAATTATTGGTCGCAGCTAACTTGAGGACAGGACTCACTGAATTGGAAGATTTGAAAAAAAACGATCGAATTTTTTCAGACTATCTATCTAAAGAAATTTTTCAACAGTTATCGGAGACAGAACAAGAATTTTTAATAAAAACTGCGTATTTTAATAACGTCAACAAAGCGCTTTGCGAAGAATTATTTCCTGCTGTTGTCTTTCCTAAAATGATGCAAACTTTATTGAATAAGAATCTGTTAATTGACTGCATTGATACAACTCAGCAAGTCTATCAATACCACCCTATTTTCAAAGAATTTTTATTTAAAAAATTTCAACTACTCTCTCCAAAAGAAAGAAACAAGCTATGTCTCCTTGGTATAAATAGTTTTATTCAGCAAGGAGATACCGAGGAAGCTCTAAGACTCCTTTTAGAATTAAAAGAATATGAGCAACTTATGCAACTCATCGTTAGTGAGCCACATTCCGTTCGTTTTCTTTATTACCTTGGAGAAGTGCCTGTCGTGATAGCTAGTAAAAACATTGACTTTGCTTATCAAAAGATTTTTTATCACTAATCCAATTTGGAGCATACGCAGTGTACCCAGTTGATTGATTTGTTAGAAAAAGAATATCCTCATGCAAAGGAAATAAAAGCGGTCGAAGGGCTCAAAATTTTATTGGGTATTGATCCATCTTCAATGAAACAAACGACTATTACTCGTGCTGAAATTGATCGACTAAAATTGAATCAGACATCAAAAGCATTTATTTTACTAAAAAACGCAACTGTCCACTATTTTCAAGACCAATTTGGAGAAGCAATCCAATCAATCAATCTTAGTAACCAACTTAATGAAGAAGATCAAAATCCTTTTTTAACTTACTTTAATTTCACCTTATTGGCTCAACTATATGAAGAAATGGGTGAACTAAGTAAAGCCCTAGCGCTTTTAAGAAAAATAAAAGATTGGATTCGATTATTCCAGTTTAGTCCGTCAATGCAAAAAAACTATTTCATCAATTTCTATATTACTATTACCGGTATCTATTTGAAGCAGTTTAAAATGGAAAAAGCCGCTAACACACTAAAAAAAGCCAGTAACCAAGAAAGTGAACATTTGCAAGCGGCTTACCTTTACAATCAAGCAGAATTTTTATACTTAAGTAATCAACCAGAGAGTGCCTTTAAGATAGTTCAACAATTTGAACACGAGATGTCTAACTATGCGAACTCTTTAGTAAAATCCGGCTTAATTAAATATTGCTTGAAAAACAACCAGTTAAGTAAACAATACCAAGATTCATTTATTAATAGTTATCACGAGAACCCCTCTTTTCAAAACATGAATAATCAACTATTTTACAGCTTGATCTTGCTTAAACAACAAGACTATCGTGCAGCCCTTACTATGGTAGATCATCTACTAATCAATAGCCGAAGAAATAAATTGTTGCTTAAAACAGTTGAAGGAACTTTGTTAAAAATAACAATCCTACTTGAAATGAACTCCTCAGATGAGCGATTGATAAAAAATTTGTATGGTGAAAGCTTATATTACGCCTGCGAGAATACTATTAAAGCACCTTTTTATCTATATAAAGAAACATTAGTAACATTGCATCATTCATATGGAACCCATTTAATAGAGAAACTAGACCCAAAAGAGCAACAGTTTCATAAAGAAGTTCTGTTGATTTGTTGTGATGATAGCGGAACAATGCTAACAGCCAGAGAAAAAGAAGTCTTGATGGAAATTGCAAATGGTGCCACTAATAAAGAAATGGCGCAATCCTTATTTATCTCTGAAGCCACCGTTAAAACCCACATTTTAAATATCTACCGAAAACTGGAGGTTAACTCAAGAATAACCGTAGTTGAAAAAGCCAGGGAACTCAATTTATTATAATAAAAGGAGCACTCATGATAAAATAGAGAAAATTGCAACATTTATTTTAAGTTGACTCAAAGGAGCCGAACAAATGTCAAATGACCAAAAACTCAGCCATAATCGTAAAATCATGTACTGGGGCACGCTTGGATTTTTACTCATAGCATTGCTTCTTGCCTTTTTTCAAACAACGATTCTTAAGTGGCTTTTTAGTACACAACTTCCACTTTCTTTGCAAAATGCTCTTTTACTTTTTTCTAATGCCAACTGGTTAGAACTATTGATACAAAAGATAACGAATGGGACGATTCTAGTTGGTGTCGTGCTGATTTTAGAAATCCTTCTTTTTATAGGTTTCATTGTTTTTTTCCTAATTTATCTTTGGAGAATGCGAAAAAATGGACGCTGGGCGCTAAGTGACATTTTGCTATTTATTGGCTATTCCATGTTACTTGTTGGTAGTATCGTTTGCGGTGGCTTTGTGGTTTCAACCACAGTCGAAACTATGACTACCCTTCAAAGCAATTTCCAAAAAGTGAGCCCTACTGAACTACAACTTTTAGTAAATAATCTGACACACTTTTTAGAAAAATTTACTTTCTCGTTATCAACTATTTTTAAAGACATTTCTACTTTGATTCAAGGCGCACAAAAAATTATTGGTGATGTAAAACAAGTGGCAGCGACACCCTCCATTTTGCAAAACTGGTTAGATATTCTAAATCAATGGCGTTTGTATTTTATCGTTGCTTTTACTGGCAGTTTTCTAGTTCTCATTACAGGGATGTTACTTCGACTTCGCACTAGCTATCCACAATTGTTGCGTAAAAAGAAAAAACAACCATTAGAAGACAGCAGCACTACTGAAGAACGTTTAGTGAGAATATTAGAGCAACAACAAGAATTGCTAGAAAAGATAGAACGTCGTGAAACAGCTGAACCGACGGAACAAGATAGTACTGAAAAATCTTAGTTACTTATTTTAGAGAAAAACCACCTAAGATAAACAAAAAAACGTTTATCTTAGGTGGTTTTTCCAATCTGTTCAATCGCTTTTTTTACTCTCCATGTTCCAATACAACACGGTCATTTAACGGTTGAATCTCACGATTATTGTGAGCATATAATTTTTTAAAAGATGCTATTTGTTCTTTTGAAACTTCAATTGGATTTTTCATCACATACCATTCTACGTTTTCTATTAAAGGTGGCGTAGTTAACGAACCTAGATAATGATAATAGCTTTTATTGGCTGGAATCATTTCATCTAAGTCAGTGATTGGATCATTTTTCTCATCTGTTACGTCATCCAAAACTTCTTGAAAGCCTTTATTTTCTTTTCCTTCTTTGAAGAAGACACCAATTACCGCAATTCTTCCACTTTGAGCTTTATTCACAAAATGTGCTTCCATTGGAAAATGTTTTCCGTCAATTGTATGCTCACTTTCTGCATGAAAATGAAATTGTGCTAAGTTAAAATGTCTACCATTAATAACTGCACTTCCACCATCTGTTACTTCAATGCTATGACCGTTATTTTCGACACTTGTGATATCTGTCCCATATTCAAGTTGAATCGTTCCCGTATCTTCGGTCATTTTTTCTGTTTTATTTGTTGGAATATCAATGGGAGACTGCATTTTCCCAGCAGTGAATTCCCAATCTTTTTGATCACTATAATCGAGATGACCTTCATCCACTTTTTTCTCAGTGCTTTGTTCTGTTTGTTGTTTATCTTTTGTACCATCTGTTGCTTGCTTTTCTGTAGAGCAAGCTGTTGACATTAGTAATACACCACTTATTGCGATGCTTAACCATATTTTCTTTTTCATCTCTCAACCTCATTCTCGTTATTTTTACATTGCATACTATACTCTTTTTTTAGTTAAAAAACAATTGTTTTTGATTGGAATGAGTTGTTTTTTACTCGATTACAAAATAGAATAGAACCGTTTGAGGACTCTCTTTCAAAAATTTATTACTAAACAAATCCTTTTCGTTATTATAGATTTTTTGTCCAGTTGACCATGCTTGCATGACATATTTTTTCCCTTTAGTTACTTTGCCATCCTCAAAGGCATTTTCAGTAAACAATAAGCCATTCTCTGTGTTCAAATTGACTTCTTCAAAAGAGTAATTGCCTGTATATCTTGCCTTATTACTATTTATAGTCACTAACAAATCTTGAAAGTCGCCTAGCTCCTCAGTGGAAGTCAAACCACTATAAATAGTTCCTGCAAGAGGACCCTCATCCATCTGATCGACATTTAACACCAGATCATGTTTTTTTTGGACTTCTTTTTCATAATAATCCACATAAATACTGATTGTTTTACCACTTGTATTATAGTCATACTTAGCACTTGCAATAAACAATGGTGCCAAAGAATCATCCGACTGCTTAACTACTTTGATATAATCATCTGGTATACCTGCGACTTTTGCTTCATCAGTAAAGGGTTCTAAATTCATATACATCATATAACCGATAATTCCTATAACTATTCCCAAAAGCACTAAAGCTGCTGAGCGTACCCGCTTTTTATTTTTATTTCTCGGATGCTTTTGAATTTCTTTCGTTTCAACTTCTTCTTCATGATTACTCATTCCTTCACTCCCATTCGTCACTTTTTTCATTTTAACTTCCTTTTACCAATAGACATAAAGCTTGAAACAATTATACCAATTCGCTAACGATTAAACATACAAAAAAACGTATCCAGCCACGCTATTTTTAGCAATTGTCTGATACGTTTCTTATTTTCAAATTAGTTTTCTCGAAATTTATTCAACACTTAACGCTTTGTCTTTCGCCAAGAAAAATGGTCTTAAATATCCTACTGTATTAGACAACGGCAAGATTTGTGGATGAATATCAATAGTCAATTTTTCTTTTAGATACGCTCTTCTAGCTAATATTCGTTCCCAAAGTTCTGGATACTTTGCTTGAATTTCTTGTTGCAGTTCTAAGTCTGCTATTGCCACACATTCCTCTGCACTCGTTCCGTTATAGCCACTAACTGAAGGAATAATATCAATTTGAAAAATCATCCCGCTTTGAATTAATTCCTCAGAACCGTCGTATACAGGAGAAGACATCCACTCTTCGTCAGAAACTAAATGACCAGGATTTAAATGCCAGCCATATTTTTCTTTTGGAAAAACCGCTTCAATTTGCTGATAGAGAGCATCGCCAGTGACTCCAATCTTTTCTTCTGTAAGCCAAGTAACAACTGCATTAAAGTAAGGTTTTACTATTCGTTCCAAATAATCTTTTTGTTCCACTGGAAGCTGATTCTCATTTTCTACCACGAATCCAGAACGACTGGATAATCCTCCTTTATAACTAGTTGTTAGAGAAAGATTCTCTCCTAACTGCACTTGCTTGTGCGTTGGATAGAGATTTGCATAGCCAAAACGGGCTCCTGCTGTCGCTATCGTTACAACATTATTTGTTTGGCCTTCTGAATTTAAGCAGGCGCCTAATTCACTTTCTTTTATCCCAACCGTAACTTTGTTCATTGCATTCAACATACTTGTTGAAGCTAAATTCGCACCATATTCGTAATGAGCAATCTCGTTAGCGTTATTTCTTGTTCTCACGCCATAAGAACCATGAATAAACAAATCACACGCATTTTCAACGATGGCTTCTTTACTAACAACTGCTTTGATTGCCTCCATGATGAAGTAAGGTATATCAAAAAGCTGCTTCGCTTGTGCATTTTTCGTAAACATTTTCCACGCAACGATTCCTAATTTGGCACTTTTGTCTAAACCAATCTCCATAAAAATATCTTCTAATGGTGCCCCACCTTCCATCGGCTGATTAGGCAAAGAAAACAATGGAGAATGATGCAATTTTACAGGAACTCTTGCATAGTTGGCCATCTTCAAATTTTCATTTCCCAACACTAAATGGGTCTCACCTTTTTTATTGATGATTAGCAAACCTTCTTCAAATCGGGGAATAAATCCTGTTAAGTATTCAAAATTGGAGCCATGCTCTTTGTCTGCATAAACGACTAAACAATCATAATCAAAGCTTTTCATTACGTGAAGTAATTTTTGTTTTCTTTCTTCCATCGTTTGATCGGTTAAAAAAGTTGGGCTGACATCTGGATACGTTTTTGGTTCAATAATTTCTTTCAGTACTATATTTTTCATGGGAAATTCTCCTTTAGATTAGTATTAATTCAACATTGTTTTTTGCTAATGCTCTAGAAAATTCTTCGTCGGGCATTTCGTCTGTGATTAAGCTATCAATTTCATTTAAATGGCAAACTTTGAAAAAACCGGTAGTATTGATTTTACTGTGATCGGCTAATGCAATGATTTGCTTGCTTTGACGAATCATCTGTCTTTTTACAAGCCCTTCTTCTTCAGTATGAATAAATAATCCATCTTGATTAATTGCAAAAATACCTATTAAAACGTAATCTACATTGTAGTCACTAATTTTATTAACCGTTTCCGTTCCTGAAATAAATAGCTGTTTTTTATGAAGCTTACCTGGCAAAAGATTAATCTCACAATTCTCTAATTGAGCTAATAAAACCGCATGCGACAAAGAATTGGTAATCGCTAAAATCCCTTTATTGTTTAAATGAGGGATTACCGCTTCGACTGTTGTTGATGCATCAAATAAAATAGAGGAATCATTTCTAATCAACTGAACTGCTCGTTTGGCTAATTTTTCTTTAATTTCCTGAAACTGACTAGAGCGTTCTTCGTAATCGAAAATCAGCGCTTCTTTAGTTCTTGTCAACATCACACCACCATGAATTCGCTTAACCTGATTTTGCTTCTCAAGTTTAATTAAATCCCGTCGAATGGTGTCTTTGGAAACCTTAAGTAATTCAGCTAGTTCTTCAATAGAGGCACTTTTTTTCTCGTTCAAATATTCCTTCATTCGATTGATTCGTTCTTCAATTAGCATATTAGCACTCCTTATTGAAGATAGTTTACTATTTTTTGCAATCTTTTGCAAACTTTTGCATTCACCCGCAAATGAAATCTAAATAGTCCTTCACTTTAGCTTAGATTTATCAGTAGTTAGAATTTACAATATCTTTAACAAAAATAATCCCAACTATTCTGCTGGGATTTCAAAACTTATTAAGAAGAACAAATAGATAATGCCCATCTATTTTTCCAAGTACATACGGTCTGGTAGTTATTTAGAACATAAATCTAAATTACTGATTTCATTATAACTATAAAATAAAGCTATACTCGTTCTAATTGATTTAGTCCTACTATTTTTAACATGACAACTCCAATAATTTCTTTTTTGTCAACAAAACCATAATAACGACTATCAGAAGAATATGGGCGATTATCTCCCAAGACTAAATACTTCCCTTCCGGTACCACTGTAGGACTTCCATCTAGTTGACTCAAACTAAAATTTTCTGTAAATAACTGTATTTCTTCTTGGTTTTCTTGATCCATTTTTGTCTCTAAAAATCGTTCTACTTGTTCACGATCATTAATAAAAAGTTTATTATTTCTAAATTCTATTTTTTCTCCTGGAAAACCAATAACCCTACGAATGGAATAGCTATTTATTTTCCCTGGTACGTTAAAATAGACAAGTTTAAATCGTTTTATCTTATCATATTTATACACAATGACACGTTCATTATTTTCAAGCGTTCCACTCATACCGTACCCTTTAACTTGCGGAAATGAAAAGGTGAAAAATGAAATAGCTAAGAACACCAAGACTGTAAACGCAAAGCTAATAATTATTTCTTCCGCTATACCAGCACTTCTTTTTCGCTTCCTTTTTTTAGTATATTTATTGGTAAAATAATTCAAGTTTATCTGCACTCCTGATTAAAAAAATTTCATTTTACAACCACATTCATAACAACTTTTCTCCTCTGCCTTGATTAATATTTTAACTCGCATAAAGCAAAAGGAGAGTAGTACAAAACTAATCTGTTCTGTCCCCCCTCCTAAACACTTCTTAAATAGCTACTTTTTATAAATACAGTTAGCCAAACATTCTAATCTAGTAGTAAAATAAAATCCTTAATAGTAGAAATTGTAGTTTTACTTTATTTAGCATCACTAATCTTCCAAAGAATAGTTGCTTCATATTCCCCAAGTTTACGGACACTTCCTGCTGGAATATCTAATTGTAAACCAGTTTCTCCTTTATCCCACTGATCAGTTACAACATATTTCCCTTTTTCATCATGAGTATGAGTCAATATCGGCATTGCTGCATTTTCACTAAGAACGACTGTTTCTGAATCACTTTTTTTGTATCTTATCGCTTCAGGTAAAACCTTGTTAGGATCTAATTTACTTTGTAAAGGACTCTCCAAAGTTGCTGTTAATGTCCATGGTTTTCTGTTTTTAGTGGACCTATTATCCCAAATTACTAAAGGAACATCATAATGAATTTTTTCAACTTTAATTGGTAATATCCCCACATTTGTAGGTCCAAAATCAAACACTTGTGGTGCGGATTCTATAAAGAAGGTTCCTTCAAATTTATATTGAATAGTTTGAGGTTCCTTAGTAATTACAACAGCAGTTGCATTATCTGAAGACACTTTGTATCTCTCATTGATTAGTTTATTGACTTGTTCCGTTATTTTACTCTCTTTAGTTAAATCAATCTTAGTTCCAACTTGTCCAAAAAGTGTGATTGGATCAGCTAGCTCTTCACCCATGTCATTTAAAAATTTAACCGTTACTTCTGAAAAGCCTTTATTCACATTAATCTTTTTGAATTGTGAAGACATTCCTAGATTATCAACTGCAAATAGAGTAAATGAATTAGAACCAGTTACTAAATCATTGTAATCAATTGTATCATTAAATTCAACTTTTTCTGAAAATGGTATATCTTTATATTCAGCGACAACTTTCTCTATACCAGTTCTATCATTTTTTAAAATCACATCAAAGTCATGACTATCTGGATCGAAAACGTTTCCTGAGAAATTGAGATCCTCTTCTTTCCAATCAGAGGTTAATGTAATTGTGCTTGTAGGCTTAGTCAACTGAAGGGTTGGTACTCTTAACGTTCCATATTTCATTAACGTACTAAAGCTTTTCGTTGCACCGGGAGCAACGTTTTCCCCAATACTTTTCATAGTAAGCGCAGCGATTTGTTTTGCAAATAAAACTTCTTGTCCAACTATCAATTTTTCTTTTTTAGGCGTTTGAATGCCACTTTCCCATCCCTTACCTGTAATATGAACTTCAGAATAAATGCTTAATTCATTGTTCTTTCCACTTACGTCAGCTAATCCTCCTGCTGCCCAGTTATCAAATCCAATTGGAGATATTGCAAAAGTATTATTTTCTTTAGATAGTTTATAATTTAGTAAGATTCCTCTAAATCTATTTGTAGGAATAACTCTAGCTTCCGGTGATCCCCCAGGTTTAAGAGACTCCGTCTTTATTGCGACAGATTGCTGCATACCAATTTTTTTAGTAACAGCATTATTATTCTTAACAGTATACTCTAAAAACGTACTTCCATCATCATTTAACTCTTGACTCAATGTTATTTTATATTTATGACTTGCGTTTGGTTCATATAAAAAATCAACAATCAATTTTCTTTTTTCTATATCCTTCGTATAAACTACATTTTTCGCTCTACTAAAGATGTTTCTTATAGTTGTTGTATTAATTCCTGGTCGATCATATTGTACAGCCGGATTATCATCAACTATCAATGCTGCTCCAAAAGCTCGACCATAATCATTCATCCATGACTGGTCATTACTCATATAATTCGGTATAACATTCGGCTCATCAAATACCCCAGAGCTAGTCCAACCAATAGAATTTTTATTTCCCAAATCATCCGTAAGACTAATCGTATCTGTACTTGAACTTGATACGATAGCTTTCGAGGTAGCCGTTAAATAATTTATCGTTACATTCTCTTCTAATATATCTCCATTTTTATTTATAGCAGAAATCTTTAATATATTGTCGCCGTAAGACAGTTCATCCTTTGGAATGACAGTAGAAAATTCTACTTTTGGAGTTGTTGAACGTGAATAGATAGCTCTTTTTGTTTGTTCTATGACTCTTTCATTTCCGTTGGTTATATTTTTGATTGTAACAGAATAACTTTCATCATTACTGCCAATAATTTCTCCTGAAATCAACGCTTCCTTGTTGTCTTTTTCTAAAATTTTGGTCAAGGGAACATTCAGTTTTAATGTTGTTTTATTAACTAAGGAGTGGATGACTTGTTGGAAACTCACACTTTCTTCTGGTTTTACAATCTTCCCTGCAGTTTTTAACCCTAGTCCACCATTTTTAAAAGTTGTACTTTCCTCTGATTTAACAGGGAGATTTTTAGGCGTTTGAATCCCCGTTTCCCATCCGTTACCTTCTATTGTAGGTGGCTCATACAAATTAATTGTAGAATCTTTTATCATTTCAAGTTCACCTAATGCCCAATTATTAAAACTTTTTGTCTCAATCCAAAAATCATTTCCTTTTTTGTAATCCAATAGTATTGAATCCAAGGAATCTTGAGCCACAACAGACACTTCTTTACCAAAACTACTAATCTGGCTTAATCCAATCGTTTTTTCTTTTTGTGTACTATTTTGAATAGAATAATCTACCGTCACACTTTTATCTTCATTCAATGTTTGGTAAATTGAAATTGGATAGCCTTTATAAAGAAAAGATACTACTAATTTATTCTCATTAACTTTTTTTCCATAAACAATATTTTCAGCATTAAGAAAAATATTGTTTTTATCCGAAGACTGTTCTATAAATTCTCCATTAATAATTAATTGACTATTGAAATAGGGAGAATCGGAAAGAATTGCTTGGTTATTTACTTTGTAACTTGGAAACCCTGCTCCAACGTAAGTTCCTTTTGTACTTAAACTCTGCCAACTGATACTATGCTTTGTTCCTGAAACAGAATCAGTTAAGCTTATTTCATCTGATTCATTTCCAATTGCAAAATCTTGCATCAATAATTTTTCTTTTGAAAAGTTATTTAACAGCTCAAACTTTTCTTTACTGATTAGAGATGAATTGTTAGAATCTGAATCGTTTAAATAACTGGAATCATTTGTGTTCGATACATTTTCAGCCTTTATTTTAGTATTTGACTTCCCCGATATAAGAAATAAAGCGACGAGTATACTTAATAAAATAATAGGATATATATAATATTTAGATTTTTTGATCATAATTATTCTCCTTTCATACTTAGATAAGAAAACTAGCGACTCCCTTTCCTTTTACTGAAGGTACTAAAAATCATTTTTGTAAGCTGGACTTTATCAATTTTATTTACTTTTTTCAAATGAACTTTCATTCAATTTAAAATAGTCAAATACTTTTTTCTGGTTATTTCTCGTCTTTTTAATATCTTCTTTGTAGTTAGTATATAGTTCTTCACTTTCTAATACTGCACTAGAATGGTTCGATAAATTCAAGCCTAATTCTTTCATGTTTACATAAAATCTATTCAGTAGTATTTGTCCTTGCTTAGACAAAGCACCATCTGCTGTAGTTGTACCAAAACTGGAAAGTTTAGCAGATAGCTCATAAATATTTTTTTGAACTCTAGAAGTGTCTTCTTCATTTACATCAGCGTCAAGTTGTTCTTCGATTTTATTAATTAGATAATACCCTTGCGCAACGGCTTCAGAATCTCTAGCACCCAAATTGGTGGCTTGATAGTAGCGTAGATAAAAAGCCGTTCCAGTACTTACCGAACAACACAGTAAACAAATGAATACTTGTCGCAATTTCTTTTTTTTCTGCCAATTCAATTTTTTTATCGTTCGAAAAACTTTTTTTCTTTTCTTCTTGTTTTTTATTCTCTTCTTCTTTAGTAATTTAGCTTGCTTTCCAATTGCACAAAAAACATATAAATACAATAGTGAGAACAGGAAGGCTAATATGCCTAAAGATAACAACAGAACAAAAGACCAATCAAGGATCTTCAATACCTTATTCTCCTATTCTTATAAATTATCGTTCCTTCTTTTTTTTCCTGTTTTTCTTTTTTCTCAGTTTTTCTTTTTTCTTTTTATTTACTGAATGAACAATGAGGAAAACTACGCCAAAAATAACTAGCAATCCACCTACAAACATTCCAATTAATTTCCAATCGATTTTTCTATCTTGTACCAAACTCAAATCTTCTGAGTTAAATTTATCGGCTTCTTCTTTGGTTATTTTGAATGGTTCTTCCCAAGACCATTTTTCTCCTGCTGCTGTCGTTACAAGGATTTTTGCTTCATAATCTCCAGGAACCATCTTTTCACCATTCATAGAAATAGGAAAATTTATCATGGAATTAGGTGCCAT
This sequence comes from Enterococcus rivorum, assembly GCF_001742285.1. Classification (GTDB taxonomy): domain Bacteria; phylum Bacillota; class Bacilli; order Lactobacillales; family Enterococcaceae; genus Enterococcus_L; species Enterococcus_L rivorum. Next base: position 100,948 of record NZ_MIEK01000078.1, on the reverse strand, counting down.
ACGCATATTAGACTTCTTCGTATTATATAAAACTTCTGCTGATCCTTTTTTCATTAATTGAACGTCAACAGTCATGTCTTCTGTATAAACTGGCATAATATTTGAAAAATTGACAAAGACAGCATTTCTATAGTTTTGTAGTTCAGGATGTACTTTGTTTAATTTCATATCTGGTTTAATTGCTGTAGTATCTTTTTCACTCAATAGCATTCCTACAAGATAAGCAAATTTATTAACAACCATGCCCGTTTCAGTTTCTTTTTTAACACCCTCTGCATTCAGTTGTTCTAATTGAATCCCACCAGAAATATATCCCTCAATTGTAGCTTCCGGCATTGAAATGTTAAATTCAGCCATGATACTACTTTTGGCTGGAATCTTCACCTCTTTAGGTCCTTTAACAATGTCTATAAAGTCATGTTTTAAAGAGGCATCATTTTCTAATTGGTTAGGACCATACTCAATCACTCCATTGCTATTCGTTTTAGCACCATTCATTTTCACACTAATTTGAATTTCTTCATCAGATGAATTATTCATCTTAATTTTAACCGTTTGCTTTTGTCCAGGATTCATCATTAAATCAAAATAAGTGACCTCATGATTATGTTGGTTTTCTGGTAGAATTACTTCAAAAGAAAAACCCTCTAAATTCATTTGACTATTTCCTTCTGCAAAAGTACTTAATGGAAAAAATAGTCCAACTATGTATATAAACATTAAAAGAAAACTTACTCTATTTTTCTTCATAAATTAAAAACCTCTCTTTTTATAGAATACTGAGATAAAACAAATCGCTCTTTTTATCTCAGTATTCAAAACTTTCACTCTATTACTTCACTTCAGCGATTGACCAAGTAATTTCTGCTTGATAGTCTCCTGTTTTAATAACATTATCTCCAGGAACAGTTAACACTATATTTTCATAATCAGAAGCATTTTCAATAGGCTTCTTAATATCACCAAACACTATTTCGAACACTCCAAATCCTTTACCGTCTTGTTTGTTTGTAAATACTGTTTCTGGTCCACCTTTTTCAGTTAGTGTAAATGTATTTACTAGTGCACCATCTTTAGTATCTGGCAATGTTGCGTTATTTGTTCCAGATACTAAACTAAGATTCTTATATTCAATTGATGCTCCAGTTAACGTTTTGTTACCATCAGAAAATTGTTTAGTCAATTTTGCCGATACTGTATAATGATTGTTTTCGCCATCTGAACGAATATCTTGGAATCTAACAAAGTGAGGTAAAATTACGTCTTTAGGATTTTCTCCTTTTGTCTTAGTTTTAAAAGCTGTTGCATTAAATTTCTTGTCAAGATCGTTAGCAACAATTTTGTGTGTATCAAAATCTAAATCTGTAACAGAAACGATTTTTAATGGTAATTTTGCTGGATTTTGAGTTGGCTCTTCGATTTCTTCTCCGCCTTCACCTGGTCCTACGTTAGGTGGATTTACAGTGTCGTCTTGGGTAAATTTGATTTTACCTTTACTAGTTACATCTGGTTTTCCTGTTTCTCCTTCTGCTTTCACGGCTGTCGGTAATAACATCCCGAAAGCTAATGTAGCCATAAAAGCTGCACTAACTAATTTTAATGATTTTTTCATTTGTGTTTCCTCCTATTGTGTTTGTTTTTTATTTATGGTAGCTCGGATAAAATCCAAGTTATCATCGTTTCGTAAGGTACCTGACTTTTTTTCGTTGCTCCTGGTACTGACAACGTTAATGCACTATTTTTAACCATTGGCTTATTTTCAAACTTACCGTCTAAAATTGGTTTGCCTCTACTATCTGTGATTGGGGATAACGTCTGCTTTCTCCCCTTATTGTTGTCAGAAGAAGAGCCAAAAATAATATGCCAAGTCCCTTGCCCAGTCCCCTGTTTTGCTTCTGCTAGATTATATGTTTCGCCAATATTATCCATATGAATAATATCTTTTGAGACAACGGGCGCTTCATTTTCAGAACGTGTAGAGTTCACCCAAGATTGGTCTATTGAAATCAGTGCTCCTTTTAATTCTTTGTTCTCAGCTTGGTCATTTTTAAACTGTGTTTCTTGCCTTACTTGAAGTTTCCAACCAGATCCAGTCCCTCTGTAATCTGAAACTTGAATAAAATTTCCTCTTGCTCCAGTATCTCCGAAAAAAAGTTGGGCATTCCCTTGATAAATTTCATCTTTAGACGACATTTTTTGCGCCAAAAAATTGAATTGGGGTACAAAATCAATTCTTAAATCACCTGTCGTTACAGGACTTACCCCTGGATTAGCTTTTACATCTGGATTTTCTGGATCTCTTACTTCCTGAGCATACTCCGCTTCAAATCGAACTGTTTCTTTCCCTATAACGCTACTTTCCGCAAAACCAACTATTGGATGAGTAAACATTACTAAAACAAGACTGGTTACACCTATTTTTATTTTCAAACTTTTCACTCTATTCGCCCTCCCCTCTTCTAATTTTCTTTTTGAAGAAAAAGGCAATGTACAGAAGTAATATAAAAATCCCACTTAAGAATAAACTTTTCCCAATTAACTCTCCTGTTGAAGGATATTTTTTGTCAGGTTTCCAAGTAACTGAGGAGCTATCCGTAGTAGATTCTTGACTCTCTAAGCTACTACTAGTAGTTGTTGATTGTGTACTCTCTTCTTCATGAAACTCTAATACCCCGTTAGTTTGAACTACCCCACCATCCATATCAGCATAAACATTTTTAGAACATCCAAAGAAAAAGAGTATAAACACCGTAAATCCTATTATAATTTTTTGTTGCTTTCTCAAAATGCTTCCTCCTTTTTTTTGGATCCCTATCAAACAAGCCTTAATTTCCAAACAAGCTCAATAGTTTATTTATTGACAGCTTCTATATTTTGAACATATATCCCTTAGACCGAATCGTCTTCAAAAAACGAGGGTTAGTTGAACTTCCTTCGACTTTCTTTCTCAAATTAAACATTAGATTACCAATCTTAAAACGTTGCTCATCAATATTCCCATTTTCTTCTTTCCATAAGTAGTCACTTATTTCTTCATAACAAATTGTTTGTCCTTTATTATCAAATAGAAGACCCAACAATTTAAATTCCATTTTTGTTAAACTTATTTCTTCTCCATTTTTTAGAACAGATAAATTTCTTGGATTCAATTCAATGCGATTTAGCTTTAAAAGGTTATTATTAATTTTACTAGATTGTCTTATAGATCGATTTAATGCATTATTTAATTGTAATGCAAATTCTTCATGGTCCTTTTGAAAATCGTAAACTCCATCCGCCCCTAAATGAAGATAAACTATGTTACTCGCTTTTGTTGGTGATTTTGAAATCACCCAAACCACTCCATTAAAAATTTTCTTAACTTTCATGAGTATTTCACAGATACGATTTAAATTAGATAGATCAAAATCTTCTATAATACATCCTTCCATATCACAAACCTCTTCTGATAAATCCTCAGCATTTATTCTATTAATTTCATGCCCTAATCTTTTCAATTCTATTAAATGTTCATATTCGTTACTTTCAGAAGTTGATACAACTCCGATTTTATACATATTTCCATCTCCTAAAAGTTATAAGTCGTTGTCCATTATTCACAGTCCAGTTTTATAAGATTGAAAAAGAAATTCAATTGTGCAATTAGATAGAAAATCATGAATCTATAGTAATCATTTTTCTATCATCAAATTTTTTGATAATCAAACTTGAAATTTCCCCAAATAGTGTTGACAAATCTGACAGATCAGAAAATGTAGTTACATATACACTTTGAATTTCTTCACTTAAGGAAGGAATGCTAATATCTGTGACAACAATATCAACTGGTTCATTAATATTCACTATTTTTATGCTTTCTCCGAAAAAAGAGGTTATTTTATTCTCCAAAATATCTTTTACAAAAACCTTGGAATTTTTTAGTACTATTTTTATTGGTTCCACTTTGGTTATGGAAAATTCAGCAACTAATGTGTAAATCATTAAATATAAATATTCCAATATTGCACTCTCTTTTATAGAAAAAAACAGTTTCCTATATAAATCATTACTTTTTAGTTCTTTAAAAATAATAGCTACTTTCCTTCTAATTTCTTCTTCAAATGGATCTAAATGAAATAAGTTTTTTTCATCATAAATATAATAGAATAGATGGGAATCTATAAAACATAATTCTAACTGTAAATGGAACAAATCCATTTCTTGCCTGATTCTCCAGTATAGATTTATGTCTTGAGCACCATCAAAAAAAAAATCGATGATTTTTTTCGTGAATTTTTCACTCATATATACAAATGAAAACTTTTCACTTGAAAAATAGTTGTTATAAGCTTCCATATCAAGTTCTTCCTTGATTAATCTTTCTTTATACAGAAAGAAAAGTGCAATGCTTAATTCATTCCATAATTGCTGTTTGTTCTTATTTTTATATATTGAGAAATAATCATATAATACTTTTGTATATATAGAATCAGTATGTAATTCAGCTATTTTCTGTAATCTCATAGGATAAAAGAGATTTCTTTGTCTGAAACGAACATTGCTAATGTGGATAATTAAAATAATTTTTTTCCTTTCTTGAAAAGTATATGAATTCCAATTTGATAATTTTCTTGATAAATACTTATTCAAGAATTCAAACTCTTGTATATCAAACTCCCATTGACTGCCACTACTTGAAAAAAAAAGTAGAAAAAAGTTTCTTATTTGCAGCTCATCTCCAATAATCTGATTAGTTCTTGATAAGCTTAATCCGCAACTACGAAGAATTCCTTGAAGCTTTTTTCTATATCTAGAAAAAGTTGAGGTGCTTATAAATTTTAAATCACAAAATTTGATGGCATCAATATTATCATATAAAAATAATTCCTTAATCATTTCGTATAATATGGATTGTTTTAAATAGTTACTACTAATTCCTTCTAAATCAAGGTTTTGAGCCTGAACATTTTTTATTTTTCCATTTATACAGACTGTTTCAAAATTCCCTTTGTGCTTATCATGTTCGTGTGCAAATTCTTTTACAACTTTTGACACTGTTTTCTTAGATAATCCTGTTTTCTCAGTAATTTCTTTTATAGTTACGGGATTTTTACTACTCTCTATAAAGTTAAGAATATACATTTTCCGATCAAACATACTATCTAAAAATAATCGCATTTAAGATTTTCTCCTTTCTATTTTTTATTCCATAAAATTTCAACTAGATACGATTATACATTCTATATATATATCAAGATTATCTTTTTTAGTTTTTTATTATCCCGAAAAAAGATAATTTCTATTTTTTTACCCAATATATATGTTCTTTCATAAATCATTTGACTTAAAGCTTATAGTCATGATAACGTAGATTAGCCACTCGTGATTTCCAAACTTTCCCCTTCGAAGAGCTTTTTTTGAAATGTCCAATTCAACTGATAAATATTTTTTTCTTAGAATCCCTCACAATCTAATCAATTTAGTTGAAATAGAAAGGTCTCTCTATAGAAATGTAAAGTACTCAAATTTTTTTCTACTATAAATAAGCAAAAGTATTCTCCCTTCATTTTCCTAATAAATATAATCGATATAAAAAATGTATTTTCAAGAGATTAAACATGAATAAAAAAAAGGAATTTATTCCCATTTTTTTTTACTCTTCTTAGTTTGTCTGCTATGATATAAACATAAATTTTTAACCAACTGATTCGGTAATTTAGATTTGGATGTAACATATAATCGAAAGAAGGAATTCTAGTGGATGATCTACTAATGAAAAAAAATGAGAAATTAAGATTTGCGATTTTAAAAAAAATAATTGGAAATAAACATGGGGTATCTATTTTTAAACTTTTGGAAGATTTCAACATTTCAAACACCACCATCTACCGGCATATTTCAGCTTTAAGATCAGATTTGTCTAATGTCTTTCCATCTAATGAGGTTCAACTATTTCAAATTGGCCAAAAGATGCTTGTCGATTATCCTACATTAGATTCAATTTACATTGTTGACTCAATGCATCTTTATTACATTAAGTCTTCACAAAGGACTACTATCATTGAAGCTGTGCTTAACAAAGTTTACCCTTCTATTGAAAGCCTGTCTCAAGACTTACATTTAAGTACTTCCTATACGTACAAATCTATTAATGTTTTTAATTCATTTCTTGAAAAGTTCCATTTGAAAATCAAATTTGATACTTCAAACTCTCGTTCAAATTTGGTCGGTGAGGAAATCAATTTGAGAGTATTTCTATTTTTTAGTCAATGGATGCTATTTAAGGGTATTGATATGCCCATTATCTATTCTCCTGTCCATGCTCAAACTATCAAGTCGCCTATTAGTCATAATATCTCAACATCAAATCAACTGACTCAGTTTACTCATTATCAAGCCATCACTTATTTTCGAATCATCGTGAAAAAGAAACACATTCAATTGCCTGATAATTTTTTTGACTACTTAAATATTTTTGAATCTGTTTCTCAAACAGTTTTTCCACCTGTCATAATAAAATCTATTGACAAATCCTTATTCTCTGATTCTGCTATTAAACAGGAGGAAGCTCTTTTTGGATTTACTGCTCGATATTTTATTACAAATATTGATTCGCCCCATACAAAAAAAGCTATTTCCAAAGAACTGTTAGCTTCTGGGTTACCTTTAACTGAGTTCATCAAAACCTTTTTAAACAATTTTTCTAAAATATTTAAAGTCGAGTTGACCACAGATGACTATTTAACCAATTATTATTTGTTAGCTGTCCAATTGATCTATTATCAATATATTGATATTGATGTTTCTTCCCTTGACCCTTCTAACAGTGCAAAGACAATGCTGAATCAATTAGAATTAAATCAAATAACTAGTTTTGTAAATGAAGAACTGCGCCGCTATATAATAGGAGAGCAAGCTAAAGAAAATCTTTTACCTCATCTTGCTGAGATTCTCTACATCATGCTTAAAAGAAATCAAAAAAAGAAATTGATTATCTTCATTCAATATTCAAAAAGCATTTACTTAGATGAATTTATAAAAAATAATTTGTATCTGACCTTTAATCCAAACATAATCAGTTTTACTTCTACTATTAAAAAGGCTGACATAATCATTTCAGATGTTTTTGAAGAGTTAAATGAGCAGCAACAAGTCTTCTATCTTGATAATCCTTATGATTTAAATTCTTGGAACGACTTAATTCTTTTTATTAGCAATCAGCTATTGTAAAAGTCCATAATCTTCCCATAAAAAATAGACGAAACCAATTTATTTGGCTTCGTCTATTTCTTTCTATTTATCATTTCTAAGGCGTCACTATATTGAATACTGGGTCAAAATTATCCAATAGAGAAATAAATTCAGTTAAAATAGACATGTCTCCAATACAAGTAATTTTTCCTGATTCTAAAAACTGTTTAAAGTTTCCTGATCCACTAAACAACTGATTACATATTTCTCTGGTCGTAGTTAAGGTTAAATCGACCTTTTTATCCGTTTTTCCTTTTCTATAAACCAGCACAGAATTTTCTACTTCAATAGAATATTCTTCTGATACATCTTCTAGCTTCCAAGTCATTGACAGCTTCTTTCCAGAAGCTCGTTCACTATTTAGACGAATTCCTAGAAAGTCTAATAATAAATCAAATGGCATTCCTGCTAAAACATCCTCGTTGACTCCTTTCGTAATGGTTTGCGGTTTCGCTCCTCTCAATTCAGCAGCTCCGGTTAAGAAAACATTTCTCCAGGGACCAGATTCTGATTGATACCCTAACTGTTCAAAAGTATCAGCTAACAACTCTTTCGCTTCTTGATTTGTTTCGTCAAAAAATACCGCATGTTTCAAAAGTTCGGCTCCCCAACGATAGTCTCCGTCATTAAAAGCTGTGGTTGCAATAGTCATAACACGTTCGATTCCTCCCATCGCTTCAACGTACTTTTTAGCTACGTCTTCTGGTGGCAATGGATACAAATCTGAGGGATGTCCAGAATACCAACCAATATAAAATTGGTAAACAGCTTTTATATTGTGATTGAGTGTTCCATAATGTCCACGTAAATACCATTTTTCTTCTAACCCTTGTGGGAGTTTTACTGATTCAGCAATTTCTGTTGCGGTGTATCCTTTGTTAATAAAATGAAGTGTTTGGTCATGAATGTATTTATATAGATCACGTTGATGTTTCAAAAAGTCGCTTATCTCAGCGTTGCCCCATGTAGGCCAGTGATGTTGTCCAATACAAATTTCATAACGATCTTCAAATGCTGCGATTACTTTATCAAGGTCTTTCCACCATTTATAAGAATCTCGGATTTGTGCTCCTCTTAACGTCAATATATTGTGCATCGTATGAACTGCTATCTCTGCAATATTCAGCATTTTAAAATCAGGGAAATAGATGACAAATTCGGTAGGTGCTTCTGTATGTGGAACCATTAAAAATTCCATCTTAACCCCATCAATTATTCGAGTTTCATGATCTTTTGTAATGATATCTGTTGGTTCTATTAAAGAAATTGTTCCTTTAGACGTATTTTTTCCAAGTCCAGCATCTACTTGTCCTTTTACTCCACGACTAAGTCCAGCCCCATACATATATTCAGAGCGTCGAATCATAGCATTTCCAGCAAAAACATTTTCAACTACGGCTTCAAATGTAAAATCTTCTGGTGCCACGACTTCAATTTTTCCACTTAGGATATCTGCTTTATCTACTAAACCTGCTGCTCCTCCGTAATGATCGACATGGGAATGAGTATACATAATACAAACAATTGGTTTTTTAGGACGATAGTCAAAATATAAGTCTAGTGCAGCGGCAGCCGTTTCTGTTGAAATCAGCGTATCTATAATAATTAATCCTGTCTCGCCTTCGATAATCGTCATATTCGACAAATCGAACCCTCTCACTTGATAAACACGATCGGTTACTTTGTATAATCCGTTATTCATATTCAGTTGCGCTTTTCTCCATAAGCTAGGATGAACTGATTCTGGTGCCTCGTCATTAGTCGAGATAAAATCGTACTCTTTTAAATTCCAATTAATATGCTTTTCCTCATCAGCAATGACTAATGGATCTTTGGTTCCCATAAAGCCTTTAATCGCATTCTCGAAATCGGCTACATTTTCAAAAGGAAGCTCTTTTTTTGCTTGTTCAAGTAATGCTTTGGTAAAGATTGTCGCATCTTTTGGCTGAATAGCTTTTGACATAAAAATTCCTCCTAGAATATTATTCAAAAAGTAATTGAGTAAAAAATAGGCGATGACAAAAAATTCTATCCCATAAAAAACTTTCAATTACCTATTTTTTAGTCTCTTACACTTCGGATTATACAAGCATTAGATAACTTTTCCCAATGATAGCCTTGGTAAAAATTAGCGTCTTTTACCAATTAATTACAACGTATTCTTGCAACCAGCAATGATTTACTTCAACTTCTGGCATTCAAATTTCTCCCCTGAATAATCTTTATAGATACAATTCCCCCTTAACAAATCTTGCTTACTCCAAAAAGTAATTCTTTCATCGACTCTATCTGTTTGCAGGTAAATTTCTCCTTCTTGTGTTTTTTCCAGATGCAATTGAAATTTATACATAATCTCGTATTTCTTAGCAATATACAAGTACAACCTCTCTCGTTCCATTTTTATTTCAAAGAAAATCTTTTTAGTGTTATTCACATATTCTCCAGTTATTCCTTCCATACTCTTTCTATCTAATTGAACGTCCAATTCTATCGGATGAGTAAACTCTTTACCTAATCTAATCTTAGCAATCTGTGCGGTAATCTCTGTCACAGGAATCACCTCTAAGTTACTTAAAAATATGACTGTAAAATTATCTTTTTCTAAATGCTTGACGGAACTAACAAAGCCATCAATATCTCCAAAATGTTGATAACAGGTAAACCCTAAAATTTCAGAAATATCCCAACCACAAGCATAGGTTTCCTGAAAAGGTTGGAGCATTTGTTTCTTAAAGTTCTCACTAATCAATTTATTTTCTTTTATTGCTTGAAGCCAAATCGCTAAATCTCTTGTCGTCGAAAAAATACCATATGCCCCTAATGGAAATGACCTATCTGTTTTAGCTGCTTGAATCTCTGTTCCCCAATAACTGTAACTATCTGCTAAGTTCTCAACAATATCCCTTTCGTTTAGACAGCCCGTGTCATTCATTCCTAGCGGTTCTAAAATATACTTTTTTAAGGCTTCTCCATAACTAATTTGCGTTACCGCTTCTATTATTTTAGTGAGGACTAAGTAGTCTGAAGAAGAGTAAGAAAATTGTGCCCCTGGTTCAAAAGCTCTTTCTTTATTTTTAAATGAGTCGATCATCTCTGTTAACGTCCAATTCATACGCATCGTTTCTTCCCAAAAATTATCAAACGAGGTGAAGTTTGGTATGCCAGAACTACAAGTTAGACAGTGATAGATTGTTATTCTCTTACTATTTGGAAAATCTTTTATATATTGATTGATGCTTTCATGGATGTCTACCTTCTTTTCTTGATACAAAATGAACATAAGCATAGCCGTAAAGGCTTTAGTCAAGGAACCTATTTGAAACCGTGTCTTTGAATTATTTTTAATCGTAAATTCTACAGACGACAACCCATGCCTTTTTTCAACCACTATTTTCCCTTCATCTATTACAATTAAATTCCCCCATAGATAGCCTTTTTCCTCATAATAGGAGAGATAATTCTTTAAGGTGCTTACATAATCTTCAATTTCTTTCACCAAAAACTTCTCCTTTTACCAACTATTCATAAACCTCAATATTACAAGTCTCTTTATTATATAACATCCAATCGTAATCGGTTTCATTTTTATAAAAAAAACGACCAGACAACTTTGCATAAAAGTCATCTGGTCGATTCATAGATTTTAGTTATTGTTACAAGCTATCAATAAAAATGCGTGAAGATATAGGCTGAAATTAAATATAAAATCCAAATATGGGCTGGATAAAAGATATAGAAAAAGTTTCTCATCCCTTTACCTTTTTCGCCATTAAATAATAACATTGGAATCACAGCAAAAATCATTATCCACTGGGTTGATCCTTGTGAAAAGAAAAATACCGCTGCTAAAACAATCATTAAACATTGTAACCAACGTTGATTTCTTGCTAGATACATTAGCGGAATTAGCAACACCATCAAACCATTTTCAGTAAACATTAATGCTGGAACAAAGTTAGCGATATTTGCTGCAATAATTGCGGTAGTAAGATTTGACATAAGCATTATTAACAATGCAGAAGAGACAATAGGGAGCAAAATGAATCCCAAGCCTAACAATCCTTTACCAATTTTTTTACTTTTATATCCTTCACTGATTTTATCAATTCCGTACATCATCATCGTACCCACTAATAAATCACGAAAAATATTATTCATTAATTGAACTTCTTCGTAGCCAACAATTCTTTGTAATGCAAAGCTCCCATAGGACATTAGTATCATCCCAATATATAATCGGAACATGTATTTTTCTTTACTTCTTGTATGACTAAACCCAACGACACTGACAAAAAAGAATAACGTAGCAACAGGTCTTCCAAACCAATCGATCCAGCTAGGTGCGCCCATTGGAACAAACATCTGGTGAATATGATCGATAAACATCAAGACAATACCAATTACTTTTAAGTCAAATGTTGTTAATCCTTTAAATCTATTTTTTGTTAATGAATTCATCTCCGACACTTCCCTCAACGTTTCTTATAGTCATTGTAAACTACAAAAAACAGGAAGTCTTCGGAATCATCTTTCAAACATCTATCAATTTTGTTAGATTAAAAATTTTTCATCATTAATTTTTATTAGATTGTTTAGAAATATTTATAGTTTGTATTAATTATATTGCATCCACGATATTTCTAACAGCTTTAATGAACCAAATCTATTCTATTTTACCTGACATGCGCTTCTATGATTTAGTTTTTACATCGGTCCTAAAATAAAATAAGTCAAAAATAACATCGCTAAACCATACATTAAAGGCGTCACTTCTTTGCGTTTTCCCATGACAAATTTTAATAAAGGATATGCAATAAAACCTAAAGCAATACCGTTTGCGACATTAAAAGTCAAAGGCATCATAACAATCATTAAATAGGCTGGAAAAGCTTCTGTAAAATCCTGCCACATAATATTTTGAACGGAGGTCATCATCAAACAACCAACAATAATCAATACTGGTGAGATGGCACTTTGTGGAATAATTTTAAAAACTGAAACAAATAAGATAGCCGGTAAAAACAAAGCACCTGCAACTAACGAGGTCAAACCAGTTTTCCCACCAACTGCTATCCCAGCAGCATTTTCAGCTGCTGAAGTGGTGGAACAAGTACCTAAACACGCGGCAACAACCACTGAGATTGCATTTGCTCGAAAAGACATTTTAAACTTGCGTTTATCAGGCAACATGCCCAGTTGCGCCCCCATATTTTGAAACACAATCAACATGGTTAAAGCAAAAACAGCAATCCAAAAATTAAACGTAGCCATTTTGGAAAAATCAAAGGCAAATAACTGATTATGGTAACCACTTAGTGAAAAACCACCCTCTGAAATACCTGAAAAGTTCACTAGTCCAAGAAAACCAGCTAAAATAGTTCCTCCGATAATGCCTATTAAAAAATTTCCTTTAATATTTTTCAAATACAGAATCAACATCAGCACTAGAGTAACCAATGTCACAAGAGGCACTGCTTCTCTTAAATTCCCCAAGCTAACAAAAGTATTAGGGTTACTGACAATGATTCCTCCATTTTTAAAACCTAAAAAAGCAATAAACAAACCAATTCCAGCCGTCATTGCGGCAATTAAGGTTTTGGGAATTGAGCGTTCCAAGTAATCTGCAATCTTCTCAGAAGAAATGATTAAGAATAAAATTCCAGCAATCAAGGTTGCTGCTATTGCTTGTTGCCAAGTTAGCCCGAAAGAAGTTACTAAAACAAAGACGAAAAACGCATTATCGCCCATTCCTGGAACTAAAACAAGTGGGGAATTGGCTCGAAAAGCCATTAGCATACAACCAATAAATGCCGTCAAACCTGTAGAAATCGTGACCCACTCATAAGACATCCCAGCTAAACTTAAAATCGTTCCATTGACCGCTATAATATATGAAATCGCGATAAACGTCGTAACTCCCGCTAAGATTTCCTTGCGAACGGTTGTCTCTTCTTCCGTCAAATGAAATCTAGTTTCTAAAAAAGTCTTCAATCAATCCGCTCCTTTTAACGTTTCCCAACATCGTAATGTTCGCCTAAAGCACTTGGGGCTTTGGTTTTACCACCTGCAATCAGTAATACGATTAAAGTCAGTAAATACGGCAACATATAAAAGAATTCGTTAGGAATCGCTGCTGCAAAATCAAAAATTTGAAATTGGTCTTTAATCGCTTGAGCTAAGCCAAAGAACAATGCCCCAGCCATTACGCCTACTGGATGCCAACGACCAAAAATTACCGCTGCCAAAGCAATATACCCTTGGCCTGAAATGGTATTGAAGGCAAAATTACTATTGGAGGTTAAAACAATTGTCGCTCCACCTAACGCAGCAATTGAACCACTTAATAATACTGAAATATATTTTATTTTCATAACATTGACCCCGGCTGTGGCTGCAGCACTAGGGTTTTCACCAATGACTCTTAGGCGAAGGCCAAGTGGGGTTCTGAAAAAAATAAAGAACAATAGTCCAACTAATAAGAACGCTAAATAAGTAGTTGGGTACGCATTAAATAGTACCTTACCCACAAACGGCAAATCACTCAAAATCGGAATTCGAATTTTTTTTAAGACATGAGTAATAATCGGTGTTTCGGCTGAACCAGCGAAAATCATTTTGACTAAAAAGAAGGTTGAACTGGTAGCTAGCATATTAATGACTACTCCACTTACAACTTGATCTGCATGATATTTCAGCGTTGCAATCGCATGAATTCCTGAAAAAATTAACGTAAAGATAAAAGCTCCCAGCAAGCCTAACCAAGGCGTTAACGCACCCATACCACTCTGTTCTGCATAATAAGCAGTTACCGCTGAAGCAAACGCACCTGATACCATAAATCCTTCAATACCGATATTTGTCACGCCAACTCTTTCAGAGAGCATACCGCCTAACGCAGCAAAAATTAAAGCTGTTGAGAAAACCAGCATACCATTTAATAAATTTGCTAAAATATCCATTGCTTATCCCTCCTTCGGTTGCTTATTTTTTCCAAATAGGTAAAGTATGCTACGAACAATTCCTGAAGCTGCGACAAAGAAAATAATAAAAGCAATAACCATATTAATAATCTCTCTAGGCACACCTGCACCAAAACTCATCCCTTGAGCACCGTACGTTAGCAAGCCAATCAATGTTCCTGAAAGCAAAATACCCAAGCCAGTTCCGCCTCCTAATAATGAAACGGCAATCCCGTCAAACCCGATACCAGAAGTTGTTGAATTGATAGCAATATATTTAAAGACACCTAAGACTTCAAAACTACCAATTAAGCCCCCAATCAAGCCTGAAATCATCATCGCTCGAATCATTACAGCAGGGACTTTCATTCCAGCATATTTTGAAGCAAAAGGATTCAGGCCTACCGCACGAATCTCATATCCTGATTTGCTACGATTCAAATAAATATGATAGGCTAAGACAGCGAACAGCATGATTATAAAGCCCCAGTGAACACGTGCACCACCCATTCGTTCAGATAACCAACCAATATTAATACTAGCTGAATCTTTAATTAACGTTGAACGCTGAGTCCCTGGTTGATCCATAAACAAACGAATCAGGTAATGACTGAGATAGAGTGCAATAAAGTTCAACATAATTGAACTGATTACTTCATTGATGCCTCTTTTAGCCTTCAAATAGCCCACTAAACCGCCCCATAAAGCACCAAATAATCCGCCGACAACCATCGCTAACAAGCCGTGCAAAAACGGTGGTAATTGAACTTGAGTTCCAACAATCAAAGCCCCTAAAGAACCCATAATGATTTGACCATCAACCCCAATATTAAACAACCCAGCATGACTAGCGACAGCAACAGCCAACCCACTCATAACTAATGGAACAACGGTCCGAAAAGCTTCTCCTAAATCATAACTAGTTCCAACAATCTTTTTAATCAGTGAGCCGTAAGCCAAAAGAGGATCGTACCCTCCGATTAACATCATGACTGCCCCTAATAACAACCCTAAAATAATAGCAATCAGAGGAATTAGAATAAAGTCATATTTTTTTAAAAAGCGTTGCTCCATCTAACTTACCCCCTTCTGATATTTCCCTGCCATCATTAATCCTAGTTCACGATCATTGGTTGTTTCTGGTGTTGTTTCCCCAATTATTTTACCGTCAAAAAGAAC
This sequence comes from Enterococcus rivorum, assembly GCF_001742285.1. GTDB lineage: Bacteria > Bacillota > Bacilli > Lactobacillales > Enterococcaceae > Enterococcus_L > Enterococcus_L rivorum. The sequence goes on along the minus strand of NZ_MIEK01000078.1, from coordinate 85,580 downwards.
TAAGATCCGATCGGAAACATTTAAAATTTCTTCTAATTCAAATGAAACCAGCAAAACTGCAACTCCACTGTCACGTAATGCCACTAATTGTTGATGAACAAATTCAATAGCCCCCACATCTAGCCCTCTAGTCGGTTGAACCGCCACCATCATTTTAGGCTGCATATTCATTTCTCTAGCAATAATCAGTTTTTGTTGATTACCACCAGATAAAGAGCGAGCTTTCGTCTCAATTGAAGGGATTCGAATATCAAAATCTGTAACAAACTTTTGCGTTAATTGATTCATCGCTTCTCGATTAATTAGGCCTTTTCGATTCATTTCTGGACGATAATAAGTCTGCAAAACACTATTCTCGTTCACTGAAAAATCTAAAACCAAACCATATTTATGGCGATCTTCTGGAATATGTGCCATACCTTTTTCCGTAATTTCTCGCGGTGAATGGTCACCAATAGATTCTCCATTAATTAAAATCGTCCCCGAATCAATCCTTCTCATACCGGTAATAGCTTCCACTAACTCTGTTTGACCGTTGCCATCAACGCCAGCAATCCCTAAAATTTCTCCTCCACGAACATGAAAAGACAAATCGTCAATACTATTATTGCCATGGGGATTTTTCACGACCATCTCTTTCACTTCCAGACAAACGTCTTTTGGCTTAGCAGCTTTCTTTTCAGTTGAGAAGTGAACCGTTTTTCCTACCATCATTTCGGCTAGAGAATCTGTCGTTGCGGTTGCTACTGAAACGGTTTCAATTACTTTTCCACGACGAATAATTGTACAAGAATCAGCAGCTTCCATAATTTCTTTCAATTTATGTGTAATCAAAATAATCGATTTTCCTTCTGCAACTAACTTTTTAAGTATGTTTAAAAACTCTGTTATTTCTTGAGGCGTCAAAACAGCTGTTGGCTCATCGAAGATTAAAATATTTGCGCCTCTATATAATGTTTTAATAATTTCAACTCGTTGCTGCATCCCCACATTGATCTCTTCAATTTTGGCATCTGGATCTATGTCTAAACCATATTTTTCAGATAACGCCAGCACCTCTGCTTTGGCTTTTTTCAAATCAATCTTAACGCCTTTTTTCGGTTCTTTCCCAATAACAATATTTTCTGTAACAGTAAAAGGTTCCACTAATTTGAAATGCTGATGCACCATTCCAATCCCTAAATCAATCGCTTTATTAGGATTATCCATTATTTGTGGCTGACCATTGATAATTATTTCACCACTATCTGGTTGATAGAGACCAAAAACAATATTCATTAGTGTTGATTTACCCGCCCCATTTTCTCCAAGAAGCGCATGGATTTCCCCTTTTTTCAGCTTAAAGTTAATGTCTTCATTCGCTTTAAAAGACCCAAAAGTTTTCGTAATTTGTTTTAGTTCTAAAACTGTTTCCATTCAATCCACCTTCTTATATATCGCTATTATCGAGACTTTTTAAAAGAAAACAGGAGGAACAAAGCGTGAATTGTTCCTCCTAATAATCCGCTTTTTTTGATTTTTTCTAAAAATGAAAAGTTATTTTACAGGTACTTTAATATCCCCATTGATGATTTTTTCACGATACTCTTCAACTTTTTTCAAAACATCTGGCGCAACATTTTTATCAGAAGTTGGAGCAATATCAACGCCTTTTTCTTTTAAGCCCATTTCAGTTACTTTTCCACCTGGGAATTTGCCATCTGCTAAATCTTGGCTAATTGCATAAACAGCTTCGTCCACTTTTTTAATCATAGAAGTCAAGGTAACATCATCTCCAAATTCAAGTGATTGATCTTTATCAACACCAATTACCCAAATGTCTTGGCCATCTTTTTTACGTTCTGTTGCTTCATTGAACACACCATTTCCAGTCAAACCAGCCGCGTGAAAAATAATATCTGCCCCATCATTATAGATCGTTGAAGCTGCTGATTTTCCCATATCTACGCGATTAAATAAACCCGTATAATTAATAATTACTTTAGCTTCTGGGTTCACCGCTTTAACCCCTTCACGATAACCTGCCGCAAATTTTTGAATCACTGGGATTTCCATTCCTCCAACAAAACCAACTTTATTTGTTTTCGTTGTTAAACCAGCAATTACCCCCACTAAGAATGCTCCCTCATTCTCTTTAAAAGAGACGGATGCAACATTTGGTACCTCAATCGCTGAATCAATAATACCTAACTTAGCATCAGGATGATCGTTTGCAATTTCAGTCACCGCATCTTCTAATGTTGCTGCTGTTGCCCAAGTTAAATCATAGCCATTATTGACAAATTCTAACAAGTTCGGCAAAACATCCGCATCCGCTTTAGGTTCTAAGTATTTGACTTCATACCCTTTATCTTTCTCTAATTTTTGTAACCCTTCCCATGCACTTTGATTAAACGACTTGTCATTGACACTCCCTAAATCCGTTACCATCCCAATTTTTAGTGTTTTTTCGCCCGCATTGCCTTCAGATTTCTTTTCCCCTTTGCCACCACAACCAACTAAAACCAAAGACAATACCATTGCTGTGATTAACACTTTAAACGCTTTTTTCTTCATGTTCTTTTCCTCACCTTACAATTTTTATTTTTCACAAGTGACCGCTATTCCTGATAACTTTTACTTGATTCTCTCCGCTTTCCCCAACATTCGGACTTAATTCTCCCCCAATCATCATCAGATCTATCAAAAAACTACTAGAAAGAATCAGAATAAGTAGCACTATAAATGATTCCTCCCTTAGAATCACAGAAATATTTCTTTTCGATTCTCCTAAATTTTTCATTTTTCCAACATAAAAAAATGGTAAACTAAGGTCATCACAACGCAATGGGAAAGGACCTTTATCATGATTGAAAAACTAAAAAAAATTGATGTTTTTTCGGACTTATCGGAAACAGAGCTTTCTTCTTATCAAAATTTTTTTAGAGTACGTAACTACAAAAAAAACCAAATCCTAATGTTTGAAAATGATGACACGGAAGAGATTTATTTTATTCTATCTGGCCAATTAAAAATTTATCGCATGCACGATGGCAAGGAAATCATACTTGGCATTGCTACTCCCGGAGACATTATTGGCGAAACCGAGGCCCTTTCAGATGCTGAATACCGTCTTTCTAGCGTTGAAGCACTCACTGATGTATCTTTACTAACTATCTCAAAAAAGAATTTCCTTTTTTTAATTGACGAACACCCTTGTATTTTGAAACGAACCTATGCTGTCTTAGCTAGTCGAACTCGCTTGTTGAACCGCTTAATTCGTTATTTAACTTTTTATGATGTACGTCGCAAAGTCGCAAATTTGATTGTTGATTTCTATTATAATTTCGGTAACGATGAAGACAATCTCTTAAAAATAGACATGAAGATCAATCAATCGCTTTTCGCTAATATGCTAGGAGTTTCAAGAGAATCTGTTTCTAAAACCTTAAGTGAATTTCAAGACGAAAAAATCATTGACTTCCAAGGGAAATATCTTCACATTATGGATAAAGAGAAATTACTTTCTGTTTGTGATGAAGCCGAAGAATTTCAATTTTTAAGAAAATGGAAATAGCTTATTTCTGTTTTCATCCTAACACTTGAAATCGCTTACTTCAATTATTCCCTTAACAGTAAAAATGTGAGCTACGTCACACTTTTATGGTTGCCCCTTTAACGGTATTCATAAAGTTCTCCATGTTATAGTAAAAAAGAAAACGGATACAAACAAAATAGGAGGGATTTTATGAGTTTTCATATTGAAGCAGAAGCAGGGCAAATCGCCAAACACGTCTTATTACCGGGTGATCCTTTACGGGCAAAATATATTGCAGAAAATTTTCTAGAAGATGCTGTCTGTTATAACCAAGTCAGAGGAATGTTAGGCTATACTGGAACTTACAAAGGTGTACCAATTTCGGTACAAGGAACAGGCATGGGTATGCCTTCAGCAGTTATTTATATTCATGAATTAATTAATGACTATCACGTTGAAAAACTAGCTAGAATCGGAACCTGTGGTGCTATTCAAAAAGATATCGCAATTCGTGATGTTTTAATTGCTCAAGCAGCAGCAACGAATTCTTCAATGATTAAAAATGATTTTCCAACCTATGATTTCCCACAAATTGGTTCCTTTGAATTAATCGATAGAGCCTTCCATTTAGCTAAAGAAAAAGACATGACGATCCATGTTGGAAATGTCTTATCAGACGATTCTTTTTATAAAGACAACGAAGAGGAATTTTTACGTTTGGGTGAATATGGTGTCCTTGGAGTTGAGATGGAGACAGCAGGACTTTATTATATGGCAGCTAAGTTTGGCGTCGAAGCTCTTTCTTTACTGACTGTTAGTGACCATTTAATTACTGGTGAGCAAACGTCTCCTGAAGAAAGACAAACTACTTTCAATGACATGATTATTATCGCTTTAGAAACACTGACTGCTTAAATCGACAAAATCTAATTTTATTTCTAAAGATAGTCGTCTAAAAACTAATTTATAGTTAAAGCAAAAGAGGATGATGAAGTAGTCAAAAGACAAACTGACTGCTCCATCATCCTCTTAAATTAAAACATTGCTTTTTCTCTCTTATATTCCCATTCAATTTGATACTCAATCATAAAAATAAATATCTAAAATCTACTGGTATTTTCTGACTATTTCTTTCAACTTATTAATGGCATCTACATCTCCCGATTGTTGAAAAACAGGTAGGTAGCTATCATCAGAAAATTGTCCATCATCTGATGCTTCTGTAAATCCTGAACTGAAGGCAATCATACTTTTTCCAGTCGCACCATATTCATAGATATTACCAGTATCTGCTAATAGATACTTGGTAATTTTCTTTTCAGGATTCGCTTTTGTCGAATATCCACTGGCTATGCTTTCAAAATTTTCATTTAGTCCTGTACTGCCATCTAGGGAGGTATAGAAAACAACGCCCCCTAAACTGTGTAACTCAAAAGCATTGTATCCTGGGGTCATCAACTCCTGGACTTGTATTCGACCATCAACAGTCACTCCATACCAGTCTCCTCTTCCACCAGCTCCATGGGCAAAATATTGACTAGTCACTGTCATATTTCCAATTTGAGCGCGAGGAATCGCCCAATTCAAAAATTCTTGTGTGATGGCTTGTTTTTCTGCCTCTGAGTATGTTCTTACAACAATTGGTGTTGTTATCACTTCTGTCTTAATTTTCTTCTCTTCTTCCAAGGTTTGCTCTATTTGTTTTAAAAGCTCATCCGCGTATCTTGCAAGATTCTTGGAACCAGAAATCTCTTTTAAATTGTTGGCTAAATCAAAGGCCTGGCTGTAGATTTTACTGTTAAAATTTTTCAACGCTTCTTTGTAAATAGAAACTTGTTTTAAATAATTTTTAGCTTTTTCACTCTTACTATCGTACTCCAAAGCTAATTCAAAAGAAGCTTCTGCTTTATCAAATTCTTTATTTACAATCGCTTCATTCCCTTTTTCCATTGCTGAATTGTATGCTGATTTATTTTCAGTTTGGGTTGTAGATGATGGACTCTTTGTTGGCTGCACCTTTTCTGTTTTACAACCTGTCAACACAACTAAACATGCAATCATAACAAAAAATAGTTTCTTTTTCATTTTTTCTCCCCCTAAATATTTAAATAGAATTCGCTAGTTATTCATTTCTTTTTTATAACTCTTGTGTCTATTGACTGACCAAAAAAACAACTGATTGGTTTCTCTTATATTATTACATAATTCCTATAGAACGCCTACAGTAAAAACTTTTTGTATCCATCTCGTGGATAGTCAATTTCTAACACAGATGCTACAATGAACTTAAAATAAGAGCATTTCAATAAATCAATGAAAATAGGGTGTTTCAAAAAGGAGGAAAAGATATTGAGTAATAGCAATATGATTCTAGTTCTTTTACTATTAGGTCTATGTTGTCTTTTATTAAGTAGCAGGGGTTCAGGAGGTCTTGGCTATCGTGGGATTAGCACTTACGTTTTGGGCATGAGAGTCTGGAAATTCTCAAATAAAATTTTCGGTATTACACTCCTTTGTTCTTCTTCCATTTTGTTTCTTTTTTCGACGAACTATGCTTTTAACGAGGCTCGTTTCCGTGGGCTGATTTTAATATTTATTTTCTTTTCCGTGGGTATTACTGATTTAGTTACTCTAAAGAAATACCGAAAAAAGGGTAGGATGAATGGAAAATAGATACACTAAGATAGCATGAAAATACCTTAATAAAAAAGTTCTTATTCTGATCAACAAACTCAAAATAAGAACATTTTTTTAGTTTAGCAGACTATACATTAAAACTCGCTAATTGCTGGAATTCTCTTCATCTCTTTCAACAACAACTTGGAAAGTGTTGTTCACCTCCTGAGCTATTTTTTGAAGATTTTGTAATAACAACAAAATCCAACTAAATGCTAACATAAACGCTAATAGTTCAAAGACTGTCAGAGAAAAATAACCCACACTTTGAAATAGAACGGTAATTGCAACCAAAAATAGTCCAATCATATAAGAAATCGTTAGAAATTCTTTCGTTACATTTGGCAGCAACCACCTTATCCCAATAATTAAAATAATGATTAGATAGACTAGATAACCAGCCACTTGATTGTGAACGCCCTGAAAACGACCTGTTTCAGTATAATGAAATAAACCTACTGCTCCTAAATCCAACGCGGTTAAAGTTAACAAAATACGCAGAATGGACAATCGCTTATTATTAGGCAAAGCTCTTTTCAGTTCAACAAATAGACAATCTATTAACGCTACCATCAATAACGCTGAAAACATTAACGTCACGTTAAATTGCCAGCTATTTTTCGCTTCTGTCGTTCCTAAAAAACTAAAATTATGCTGCCACCACAAATAGTCTTTATTAGTAATCATTGAAATTAGGACACCACCAATAATTGCAAAAATTAGCATATTCGTCAGTTTAGAAGGGGTAATTGATAATGCTGAATAAATCATAAAATAGTTAACAATCCCTGTGAATAGCCCGAAGAGTATCGTGGCAGTGTAACGATCAAAACTCGCTCCCTCAAAAATAAGACCAATAATCTTGAAAAAAACCAATAAGGCAAACAATAACATGACAACAAAAGAAATCAAAATTGTTGGGAAATTCCGCCAATATATATCCTTGGATTGGGTCGTGATTTGATTGTTTTTCCCCCTAATAAAAAAAATAAAAAAGCTAACTGTTCCGCTAACAATCCCTAATTGTAGGACCATGTTAGCGATAGATTGTTGGCCTACTAAATTAATCTGAGTATCTCCAGTGAATAAAAGATAAACAAAATAGAACAGACTAACAATGACTGTTGGAATTAAAAACCATCTTAAAGAAATAGTTTGGTTTCCAACTTCCTTATTTGAAGGTTCCATTATAACCTTCTGATCTTTGATTCTTAACGTTATTTCCTCTCCATTTTCCAGACGAAACTCTTCGACTATTTTTTTTGGTATAGATAACTTAAAATCTTTTTCTCCCATATTAAGATTCCCCCATTTTCAACTCACTTCTTGGTTCAAATAACCAATAACGCTTTCAACCTCTTTCATTTTAGTCTATTCTCGTTGAAAAGTTTAGAATAAAGACTTATGAAATAATTGACTTAAACGAACCTTTCACAATACGACTTCATGTTTACTCTATTTGTTTAGAAAGAACTTATTTTTGAAAAATAAAAAGAACCTACACTGATTATTCCAGTGTAGATTCTCTAAAAATATAAGATGTTCATATAAGCAAGACTTTATACAATTTACTCAAAAGTAACTTCATATAAAATCCTCTCTTAAGCAACACCCAAGGCTGCAAAAAGTATAGAAATTACAATAACTCCGATTAACAGCGTTGTAGTCTTCACTTTTTTCCCTAACAACCAATAAATGATTAAGAAAAAGAGGGCTGGGAAAAAGCCCAACATTATTTGATCTACATACTCTTGCAATGGTGCCGCTATCTTTCCACTTCCAACTTTAGCTGTTAATTCAAAAACCACATTGGAAGCGGTCATCCCACCAATTACCATGAGTCCTAGAATCGACGCTGCATTGGTAACTTTTTCAATTACACCACTATCACCAACATCACTAAAGAATTTCGCTCCAAGCTTAAACCCTTTGTCTAAGCAAATATAGCGTAAAATAAAATGAGGGACATTAATAATCAGTAAGAAGGCTATCGGACCAAAAACGTTTCCTTGCTTCGCTAAAGATATAGCAACCCCTGAAGCAATAACTTTTAACGTGCCCCAGAAAAATGAATCGCCAATTCCAGCCATAGGTCCCATCAAACTGGATTTCACTGCATTAATACTGGCCGGATTAAACTCTCGGTTTTTAGTATTTTCTTCCTCCATTGCACCTGAAATCCCGAACAGAAGTGTAGAGATATGCGGCGTTACCGACATAAATTCAAGATGTCTTTCTAATGCTTCTTTTCGATCTTCTGGCGTTTGATATAAACGTCGAATAATCGGAGCCATTGCAAAAGCGTACGCCAAATTCTGCATCCGCTCATAGTTCCAAGAAGAATCTAACGTCATGGAACGGAAAAATACCGACCAGAAATCTTTTTTCGTAATTTTAGACTCTGGTGAAATCGTCGTTGACTTTTCTTTAGAATTCGTTGTCATCGGGGTAGGCCTCCTTTGGTTGATTCTCATTGAAATTCATGTAGAGTAAAATAACAACAATTCCAAATAATGCAATTCCAACAACGGTAATATTTAGATACGCCGCTAACAGAAAACCTAATAATAGAAATGGCACCATTTTTTTAGTCACCATCATTCGAGCGAGCATGGCAAACCCAATTGCTGGAATAATTCCTGCCGCGATATCTAAACCATGAGTCACAAACTCAGGGACATAGGAAAGAACGGTTTCAATGAAAGGAACTCCTAAGTAAAAGCCTAATGCAACAATTAATGCAAGTAAAATTTTGTTTCCAATTCCTGCAATAATCTGAATTCTTTCTACTCCTTTGATATTGCCTTTTTCAGCTTCTCTATCAGCTAAGTGGCTGGCTCCTGTAAGTAAGAAGGTCATTTGCAAATTATCAATTAATAGCACTAAGGTTGCTATTGGCACTGCTAAAATAACAGCACTGGAAATGGATTGCCCACTCATAATAACATAGGCGGTTGCAATAATCGTTCCTGAAACAAAGTCTGGCGGATTACTAGCCCCCACGGGAAAAGCTCCCATAAAAACTAATTCTAAAGTGGCTCCTAACTTGATTCCAGCTTCCAGGTCTCCTAGCGCTAACCCTACTAATGGTGCAACGACAATCGGCCGATTCCACATTGTTGAACCAAACCAGCTATGCATATAAGCAAAAAATGCAATTCCAAACATCAACAACACTCGAATAAACGTAACTTCCATACTTTCTCTTCCTCCTTCCAAACCGATCTGTTTTTATGGTAATAACTTTTCAACCGCTGTGGCTGAGTCATCAGGTACTAACTGAACCGTCAATTTTTTTCCATCCGCTAATAGTTCCCGGATTCTTTCGATATCTCTTTCTGATAAATGTACTGCTTTCGATACTTGGACTCGATCGCTCCCATTTTTCATCCCACCAAGATTAATTTCAGTCATTATCGGAACTCTTTTCACTAATTGATACATGTCCTCCACAGATTCACACAAAATAAATAGTTTATACTTATCTGTCACACCGGAATTTAATGCTTTTACTGAATCGTCAATGTTTTTCATTACCAATTTAACACCAGAAGGCTTTGCCATTTTCATTGCACTCATTTTTAACTCGTCTTTAATTAAATCGTCACTAGCAATTAGAATGCAATCTGCCTCTAAAAATTTTGTCCAAGTAAAACCCACTTGACCATGAATCAAGCGATGATCCACACGCAACATTTTAATCATTCAACTCACTCCTTAATTCTTTAATCATTGCCATAAATTCAGCTACATGTTCTGCACAAATATCTCCAGTATCTTTTCGAGTGTCTTTAAAATAACTGCCGACAATCGCTGCATCACAAATTCTTAACTGCGCTTTTGCATTTTCTTTCGTTACTCCTGCCGCAACAATCAGTGGAAATTCTGGTAATTCTTTACGGAACAACTCGATTTTAGCTAAAGAGGTTTCTTCCCCGGTAGCGTTTTCAGTTACAGCTATAGCATCACAGCGTGTCGTTGCAATCGCTAAATCTTCTGCTACTGTTTTTTCAGATAAAACAGGTTGATATTTAAAACGAACTCCTCCAATTAATTTTGCCTGACAGGTACTTCTGTACAAATCGAAAAATTCCTGAAGAGAGGCTTCATCCCGTGATTTTACATGTCCTACAACCGAATCGATTTGCATAAATTGCAGCCCATATTTTTTAGCTAGATGAAAACCTAAAGGATCAACATTTAAGACATTTACCCCAATAGGCAGTGACAGATTTAGAGACTTGATATATTGAATTGCTTTCTCCAAGTCATAGTAGTTCCCGTAATAATTTTCCATCAGAATGCCATCAATTCCATTTTCTACGTAAATTTGAATCTCTTTTTTGGCACGTTCTAATATCTCCTCATCACTATCTCCTTTCAAATGAATCACACCAATAATCGGCTTTTTCTCTTGAAATAAGGATAAAAATGTTGCTTTTTTATTCACGTTGCATCCTCCTTAAAACTCTTCATTTTCTAAATTTTCAATTGTGACGCGTCGGATTCCTTGTTGTGCTTGAAAAATAATTTCTTGGATTTCTTCCTCCGTTAGCCTTTCTGGACCAGCCAGTAAAAGTTCTAATGCTAAATTCAAATTGACACCTGAAATCAAAATCACGTTTTTAAAAGCAGTTGTTTCTAGCAAAGCATTGACGACACTGGCACCGAACAAATCTCCTAGCAAAATATAGTCATCTACTTTATTTTGAGCGAGCTCTTTCTTTAATTTCTCAGAAAAATCTGTGGCACTTTCCCAAGGATAAAGACTGAACGTTTGAATTTCTTTGGCCGCTTCTCCGACAATCATTTCTAGTGAATGCTTTAATCCTTTTGAAAAATCTCCATGAGTTGCAATATATATTTTTCTCATAATCCCCTCTCCCTTACTATTTGTTATAGGATCGAATCGCTACTTTATATATTTCACTACGAATATATTGCTCGTTAAAATAAAGAATTTGATTTTTTTCGTCAATCACCGTTTGATTAATTTTCACCAAAGGCTCTTCTTCTTCCACGCCAAGATATCGGGCAACTTTTTCATCTGCCAAAGAAATTTCTATGATATTGTCAAAATAAGATGCAATTAAACCACCATGTGTCCGCAAGGTGTCCAATAATGATTCATCTGCCAAATTCACCTCTAGCATAAAGTCAAAATCATTTCTAAAATAATCCACTTCAAAAATAGCTGCTGTTCCATCTAGCAAACGCACTCGTTCAATCGCAATGACATACTGCCCTTTTTCAATTCCTAAAGCTTGTGCCACATGTCCAGTTGCTTCTTTTTCTTCCACTGAGACAACTTTCGTCCCTGGTTTTTTCTGCATTTGAAGTCCTGATTCCGTAAAACTTCCCCCTGCTGTCATACTTTCAATGTACGCTGGCATTGAAACAAAAGTTCCTTTTCCATGACGTTTGACTAAAATATTTTCATCTACTAATTGCTTAATTGCATTTCGAACAGTGACTCGACTCACACCATAAATTCTAATTAACTGCTCTTCGGAAGGGATCTTGTCCCCAACTTGATATTCACCAGATTTCACCTTAGCTAGTAACGCTTCATACAATTGTTTATACAATGGTGCTACTGCGTTAGATTCTAATTTCTCCATGTTTTCACCTCTTAGAATAATTTGAATATAGTCATTTTTAATACGTGTTAATACGTCTTTAATATAAAGCGTTTTCTATGGAAAGTCAATAGAATAATTAATCTTTTCTATCCATTGATATTTTTATCGTTATTTTCCCCATCAATGATTAGGCTTCTCACGATTTTTTAGTTTTATATAAAAAAAGATAGATTGAAAACGCTATCTTTCCGTGCTATACTAAACGTAATAAAATATAAAGTGGATTGTAACTCTGTTTGGAGGCATTACCATAAGAATGAGGTGATTATTCTTAGGTTTAGTGTGCCCAGATAGAGTTTTTGCGTTAACTAAAGAGGAAGGAGGATGTGTAATGAAGGTTGTAAAAAAAATAAATAATAATGTGGCAGTCTGTCAGGATGCTAACGGAAATGAACTTGTTGCATTTGGCATCGGTATTGGTTTTCCTAAAATGCCTTATGAACTCAATGATTTAAGCAAAATTTCCATGACTTTTTATCAGTTAAATGCTCACTACTATCAACTATTAAGTGAAATTCCGCAAGCTATCTTTGACATCAGTGCTGAAATCGTAAAATTAGCTCAAATTAAACTGAGTAAAAACTTAAATCCCAATATGGTCTTTAGTTTAGCTGACCACTTACAATTTGCGATTACAAGAATGAAGAAATTCAAAGACATGAAACTAATCTTTTCTTATGACATCCAGCAACTCTATCCTCGTGAAACTGAATTGGGCCAATCTGCCATAGAGCTGGTTCAAAAAAAACTATTCATCACCTTACCAGATTCCGAAATCACCACAATTGCCATGCACTTTGTCAATGCCCAAGAAGAAATAGAAGTAAATGAGAACGAGCCAAATGTCGACGAGTTAATTGACCTATGCTCAGCATTAATTGAAGATAGCTTTCAAACTCAATTGAATAAAAATGACTTTCACTATAATCGATTTGTCATGCATTTACGCTATTACATTAAAAGAATCCAACAAGAAGAACAATTTATAGACAGTAATGAACCACTCTTTGAAACAATGAAAGAAAATAGCCCAAAAGCTTATGAATGCTCTATCGCAATCGCTGAACTGATTCAGCAAACTTTAAAGGTAAAAAGTACCGACGATGAGCTACTTTACTTAATGATTCATATAAATCGCATCATAAAAAATAACCAATGAGGAGAATCAACATGGATAAAAATAAACAATACGAACAATTGGCTAGCCAAATATTGGCAAGCATTGGTGGAAAAGACAACATCTCTTATGTGACTCATTGTATGACTAGATTACGTTTTAATATCAAAGACAATAGTTTGGTTCAAGAAAAAACTTTAACATCTATTCCAGGAGTACTTGGTGTTGCACGATCTGGTGGTCAGCTACAAATAATTATCGGCCAAACGGTAGAACAAGTTTATACTAGCTTATGTCAAATAGGAGGCTTTGAATATAGTACGCCCATACAGGAAAACCTTGATACGCCAAAAGAAAAACTCACCTTGAAAAAAGTCGGTAATAAGATTTTAGATGCATTGGCTGGCTGCTTAACTCCTTTAATTCCTCTTTTAGTAGCTGCTTCTATGTTCAAAATGCTTGTTGCAGTATTAGGTCCTGGAATGTTGAACCTCATTGCAGAAGGCTCTGATTTATTTACTTTACTTACCTTTGTTGGTGATGCTGGATTCTATTTCTTCCCCATTTTTATCGCCTATACTGCTTCTAAAAAATTCCACGTAACCACTGTTGTCGCTATGTTTTTAGGTGGAATTATGATTCATCCAACTTTTGTTCAACTAGTTACTGATGGGAAAAACTTCAGCGTCTATGGGATTCCTGCACAGCCTCAACTTTATGCCAGTACTGTGATTCCCATTATTTTTTCAGTCTGGATCATGTCTTATGTTGAAAAATTCTTTAAAAAACATTTACCTACTACATTAAAAACAATTTTTGCTCCAACACTTACGATTGCCGTAATGATTCCATTGACACTGATTATCATTGGACCTGCTGGAAACTTTGCTGGGAATTATCTGACAGAAGGAATCTTAGCTTTCGGAAACTTAGGCGGCATTGCTCATTTGTTAGCTATCGGACTGGTTGGCGCATTATGGCAATTTTTAGTCATGACTGGCATGCACTTATTAATGATTACCACTATGATTATGCTATTTTCTGCTAATGGATCAGATAATTTTGTTACGTTGGGAGCCGTTGCTGCAAGTATGGCAGTCACAGGAATGTGTTTAGGCGCCGCTTTAAGAATCAAAAATTCAGAAGAGCGGAACTTAGCTTGGAGTTATGTAATTGCTGGAATCATTGGCGGTGTCACTGAGCCAGGGATGTATGGCGTTGCCGTAAAATATAGACGTCCCTTTGTGGGCTTAATGGCGGGTGGATTTGCTGGGGCTGTTTATGCATCAATTACAGGTGTGACGGCTTACGCACTAGTCCCCGTTGCTAATTTTTTGGCATTAAGTGCTTATGCTGGTGGCTCTACAATAAATTTAATCAATGGGGTCATTAGTGGCTTGATTGCGATTTTAGTCTCAGCGATTGTTACCTATTTGATTGGAGTGGAACAGAAAGGACAGGTGAAATAAATGGCTATTTTAATTCGAGCAGATGACTTAGGTTACTCTGAAGCAATAAATTATGGGATTGCAAAATCTGTTTTAGAGGGGGTCGTAAATAATGTAGGCGTCATGGTAAATATGCCCGCAACAGAACATGGTTTAAACCTATTAAAAAATGTTGATGTTTGTTATGGCTGTCACACCAATATTTGTGTTGGAAAACCTTTAACTGATCCTCAATTCATTCCAAGCATTACGACAACCACAGGAACCTTTAAGTCTTCAAAAGAATACCGCCAAGCAAAAGAAGATTTTGTTGTTTTGGAAGAAGTTTTACTAGAAATTGAAGCCCAATACCATAAATTTGTTGAACTAACAGGCAGACAACCTCAATACTTTGAAGGTCATGCAGTAGAAAGTCCTAATTTGGTTAAAGGACTCCAAATGATTGCGGAAAAATATCAGTTAAAATATTCTGGTTTTTCTTTTGATGGAAAACCTATGCTTGTTAATCAAACAAAAGTTTACGTGTCGATGGATAGCATGAAACCAGACTATAACCCCTATCAAAGTTTGAAGAAATTAGTTGAAGCACCTCATAAAGATGGCGTAGATATGCTAATTTTACACCCTGGCTATTTGGATGACTTTATATTAAATACTTCTAGCCTGACGATTCCACGAACAAAAGAAGTCGCGATGGCCATCCATCCTGACACTAAAGCACTCTTGAAGCAAGCAAACATTCAGTTGTTAACTTATGCAGATTTGTAAAATAAGCTAAACTTGAGGCAAGAATGAACTCCCCCGAATATCATTTTTGCCTCAAAAAATAGTTTTCGATGTCTAGGATTTATCCGAAAGCGATGAAGAAACCTTAATTTTCCAGTGAATTTCAGAGAAATCCGGGAAGAAAACATAGCTTATGTGGTGCCGAAACGAGGCTTAGGACAATGAGTTACATCCAATTCATGAAAATAGTCGTCGCTGGAGTTTTTAAACACAGCCGAAATCTCTTGCCACATTTATTTCCTTCTAAGCAGAAGCATATTTATATGTTTTTTCTCCTCAACTATGGCATACTAAAATTATTACTAGGTAGGTTTGAAAACTATAGTGAGAGTCAAATTTTCCACTGAATTTTGTGAAAATCTGGGTAGAATAGGTATTTTATGTGATGCCATAAGAGAAGCTCTATTGCAATGGGTTACCTATGATTCACAAAAATAGTCATCGTAGTAGTTTTTAAACACATCCGAAACAGAGGTGAAATGAATGACATCAATCATGTGGTTCCGGCGAGATTTAAGACTTGAGGATAATCAAGCTCTTGCTCACGCCCTAAATAATTCAGAAAAGCTTATTTTACTTTTTCAAGTGAATCCGAAACAATTCTTGGAAAATAGCATTAACCAACAAGCTTTTTTTGCCAGTGTTGCTCATTTTCGAAAAAAAGTGAATCAAAAACTACACTTACAGATTTTATATGGCGAACCATTAGACTGTTTCAATCGAATAAAAAAAGAAATTCCTAACTGGAATCATATTTATTTTAACCGTGATGAATGTGGGTTTGGTTTTACTCGGGATGAAGCAGCAAAAATTTTTTTTAGGCAAAATGAGATAGCTGTTCACGATTTTTTAGACGCTCATTTGCACAGTGCTCAAGAAATCAAAACACTATCTAACGATTTCTACAAAGTCTTTACTCCTTACTATCGAAATTGGCTTCAAAGACCCAAACCCCAGCCAATTAAAGTGGCAATGGATCAAAAAAAAATGGTGTCGGCCACTCTTTTTCCTGAAGATGAAAAACGATTTTCAGATTACCTAACAACGCTAAAAATTAGCCCTTCAACTTCAGTTGGTCAGCAGGCTGCAAAAGAAAAACTGAATCAATTTATTGCTAAAAATCTTTCTGACTATACAGAAAACCGTGACATTCCAATAAAAAATGCGACGAGTCATTTATCTCGCTATCTTCGCACAGGAGAGATATCTATTCGGACCGTTTGGCAAGCCGTTCAAGAAGCAGAAGATTCTTTAGGGAAAGAAACCTTCCAAAAAGAATTATGTTGGCGGGATTTTTATACTATGATTTACGCTGCGAATCCCCAACAAAAAGAGCAACCCATCCAAAAAAATTTCTCTTTTATCCAGTGGGAAAACAATGAAGAACAGTTCAGGCAATGGAAAGACGGCTTAACAGGCTATCCGATTGTGGATGCTGCTATGCGCCAATTAAAAGAAACAGGTTGGATGCACAACCGTCTTCGGATGATTGTAGCTTCCTTTTTAACGAAGGATTTATTGATTGACTGGCGTTGGGGAGAGCAGTATTTCCAACAAATGTTAGTGGATTACGATCCTGCTAGTAATATTGGCGGGTGGCAATGGGCTGCTTCTACTGGAACAGATGCTGTGCCGTATTTCAGAATTTTCAACCCAACGACCCAATCCAAGAAATTTGATCCTTCTGGAGATTTTATTCGACACTATGTTCCGGAACTGGCAAACGTTCCAGATGACCTTATCCATCAACCAGAAAAAATGAGCGCTCCACAACAAAGAATGACTAATACCCTGATTGGAAAAAATTATCCCGCTCCTATCGTCAACCACCAACTCGCACGTAAAAGAGCAATTGCTGCTTACGAAATGAGCAAAGACTGGGCAAAAAGTAATTATGAATAAAAAATAAACAACAAAAAAAAATGTAACCTCCGCTCATTGTTGATAAGCTGAGGTCACATTTTTTTTGCTTACTTCTAATCTGGCTAATACAGAAAAAACATCTTTATAAATCTTCCATTACATCTTTATAAAACCATTTCTTCTCTCTACTATCGCACCTTCTAGCAGAATAAAAAATTTAAAGAATCGGAATATAAATATCAGTAAGACTTTTGTCTTTTAGATTTTTAGGTGGTTCTGTGATGTATATTTCAAAGGGAACAGCATCTCTTGGTTTTGCCTTGTCTTTAAAAAGCCATTCTTGATACATATATTGCCAGGCTTCTCCATACTGAGTAGCTGAAATCTCAAAGTGCCCCACACCAAATTTACCTGAAATACTAGATTCACAAATATTTCCACTTTCAATTACCTTTGCCTCTTTTGGAATAGTCATCGTCACACTGGTGCGAAGATTTTTCTCATCCGTAATAAACGGGTTGTCATCATAAATCGTCAGAACCTTGGTTTTCTCTGGAACAATCAAGTGATTCTTAGTGGCAAAATCAAACAGTTCTTTAAATAAATTTCTGCTATGCTTTCTAAATTCAACATAGCTTCCTCTAAAACGAATATAGATAATTCTTTGATCCTCTAGTTCCTCTGTACTGATATTGATAGGTTCAATCATCCGATAGTCCTCCTTGTTTTTGAGCTCTCTTACACTGACTATTATTCCATGAACCAATTAACTTTTCTTGACAATTCTTGCTGTTTTCTATAATTTATCGGACTAACGCCAAAGTGCTTTTTGAACGTTCGACTGAACGAACTAGAGTCATTGTAGCCATATTCCATCGCAATAGTGGTTATAGAAACCCTAGGATTCACACATAAAAAAATCGCTGCACGTTCTAATTTAAATCTAGTCACAAATTCATTGACCGTTTCCTCAGAATACCTCTTGAAAATTCTATGAAAATAAAATTCAGACAAATGGGCATTCTTAGCTAAAAGCTTCAGAGATAACGGTTCTTTTAAATGTTGCTCAATGTAATCCTCCGTTTTATTAATTAGACGAATGTATGATTGTCTTGAAATGGCATCTTTATTTGGTCTATTCATTTTACGGCACGCTTACCTACTAATCACTAGTTAATCCTTAATGATTAATTAGTAGTTAATTTCTCCTTATTTTATTCGTTCAAAGAGAGTATAACAGATTCTCGTAATTTATTAAATTTGCAAAAGCCTCTGCTAAAGTTAAAATAAGTGTGCAGGATAAACTTCATGAGTTTTGTCCTGCACACTTAAAAATAGAGCAAATAGTCTCTAATCATTTAGATTTATAGAACGTTATCTTGTTATCAAATTCACAATACTTTTGAAATTAAATTAGCTTCTGAACATCCATGTACAAAAGTATGAACCATAAATTTTTAAACGCTTTCATTCCGGATTGACTTGTAATCAGCACCTAAGCTAGCCAAATAAAAATCAATTGAATAGTAACGGTGATCACTTCGAGAATATTTTGACTTTTTGTCTTTCAACTTTTGGATCAACTCTAAGCGTTCTTCTTCTGTTACCGTTTCCCAATCATTCTCATGTGTACGAAAATAAAGTCTAAAAGGCAACTCTGCATCCATCTTTACTTCTAAAAAGTTTTCGGGTTTTCCTAACGCATGGTAATCGACATCACTAAGAACTTCTCCAACATAATTCATAAATTTTTGACTCATTTTTTTTGACCTCCCATTTTAATAAATTTACCTGTATCGTATACAAAAATTGTACTAAACATTTAGATAATTCACAACCTTTTTTATGTAGAAAGAAAATTTTTTAGGTAAATCTTTTTTTAAACAATTTTATTCCATTGAGAAAGCTTTCATCACTAGCGTTTCAACTAATTGGAAATCCTAATAAATAATTTTTTTCTATTTTATCCTATTTTCAGAAGCATCATTAGTGACATTTTGTCACTTTGGTGGTATATTATTCAAGAAAGTGACAAATCGTCACTGAAAGGAGGATAGTAAATGCCCAAGAGCACTTTCTTAAATCTTAATGATACGAAAAAAAGTCAAATCGATCATGTTTTAGTAGACGTTTTTTCTAGTCAACATATCAGCCAAGTGAAAGTTTCTGAAATCGTAGCAAAATTAGATATTTCACGAGGATCTTTTTATAAATATTTTACCGACTTAGAAGATTCCTACAACTATATTATCAAAAAGATTTCAATTGCCATTCATATGGATATCCTGGAACATATTTATCAAGAACAGGAAAACTTTTTTGAAGGCGTCAAGAAATACCTTGTTTGGTGTAGTCAATTAGACCCTGAAAGCAACGATTGGCATAAAATAGAACTGCTAACTCAAAGTCATGATTTGTCTTCTTACAAACGAGAAAATAGCTCTGTCAATTCTCCCATGATACAAGAATGGATTAAACTATTAAAGATTAATCATTTTCACATCCAAGAATCTCAAGAAGCGGTTAGTTTTTTATATTTTTTTATGACACTTGTAACGAACACGTTAGCAGAGCTATTGGTGAATCACTGGGATACCGATGAACTTATAGAAGAATTTGACCATAAAGTTCAATGGATAAAAAATGGAATTTATAGAAAGTAGGGGGAAATAGTGGATACGAAATTATTATTAGCAATTATTACGATTACATTAGCTCTCGTTTTTTATACAATTGGTGTTTTTTCTGAAAGAAAATCTGGAGAGTTGCATTTAAAACATTTAATTCTTTTTGGACTAGGTTTAGTTTTTGATACTACAGGAACCACCATCATGTCTACCATTGCAAAATCGGAAAATGTTGGCACCTCTCTTTCTCTACACCAAGTAACAGGCGTATTAGCCATTGCATTAATGGCTTTTCATTTAATTTGGGCCATTTACGTTTATGTAAAAGGAACAACGAAAGCAAAGCATACCTTTCACAAATTTAGTTTAGTTGTTTGGCTATTTTGGCTCATTCCATATATCGCTGGATTAATTGTAGGAATGAGTCAGTAGCACAAGCTCATAGCAATAACTATAGGCGTTATTCGTTCAATGCCTACTATACAAGTATTTTCTACTCAAATAATTATTAGGAGCGTGTTTTATGAAAAAAATGGTTAGAACAAGTATGTCTTATATGATTTTAGGATTAATTTTTGGTGTTTATTTCCGAGAGTTTACGAAGATTAATGACTTCACAGGGGTTACACAGTTGAGTGTTTTACACACCCATACTTTAATTTTAGGCATGTTTTTCTTCCTGATTGTTTTACTTTTAGAGAAAAATTTCAACATTACTCAACATAAAAACTATAAAAAATTCTACATGTTTTATAATATGGGACTTGGCATTACTCTATTAATGATGTTGATTCACGGAACCATGACCGTTTTAGGAATTGATTCTTCTGCCGCTATTTCTGGAATCGCAGGATTAGGACATATTATATTAACAGTTGGCTTAGGATTTTTGTTTAATGTTTTATTAGGTTCAGTCAAAGAATAGTTATCTACTTACAAGAGGTTGTGACAGAAGCAGTTCTCTTGGAATAGGAATACCGTTTATTCAGTTTTAGGGGGTTGTGGCATACGAATGTCACAGCTCTTTTTTTCTTTCAGTTGCATTTTCTATTCTACTTCAACACGTTGTCCTGTTTAAATAATCCATAAAAGTAGAAATAGTCCAAACTAATTTACTAAATCTAACTATAAGTACAATAAAAATCTTGCAATTGTGAAATATTTTCTGCTTGTTTTCTTTTATAATTGAGATATAGAAATCATAAAGAAAGCGCTATCCTTTTTTATCGCTTTCAATAAAATGATGGGAGAAAAAATAATCAAGTAGAGGGTGTCTTTTTATGGAAGAAAAGGTTAACGTTCCAAGTAATCTTGCATTAGAAAAAAAGAAAAAAATGGCTTCATCTTTTGTAAGACAAGGAATCACGGCTGGTTTTGTTTCCGCAATAACATTTGGTCTTTACAGTACTGTTTCAGCTTATGCAATGGGATTGGAGCCTATGGTTGGTGTCGCTAGCGTTTTTGCGGTTCCTTTTGTTGCTTCAGCTATCAATGATTCTATTGCAGCTATTTGGCTGGTCATTTTTAATACTATGAAAGGTCGTTTCAAAGAGATTGGTCGAAGCCTTTGTGTTTTCCCTGGTTTGATGGTTATCCTCGGTGCGTTGTTTGGTGGTCCAATTGCCAATGGAGCGTATCTTATTGGAATCGCTTCAGCAGGAGCCGCAGCTATCCCAATCTCTGCACTGTTTCCAATGTTCGGTGCTATTTTTGCAAGAATGTTCTTAAAACAGCAAATTTCTAGACGTGTTGCTATCGGTATGGGAATTTGTATTGTGGGAGCGATCATGATTTCACTTGATGGCGGAGGCGATGTTGGTAACAACTTTACCTTAGGAATTATCTGTGCATTAATTGCTGCAATTGGTTGGGGCTTAGAAGGCGTTTTTTCAGCTTTCGGTATGTCTATGATTGATTCAAATATTGCTATTACCATTCGTCAAGGGGTTTCTGGTATTGTCTTTATTACCGTTGTTCTTCCTATTTTCAATGCATTAGGTTTATTCGGAGAAGTCTTACAATCACCTAAAATAATGATTGTCATTGCTATTGGCGCTCTATTCGCTGCGGTATCCTTCTTATCTTGGTATATCGCAAATAGTAAGGTTGGTGTTGCAACAGGTATGTCTTTAAACAGTACTTATGTTTTATGGGGCGTTATTTTTTCAGCAATCTTTTTAAATACTACTTTAAGTCCAATGATGATTCTCGGTGCAATTATTATTACCGCTGGAGCAATTATCGTTTCAGTAAATCCCTTTGAGTTTTTTAAAAAGAAGGAGGCATAAATAATGTTATTACCTATTAGATCAAGAGTTTTACACTTTATTGCAACAGAAAAAAGTGCTCATATTACTGAAGTTATGGCTGGATTGGAAGCAGATTACGGATCAGAACGTCAATTTACTCGAGCAAACTTTGTTGAGCATCTACTCTCTTTGAAAGAAAATGGCTTAATTGATGAAGAGTCTCACTTAATGACTGAAGAAGGCGACTTGCAAATTGTTTATGCAATTAATGATGAAGGAATCAATACAATCAACAAATATTTGCCCAAAAAATGGCGTCTAAACGGATAAAAAAATAGAGATGGTTATCCTATTAATAGCCTTCTCTATTCTGTACCATTCTATTGAAACTCATTTAACCATTTTTTTATTAGCTTGTTTTTATTTTCTTTCGATACTTAATCGGTGTAATATTCATTTGCTTGTAAAATACTCGATTAAAATAAGAAGGATCATTAAAGCCGCATTCACTAGAAATACGATAAGAAGGGTAGTCAGTATCTTTTAGCAAATGACAAGCATATTTAATTCGCAGATTATTGACATAATCGGTGTAGGAAATTCCTACCTCCTTCTTGAATACACGGCTAAAATATTGCGGCGTCATAAAAACATGTGCCGATGCCATCTCTAGAGTAAGTGGTTCAGTATATCTATGTTCAATAAACTGAATAGCTCCTCTGATAAAGCTTTGGTATTGTAGGTTGTCTGAATCCTGAATTTCCTCTTCAACTGATTCAGACGACTCTATTAATTCTTTTAATACAGTTATAATTTCTGAAGGATTTGCTGGTTTCAGTAAATACTTATTTACATTCAACTCGATTGCTTTTTGGGCATATGAAAAATCAGAAAATGCAGACAAAATAACTACTTTTACATCTGGCAAAAATTTTTTTATTATTTTTAATGCTGTCAATCCATCTTTTTCAGGGATTAAGATGTCCATAAATATAATACTTGGTCGATGTTCCCTTGCCAACTCAATAGCTTGATTACCTGTTACACAAGTCCAAATATCATAGGAGTTTCTGACTTCTTTTTCGACAATTAGTTTCAAAAAATCTCTTTCTATATCTTCATCTTCAACGATTAAGATTCCACTCATTGACAATCACCTCAAATTATTTTTAGGGATTTTTATGGTAATGATACTGCCACTATAATCAGATTTTGCAATAAACAATCCATAATCACTACCAAAATATTGCTTTAGTCGTCGATCTGTACTGCGAAAACCCAGGCTCATTTTATTCTCTTGTTTTGCTTTTATTTCATTCAAAACAGTGATTGGAAATCCATTTCCGTCATCCTCTACACAAATAGTAATAGCATCCCCTACCTCTTCAGCGTATATTTTAATTATCCCACCATCTCTTTTCGGAGTTATTCCGTGAATCAGAGCATTTTCAACAATAGGCTGTAGTGTCATATTTAAAATGTAATGAGAACGTATGTTATCTGGAATATTCAATTCATAGTTAAGCCGATCTTTAAAGCGAACCTTTTGAATGTATAAATACTTTTTAATATAATCCAACTCAGATTCAATGGTATGAATTTGACTTTCTTGTTTCAAGGTATAACGTAGGATATCTGATAAACAATAAATTAATTTTTCTGTTGTATGAGATTCTTCAAAATAAGCTGTTCTAGCAATGGAATTTAATGTATTAAATAAGAAGTGGGGGTTTATAACAAGTGAATCATTTTTCGTTTCTAACTCTACAATTTTTTTCTCCAAAATTTCTTTTTCGATGGATAGTCGTTCTAGATCTTGATAACCATTAATAATTTTTTCTTGTACATCTAAAGCGATATTATTTGCTACGTGGCCACAAATTTGTTCATAAATCCTAATTTCTTTGTCATCAACTGTTTTTAAAGCAGCCAATGCTTTCGCAATCTTCTCAACCTCAACACCAGTTTCTTCATTGATTTGCGGCAAATCTAATAAAAACTTTTTGTATTCCGTTTCAGTTGAAAACGCTTGAATCCCAATAATATAACCCAAGATTTCACCGTCGACAACAACTGGCATATAGATATTTTCCAAGCCATAATCACAAACATAGCGATGATCTGCATTTCCATTTAAAGATTTTAAACATTGGTCACAAACCGTTGTACTACTTTTTTGACAAACAATTTTACAAAAGTCTGGAACTGGGTTGAACTCCATAAGAATTTCTCCTTGGTTATCAATTAATATCAATGAAACACTGGAGATAGGAATTAAGCTACTGTATCGACTGTATAATTTATTGTCTACTAGTTTATGTAACGGATTCGCTACACTGTCCACTGGAGACACCACCTTAAATAGTTTTATAAACGTTCGTTCATTTGGTCAAAAAATCATTTATGAAGCGTTTTCCTACTTAAACATACTATATTCGAAAGACAATTTCAATGTTAAACTGATATAGACTTAAGTAGCTGGCCACTTAAGTCTATCAGTCTTTTTGCGTTTAAATTTTTATGCTTTTGAATGAGGTAAGATATTTTCCACTTCTCCATGAGGACGTGGAATAACATGAACAGAAACCAATTCCCCAATTCTTTGTGCAGCAGCAGCACCAGCGTCTGTGGCTGCCTTAACTGCACCTACATCTCCACGAACCATTACTGTAACTAAACCACCACCGACAAATTCTTTACCGATCAATACAACGTTTGCTGCTTTTACCATTGCATCCGCTGCTTCAATTGAACCTACTAATCCTTTTGTTTCGATCATTCCTAATGCTTCTGATTTCATGTTTATTTCCTCCTAAGATTTTTTTTTTAATTAATATATACTTTGGACTGTGAAGATAATCCCATAGCATTCGCTTCTTCTGTGTCTAAATGACACTCTAAACTAAATGAGTTATTGACACGTACAATTGTATTTTCAAGCACGCCGCCACGAATTCCTAATAAACATAAACTGACAATTTGCTTGTCTTTTACCCCAAATTTTTCTGCATCTTCGGGGGTCATATGAATATGTCGCTGAGCAACAATAACTCCTTTTTCTAAAATAACTGTTCCTTGACTGCCAATAATTGTCACGCCAGGTGTTTGTTCAATCTCACCAGATTGATGAATTGGCGCTTTTACTCCCAATTTAAAGCAGTCTGCACTCAAAATTTCAACCTGTGTCTCTGATCTTGCTGGGCCTAAAACTCGAACTTTTTCAATCGCTCCTTTAGGGCCACAAATCATCACGGTTTCCTTACAAGCATATTGACCTGGCTGTGATAATTCTTTTAACATGGTCAATTGATAGCCTCGACCAAATAATTGATCAATATCCTTTTGCGAAAGATGAATATGACGATTAGAAATCCCCAATGGAATACTTTTCTCTACACATTCCGATTGTTTCTCTGCCAGTACTTCACCAAAAAGTTTGGCAAATTCTTTATACTGATCCATAACTAATTACCGCCATTTTTCTGTAATAAGTCCATTAACTCTGTTACTAATTCATTGAGATAACCTGTATCGGTGTCACCTGTAGGAAGCTCTGCACACTCTTTTATGCCATAAGCAACCCGCTTAATATTGATTAAATGAAGAGGCGTTACATTATCAGATGTTGCACTTCCCCCCCATGTACCACAACCTAGTGTAAAGGCTGGAGATAAGCCGGTACTAACCCCAACACCACCTTGTGTTGAGCCAGTATTAACTAAAATTCGGAAAACAGGTTTTTCAGAAAACTTCATCACAATTTCTGGGTTCTCTGTGTGAATGGAAAAACTATGGCCAACGCCTCCATTGTTTAATAAGGCTAATGTTACGTCACATGCCTCGCGCCAATCTTCTACTGTATAGAACCCTAACACCGTTGTTAGTTTCTCGTAAGAAAGGGGCGCTTTTTCTCCCACACTATCTTGTCGTCCAATTAAAATTTTGGTTCCTTCAGGAATCGTGATTCCGGCTGCTTCTGCAATTACTTTTGGCGAGCGTCCTACCAATTTTGCATTCATAGCATGTCCTTTTACAAACAATTTTGAAGCAACTTTCGTTGTCTCTTCCGCAGTCATAAAATAGCAGCCTTGTCGTTCAAATTCTCTAACAACTTCCGCTTCGATGACTTTTTCAACAATCACGGTTTGTTCGGAAGCACAAATGGTTCCATAATCAAATGTTTTACTAGCAATAATATTACTTACCGCTTTTGGTATATTAGCGCTTCTCTCAATATATGCCGGTACATTTCCTGGGCCAACTCCTAGTGCTGGTTTTCCAACACTATAAGCTGCTTTTACCATAGCTGCCCCACCTGTTGCAATAATTAACGCAATTTCTTCTCGACGCATTAGTTCATTCGTTGCTGCCATAGAAGGTTTTGCTATACAAGTTACAATGTTATCTGGTGCACCTGCTGCTACAGCCGCATCATTCATTAGTTTTGCTGCATACATCGTACTTTTTAACGCTGAAGGATGGGGAGAAATAACAATTCCATTTCTGGATTTGACCGCAATAATCGCTTTATAAATGACAGTTGAGGTTGGATTTGTTGATGGTACAATCCCCATCAAAAGTCCCATCGGCTCAGCAATCTCAATTAACTTATTTTGCTCATCATTTTTGATGATCCCAACAGTTTTCATGTTTTTAATAAAACGATATAATTCGGTTGAAGCGTGTCGATTCTTAAACGTTTTGTCTGTTGCTTTCCCAAAGCCCGTTTCTGCTACAGCCATTTCCGCAAGCTCTTCCGCGTGGGCTTCTGCCACGTTCACCATGCTACAAATAATTTTTTCAATTTGCTCTTCATTAAAATGAGCAAGAACTTCCTGTGCTTTTTTCCCTTCACGAGCTAATGTTCTAGCCCCTTGAATGGATTGTAAATCTTTATCGTATACGTCCAAGTTGTGCTGACCTCCTTTCTCTAATGCTCTGTTTTGTTATTTCTTTCACGAATTTTTTTGAGCAATGTCGCTTTATTGGCGATTGCTAAAGCTTTATCGGATAAACCTAAGTTCTCATAATTCGCGGCAAGTTCTCGCAATTCCTGGATAGATAACCGACCTAGTTCTGCTTCTGTCATATCTTCAAGAGCAGTTATCGCTTGGACTTCTTCTTGGAAAATATCAAGAACTGTCTCTTCAGCCAATTCCTCAATAACTTCAAGCATTTCTTCCTGAGATAAAATGATAGACTCCACCTCACTATGCGGTCGTGGAATGACATGCTGAGTGTTCAGCTTCTCTTGTCCAAATTGTAGAACTGCACTGGCGCCTGCATCTACAGCAGATTTTACTGCCCCAACATCCCCAGTGACTATGATGGTCACTATGCCACCACCCACTAAAGAACGTTCTATTAATTCTACTTGGGCTGTTTTTAACATGACATCGGCCGCTTCTATCGCTGGAATCAATCCTTTGGTTTCAATTAATCCAATGGCGTTCACACTCTTCCTCCTCCATAAAAACTGTATTTTTACAATTTATGACTAAAAAAACAATTTAGTACTAGCCTCTTTAAACGATTATAGGCAACGCTCTTTTTCTATTTTAATGACTAATAAATGTGTATTTTCTTTTACATTCCTCGTTACTCTGCTGTTACAAGGATAATAGTGAACATCTCCTTTTTGACTATCGAAGCTTTTCTGATTAATCGTAGTCGTTAGATTGCCTTCTATTGTAAAATGAATTTCTTCGCTAGTGAAAACTGTTGTAACGGTTCCTTTAGGTAATTTCACTAATTCCATTTTAGTGCCATTAAATGAATCAAAAAGCACTTGCTTTTCTTCAGCAGAATTAGGATTTACTTTATCATATCGAATAGTATTACCACGAATTAATTTGAAACCTGAGTCTTCACTTTCAACGACATACGGTTGATTCTCTAATACAGCCATTAATTCTTGAAGCAAGCGAGGCTCAGCATAAAGTTTTTTGATTAACAGTGCAAATTCTCCTGTTCCGACTGACGGAGTAAACGTCTCTAATTCAAACTTGATATGATGTTCTTCCGCTAAGTCCCTAGCTGCTGGCGTTATAATCGTTTGCTCGGGAATCATACATTTTTCTTGTTTCGTCTCAATTAACTGTTGAATGTCTGTGATACAGATAAGTTTCTTCATTTTCATCACCAACCTTTTAGTTTCTAAAAATGGCAATCTTCATCAATAATACCAATGACCGTTGCATCAATAGGAATAGCTGTTTCCTTGAAAATATTTCTAGAAGATGATCCAGTACATATAATCACTCTGTCCCCTATTCCTGCACCGATTGTGTCTGCCACAATTAGATACTCTTTGTTTTCTTCATGATTAATGATTTCTGCCAACATAAATTTCAGTCCATTGAGGGATTCTATTTTTCTAGTTGCCCACACGTTATCTACTAATTTTGCTGCTAGCATATTAATCACTGCCTCTACTTTTTTTCATTTTTTGTTTAATATCACTTATGGCTGTTTCTACCGAAGAAGTATCACCAAACAACGCCAATAGAATCATATTTTGCGGACAACTTCCTCGAATATCAACTGCGATAATTCCCGCAGCTTTTTCTGCTAAATCAGCAACATAAACCATATCAATTAGTTTTCCCTGAATTAGTCCTATAGCATCATACTGCCTAAATTCTTGTGTCGCAGACTGACTCATTCCCATTCTACGGGTAATGATATCTAATGCTCCATCTGAAGGAGATTGTATAATCCGATAATCCATGCTATCTCACGCTCCCTCTATAAAATTTCTTGGGTACAATTCAATGCTATTCCTAAAGGTGTTACAAACATTGGATTTTCTGGTTTAAATGTTGGAATATTCGTTTTCTTTTCAATAATGGTTTCAATCCCTGTTAAGCAACATGTACCGCCTACTAGATAGATTTCTTTTACTTGATAAGGTTCAACATAGTGATTAACGATACTAGAAACTTTTTCAATAACAGGACTTAAAACAGGCAATAATTCTTTATGATTTTTTTTGTTTCGTTTATATTCATCAGCTTTTTCAAAAGGAATGCCATAGGCTCCTGAAACAACTAATGTAAAGTGTGTTCCCCCAGTTGCTTCATCAGCTACTTCGACAACTTGACCGTTTTCTAAAATGGTAATTCCGGTTGTTCCACCGCCAATATCCACAATTGCTCCATCTTTAATGTTCAAAACAGCATTTGCTGCAGTTGGTTCATCTAACAGAGCCGTTATTTCAAACCCGGCAGCTTCTACTACATGCTGAATGACACCAGAATCTAACGTCTGAGTCCCAGGGGGTAAGGCTGCTGCACAATAGCGTAATTCTTCTCCAAGCTTTTCTTCTAACTCTTCTTTTAGCTGAGTTACAATCTGAATCGCACCTAAGTAGTCCACAACCATTCCATCTTTCACTACATTGGCATAACGATAGCTTCCTGCAACCGGTTGACGCTTTTCATTTAATACGGAAAGGACAATACATGACGTCCCTAAATCAACGCCTGTATAATATATGCCCGTAGTCGATTTTTTAGGTGTGGCAATCACTTTTTCAAAATCGGCAATTAGTTGGTTAGAATAGCTAACCTGTTCTTTTAATTGTTGGCTCACTGTCTTTCACTCCGAATCATCTGGGTCATTACCATTAGCAGTGCCCTTCTTACTTGCTCCACTTCCGTCTGCACATTGTTCTCTGCTTGTTCTTCCTTGTTACAACCTATGCTTCCTTCATTCAAAAAAAGGGAGAGTTCTATCAGACTAGTATTTAGACAATTTAAAATCGCCAACTCTCGACCATAAGGAAGTTGGATATGAAAAGCAGATATTTCTATATTTTCTAGGTTAGCTTCCTCAATAGACACTCTGTTGTCTTGAAACGTTGGTATTTGTTTTCCCTGCTGCCAAGCCTTTTTGACGTCCTCAAGGTGTCTTTGCCAACATAATACTTTTTCTGCTAACAACACATCTTTTTCTAACAAAAAACTAAAACTTAGTAAGAAAAAGGAGAGTGTTTTTTGAAAAGAGGTAATTGCTTGCTCGTTGCTTATACCTTCCTGATTTTGAGGTTCTACCTTGCTTTTGTTTCCTTGTTCCATCTGTTTAACATCAATCTTTCGATCTACCAAAAATTGTCTTGCTTCTGGGGTTAAACGTGTTTCAGAAGGCAACTTATAACTGGAAAAAGGAGCTTTTCTATACTGGACTTTTAATTCCATTTCAGTAATAAATCTCATCGTTCCTTCCCCCTTCTATTTAAGTTTTGCCAACCAACACTCTTTTTCCTTCAATAATTCCAGATCCTCTATATCAAATACAAAATATGGTGCCCTCACTCCCGCTTGGTCCAACATCGCTTCTGCTTTTTGCTTCTCTTCAATAGTGTCATAAGACTTCACCAGTCCAACAACTGGACAAGAAAATGTTTTAGCGAAATTGGGAGGATAAACACTTCTTTCATCTTTACCATTTGCTAAAAACAGAACTATGGCTGCTGTCTGAGAAAGAGAAAAAATATATTTATACATACAGGTATTCTCTAAATAGGCCGCTGGAATATCAATGGTAATCGCCCCATAAATTGCATCTTGTCTCTTCTTTAAGGGTTTATTTTCATCGTTTAACCAGTTAGCTACCGTAGATTTTCCGCTTTGCTTGCCACCAATAATCATGATTCTTTTTTTCATGTTCTTGTCACATCAACTACTGAGAATTCTAGTAATTTTTTTAATGTCTGATTTACAGCGTGCAAGGAAGTCTCTACACTGGAGAAATCTCCTGTAATCACTAAAGATCCTGTAAACCGATCTAAAAATCCAATTTCAACATCAGCCGCTTTCGTAGCAACATCCGCTGCAATGATGGCCGTTTCTGAAGGGGTAAAAGTCATGATTCCTATCGCACCACTTTCTTCCACTCCTAAACGTTCACAAATATCAGACATTGGGGATGCTAGAATATGTGCTAACGTGACCTGTTTCCCAGGGACGGATTCTTGAATAATTCTTTGCATCTTGCTCCCTCACTTCCATTAATGACGAATAACTTTGACTGGAAAATCATAGTGCTTAATTTGCTGCTCAATCAAGTCCAAGTCCTCTTCTGATAAACTTAAGTCTTGTTTCACTGTATATATTTTGTCTAGCTGATCGTACTTATTCACACCTAATTTATGATACGGAAGTAAGTCAACCCCCTGAAAATTCTTCCGATCCTTATAAGGTTCAAGAAACTCAATCGTCTTTTGAATTGTTTCAGGATCATTGTTTAGTCCCTTCATCAAAGGCATCCGAACTTTTACGTTATAACGGCGTTCAATTAACTCTTTTAAATTTTCTAAAATCCGTTCATTACGAACCCCAGTATATTCTAAATGCTTTTCCGGATTAATATGTTTCATGTCATAAAGAAATAGATCACAAAATTCGGCAATTTTTAACAGAGATTTTAAAGGCGCATGCCCACAAGTTTCAATGGCTGTATGAATCCCTGCATTTTTACATTCCATCAATAAATTGGCGGCAAATTCTGGTTGTGTCGCAACTTCACCACCGCCTAATGTGACCCCTCCACCGGAAGTTTGATAAAAGGGAATGTCTTGAATTGCAATTTCCAATAGATCAGAGATTAAGCGATCTTCTCCAGCGATAGATAAGGCTCTCTTTGGACAAACCTGTTCACATAGTCGACAACCATTGCAATTGATGCTGCGGTCTACGTAATGAATCCCTTCCTCCATCTTATGAATGTTTAACGGACAAACCTTCACACATTCTCCACAATCCACACAAAGCTTTCTTTGATACATTACTTGGTATTTTCTTTCGAGACTTTCTGGATTCGAGCACCACTTGCAGCGTAACGGACACCCTTTAAAGAAGAACAAGGTACGAATCCCTGGACCATCGTAGATCGAATACTTCTGTATATTAAAAATACGTGCTTTTCTCTCGATTTGAATTAAATTTTCCAATTTCTTCACCCTTGTTCTTCATTTTTAAGCCTAATTTTTTAGAAATGTTCCAACATTGTACGGCTGATAATTTCATCCTGTACTTCTTTACATAATTCAGTAAAGTAGGCACTGTAGCCTGCAACACGGATAATTAAATCACGGTATTCATCTGGATTTTCTTGTGCTTTCTTCAAGACTTCATCATCTACATAGCTAAACTGCATTTGACCATTCCCTAGAATAGAGGCTGTACGAAGTAAAGTAATCAATCCTTGACGGCCTTCTGGTGTTTCAAGAATTCCTCTTAATAGCTTAAAGTTGTGTACCATCCCAATATTCATCGCTGCTACATCCATTTTCGATACCGATTTAATAATCGCTGTTGGTCCTTTTTTATCTGCTCCTTGCGAAGGGCTAATCCCATCAGAAAGTGGGGACCATGCACGACGGCCGTTAGCACTTGCTCCAAGCATTTCACCAAATGGCGTGTTGTTAGAAATTGATAACGTTCCATGACTAAAGATCGAATAAAGTGTTTTGTATTTACGATGTTCTTTTTCTGTCCAGTTCACAATGTCGGCTGCAATTAAATCTGCATAATCATCATCATTTCCATATTTTGGTGCTTCCAAGCAATCACGACGAATTTCTTCATAGCCTAAAAAGTCAGCTCTTGTTGCTTCACGAATTTGCTCTAATCGATATTTTTTATCGTCAAATACTAATTTTTTAATTGCTGCCATTGAATCCACATACGTTCCCAAACCAGACCAAATCAACCCAGGTCCCCAGTTATGAACACAACCGCCTGCTGTAACATCGCGACCATTTTCCATACATCCTTCCATCATTAATGACATTAATGGTTTCGGAGCAATATCTCTATGAACCCGCTGACTGATGACTGTTCCTACAGCTGATAATCGTGTAATATAAGCCATTTGTTCTTTAACCGCTTTTTCAAATTTTTCATAGGTAGTAAATTGGCTTAATCCACCTAAATCTAAACCTGGTTTTAATTTGCACCACAACATTTCCCCACGATTTAAAACAAACTCAATCGCTACTGGGAATTGTGTATAACCGGTGGATGTCCATTGATAAAGACGTCCAGATTTTTGCGGTTCAACACAGCCCATCAGACAATAATCTCTTGAGTCTTCCATATCAAAGCCTTTAGCAAGCATCATTTTTATATGGGAATCGTCAAAGTGAATTGCAGGGAATCCTAAGCCAGCTCGAACGACATCTACAATTTTTTCCAAGTATTTTTGTGGTGATTGGTTGTGAACACGACAAGCTAAGGATGGCTGATAAACCCCAACATGTCTTACTGCATCCATTAACAGGTAGGTCAAATCGTTACAAGCATCTCCACCTTCACGCTTCACACCACCTACACACATGTTGACAAATGGTTGATAGCCAGCAAAGTGTTTAGAACCACCTTCACTTGATACCCACATCATTTCAGAACATTTGATTAAAAATGAACCTGCAATTTCAAATGCTTCGTAATCTGTTAAACGACCCGCTTTTTTATCTGCTTCATAAAACGGATAAACATATTGATCCACTCGTCCAACCGATAAGCCTGTTTGATTTTCTTCAATCATAAACAACGATTCAACTGTCCAAACAGCTTGAAGAGCCTCTTGGTAGGTTCTTGGTTTATTAGCTGGAACATGAGCGTTAACTTCTCCAATTTTGCGTAACTCTTCTTTACGACAAGGATTGGTTTCTTTTTCTGCTAATTCATAAGCATGATCTGACAAACGTTTTGCGTAAGCCATAACCCCTTCAGTTGTATCAATAACAGATTTATAATAATAGATACGATCAATATCTTCTGGATTTTCCATTGATAATGTTTCTAAATGATCTAGTGCTTCTTGTTGGATGTCTTTCATCCCTTTTTTCATTAGGACAACGTCATAACCTGGATTAGAGTCCCCACCACCATTAATTTGGTGATACGATAAGTCACTAACAAAAGCTTCTCCCGAAAACTCCCATAAACCAGCTTCTCGATACTGTTGTTCACATATTTCATCTAAAGAACGACCTTCCCAATATGGGAAAAGTTCTTCTCTCATAACTCTTTTATCTTCTTCAGAAATATAAAATGGATCTTGAGGACGATTATGAATCGTATCTAACTCATCTTTTAACCAACGCCAAGCAATATCTGGAGTAAAAGAACCCGCTCTAGGCGCTCCATTAGGATGACCAACAATTAATTCATCATCTTGAATCAGTATAGGTGCTGTTTCACAAGCTTCTCTAAAAGCTTTTGCTCGCAGCATAATTTTAGGCAAGCCAGGATTTTCTTTGACGATTCTAGTAAATGCTTTTGCACGATGGATTGTAATTGAAGGTGTAATTGTCAAATAATGATCTTTTAAACGTTTTAGACGTTCCGTCATTCCTTTTGGATAACTACCATCAGCTGGAATATCTGGATTTGCAATAGACGTACTTGTTGCGCAAGACGCATTAACACATCCATCTGACTTCCCTAATTCTTTTGAAATACCTTGGAACAGTTTTAACATAGCGGATTTTTCTTGTGGTGACATGTTTTTTGTCACATCAGCAAATTTTTCAGTAATTTCATTCACGTTCATCGGTAACCCTCTCATTCTTCTAAATGTTAGTAACTATTTTGATAGATTTTTTCTAATGCTTCTTTCGTCGGTTCAATCGGATTTGTCGGTGTGCAACGATCTAATAAGGCTGCCTCTGACATTTCAGTGATTGTTTTCATAAAGTCAGCTTCATTAATCCCTAACTGACTCAGTTTATTCTCAATACTTAGCTGTTTCTTCAGTTGAGTAATCGCATCTAAATAACTGACAACCCCTTCTCTAACTGTTCTTGCAGGTAAATGTAAAAGTTCAGCCAATTGAGCATATTTTTTTGCAGCTTCATTATCAGCCGTTCCTTTAAGATTCGCATTATAAGCAATCACTTCTTCTAGTAACAGTGCATTGCAACGTCCATGTGGAATATGAAATCTTGCTCCCATTGCATGAGACAAACTGTGAACAATCCCTAAGCCAGCGTTATTAAAAGCAATCCCTGATAAACAAGAAGCATTGTGGACACGATCACGAGAATCATCTGCTTGACAATCATTAAATAAAATCGGTAAATGCTCAAAAATAATCTTAATCGCTTTTTCTGCCAGTGCATCGGTAAAATCGGTCGCATTTTTGGCAACGTAGGCTTCGGTCGCATGGGTTAAAACATCCAATCCTGTATCCACTAATACTTTTTGAGGAACACTACTGATACAAGTGGAATCTAAAATAGCTAAATCAGGACTCAAATATTCATCTACAATGACTACTTTTTGTTCATCCGCAGTAATAACTGAAAAATCGGTCACTTCTGAACCTGTACCACTTGTAGAAGGAATGGCAATAAAATAAGGTTTCTTTAGTGCATGATTGTTCATTTTTGCTACAGAATAGAAAATCCCTTTAGCCGCATCAATTGCTGACCCGCCACCAATTGCAACAACGACATCTGGTTGGATTGTTTCGT
The DNA here is from genome assembly GCF_001742285.1 of Enterococcus rivorum. GTDB lineage: Bacteria > Bacillota > Bacilli > Lactobacillales > Enterococcaceae > Enterococcus_L > Enterococcus_L rivorum. The sequence continues at coordinate 50,172 of NZ_MIEK01000078.1, read as the reverse complement.
ACATTTTTATACCCGCAGCAATGACTTTCGTATCTGGATCAGGTTTTACGTCAACAAAGACAGATGAGATAATACCTGCGTCCATCAAATAACTCTTTACCTTATCTAAATAGCCTAACTCGTCAATAATAGCGTCTGCTACAATTAGCGCTTTGGTTCCTGAAACCTTTTTTAAGGCTTCTAAAGAACCTCTATTTAATAAGATATTGGTTCTTAACGAAAATTGATTAATGATTCTTCTCACTCCTTCATTTCATTGATAATTTTTCTAAGAATTACTTCGATAGATTCTTGTGTATCCTTAGAATGTAAGGATTGATTGCCACTTTCGTTAAAGCAGTCATTCAACGTACGAACACCATACCCAACTTTTCGAATTCTCACTAAATGTTCTGGTGAAATATTATCTGACGCTTGAACAATGCCTAAAGAAGTACTTCCTAATGTCATAGAAGGAAACAAATTCGTCGTCGCTCCCATTCCTCCTAATGTAGACGGCGTGTTGACCAAAACTCTCGCAACAGGTTTTTTAATTGAAAATTCTCTAATCACATGCTCGTCATTAGAATGAATCACTAAAGTATGGCTTTTAGCCCCTTCCATCAGTAACTCGATACATTTTTCACAAGCTTCCTGCCAATTCGGTTCCACAAATAGAGCTAAAATTGGACTAAATAACTCTTGGGCAAAGGGGTTATTTTCAGAAACATAGGCTTGTTCATAGATAAAGATTTTAGTAGTAGGCAGTACTTGAATCCCCGCTTTTTTTGCTAACTCACAGGCTGAACAGCCTACACTTTCAGGATTTAAATCGCCATTTTTTTTCATTAATACGTTCACAAGCTTCATCGCTTCTTCTTCTGATAAAAAATGAGCGCCTTGACGTGTCAATTCTGATTTCGCTTGCTCTACAATTGGCCCGTCTAATACAATTGACTGTTCCGCCGCTGAAACAATTCCGTTATCAAAAGTTCGGCTTTCAATAATGTCATGAATGGCTTGTTGAATATTGCATGTTCGTTCAATAAATACGGGACCATTTCCGCTACCACCGTAAATAAAAGGTTTATTAGCTGCTTTCAATTTAGGTAAAAGCTTAGGGATCCCTGTGACTAGTGTTAGTGCAGTCTCTTCATGATTCATTAATTCGTTGGTACTGGTTGAAGAAACTAGTTGCATATAATTGATGCCATCTTCTGGCAATCCTGCTACTATTGCTGCTTCTTTTAATAATTTCACCGTTCGCTGAATTGTTTTTTGTGCTCTAGGATGTGGTGAAAAAATAATCGGATTCCCGGATTTTATCGCAATAAAAGCATTATGAATCGTTGTTGAAACCGGACTAGTTGCTGGAATCATTGCAACAATGACACCAATCGGAACGCCAATCTCTACTGTTTTTTGTTCATAGTTTTCTTTTATTACCCCAACATATCGCTGATTTGCCAGTTGTTGTGGCAAATATTCACAAGCAAAACGATTCTTCAGCAGCTTATCTTGACACAAACCGTAATGGGTTTCTTCCACTGCTTGTTTAGCTAATTCTTCTAAATGAGGCTTAATTGCAATAGCCATCTTATTTACAACTACATCTAATTCTTCTTGTGTAAAATTCCGTAACTCAATAGCTGCTTCCTTAGCACCTTCTATATGAATTCTTGCCTCTTGAATTGCTAAAAGATCTTTGTCAACTTTGTACATTAGACACCTCACCCTCCTTTATTCATCTAAATATCAAAAGAATAACGAGAAATAATCTTTTCAATATCTCGATGTGGACGAGGAATTACGTTGTGACTATACACTTCTGCTCCCATACCTTCAACTGCCTCAACACCTGCTGATACCGCTGCTTCAACAGCTCCGACATCCCCTTTTACTAAAACAGAAATATAGCCAGATGCGACATTCTCATATCCAATCAGTTCAACATCTGCTGATTTACACATTGCATCCGCCGCTTCCATGACAAATACTAATCCAAATGTTTCGATAAAACCTAAAGCTTCAACCATTCTCTCTACCTCCTCCATATTCCATAAGCTGCTGACATTCTTTGATATAACTTAAAATAGCTAGTTGTTTTGTAACTAGAATTGATGGTTACTGTTAGAACCCCAGGTGCTCTAGCTACTTACTTAAAAGCATCTATACAAATTGCTTAAGACACTATACTTTATTCAGCATCAATATCGTGGGCCATTACTATATTTCCAATCGGTGGAATAGGCCTTGGCATCACATTACAAGCTGTTACTTTTCCTACTTTCTTTGCCGCTTCAACACCTGCTTCTACTGCTGATTTAACTGCTGCTACATCTCCTTTTACCATTACTGTTACTAACGTAGACCCCACATTTTCGTACGATACTAGTTCCACATCTGCCGCTTTCAGCATCGTATCTGCTGCTTGAATAGCAGGTACCATACCAAGTGTTTCCACTAAACCCAATGCTTCATTCCCACGATAATCCATTTTTTCTCTCCTTTTCTTATGGGTTTGATTTTATCTAAAGCTTTATAGCTATAGTTCTTAATACTATTGCCTCTAGATAACTCTCACTTCTCTTAAGTAACTTTATAGTAGCATGAACTGAAAAAGGAAAACCGTAGATTCTATAGCTTATTTTGTACTTTTGCAACCGATTTCTTTTATGTTCTTGTACAATTTTGTTTTTTTTGTACAAATCCGCTTTTCTCTATAAAAAATGACTCTATTTATGCGGGATAAAAAAATACAATAAAAAAGATTGTCCATTTTGGCTATAAAAAATAACTATTGTTATTTAATTTGATAAATCAGTCTTTCTAGATAAAAATGAGTACATTCAAAACCTCTTATCCTTTTTTTCACATTTGAAATAGAGTATAATGGCATCGTGAGGATAGTTTTTTATAAAAATTGATTGGATGTTATTTCATGATAAATCGGAAAAAAATACATGACTCTTTAAATATAGATACCATTATCGATGAGAAGCTGCAGGAATTTTTCAATGACCCAACCTTGCACTTCGACCGGTCTTTATTCACTGGTGGATTAACTAACTACAACTATTTGATGCATATTCATGGGCATGATTACGTTATTAGAGAACCAGGAATTCTAACCGAAATAATGATTGATCGCCAAATAGAGCAGCAGAATACCGCACTTATTTCTACGTTAAATGTCAACTCTAGCTGCGTCTATTTTGATGCAAAAACAGGGATTAAAATTAGTGAATTTATTCCAAATAGTAAAAATTTAGCCCAAGCCGATCCATTTATTCCTAAAAATTTGAAAGCTGTTACAGACATACTGAAAAAAGTCCATACTTCAGAAGTACCATTTTTAAATGTGTTTGACTTGAAGCATGAGCTAAACAAGTATGAAGAAGTAATAAAATCGATTAATGGAGCACTTTTTTTTGACTATCATACATTGAAAGAAAAAGTCTATCACTTTTTTGATGAATATGTAAAAAATGTTCAATTAGTTCCATGTCACAATGATACGGTTCCTGAAAATTTTTTAGTAGATGATAAAACGAATTACTTTTTAATTGACTGGGAGTATTCTGGACTAAATGATGCTACTTTTGACTTAGCTGCCTTTATCGTAGAAACACGACTTTCCAAAGAAGCCATTCAACAGCTTTTAAAAAACTATTATGGAAACACCATTCCTGTGGATGCTATTCAAAAGATCAAAGCTTATATTTTAGCTCAAGATTTACTTTGGACCGTTTGGGCATTGATTCGTCATTATTCAGGAGATAACTTCTTGGATTATTGTGACATGCGTTATGAGCGTTGCCGTAAAAATATTTTGGCTCTTTCAAAAGACCCTGAATATCCTTTGTATCAAATGGTTGCGAATGATTAAAAAATATACCTTCTTGTATTTATAAGATAAGGAGTAAGACTACAAACAGAGTTGAAGATAAACCTCAACTCTGTTTGTTTATAGTCTTACTAGATTAATATTCTCCTATTTTATTTTTCAGTGAAATAATCTGCATAAATTGAAACATCAAAATTCGTTGTCATACCTATTGTTTTTGGATAATAAAATGATGAAAAAAAGCCATGTCCATAAAAGGGGACTCTTCGGCAACCGCTAACTCCAGTTCCTGCATATACGTATACCAGTCATCAGTTCCTTTCATTTCATTATTTTGACTCAAACTATACATACTGCGGATTCCTAAACATTTTTTTATCACAGCATTTGAATGTCTACACCATTCTTCAATTTGATTTCTATCATAATAATTTACTGTGCCGAAATAACTCTTCTTAAGGCTATAATCTGCCAGTTTTTCAAACCAATTTAGAGCCTTTTTCGGATTGTCCATTAATACCGCTTCTTGAACTATAGCACCTATTTGATTATGTTTAATTAATGATAATTGTCCACCTTTTTTTAAAAGATAAAGCAATTTAGAAATGATTTCCTCTTTCTGTTCAAGATTAGTATATTCTAAAACATTATGACAAATAATAAGATCAAAACTATTTTTGCAAAATCTATCTAGTACTTCTTCATTTCCTAATAGTTGCTGGTATTTTCTTGCTTCGTTTGATAAAGCTAACATATCTGGATTTGGTTCAATTGCAATCACTTCATTTTTTTCAGCGTAATAACTCGCTGTAATGCCAAAACCACTTCCAAAATCTAATATTTTTAATCCAGACGCTATTTTCAATTGCTTGAATACACAATCATAGAATAGTTTTCCCCAAGGTGTTTCTGTTGCTTGTGTATAGTAATTAATGATATTCTTTTCCATTCTTATTCCCCATTGCTAAAAATATTTTATATTATGAGCTATTCACAATTATTATACAGGAAAAAAGAGTCCAGGATTCAACTCGATGAGTTATTCCTGAAACTCCTAGACTTCATATAAAAGATAAGATTAGAAATACTTCAAGGCTAAATTTTTTTAGCACAGCCTCTATAACTTCTCTATTTTACCTGCCTCACATATTCATCCGCAACCGTAATCTGCTCACCATATAAATTAACTTCCAACGGCGCTCCTTGTAAGAGTGTCAATTTTACTCTTTCATGATCTACCTTTACTTGTAACAAACGCTCCTGATAGTTGACTTTGAAAGAATAGCCTTGCCAATTTTTCGGCGTAAACGGTTTAAAAATTAATTTACCAGTCAATGTCCGCATTCCTGCAAAACCATGAACTAAAGATAACCAACCACCACTCATAGAAGTAATATGCAGTCCATCTTCCGTATCATTATTGTAGTTGTCTAAATCCAGACGAGCGGTTCGTGCATACAATTCAACCGCCTTTTCTTCCATCCCTAATTCAGCGGCTAGAATACTATGAACACAGGCAGATAAAGAAGATTCATGCACCGTCATTGGTTCATAAAAATCAAAGTTCCGTTGTTTTTCTTCTGTTGTAAATTTGTGGTTTAAAAAATACAATCCTTGTAAAACATCTGCTTGTTTAATAAACGGTGAACGTAAGACTTTGTCCCAAGACCAATTTTGATTTAAAGGTAAATCCTCTTTATTTAAAGAAGAAACTGGTTGTAAATCCTTGTCTAAAAAAGTGTCATGCTGAACAAAAATACCCAGCTCTTCGTCTTTCGGAAAATACATTTTAGCAATGATCTCTTGCCATTTAGTCATTTCACTCTCGGTAACTTTTAATTCTGCTAGTTTTTCTTTTGAAACTTTTTTTAGTCCATCCAAAGTGTACCGTAAAGTCCAAGTAGCAATGGTATTGGTATACCAGTTGTTGTTGACGTTATTTTCATATTCATTCGGTCCTGTTACTCCATGAATCATGTATTGCTTTTTCCTTCTAGAGAAATGTACTCGATCTGCCCAAAAGCGTGAAATCCCTACTAAAACATCAATTCCCTCATGTAGTAAATAGTTTTCATCACCTGTATAGGATGTATAGTTAAAAATGGCATGAGCAATTGCTCCGTTACGGTGGATTTCTTCAAAAGTAATCTCCCATTCATTGTGACACTCCACACCCGTAAACGTAACCATTGGGTATAACGCGCCTTTCAGCCCTTGTTGTTTCGCATTATGGAAAGCTCCTGGTAACTGTTGGTGACGATATTTCAATAATTGTTCTGTCACTTCTTTTTCAGCAACTGACAGATACATAGGGACAATATAAGCTTCTGTATCCCAATACGTTGCACCCCCATATTTTTCACCAGTAAATCCTTTAGGACCAACATTTAAACGGGCATCTTCCCCATAGTAGGTTGAGAATAATTGGAAAATATTAAAACGCATGCCTTGCTGTGCTTCGTCGTCACCTTCGATTACTACATCGGCCTTTTCCCAACGAGCTTGCCATACTTGGCTATGCTCTGCTTTTAACGGGCCCCAACCTAATTGAACTGCTTTAGTAAGTAACTTTTCAGCTTTTGATGCTTGCTGGGATTCTAAAACATCACGGCTAGTAACGACAGCCACATATTTTTCCAAACAAGCGGTTTCATGAGCACTTAAATCATATTTATAGGTTTCTGCCACATATTTGTCTGTCTCTTTTTGACTGTGCTTCTCTGCTGAGGTAACAACTTTCATCGCGGTAGTCACACTAAAACGAGGCGTACCAAATGGATTTTCAACCGTTTCCATTGTCAATAATGGCTGCTTGCCTAATTGCCGATTTTTTTCCAGCCAAAAAAGTTCCTCATAATTACTATCCTGATTGGTTACATTTCCATCTAGTTTTGGTGTCAATTCAACGGTTCCTTGCCCTTTTAACAATTCAACTTCTACTTTAACTAGCGCCAATTCTTGCGTTGCCACACTCACATATCTTTCAAATCGAATTTGAGCTTCTAATCCAGCTAACTCAACCGTATACTGACGATTCAAAAGACCATTTCGCATATCTAACTCTAAATAAAAATCGCGATGTTTTGTCTTAGCTAAATCTATTTTTTCACCATTAATAACGATATCTACGCCAATAAAATTCGTCGCATTAATAACTTTTCCAAAATATTCTGGATAGCCATTTTTCCACCAACCAACTCTGGTCTTATCTGGAAACCAAACTCCAGCAATATACGTCCCTTGATGATGATCTCCTGAGTAGCCTTCTTCAAAGTTCCCACGCATCCCCATGTAGCCATTTCCAATGGAGGTTAGGCTCTCTTGTAACCTTTTGTTTTCAACATCTAATTGCCTTGTCTTCACCTTCCAAGGATCAATTTCAAATAACCGTTTGAACATCTTTACTGCACCTCGCTTCTTCTATACTTTTTGGTATTTACTCCTTTTGTTCTGACTATAACTATCATTAAAACGAGTTTTGACAAAAACACCTAACAACATTAAAACTAAACCTAGTGACTGAATGCTTAAAACTAAACTCATGTCAAAATGAATCAAGCCAACCAACATTCCCAGAAAAGTACTAAGTCCCAAACCATTGAGAATTAAATTCAAGGATTCTTGATAGGTTTGAATGGAAGAAAATTGATTTTTCTTCGTCAACCAAATGAAAAATGCTCCTCCAAAAACTAAAATCACATGACTCACTAAAATAAGTGAACCACTCATCGCTATCATCGTAAAAACAACAAATGCTCTGTTTTGAGTTAACCACTGAGAACTAATTCCCTGCTTCAACTCATCGACAGTTTGAAATGAAGAAGGATTGAAGTCTTTACTATATTGCACTTTAAAATTGTACCCTGTCTCTGCTTTTATCAGCATCGAGGTTTCGCCAAAACTAATGCCATTTTTTATATCAGCTAGTTCCGCTTCATCTAAATGAAAGCCCACAGTTCCTGCTTGATTAATCATTCCTGTTTTCGCCTTCTTTAAATAGCCATTTTGAAAGTCAGCCTGTTGAATATTCGTTAATCCTTCTTGATCTAACTGTTCAAAAGTTTCTGGCATAATATCCGCTAACTGAAAATTAGTTGAACGAGCCAAATTTATTGTAACTGGAATCAACATAATTGAAGAAATAAAAATAAAAATCAACCCAATTTGAAATCTTGATAACGCCTTTCTCCCTTTGAAGACTCGTTTGGGAGTCACTATATTCATAAAATAGCTAAATGGAAATGGTAAGTTATCTATGATGATCGCCTCCTTTTTTAAGTTCAGAATTGATTAGCCTTTCGTACCTCCAGCAACCAAGCCTGAAACAAAATGCTTTTGAAGGAAAAAGAACAAGGTTGTAATCGGAACAGCAATCAAAATAGCCCCTGCTGCAAACAACGCAATTTTCTGATCTTTTGTATTACTAATAAATGATTGTAAGCCTACTGCTACTGTCAGTTTTTCCTGTGATCGTAATAAGAACCGAGCCAACATGAAATCACCGAATGGACCCATAAATGCCCATAAAGCTTGAACGGCCAACATTGGACGAACTAAAGGTAAAATAATTTGCCAAAAAATTCTAAAATGACCTGCTCCGTCAAGCTTTGCACTTTCATCTAAATCAATGGGTACAGTGTCAAAATAACCTTTCATCAACCACGTATTCATAGGAATTCCGCCACCGATATAAATCAGCGTTAAAAACCAGTATTGATCCAAAGCATTTAACAAAAAGGCCATCACATAAAATGCTGTTAAAGCAGCCATCGTTGGAACCATTTGTACAATTAAAAAGAACTTCAGACTACTTTTACGACCGACAAAACGATAACGGCTATAAGTATAACCTGCTAAAGTAACAATAATCACCTGACAAACCATTGTGAAGAAAGCAATAATTAATGTATTTTTATACCAACTACCATATAATGTTTCCGTAAACAAACGACTAAAGTTATCTAATGTCCACTTGCCACTAAAACTCAAGCTAAAAGCATTCACGTTTCCTGCTTTAAACGCGGAACTAACGGTAATCAGGAGTGGATAAATAATGATAATTGACAATACTACCATGAATAAGTACGTAAAGAATTTGGTTAAAAAAAGCGCTCGTTTTTGTGAATGCAGTTTTGTTTTCATTTACATACCCTCCATATCAAAAGCTTTTGTTCGTTTGAAAACAAATAGTGAAACCGTAATAACAATCGCCGAAATCATCAACGTAACTGCCGCGGCTACTGAATATTGCGGGGAAGTTCCTGTCGTTAATTTATAAATCCAAGAAATCAGAATATCTGTTGAGCCTGCTCCACCACCAACACTGCCAGGGCCCCCCATATTAAAAAGATAAATCATAGAGAAATTATTAAAGTTCCCTGTATATTGTGTAACAAAAATAGGAGCTGCCACATATAAAATCATTGGCATCGTAATTTGACTAAACCGTTGAATCGCGTTCGCCCCATCAATTTTAGCTGCTTCATATAAATCTGCAGGAATCGATTGTAAAATGCCCGTTACCATTACATATATATAAGGAAACCCTAACCAACCTTGAATCATAATAATCGCAACTTTTGTCCAAAAAGGGTCTGTTTTCCAAGCAATCGCACCAATATCTACAAACGGCAAATGATTAAGAAATGGAATGACTTGAGCATTAATCGCACCGATACTGTCATTAAAAATATTTGAAAAACTTAAAATCGTAATAAATGCAGGAACTGCCCACGGAAGTAAAAAAATTACGCCGAAAAGACGACGACCTTTAATAAAATCTTGATTGGCAACTACTGCTGTAAATACGCCTAAAGTAATCTGCAATGTAGAGGCACATAACGTCCAAATTAAGGTCCAAGAAAGCACAGCGCCAAACGTATCACGATAAGAGCTTAAGAAAAAAATACTAAAAAAGTTTTTGAATCCCACCCAATCAATTAAACTAGCAGGTGGAATATGATAAAAGTCGTAGTTGGTAAAAGCCATAAACAGAGTGACTAACACAGGGAAAATAATGGCAAAAATCATTACAACGTAAGCTGGCAATGTCAAAACATATGGAAAACCATTGTCGAACATATTATTAATAATTGCTTTTGCTGATACATTTACTTTCGCCCCAGCATTCCATTGTTTTGCTACCATTCGAGCGTCTCGAATATTAATTGCATAAAACAAGAGGAAGATGACCGTTACGATAATTTGTAACGTTCCTTCAATCATTAAAAATAAAGAGTGATCTTCCATTGGTACACTACCTAACGTTACGAAACCGTATAACGCATTAGCACCAAATAATGCCATTTCAATTACAAAAAGAATAAACACACCTAAAAAAATAAACCCTTTAAACTTTTGTTCGTTGTAAAATTGACCTAACCCAGGGATAAGAGATAAGAATGTTGCTTTGTTGACATTCTTTTTATTCGTTGCAGTCTCCATCTTTTTTCTCCTATTCTTTAAAAGAACGGAGGCTGAAGCAAAACGAAAATCATTTTGTCACAGCCTCTTAATTTTATATTATAGGGGAAACAATTTTTTGAATAGAACTTGCGCTTGTTTCACCTATAAAATAAACCATTCTATTTTGCATATTTTTGTTCAATCGCATCTTTAATTACTTTAACCGCTGCATCAGCAGCTTCTTGAGCTGTTTGTTTTCCAGAAGCAGCATCGAACATTAAGTTTTCGCCACCAGTCCATACTTCACCCATCTCTGGAATGTTTGGCATTGGATCAGCATTCACATATTGATTAATTACGGCTTTCGTAATTGGATCGTCACCAGACGAAGCAACCTCACGAGACTTATTATTTGCTGGAACTTCATTCGTTAATTCATAAAGTTTGGTCTGATTCGCTTCTGTAGTTAAGAAATCAATGAATTTTTGTCCCACTTCTTTATTTTTTGAATAGTTGCTCATTACCCACGCTTTACCACCACCAAAAGCTTTGTAGGCTTCACCATTGTTTAGTGTAGGGATTTCCACTACACCAAAATTGACACCTGATTCTTTATAATTAGCAGCCGCCCAAGGACCATCAATGACCGCGGCAGTTTTACCGTTCACAAATTGGTCGGTAATAAAATCACCCGCACTCTTCACATCTAGCATTCCTTTTGGCCAAACATTTTGGAACCATTTATTAGCGTATTCGATTCCTTCAACTGCGCCTTTAGAATTCAACCCAATATCACTTGGATCTGTTCCATCTTCACCAAAAACATAGCCTCCATATCCCGCTAATAAACCATAAGCAAAATAGAAATCTGTCCATTTGGCTAAGAAACCAACATTTTTGCCTTTTTCAGCAGAAAAATCGAATTTAGGGTCTTTGGCAATCGCTTCTAAATCAGCAAATGTCTTAGGCGCTTTATCAATTAAGTCTTTATTGTAATAAAGTACTAACGTTTCAATAATCGCTGGTTCACCAAAATATTTTCCATCAACAGTTACTTGTGTTTTATCCGTATCATTGTAGTTTGCTTCATTCCCTAATTTGACCTCTGCTAAATGCCCTTGTTGTCCTAAAGGTCCTAAGCGATCATACGCTGACATCATCACATCTGGTGCTTTTCCAGCTGGGCCATCTAAAGACAGAGCTTCCAATTGTTCAAACATATCACGTTCTGTTATGTCAATTTTCACGCCATTTTCTTTTTCAAACTCACCTTTAATTTCTTCTAGATACTTCACATAGCCTTTATCAACCGAAACGGTTAATGTTTTTCCATCTGATTTGTTAGCATCTTCTTTTGCTTTTTCTTTTCCTCCACTACAGGCTGCTAATCCCAAAACTAAGCCTGCTGCTACTAAACCTAAGCCAATTTTCTTGAAACTTTTCTTCATTAATAATTCCCCCTGCACATTTTGTGTTTCCGCTTTCATCTTTATTATTATCTGTTACAGGTACCATTGCAATCTCTTTATTACTGTTACCGCTAACAAAATAACTCTTTAGACCAAACCATAGATAAGAACAACAACCGAGGTTTCATCAAAAAACAAAGCGGAACTACAGCAGTCCTTGCCAATAATCGTGCTTAAAAATCCGATGTGAATTGCTTGGACTTGCTATTTCTTTAGCCTAAGTTTGAAGCTCTGAGACTTGATTTTCAGGCTCAGAGCGGTCTCACGGTTTTGTACTGACACAAGCTATTGGTAGTGAAGCAGTCTAGTCTTCCTTTGATTCAACCAATACGACAAAACCTTTTTCTTGAATCTGATCTTCTGATAAACGACTCATTGCTAAAATTTGCTCTGCTTTTTTTGGATAGGATTGAAGCTGATTCCCACGATTAAAATAGGCAGTTAGAACTTGTTTGTCATTTTCTCTTTTAAAGCCGATAAACTCTTTTTCATCGTCTGCTTGGATAAATTCCAAGGTGCCTGACGATAACACTTCTTGGTATTGCTTCCGCAATTGAATTAATTCCTTCGTAAAGGCTAGAAATTCCTGATCTTGAAGTTCCTTTTCCCAAATCATTGGTTTTCGGCAATCTGGATCATTTTCACCTGTCATTCCCACTTCTGTACCATAATAAATACAAGGAGAGCCATGTTGTAAGAACGTAAATGCTAAGGTCATTTGGGCAACAGCTTTATCTTCCTCTGCAATTGTTAAAAGCCTAGCTGTATCATGCGAATCTAGCATATTAAACATCACTTCATTGGTTTGTTGGCGATACAACATTAGCTGTTCATTTAACCCACTAATCATTTTAGTCGCAGAGATACTTTGCTCTACGAAGAAATTTTCAATCGTTTCCGTATAAGCATAGTTCATTACTGCGTGAAATTCATCCCCAGTTAACCAGCTTTGAGAAGAGTGCCAAATCTCCCCTAAAATATAAAAATCTTCTTTTATTGCTACCGTTTCTTGATAGAACTTCTTCCAAAAATGATGATCTACTTCGTTGGCAACATCTAAACGCCACGCATCTATATTAAATTCCTTAATCCAATAAGTAGCAATATCTAGCAAATAGTCTTGTACTTCTGGATTTGCCGTATTCAATTTAGGCATTCTCGGTGTAAAAGCAAAAGTATCATAAGAAACCGTCTTAGCCCCTTCTTCATTTCCATTAGTCCCAAAAGCAACTGGATAGCTATGAATATGAAACCAAGAAGCATATGGCGATTTTTCTTGATTTTTAACAACATCTTGCCACTGTGGCGACTCATAACCCATATGATTGAAAACTGCATCTAACATAATCTTGATTCCGCGTTTATGAGCTTCATCTACTAATCTTCTAAAGAGTTCTTTATCTCCAAAATCAGGATCGATTTCATAATAATCAATCGTGTCATACTTATGATTAGAATGCGCTTTAAATATCGGACAAAAATAAATCCCGTTGATCCCCAAATCTACTAAATAATCCAGATGATCGATTACTCCTTGCAAATCGCCACCAAAAAAATCTTCTCGTCCTGGATGCTCTTTACTTTTCCAAGACAACGTCCCTTCTGGATCATTACTGCTATCTCCATTAGCAAATCGTTCGGGAAAAATCTGATACCAAATAGTTTCCTTCACCCATTTTGGCGCTTTAAACCGATCAATTTCTTGAAAATAGGGCATTCTAAAATAATTTTCAGCTTTAGCAATCACTTTTTCACTAAAATCAAACAGCCCTCGATCACCATAAAAAACTTCTTCCCCATCTTTACCAATCAACTGAAAAGCATATTGCAAACGTTTGAATGCCGCATTTGTTTCAATAAGCCAATAGTCAAACTGTTCTGTAGTTGTTAGTAGCTTCATCGGTTCAGAATCCAAGTACCATTTATCCTCAGTAATTAAATACGGATCACCTTTAATAACATTGACCGTTTGAACATCCCCCTTTTTCGTTCTTAAACGAATATGAAAATTGTTTTCTTCATATAAATAGGCATACTCGCTATCTGGGCGGTGCAAAATTGCTGCTTTTTCCATTTTTTGATTTCCCACTTCCGTTATTTTATCATTTCTAATAGTGCTTTTAAGCTGGTAGTTAATTACGCTACGTCGCTAATTTTTTTCTTCAGCCTTGTATTTATCTCCTCTCAAGCATACGAAATGTTACAAGTAACAGCAACTATAGAAAAGATGGTACCGGTAACAAAATAGTTGTCGAAGCATTTTATTCTATAGCATTTATTATACCTTCAGATAATTCAGCTTCAAAAAAAGCCAGCCTCCTATTTGTAGGAAACCGACCTCAATTACAATTTTATTTTTTGGTACTTTCACGAATAATTAGTTCTGGTTCAAAATATTGATTTCCTTGTGGCGCTCCTTTTTGCTGGATTTTCTTTAAAAGCATTTTTCCACAAGCTTGCCCCATTTCAATCACCGATTGCTTGACGGTTGTTAGACGAGGATAAGCGATTTGATCCAAAAACACCCCATCAAAACCAACAACTCCATACTCTTCTGGAATCTTAACCTTCTTATTTAATAGCCCTCGCTCAACCCCAATCGCCAAACGATCCGAGCTACAAATAAATGCAGTATTCTTATCAAAATCAGAGAAGTTTGCCTCAATAAACTCAGCCGAATAACGAGAGCGGTTCTCAAAACGATATATTTCTGGCAAACGCTGATGTTTTTGCATGGTATTGATATAACCTGCTTCACGTGAAAATTCAAATGTTTCCTTCACATCAATTCCAATATAGATAATCCGTTGATACCCCATTTCGATAGCATGTTCAGTGGATAACGTCGTTCCTTTTTTATTATCCGTATCAACAAAATCATACCCATAATTATTCTCACCAAACAAAATAACAGGCTTTTCAATCTGCTGAATCCACTCATAATCCTTGTCTCGCATTCCTGTGATGATATAACCATCCGATGCGCCAACATCAAATGTATTTTCCGTAACTAACTGAAGAGAATATTGGTGTTTATCTAACTCTTTTGAAATCCCCATCAGCAAATTCATATAATAAGGCTCTGTCGTATCCATTTCTTCTAACACAAACATCTTTACTACTTGGGTTCGATTATTTGCTAATGCTTTAGCAATCACATTTGGTTTATAATCCAACTCTTTCATTGCTTGAAAAACCAGTTTTTTTAGCTCATCTGTCACTTTATCAGGGTGATTAATCGCCCGTGATACTGTCATTTTTGAGACATTCGCTTTTTTAGCTACATCCGTTAACGTAACCATACTAGTCTCCCATCCCCCTTTTCAGCCTATCTACTTTTTATTATAGTCATTTCATCAAAAAATTACTAGATTAACAGGTAGTACTACTGAAACAAAATCGTTGACTAAAATCATCAAAACAGAATCCCTTTTATTAGAGCATAGACATTAGAAAAAAATCGCTAGAACATGTAGGTATTTTTTCTAGAAAATAGGAGGTATATTTTATACATTCTTTAATAAAAAAGGTATACTTTAATTAAGTTGAAATGTATCTAATCAAACTATTTCTTCTCAACGTTTCGTAAGAACTAGATGAAATAACTTTTCGAAATCCCCTTGTCAATACTAATTAGGAGAGGTGGTAATTCTGGTGGTAAAGCAAAAATTACAAAGTATTTTGATTCTACTTCTTTTATTTATACTCGGTCAAATCCCTAGTATACTGATTGCGCTAATTAGAAAAAACAACACATTATTCACTCAGATGATCTATTTAATCATATTTGTATTCATTATTTTCTTAGCAATTACAATCTCACGAAAAGCAAAAATCTGGACTTTTAATGAATTAAAAATAAAAAAACATCAAATATTTAATTATCGGACTATTGGCAACAAGAGGAATTGCTTTTCTGGGAGGATACCTGATTAATTTGCTAGAAAAAACATCCACATCCAGTAATGATGCTAGTTTAAAAACTACTTTCCAAGGTGTCCCACTATGGATTATTCTTCTCACTGTCGCAGTTTTGCCTGGAATTATCGAAGAAATTATCTTTAGGGCTGGAATTATGCACACTCTATTTTCAAAACATGATAGCATTGGAGTAATCATTAATTCGGTATTGTTTGGTGCACTTCATATGCCAGCTACCTTATTAGAGTTCGCTATCTATTTTTTAATGGGCTTGGTATTCTCTGTTATCTTTTTAAAATCAAAACAATTAGAAATATCCATTCTTGTTCACATATCTAACAACTTATTAGCAACCATTGGTATGTTTTGAAAATAAAGTACTTTATAACGCCTGTATGATTTAAAAATCGTACAAGCGTTATTTTTTCTTAATCTCTTTCTTTTGCTTTTTTTCTGCTTGATATGTTAGCATCGTTTTTGCGAAACTAGCAATAAAAAGGGTCATTATTCCTACGCCAAGTAAAACATATAGAATCGTAAACATTTTTCCTAAATCTGTCGTTGGATACAAATCCCCATAACCAACCGTTGTCAAAGTCATCACACAAAAATACAAAGCATCTAAATAAGAAAATTGTTCTACATTATGATAGAACACCGTGCCAATTAAAAGCGTAAATAAGAAAAAGGAAAAAATCACTTTCTGGGATTCCTGTTTAAAAAAATAGTGTAACAACTTTATGGTTCTTTGTAGCATTAAAAAAAAACTAATCATTGGTCTTTTTCCCTTCTTTAAGCCTATTGTTATTTATCTTACTAGAAAATATGCTGAACCCTCAATTCGATTCTGACCTTAGTTAATGAGTGAGTCATTTCTATCCAGTATTATTTATTCCATTATAACGAACTTTTCAGTTTTTTCCATTTTGTGACCTATTGATTAAATCCTTTCCCTTCAAAGAACACTAACATTGATGACTTGATTCAATTGTCTAATTAAAATATAGTAATGAAGAGAAGCACAAAGAAGACTGAAACAACTATCACTTTGTTCCAGTCTTCTATTATATTCAATGTTTAGCCAACTTAATGTCACTATCATCAAACCATTTTAAAGAAACTCTCGCAATAGAACTCCAATCCCATTTTCATCATTTGATAAGGTAGTTCTATCCGCTATTTTTTTCAGCTCTGGTACAGCATTACCCATTGCTACACCAATTCCAGCATAATCAATCATGGAAAGATCATTATGACCATCACCAAAAGCAATCGTTTTAGCCCGATTAATCCCCATTGGTTTCAGGACCGCATCTAAGGCTTTTGCCTTGTCAATTCCTTTAGCCGTAAACTCATAATAAACATCTGCTGTGAACATACTATTTAACGTTTCTTCAAAAGGTTGGGCCATTTCTTTATACACTTTCTGCAGATATTCTGGATCTCCCGCAGTTAATATTTTGCTTATTCTATAATCCAAAAATGCTGCTAAATCCTCTACTTCACATAACTTAAAGTTCCCACCCCGTGACTCATATTCAATAATATTTAATTCTTGCCCTTTATAAGTAACAGTATGGTCATACACATCATTCACGTACAGATAATCATCTTTATCAATCATCACTTTAACATCAAAATTTTTCATATGTTCTAAAACGGCTTTACCTTCTGCTATGGTCATTGATTGATCGAATAGCTCTACTTTTGTCTGACAATTAATCACTTTCGCACCATTATATGAAACAAGCAACCCTTGATATTTTTCCATCTCTAACTGTTCTACATACTTCAGCATCCCCGTTGTAGGTCTCCCTGAAGCCAAAATTAGTTTAACGCCCTTTTGTTGTGCAGTGATAAGCGCTTCTTTTGTCATCTCAGTAATTTCCTTGTTACTATTTAATAAAGTTCCATCTATATCTAAAATAATTGCTTCTATTTTCACTTTTCCCAGCTCCTTTTTATAAATTATATCATCGAAGAAGGTTAAAAAAGCACTGGTTGCACCTATTGAAAGTTTTTTTTCAAGACTCAGGACATTCAAGTGATTTTTGAAAAAATCATATCAACTCTTTATTCATTTTTTGATAGTTACTAATTTTGTATTGAAGGTTTTTCTCGTAATCATGATTAAAATAAATCGAGTATAACAAGTCAAAAACACTAAGTAATGACAAGCGTGTTGAGAAAGAAGAAACTTTATTGTAATGATTTTCCGCAGAAGCTAGATACAATTTATGTTTTGCATACTTAATTAAAGGGTTCTCCTGCATCGACGTAATTAAAACAATGTCCACTTCATTGTCCCTTAATATTTTTACAACTTCTTTTGTTGTCTGACCTCGACCACCATAAGAAACTACAATTGCTACATGCTCTTTATCGCTATTTGCTGCCGACAGTCGTTGAACATAGTCCTCTTCCGGCACATTGACTAAAACCCCAATTTCCTGCATTTGAAATTTAAAATTTTGCGCAAAAAATAAATTAGCTGACGCTGTATAAACATCAATCACTTTTGCTTCTAGCAACCTTTTCCCTACCTTTACTAGTTCTTCCGGATCAGAAAAAGCCACGGTTTCATCAATTGTGTAGTTATAGATTTTACTTAAATTTTGCATTATCTGAAAAGGCGTATCGGATTCTAAAATAGGATAATCATAATCAATTTCCGTTTCTTTTTCTATAGTTCTAAAAGTAGAGGCAAGCTCAATCTTTAACTCTCCAATTCCACTCAGACCAAGCTTATTAACTAATCGGTAAATGGTCGCTACTGAAACAAAAGCTGCATTAGCAATTTCACTAGGTTTTTTATTAATAATTTCTTTGGAATTAGATAAAATATACTTAACAAGGACCGCTTCATTGTTGGTCAAGTTATCTAATCCCGACATTTTGGTTAATATATTCATAAAAGCAACTCCTTTTTAAACTAACATACTTCCTTACTTTCCAAATCAACTATTTTTACTTAGCAGATAAAGAATTTACTTCTCCATTTCTATAAAAATCATAACATATTTTGGAACAATTTTTTCCCTCAGTTTATAAAATAGAGACAAATAAAAAAGACTACATCAAAATAAGATGTAGCAACTTTTTAGCCATAATTTTTCTATGATTACTTACTCCCCAAGTCCATATTCTTCCCAAACCTGTCCCAAAATCGATTGGTGAATCAGCCTGATCCTCTGTTCAAAGTTACTAATAATCGTAATAGTCAAATCAATCTCAGCTATATGTGAGGAAATGAAAGTAATCCCTGGATCAACTCCAACCATACAAGGAATTTGAATCCCTTCTTTTTCTAATAAATAGACACCATAACCATATCTATTCTTCTTTTCCTTTGTTTGATTAGCAATCATTTTCTCTAACAGTTCTTTAGATAGTAGTGTTCCGTTAAACACCCCTTGCCAAAACCGCGCAATTTCTTCTCCATTACTATAACCACCACCAGCACCTGTTCCTTTTACATCAATGGAATAGATATTCGAATAGTACTCTTCCTGTTTTTCATCCCAAAGATAAGCATTCGCTGTATTCTTAGGCAGTCTGTCCAATTCATAGTAACCACTTCTAGCCATCCCAACCTTATCAAAAATGTGTTCTTGAATGTATTCATCAAAAAGTTGATTGGTAATTTTTTCAATAATGGCTGCCAATACAATATAGCCACTATTATTATAACGAAAAGTCGAGCCTGGCTGCTCTTTCATCGGTAACTCTCTAAACAAAGAAAATACCTCTTGATTGCATCGAATTCGATAATTAGGACACTCCTTCCACAAAGAAGCATAATCATCATTTTCTTCTTCATCAAAATAATCTGGGATTCCAGAAGAATGATTCAAAAGCATCTTAACTGTTACATTTTTATCAAAAGGCCAAAAACTATTTTCAAAAATTTCGCTAACTTTTTGATTTAAAGATATATTTCCATCTTGAACCAATTGTAAAATTGCTACTGCAACAAACGTCTTTGAACCAGAAGCTATTTCAAATAATGTCTCAGGATTGTTCGCTATTTCATTCGGATAGTCGCGATACCCATACGCATTATTGATGATTGAGCGTCCTTCTTTTATCACCGATACAATTCCCGAAAATTGTTCTTCTACTACTACTTTCATTCGTTATCATCCCTCCTTCAACCTTTGTATCCCTTCTTAAATATGCTTATATCAAAAAAACACCCGCAACACCATCAACAACATAGTTATCGTTCCTGTTAAAATCATAACTATCTCATAAACTTTGGGAATTTCTTCTAAAGGTTTTGGACGTAATTTCAAGATTTTTACTTCTGGAAAATTTTTTTCAAGGTCCGCTTCATAGTCATACGTCTCTGGTATCAATCCAACGGTCACATTTTTTGAATGTTGGTTTAACCGTTCCGTTAATTCCTCTATGGAAAGGACTTGCCAATAAATAGTCGGATAATCCCGCATCACCTGACGTAAATTGTCATAAGTAAAAACTTCTTTTTCTTTTGGTGTCCTTTTTTGACTCATTTTTGTGCCATTTGCTAAAACATACCCAGTTGTTCTTCCTATAACCGCAGCTTTAGGTGCAATTTGCCGCATAAATTTATCTGCATTAACTCGTATCATTTTGATATCTCTATTCAATTCATGAATTCTCTTATAGAAACTATTTGAAAGCGGCGTTATCGCAACTGCATCAAATGTTTTCATACGCTCTTCTGTCAGCTCGTAGATAGGAACGATTTCCCAGCAATATTCCTTGAACTCCATGTTAAGATAATTCATTAATCGTGGCAAATAATTTTGATCTTGACCTGACCAAAAAATGCCATTGTTAGCTTGAAGCCTAGTAACAGGAACTAACCCCTTCATTCAACTTCTCTCCCTAGTTATTAATATAGACTCCTTGTATAGCAATCGTCACCACTATCATACTTAAAAAGAAGATCCATAAATAAATCCCTAAATCATACATATTTTCACCTTAACCATATAAATTAGCGATTCTTTTCGTTCGGCGCAAGTAATCTGTCACAATGAATAATCCACCTAATGAATAGAGCAAAATATATTGCATAGAATAAGGATGGAGAATTAATTGAACCACTAACATAATCACTGACCATGCAATTAGAATTAACATCGCTCTTTTCCCTACTTCTATTTTTTTACTCGTTTGTTTTTGGAAATTCTCTTGATTAAGCAGCTCATTTATTGAAACCTGAAAAACTTCACTCAATAAAATAATATTTTCTAACTCCGGTTGGCCCTTATTATTTTCCCAATTAGAAATCGTCTGACGAGTCACATAAAGCTGCTTCGCCAGCTCTTCTTGCGTCAATTGATGAGAGATTCTAAGTTCTTTCAACCGATTACCAAGCATCATTCGCCTCTTCCTTTCTCCTTCTAACAATAAACTCATTATAGCAAAGCATTCTCTTTATTTACTATAAACAATTGAAATCACCACGTAAAAGAGAGTATACATCCCTGTAAATCAACATTTTGTTGAGCGAATATCTATAAACTGCACTTTATTTTAAAGCTAACAATCCTCTTTCCATCATTTATAAAAAATAAAAAAGCTCTAATTCCTAGATAACTAGGAGTTAGAACTTCAAATTTAAACCTTATTTTGTTTCACGGTGTTACTTTTATACAATTTAACCAGATATAACATAGTTAAACAAACTAGTGTTTATAGCTTTTCATAGTTGGATAACCCTAGCTAGATTAAACTGAATCTAATCAGTTTTGTAATCAAAAGTTGTAATCAATTTCAATTGACCTGGGGCATATAAAATATTGTTCAAACGATTTTCCTACATTATCTTTAGACATTCATACCAATTATCCGTCAGTCCTATTTTAGAAGGTATTAGTATACCAGAATTTGAAGCTAGATAGATTTGCATCCCATTCAAAAAAACATTCCATTCACTCTGGGTTACTAAGGAATGAAAAACCAAAATATTTTTTATTGCTAACATGTAGGCGAATAAATCTTTATTATGATTTTTCTTTTTTCCGTACTTTTTTATTTTTCTAAAATCTATAGAAAAAAAACCTGGATTGGCCACATTAAAATTACATCCATATAATCTACTATAATGTGCACATCGGTTGCGAATATACCATGCTGCAGAAAACCATCCGTATATTTTATTTTTTAATTCTTCACCATGAATTTTCCTATCAATCCTATTTAACGAAATAAATGAGTCCTCTATCCACTGATTTTTAATTTCATCTTTCATAGATGAAATTAAGCCTGTAGTCTCACCAAATGTAAGTTCAGGCATTACAACCCATAACGGGATCTTCCCCTTTTTATTCTCTAGATGATGTCGGATAGGCAGTGTTTTACTTTCCGAAACTATTCTTTCCATTATTAACTTTACTTCTTCAAATTCTTCAATATTTCTATATAGGTTACTATCTAAGTAACATTCACCTTTTTGTAACTCACCTTCATAATTTTGGCAAACACTTTTCAAAAAGGATGATTTCAACATTAACTCAATTTTTCCTGTTATTCTATTAAGTTCTGATCTTAGGTAATAGTTAAAATCATATAGAACCATACAATCTGAAAAAGAATAAGCTTTCCCTGCTTTTTTCGGCAATTGTTTTTTGTAAATAGAAAATGAATAATAATTTGTATACGAAAAAAATTCTTGGGCAAATGAGATTTCACTTTCTGTAAAAGTTAACGGATCAACTGTAGAATAACGTAACTCTTCTATAAGTTGATCAACAGTATAAAAAGGCTTCATCTTTCTATCTTCATCTGGCGTCAATTCAAACATCTTGTTTTCTGTCATTTAAATTCTCCCTAAAAAAAAAGACTCGTAACGCTGTGAACTAACAGGGAGCGATACAAGTGCTGGTAATTTAACATTAGCAAAATAGTTGGCCTATGTCAAGTTTTTCAAGAAATATTCATTTTTTTATATTGAGTGTAAAAATGAATATTTCGCTTGTAAACTATTTTCTCAGCTACTTGATTGTATACAAACCTTATTAGAACGGTCTTTTAAAGCCCATCTCCTATTCTCTTATTCCACATTTAAGCAACTCTCCCAACCTTTTTTCAAAAGTCTACCATCCCTAATTTATTTATCGCCCCAACCAACTGTGTTTTTTTGTAATATCCATTTAAGCAAGGAGGAAAAGTTATCTCTCACCTTGCTTAAATTAATATTATATTAAAATTGTCCTCCTAATTGTGATTGAATGAATACACGACAAATAATCTGCGCTCCAATTCGTGCTAGTTTGTTCGGCTTTATTTCGATTGTATGATTTTTGGAATCAGTCCCTTTTTTAGACAATAAAAAAAGACTAGAACCCTTTATCATACCAAGGTTCTA
The DNA here is from genome assembly GCF_001742285.1 of Enterococcus rivorum. Lineage (GTDB taxonomy): Bacteria > Bacillota > Bacilli > Lactobacillales > Enterococcaceae > Enterococcus_L > Enterococcus_L rivorum. The sequence continues at coordinate 27,191 of NZ_MIEK01000078.1, read as the reverse complement.
GTCCTATCATAAAATGATTATTTTGTTTCACGGTGTAAAGTAACTTTTCTTTCACGTGGACAATATTTTTCTTTTTCCAAACGATCCGGAGTATTACGTTTATTTTTGCTTGTTAGGTAGTTACGTTCTTTACAAGAAGTACACTCTAAAGTAATGTTTACGCGCATTTTTTTCCCTCCTAGTACAATTTCAAATTGCTAAAATCTTTTTTCAGCCTCAACTATCATACCATGTTTATTTTCAAATTTCTACCCTTTTAACTAAATTTGTAAAGTAGAACTACTTTACAAATTTAAGGTTTCTGCTTCGATTCAGCATAAGCATTAATAATCGCTTTAGTAATTGCTTGGCTCGTTTTAGCTCTCTCACTATTTAAGTGAGGCATAATGACACTAACCGCTATTTCTGGATCTGCTGCTGGTGCATAAGCCACGATATTACTATTGACAGTTTCAAAATCTCTACCTGTTGCTTCATCTCGATAAAATGTTTCTGCTGTTCCTGTTTTTGCAGCAGTATCTATCAAGGCATCTGAAAGGTAACGTGCCGTTGTAAAGGCGCCGGTTCCATGAACAACTTGATAAAACCCGCTTTGAATAATCTGCATCTGTTCTGGACTAATATTCACTTGATTCATTACTTTAGGATCGAATTCTTTTTCTGCTTTGCCCAAAGTACCATCTTCATTATTGCCATAAATCCCTTTCACTACACGTGGCGCTACACGCGTGCCTCCATTTGCAACGGTAGAAACATACTGTGCTAGTTGCATAGCTGTATACGTATCATACTGCCCGAAAGATAAATCAAGCAAGTTCCCTCCATTTGGTGCATAAGTTGGATTATCAAAAGCTGTATTCACAATTCCAGTAGATTCTCCTGGCAAATCAATCCCAGTTGAAACACCCATACCATATTCTCCAAAAGTTGAACGTAATTCATTAAAAACTCTAGGATCCTTTGGCGAATAAGGGAGTGTCATATTATAAGAATAATCTGTATCTAACATTTTTAAAACAAGCTTCATCATGTAAGAGTTAGATGAGTATTCTAACGCTTGCTCTGTAGTTAGAGGCATTTGCGTGTAATTATTATAGATAGACGACTTTAAACGACTCCCATTAATTTGAATCGGTTCGTCAATCAAAGTATCATTCCCGCTAATCACGCCAGCTTCATATCCTGCACTGATTGTCGCTCCTTTAACAACTGATCCAGGCTCAAACGCTTTATTGATTGTTGATAAGGGGTTAGGAATTACTTCTCCAGTAGCCACATTTCGATCATAGGCTACCATTGCCATCACTTCTCCTGTTTTTGGATGCATGACCACCACATATACCCCATCAGAATATGGAGCATCTCCAGAAGCCAATAATTGATCATATTGAGCTTTAACAACATCTGATACTTGATTTTGGAAATTCAAATCCAATGTTAGCTTTAAATTGGAACCTTTTTTTCCATCCTTCACTAAAGTCTGACTAACGATTTTACCATCGCTGTCTAACACCAATTCAGATTTTGATTTCGTTCCTTGTAGTATGTCCTCATATTGTTTTTCTAAATAGCTCGTCCCTACTCGATCATTTCGGGCATATCCTTTAGCCAAATATTCTTCCACATTATCGGCAGGCAATCCTGCTTTTTCAGACGAAACTGTCCCTAAAATACTTCTTAAGCTATCTGTATCGGGATAATCTCTTGACCAATCCATTCCTGTTGAAATTCCTGGCATCTCAGAAATATGTTCACCAATAACTGCAACTTCATTTTCTGTGACGCCATCATTTTTAATAAATGCTGTGTTCATTTCTTGCACGGAATTCATCCGTTTAAAAATAGTCGCTGCACGCAACGTCGCTTCGTCAAAATTAATTTCCTCAGGCTTAACTTTTCCCGCTGTAATCGCATAAAGTTGCCCTTCATCGGTAATTCTATTACCTTTTTTATCTTCTCTATCTTTGTCTTTCACACGCTTTTGTGCCGTTTTCAAATTTTCTGGATTTGCCAACCAATAGTCTTTTTTATCACGTTCAGTTAAATCATCAGCTGGTACATCAATCAAACTATTCACTTTATTCGCAATTTCTAGCATATCTTCGGCACTAACCTTTTTGCCTCTAGTATATGTTACTGCTAAGTTTGATTTATTTCCAACTAGAACAGTACCGTTAGCATCATAAATCTGTCCCCTTGGCGCAGCGCTTTGGATACTTAAACGATCGTTTGCTTCTCTAATTCGCTCTTGAAATTGTTGTCCTTCAGCAATTTGTAAATAACCTAAGCGAACAATCAATGAAACAAACAAGGCAAATATCACAAAAAAGACCAAGTTTAGCCGAAATGGTATATGGGATTTTTTCATCTTTTGTATTTTTGGTTCCTCGTTATTCTTTTTAAACTTATCTAAAAAATCTATTTTTTTCATTCTCTTTAGTCCTTTCAACGTGAAAAGTCTTGCCCCTTCATTGTACCTAAAAACAGAACAAAAAAACAGAGCCAATGCTAGGTCTAAGAAAATATTTAATTTTCTATAGAAAAAAGAACTTCTAAACAGCTCTTTCTCGTCTTTTAAAAGAAAAAAACTTGTAAGAAAAGAGACTTCTTCTCCTACAAGTTTTTACTAATATGTTCTTTAGCGACTATAGTTCGTTACTTCTGCTGCCATACTATCAACAAAAATATTCAAATCCATTACTTCTGTTTCTTTACTGCCATAACGACGAATATTCACTGTCGCTTCATTCATTTCTTTATCCCCAACAACAACTTGATAAGGGATTTTTTGTGTTTGAGAAGCACGGATTTTATACCCCATTTTTTCGTTGCGGTTATCTACTTCTACACGTAAGCCTTGTTTTTGCAGACGCTCTTTAACTTTATAAGCATAGTCACCATGAGCCTCAACAGATACTGGAATAATAGTCGCTTGGATTGGCGCCAACCAAGTTGGGAAAGCACCTTTGTATACTTCTGTTAAATAAGCCACAAAACGTTCCATCGTTGAAACAATTCCTCTATGGATAACCACCGGACGATGACTATTTTCTCCATCTTCCCCTACATAAGTTAAATCAAATCGTTCAGGTAACAGGAAGTCCAATTGAATGGTTGAAAGAGTTTCTTCCATTCCTAAAGCTGTTTTCACTTGCACATCTAACTTCGGACCATAAAAAGCGGCTTCGCCTTCTGCTTCAAAATACTCCAAGTCCATTTCGTCCATTGCTTCTTTTAACATAATTTGCGCTTTTTCCCACATTGCATCGTCATCAAAATACTTATCTGTATTATTCGGATCACGGTAGCTCAAACGGAAACGATAATCTGTAATGTTAAAATCTTCGTAGACAGCAACCATCAATTCTAGTGTACGTTTAAATTCCTCTTTGATTTGATCTGGACGAACAAAAGTATGTCCATCGTTTAGTGTCATCTCACGGACACGTTGCAAGCCAGATAACGCCCCTGATTTCTCGTAGCGGTGCATCATCCCTAATTCCGCAATTCTAATAGGTAACTCACGGTAGCTATGAATATCATTTTTATAAACCATCATATGATGGGGACAGTTCATTGGACGTAGGACAAGCATTTCTCCATCACCCATATCCATCGGTGGAAACATATCTTCATGATAGTGATCCCAGTGTCCAGAAGTTTTATATAGATTTACATCTGCCATGATAGGTGTATAGACATGTTGATACCCTAAGTTAATCTCTTTATCTGTGATATAGCGTTCAATTGTGCGACGAATTGTTGCCCCCTTCGGTAACCAGAATGGTAAGCCTGAACCAACTTCTTGAGAAACCATAAACAAATCAAGCTCTTTCCCTAATTTACGATGATCCCGCTCTTTAGCTTCTTCACGCATTTTAATAAATTCTTTCAAATCTTTTTTATCAAAGAAGGCTGTACCGTAAACCCGTTGCATCATTTGATTATCTGAATTACCACGCCAGTATGCTCCTGCTACCGACAACAGTTGAAAGACTTGAATTCGTCCAGTTGATGGTACGTGAACACCACGACAAAGGTCAACAAAATCCCCTTGATCGTAGACAGTAATCGTTTCGTCTGCTGGTAATTCTGTAATCAGCTCAACTTTGTATGGATCATCAGCAAATAGCGCCAATGCTTCCTCTTTGGTCACAACTTTACGAACAATCGGATTATTTTCTTTCACAATCTTCATCATTTCAGCTTCAATTGCAGGTAAATCTTCTTCAGATACAGGATTTTCACCATTATCTGTATCATAATAAAAACCAGAATCAATCGCTGGCCCTACACCAAACTTGATATTTGGGAAAAGACGGCGTAACGCGTTAGCCATTAAATGCGCTGATGAATGTCGTAAAATCCCCAAAGCATCCTCATGGTCTGGTGTAACAATCTCAAGACTACCATCTTCTTCGATTGGACGAACTAAATCAATCAGTTCTCCATTTAGTTTTCCTGCTAAAGCTTTTTTAGCTAGGCTGTTGCTGATACTTTTAGCAATATCTTGTGTTGATGACCCAGACTCGAATTCTTTGATTGCACCATCTGGAAAAGTAATTTTTATTGACATATATATCCTCCTAAATTTTAGTTGATTGCGAAATAGACCCTTCTCTTTTTCCTTGTTTTGTTAAAAGTAACAAAATAAGTTCGTTTAAGCAAAAAAATAAGCCCCAGTATCTAATAAAATTATTAGATACTAGGACGAAAAATTCGTGGTTCCACCTATTCTTTAAACACAACAAATAACTGTGTTCCTTAAACGTGTTAACGGTCCGACCGCCTTTGCTTCAACAAAGGTTTCGAAAGTGGTCATTCCTTGTGCTTGTTTAGAAAATTTTCAGCCAAGATTTTCCTCTCTAAAAAACTGCATACAAGTTCAGTTGTCTTTCTCATCAATCATTTATGTTCTCATTTAAACACTTATCGGAATAAAAATCAAGCGTTTGTTTTTATTACTTACTTAAATCATTCATTGAAACTTAGCTATTCTGCTAAATAGTGACTGGAATTTCTTTTGTTTACTATACTAAGACCACACAAATTTATAAACCATTAAGTAATTTTAACTCAAAAGATATCCTATCTTAAGTCATGTATCGGTTTATAACGTATTTGTTCACTCTTGTTGCATAAACAAAGATTCTTCTTCTAGATTTATCCAGTTTTCAATAAAGGAGTTGCTTCCAAAGAAACAGCGGAACTACCCGCAGTTGGTGCCAGTAACCGTGAACAGAATACAATGAGAATTACTTGGGCTTGCCATTTTATTTAGCCCAAGTTTGAAGCTTGGAGGCTCTGAGACCAGACCTCTGGGCTCATAGCGGTTCCACAGTTTTCCACTGATATCAACTGCTGATAGCGGAGCCTGTTGCCCTTTTTTTTATTGAAAGAGCAGAATTGTCTCATCTAGTTTATACAAAACTAATTTTATTTGTTTATACATATGGTTTAACATTATAGGGCTATCTTATTTTTTCCACTCGCCACCTTGTGCATAGCGATCCCTCTTTAATTCATTAACGATCACATGGATGTTTTCTTTTGGCGCCCCTGTATTTTTTGTAACTGCTTCAGTAATGTCTCTTACCATGTTTGTTAACTGTTCTTCTGAACGTCCCTCAATCAATTCTACATGAATAAATGGCATGTTAATTCCTCCTACTTTTTAGTTACTTACATTATAATAAAAAAGCAAAACGTTGTCGTCCATTCAGACAATCGTCTTGCTTCAAACTTTTCTTAAACCGGTTCGCCATAATCAATTGGTTTATCAAACTCTCCTGGTGCATTATCATAAATATTACCGTAAATAATTACTGGCATTCCATCATATGAACCACTGAAAATTTTACTCATGGCTTCCCCTGGCGTATTAATACAGCCTAAACTTCCAAAATTCGTTTTGTAGGCTTCTTTATTCCCAAATTGTTCTAATTTATAATCCGAATCATGAATCCCAATTTGAGTGACGACTCCGCCATAACTTAATAATGGCATCCAAAATTTAACTGGTACACTGTAGGGTGAACCGTCTGGCATCGTTCCTGACAAACTAGTATCCGTCGCTTTGTATAGAATCGTATGGAAGCCTGGAATCGTAGCCGTATTTTTGGCATAACGGCCTGTGATAATAGCTGTTTCAACAACTTTTTCACCATTTTTAAAGAAGTACATCATTTGATTATCCATATCTACTTCCACATAATCTTTACTAATGGTAGAAGATTGTGCTGGATCTCCAGTTATTGGAACTGCTACTGCTTCGGTATCATTCTCACTATTTAATGCTTGAACAAGGGCTGCTTTGGTTTTAGCTGAATCGACACCCCAACCGTAGCTGCCATTATTCTTATATTTTTTAGTGACACCATGAATATTTTTAAAAATGACTGGTTTTGAACTTGCACCATATTGCTGACTCATCTGAGCTACCCAAGCATCAACTTTTGCTTCATCAATCGTTCCATCATCTTTTAACACACCTTGAATTTCAGCTTTGGGAAATTCAACTTTTTCACCATTTACATCTAAGGTAATTGCTTTATTGACCTTCTTATTCAACGTTGCCAATTGTCCATTCAAGCCTTGATCGTTCTTAGTCAACGCTGGTTTTTGGTAAAAATCTTTGACATCATACGTGTAGCTGCCTTTTCCTTTACCTGTATCTGCAATCACTTGCTTAATTAGCGCTTCTTTGTCAACCACTGTACCATATTGTTCAGGAGCAATTTGGAAGCCCCCATCCACTCGCTCAATCCGAGCATCCTGACTTGGTATTCCCTCTTCAAATGCAAGAGCATTCAGTTTATTGGTTAAATCTGTTTGAAATTCCTTGTTTAAAGGTAAATCAATCGTTTGTTTTCCTATATTTTCTTCTAAATACTTTTCAGTAATGTCATACTTTTTAGGGAGCTCAATCTGTTCTTCTTTGTCCCCTACTTTAATGACAACTACTTCCGTTTTGTTTAGCTTTTCTAACTTTTCCTTAGCAGCTTTTGCATTCAGCATACTAATACTCACATCATTTGCTTTGGCTGTTACAAAAAAATGCGATTGAAAGAAAAGATACGCACCAACTGCCACTATTGAAAGTAACAAGAGAGCACCCATTAAAGGCATAAGTAACTTTTTCTTTTTAGTAGGTTTCTTTCGACTAGTGGTTCCTTTTTCCGAGTTATCCAAACGAGTGCGACTAGTAACTTCTTTCTTTTCATTATTCATGTTTTTATCTTCCTTTTGTTTATTATGTATTCATACCGCTTTTTGAAAATGTCTACTATCAACTATAAATATCTTTTTTCCTTTGAAAAAATAGAGTCAAATAAAGAAAAGCGTATCATCAATAGCATCAGAAAGCAACTACTTCCAGTTTTTATTAATAGAATCTTCTTATTTCGGACAAATTTTTTAAATCAAAAAGACATTCGTAATAATCGTAATATAAAAGACTTCATTTTGCAACATTTTGTTTTTTCCCACACAAAAGAGAGATAAGCCTCAATCACTTATCTCTCTACAACTATTCTATTAAACTAAGACACAGACAAAATCAAACACTATTAGTCTTATATAAGCTAGATTATCTTGTACTTTCAATTAAGAAAATGGACGACTAGGCTCCACTGCCAGTGAAAAAACAGAGGAATCGCTCTGCTTCCAGTGAAAGTAAAGTGTCTTTCAACCACTGTATACTTTGCATCAACAACTCACTGCATTCTTTATGATTTGGGTTGAAACAATCCATAGCGAAGTCACTTGTAAGCTAGCTGCCTAGTCTTTGATTTTGAACTTTGACTGAATTATTACTTTGTCAGGATACTAGTTTCATCCACTTTTTTAATTATCCCTATTCATTATTTGATTGATTTCTTGACTATACAAATCTGCTTTACCACCGAACACAGCTTGGATACCACCATTAATCTCAAATACAGCCGTTGCACCCAACTGTTGCATTATTTTTTTCTGAACAATTTCACTATTTTTAACCCCTACACGTAAACGCGTGGCACAAGCTTCTACTGAAAGAATATTTCCTTCCCCACCTAAAGAATCGATAATGATCTGAGCTTCTTGATTCAATGAAGTGTTCGTATCTAAAACAAAATGGTTCTCTTGTAAATCATCCGCTTCCATTCCAGGTATACTGACTTTGAAGCGCTTAATAAAGAAAGTAAATACAGCATAATAGATAAACGCCCATAAAAGGCCAACTGGAATTACTAATAGCCAATGCGTCCGCGCATTCCCTTGAAAAACACCAAATAACAAGAAGTCAATCAATCCTCCTGAAAAAGAATTTCCAATTCTAATATTCAAAAGATCCGCAACAAAGAAGGAACAACCATCTAAAAATGCATGAATTACATATAACCACGGAGCACTAAATAAAAACATATACTCGATAGGTTCTGTAATCCCAGTTAAAAAAGACGTTAAAGCACCACTAGCATAAAGTCCACCACTATCTTTTCTTCTTTCTTTAGGGATGGCATGATACATGGCTAGACATGCTGCTGGCAAACCAAACATCATTGTAGCAAATCGCCCCGCAAAGAAACGCGTACCATAAGTAAATAGTCCTGTGTGATTAGGATCTGCTAACTGAGCAAAGAATATATTTTGAGCTCCAACAATTTGTTCCCCAGCAACCGTTTCAACACCACCTAAAGAGGTATACCAAAACATCGGGTAAATTGTATGATGTAACCCAACGGCTCCGGTTAACCGTAATAAAAATCCATATAAAAAAGTACCAATACTTCCCATTTTTGCAACAGCTTCACCTACATTGACCATCACATTTTGAATCGGAGGCCAGACCAAAAAGAAAAATACGCCTATAAAAATAGCTGTAAAAGAAGCAATAATTGGAATAAACCTTGAGCCACCAAAAAATCCTAAAAATCTAGGTAACTCGATCTTACGATACCGATTATGAAGAAACGCAACCGTTCCCCCTATCACAATCGAACCCACAACACCCGTATCAATTGTTTTATCTGGTGTAAAAAGCTGTAACAGACCACTAACGGTTGCTGTATAAACTAAGAAGGCCACACCGCCAGATAAACCAGCCGTCCCCTTATCCCCATTCGCTAATCCAACCGCTAATCCAATAGCAAAAATCAATGCTAAATTACTAAAAACCGCATTTCCTGCATTGCTCATCACTGACAAAATCGTTTGCAACCACTGTTGATCCAACCAAGGATACGCTTGAACAGCACTAGCATTCGATAACGCGCCACCAATTCCCAACAAAAGCCCCGCTGCTGGTAAAATAGCAATCGGAAGCATAAACGCTCTACCTAACTGTGAAAATTTTTTAAACATTCTATTCTCCTCCTAATTTTTAATTGAGCTATCTAAAAAAACTCTAATCTCTTGTCATCACTAGCTTTCTATTGGGCTCTGGGACTATTTCCCTCCACTTTTTAAACACTCATTTCACACTTCATCAAGTGAATCATTAGGCAAGAAAAATAGCTCCACTACTAGCAATTAGTGCCAGTAACCGTGTTGACAATCCAATGTGAATTACTTGGGCTTTCTAACAGATTTAGCCCAAGTTTGAAGCTTGGAAGCTTTGAGACCTGATTTTTGGGCTCAGAACGGTTCCACGGTTTTCCACTGGCAACAACGGCTAGTAGTTAAGCGGAATTAGTTTCCTAATTCACCCTTAATCCCCATTTGCAACGTCTTCTAAAGCCCTTACAAAATTAGCCGCTATTTCCTGTGGTCTAGTAATTGCCCCACCAACAACAATTCCCACGACACCTAAAGCTTTTATTTCTTTCGCTTGTTGAGGTGTTTGGATTTTCCCTTCTGCAATCACTCTAATTCCAGCTTTAACTAATTTAGACATCAACTCAATATTTGGACCCACAACCTCTGCACTTTCTTCTGTATACCCAGATAAAGTCGTTCCTACAAAATCAACGCCACATTCCCAAGCATTCACTCCCTCTTCTAACGTAGCAATATCCGCCATTAATAGGATGTCAGGATACTTCTCTTTAATCTCCTGAATATGTTGATTAATTGTTTTGCCATCGACTCGTTCACGCAAAGTACAATCCAATGCAACAACATCTACTCCAACGGCTACTAATTCATCTACCTCACGCATTGTCGCTGTAATAAATGGTTTTTGTGGCGGATAGTCTCTCTTAATAATGCCAATAATCGGCAAATTTGTTACCGCTTTAATTTCTTTGATATCGCGAATAGAATTGGCTCTAATACCTACAGCTCCAGCATTTTCTGCCGCTTTAGCCATTAATGGCATAATTCCCCCTGACTCAGAATATAGAGGTTCTCCCGGTAAAGCTTGACAAGAAACAATAAGCCCTCTATTAATTTTTTTTTGAAAAATTTCTCGATTCTCCATAAAATCCTCCTAAAAACAGTTTTCGGATTTTTTATCCAAACAAACTATAACATCATTCTCCAAAAATGTAAATATGGAGAATTTGAAAAATTGACAAATCTTGAATTTGAAGAGAAAATACTAAGTATACTAACTAAAAGGATGAAGCAGATGAGCTATTTAAAAAATATACATGATACCTATAATCTATTAACCAAATCTGAAAAAAAAGTTGCAGATTTTGTCGTTTCTTCACAAAAAAAAATCCTGCATAGCACAATGCAAGATATTAAGCGAGCAACTATGGTAGGAGATGCTACCATTATTCGTTTTTGCCAAAAGATGGGATACACCGGTTTTTCAGACTTGAAAATTGATATTGCCAAAGAGGGGTTCAGTGCGCCACAACGTTCAGAGGACTCATTTATTGATACTATTGAACATAAATTAATGGATGCTATTCACGATACTCGGGCATTGGCAAACGAAGAACATCTGAAACAAGCAGTAACAATGATTCATCAGGCTAAAAGAGTCTTTATTTTTGGTGTTGGCTCTAGTGGTATTACTGCCTTAGATATGGAATCTAGATTTCTTCGCAGCGGTTTGCAAGTAAAAGCTATCATAGATTCCCATTACCAAGCAATGAATGCTGCTCTTTTTGATGAACATGATCTAATTATCGCCTTGAGCTTAACAGGAAAAACACAAGATGTTTTTGATTCTCTTCAAATAGCGAAAAAGAATGGAGCAAAAATTATTGCCATTTCAAATTATGTTCTTTCACCTATTGCTCAACTAGGAGATGTGATTCTCCAAACAGCTATCGAGGAATATTTACTAAACGGTGGCTCATTATCTGGGAAGGTCTCACAGATTTTTGCGATTGATCTACTGATTACTTATTATGAATTAACTTACGACATTAATGGTATACAGATGCGCGAAAAAGTTGCTCGCTCCGTCATTAATAAACAAATAAACTGATTCCTCCTAAGCTTCACTACAAGAAAAAAACCTTAGAAAGTATTTAAAAAAGCGTTAAGAACAATAAATAAAACAACATCCTCCTCTTTCTTTTATTACACTTAGACTTGAAAGGTTGTGTTGTTATGAAGTGGGTCAAAAAAATGATCATTTTTCTTTTTGGTATAGGAATAATCTATCTATGTATTGTTTTTGCTCTAATCTTAAGCGGAACGAAAGACACTCCAACGAACTCTCCAGACACACTTTTAATTTTGGGGGCTCAAGTAAGAGGCAAAACTAAAAAAGAGGCATATCCTAGTAAAGTGTTAAAAGAACGACTTGATACAGCTGTACCTTACTTAAAAAAACATCCACAAACAATCGCAATTGTTTGTGGTGGTCAAGGAAAAGACGAACCTGACTCGGAAGCAAACGTTATGGCAATCTACCTTGTTAAACAAGGAATTCCAAAAGAACAAATTGTAACTGAAAGTACCTCCACACGCACAAAAGAAAATATCATTAATGCAGAAAAAAAGAAACCGCTAGGAAAAACCGTTATCGTCTCTAGTGATTTCCATATCTATCGTTCAAAACTGTTGGCAAAACGTTTAGGATTGACTAATATTACAGGTTTACCTGCTCCTTCTCGCTCGTCAGCGACAGTAAAAAACTATCTCAGAGAAATAGTGGCGCTTAGTTATGGATTGCTTTTTGATTGGTAATTGGAAAGCCTATTCAGCTTTTAGGACAGCCCTATACCATTCTAAACGCTACCTTTTTCTCATTTTTTTACAATTGCATCGAAATATTTGAGAAAAACATTTTTTTATGATATTATACTGTTGTTGTGAGTTTTTTCATTTTGTGTTTCCCTTCATACCTATAATGTATGGAGGGTTTTTTGTGCCTAATAAATTTTTTTAGAGCTATTTTATCAAAAAAAAGCTTTTTTTTTTTTAGGCTACATTAATTTTTTTATTGAACAATTGCTTATTATATGGTAGCATCGCATTATGCACTTATTTATACATTTAATGTTGATTTAATTTATTTTCTCACTTTATCAATATAAATATTTTCAAAACTTAACTGACTAGGGTTAGGTTTGTTAAGCAACTCGTTTTTGAAAGCGCATCCAATTGAATTATATTTATAAATTACTATAGAAAGGGTTGGAATATGTATGGAGAACAAAATTGTTGGGCATTCCACGACTAGATGGGATGCTATGGCTAAAGTGACAGGAAAAGCCAAGTTTACTGGAGATTATTTTTTCAAAAATTTACTTCATGGAAAGTATTTACGCTCAACTATCGCTCATGGCTATGTAAAAGAATACGATTTATCCGAAGCTGAAAAAGTTGAAGGAGTAATAAAAATCTTACTCCCTGAAGATGTACCACAAAATTTCTATTCAACCGCTGGCCACCCATGGAGCTTGAATCCTGATAAAAGGGATATTCAAGACAGATCCGTACTAACTAGAAATGTTCGGCAATATGGCGAAGAAATCGGTGCTGTTATCGCAACTACTGAGCTAGCTGCCATTACCGCTCTTGAAAAAATCAAAGTAATCTATGATGAATACCCTGTATACTTAACACCAAAAGAATCAATGGCAGACGGCGCAAGAAGAATTCATGCAGAACGAGAAAACATTATCGCAAACACATGTGTTTCAAATGGCGATATAGAAAAAGGGTTGAAAGAAGCAGATTATGTTATTGAAGAAAGCTTTAGTACGCCCGTTCAACAACATGCTCATATGGAAAATCAAATCGCGATTGCCTACTTAGATGAAGATCAACGTTGGACTTGTATTTCTTCTACCCAAATCCCTCATATTTGTCGTCGAGTAATTGGACAAGCTTTAGGGGTACGTTGGTCAACAATTCGAGTAAAAAAACCTTTTATTGGCGGAGGCTTCGGCAACAAACAAGACATTACAATAGAACCCCTAGCAGTCGCTATGAGTATGGCTTGTGGTGGACGTCCCGTTCAAATAAATATTACAAGAGAAGAATCACTCGCTTATACTAGAACTCGTCATGCCATCGACTACACCTTTAAAGTAGGAGTAAAAAAAGATGGAACTATTACTGCGATTGACTGCGAAGCCATCTCTAATCAAGGTGCTTATGCTTCTCATGGACACTCTGTCGGTGGCAAAGGCGGTGGCTTTATTAACGCTCTTTACAAAACTGAAAACATTCGTTATGCAGCTAAAACAGTTTATACAAACATTGGTGTTGCCGGAGCGATGAGAGGTTATGGAATCCCACAAGTAATGTACGCTTTAGAAGCAGTCATGGAAGATGTTGCTCGAAAAATTGGCATGGATTCTATTGAATTTAGAATCAAAAATAAAGTCCCCGAGGGCACTTATAATGAACTAACTAGAATAAATATCTTCCATAATAAACTTGATCTTTGCCTAAAAAAAGGAAAAGAACAGTTTAAATGGGATCAAAAATTAGCACTCTCTAAACAACATAAATCAGGTCCTAAACGAAGAGGTGTCGGTGTCGCTTCCTTTTCATATGGATCTGGAACCTATCCCTTCGGACTGGAAGTAGCAGGTGCTCGAATTATTCTAATTCAAGACGGATCATTTAAATTACTTGTTGGAGCAACTGAAATCGGTCAAGGTTCTGATACTGTTTTTTCTCAAATGGTAGCTGAAACGATCGGCGTTCCTGCGAAACATATCATAACTGAAGCTTTAACAGATACAGATATTGCGCCATTCGATACTGGTTCTTACGCTTCTCGTCAATCCTATATTACAGGATTTGCAGTCAAGGAAGCCGCGGAAGAAATGCGAATGAAGATTCTAACCCTAGCAAGTAGAGTCCATGACTTAGAAATTAGTACAATTGACATCGTTGACTCAAATATTGTTTTCAAACATAACCAACTTTTAGTTACAACACTCGCAGACCTAGCTATGATTTCTTTTTATGACCAATCTTTTGGTAAGGCTTTAGTCGCTGAATCTGCTGTTAACATTCATCAAAACTCATATGCTTATGGTGCAACATTTGCAGAAGTAGAAGTTGATATCGAAACAGGAGAAATTGATGTTTTAAGTGTCTTAAATGTTCATGACTCAGGAGAAATCATTAATCCTCAAACAGCCGAAGGACAAGTACATGGCGGAATGGTCATGGGATTAGCACTAGGTTTAAGTGAAGGTCTACGCTATAGCAAAGAAGGCAAACCTTTAAACAACAATCTATTAGACTACAAAATGCCAACAACCATGGATATGCCAGATTTAGAGGTTGCTTTTGTTATTGACAAAGACCCAATCGGCCCTTACGGAAATAAATCGTTAGGAGAAAATCCGCTATGTTCCCCAGCAGGAGCGATTAGAAATGCTGTTTTAGATGCAACCGGAGTTGCCATCAATCACATTCCTCTTGCAACCCAAACAGTCTATGAACAAATGAAGCAAGCAAAACTGAGAGATTAATGGAGGAATAATCATGTTTGATATTAAAAGTTATACTGAAGCAAATACACTAAAAGAATTATTTGAGATACTAGATAACAACCATGATGCACGCATTGTGTCTGGCGGAACGGATATATTAATAAAAAATAGAGATCGTGACCAAAACTTTATTGGAAAAGATTTAGTAGGGGTTACAAGAATTCCAGAGCTGCATGGGATTCACCTAGACGCCGAAGAAACTCTTTGCATTGGTGCAGCCTCATCTTTTACAAATGTTTCAAATAACGAATTAACAAAACAACTAGCTGCCACACTAGCCTATGCTGTTTCAACAGTAGGCGGACCTCAAACAAGAAATGCTGGTACAATCGGTGGAAATGTTTGTAATGGAGCCACTTCAGGTGATAGCGGAGCCACACTTTTTGCTTATAATGCTATTCTAGAGGTTCAAAATAGTCGCGAAACGAAGAATATTCCGATTCAAGAATTCTATCTTGGTCCAGGAAAGGTCAACTTGAACCAGGGGGATGTTTTAGTAAAAATCAAAATAAAAAAAGAAGACTACCATCAGCTTAATGGTCACTATACTAAATTTGCTCAAAGAAAAGCGTTGGATATTGCCAATTTAAGTTGCGCTACTTTAATTAAAGAAAAGAATGGCGTTATTGAAGATTTGAGAATTGCTTATGGTGTTGCAGGTCCTGTTCCTATTAGAGCCACCATTGCCGAAGAATTTGCAATTGGAAAAAAAATCAGCGAGGAACTCCTAAATGAAATTGGCGAAAAATGTCTTGAATCTACAAAGGCAAGAACCTCATGGCGTGCTTCAAAAGAATACAGAGAACATTTAATTCAACTTTTGCCAGTCAGAAATATTACGACGGCCTTAGGAGGGAACTAGTATGAAACGACAAATAGAATTTAATTTAAATGGAGAAAAGGTCTCCATCGAAGTTGATGTGAGAAAAAGTCTTTTAGAAATGCTGCGAGATGATTTCGGACTAGTCGGCTCAAAAGAAGGCTGTAGCGTTGGCGAATGTGGTGCCTGCTCGGTAAGTGTAGATAAAGAAGTCATTGACTCCTGCATCTACCTCGCTGTATGGGTTGATGGAAAAAACGTTGTCAGCATTGAAGGCATTTCCAACGAAGATGGCTCTCTATCAGATATCCAAAAAAATTACGTTGAGTCTGGCGCTGTTCAGTGCGGTTTCTGTATTCCAGGTTTAATCGTTTCATCAACTCAACTTTTAGATGAAAATTCAGCTCCAACTAGACAAGAAATACGTCGCGGCCTTGCTGGCAATCTTTGCAGATGTACTGGATACCATAAAATTATTGACGCTGTTGAAAATACTGCAAAAGAGCGGAACGAGAAAGCTCTTAATTCATCAGAATAGGAGCTTTATAAATGAATAATGAAACTATTGCTCATCCAATCGATGAAAAATTATCCAAAGGAAAAACAATTTCCTTAGCTATTCAGCATATGTTGATAGCTATTTTATCAGCCATTCCTGTACCATTGATTATTTCCCAACATGCTGACTTGTCTAAAGATGACACTACCTACTTTATTAGTGCAGTTATCCTTGCCAGCGGCATTTCATCTATTTTGTGCAGTATTGGCCCTAAAAAAATTAGTCCGCGAGTTCCGATGGTTATGGGTGCCAGCTTTTCAGCTATCCCAATTTGTATCAAAACGATTAACAGTGCCTCATCCGTGTCCAGTGGTTTTCAATTGATTGCTGGAGGAACACTTATTGCGGGGCTCCTAATGTTTTTATTAGCTCCTGCATGGTCGAAATTGAAGCCTTTATTTCCTTTGGTAGTGGTAGCAACAAACACAATGATTCTTGGTATCTATCTGATGCCCAATACATTTCACTGGATTATTCAAGGGTCAAAAGTACCTGGTCAAGTAGATTTAAGTAGTATCTTATTAGCACTGTTTGTTTTTCTTTTAAACATTTTCTTTTCAAAATTTTTAAAAGACTTCTTAGCTAATTTAAATGTATTGCTTTGTTTGGTGATTGGTACAATCGTAGCTGTAGCTTTTAATATGGTAGATTTCAACCCAGTTATTGAAACAAACTTTCTAGAACCGATTGTACCTTTCGTCAGATACGGATTACCTAAGTTCAATTTGGTCACAATGACCTCGTTTGCAATCGTTGCAATTCTTGGAATGGTAGAAATCTCTGGAACTTCCATGGGACTGCATAATATTGTTCACAAGGAAATGGATGATGTTCAATTGACAAAAGTTTTGAGAACAAGTGGCATCAATGCTGGTTTGTCAGGTACTTTTGGTGCCGTCCACCCCGTTCCTTTCGTTCAAAATTTAGGGTTACTAGATATGACTAAAATATTTAGTCGATTTGTGGTTGCTGTAGCTGGAATCTTACTAATTCTATTAAGTTTTTTCCCTCAAGCAGCTGCTTTTATCAACGTTATTCCTAAACCAGTTTTAGGGGGCGTAAGTTTATCCATCTTTGGTGGCATCGTTGCCAGTGGCGCTAGCATGCTAAAAGGTGTTGAAATGGAAGGAAATCACAATAAATTGATTGTCGGTCTAGCTATTGGCGTCGCGATGCTTCCTGCTTTTTATTCAGATTTCTATGGTGGTTTCCATCAAATTATTCAAGATATCTTTGGCAATGGAATTGTTGCAGGAGGATTAACAGCGATTCTACTGAACTTATTGTTTAATTTTAAAGAGATAAAAACAGCTTTTTCAGAGAAAAAGAAAAAATAACTGTCATATTAGGGATTCAAAAAATAAGAAAATAGAGATAAAACAAGACTACTTCCTTCTTGTTCTATCTCTATTTTTAACTATATTTAGCACTACAGCGAACAATTAGAAAAATAGACAAACAGTGTTAGGAATGAAATCGGCACATTTTTTTGCCGAGTCCTTCAAGACCTTGGTGCTTTAGCACTTAGAGCTTGATGAGATCGGAGCTTCCCTATAGCGTAGTTGCTTCCGGTTGGGTGCCTCTTCTTTGATGTTTGATCCCTCTCTTTTTTCAGTTGTTTTCTTTAGGGATGAAGAAAGTGAGACAGTAATCAGAGTTACTTCTGATTATTGTCCCACTCTCCACTCGCATTTAATCTATTAGCAATTATTCAGAAGGCATTAATTAATCCAATTCTACATTATGATAAACTTTTTGAACATCGTCTAGATCTTCCAATACATCAATCATTTTTTCAAATTTTTCTAAATCTTCGCCTGTCAATTCTACATCATTTTGAGCAACCATTTCAATTTCAGAAACAGTAAATTCTTCAATGCCTTTTTCTTTCAATGCTTCCTGAACAACATGGAAATCCTCTGGCTCTGTGTAAACAATAATTTGGCCGTCTTCTTCTGTTACATCACGAACGTCAATGTCTTTTTCCATCAAATATTCTAGCACTTCGTCAGCATCATTCCCTACAAATCCAATAATCCCTGTGTTATCAAACATGTAAGCCACAGCTCCACTAACACCCATGTTTCCGCCATTTTTCCCAAAAGCAGCACGAACATCCGAAGCTGTTCTATTCACATTATTTGTTAAAGCATCCACAATGACCATTGAACCATTAGGACCAAATCCTTCGTAACGCAACTCTGAATACTGCTCGTCTCCTGAGCCTTTTGCTTTTTCGATTGCTCGATCAATAATATGTTTTGGTACATTATATGTTTTGGCGCGTTCCACTACAAACCGTAATTTTTGGTTAGTATTAGGATCAGGATCCCCTGACTTTGCTGCTACGTAAATTTCAATCCCGAATTTTGCATAAACTCGGCTGTTATTAGCGTCTTTGGCAGCTTTTTTCTCTTTAATATTTGCCCACTTACGGCCCATATTTTCACTTCGCTTTCATCATTATTTTTTTATTTATCACACTTTGTTTATTATACTTGTGAAAAGAAAATTTGTTAAGTGTTTTTTATCTCTCCAACGATTTTATAGGAAATCGGCCAAAATTTTGTTCAGTGATTGTTTCCTTCCCTAATTGATATATTTGGCCACTCCTAATATCTAAATCTAGAAAGCTTTTGTTTTCTTTAGAAATCCTCGAAATAATAGGCAGGTCAACTTTTTTCTTCTGCTCTTTTAAATATTTTTGACCTTTTTCGGAAAATCCTAATAGTCGTAAATAACTCTTTTCCCAAACTAATTGAATTTCTTCTTTTTTTACATTATGAAGAATGTAGGTTGCTAACCGTTGGATTCTCGCCCAAGTATAGCGTTTCGTTTTGACTATAGCAACAAATTCGCCAAAAGAAGTTGCTTTTAGACTAGCTTCTTTTAACCGGTATTCAATTCCTTCTGTCACTTGATATAGGGCTCTTAATTCGTCATAAGAGCTGCTATTCAACTTATAGCGTAGATAGGGCCAGTACAGTTCCCAATGAGCCAATGGATACTCTGACAAATCTTGATAGGTCTCTTTAGGCAGCACCTGCTCTAATTCACTTAGCTCATTCTCTAAAACTTTTTTCCGAATCGCTGTAGCACTAGCAAACTGTTGATGAATCGTTGTTTCATGGTAAGCTGACTGCTCTCTTTTCAAAGGATAGAGCTTCATAGGGGTTTGGTAGACTGCATTTTCTTTCCCATAACTTAACCCTAAAATATGATTTGGGGAAGAGAAATCAAGCATCATCTCTGGGTATAGCTCTTGAAAAACAGCTGTCATTTGCTGTGGATAGCTTACCCTCGCCTTATTTAACTCTTTATACTTTTCCTTAATCAACTGATTATTTGCAACGACAAAACGTCCAAATTTTTCATAATCTACAGTTTCAGAAACATCGGTGCCAAAACATAGGCTTTTACAACCGATCCCTTGAAGGAGCTTGACAGCGCCTCTGGCAAAATAATCTGCTGATTGAACTGCCCAAGCAAAAGGCAATTCGATGACAATATCTACCCCATTGTCTAAGGCTTCGTTAGCCCTTACCCATTTATCCATAATAGCTGGCTCGCCTCTTTGCAAAAAATTCCCACTCATTACCGCAACAACCACATCTGCTCCCGAAAGCTTGCTTGCCTGTAGCACATGGTAACGATGCCCATTGTGAAAAGGATTATATTCAACAATTATTCCACATGCTTCCATCTCTTACCTCCTCACTATAAATCAAAAAAGAAGTCGAAACAAAACCTTTAATCAGTTCCGCTCCTCCTTCTCTACTGTTCCTATTTTCTACAAACAAAAAACCAACGTCGACTTTTCTCAGAGGGCTTTTCATCCGTAAAATCTGCACAGACCCGTACATCAACAAAGCCAGCACTCTCTAACATCACTAAATAATTTTCCAATGTATACGTACGCTCTTTATGTAACTCATCTTGGCGGATAAAGAGTGCTTCATTCTCTTGACTTTTGACAAAAAAAGTTAAGAAATGTTCGATACTATGCTTTTTTTCCCCTTGATAGCTATCCCATAAAAAAGCAAACTCATCTGTTTGATAATGATAGCTGTACTCTGGAAATACTTCATCTATTTGATAAATAGAATGAACATCAAAAACAAACGTTCCTCCTGCTTCCAAAGCTTGATAAACTTCATCAAATACTTGTTGCACTTCTTGACGATTAGCCATATAGCATAAAGAGTCAGAGAAACAAGTGATTGCTTCATATTGACCGATTTCAGAAAGATCTAACATATTCCCTTGGACAAATTGAACGGATACATCGGATTCTATCGCTCGTTCGCTTGCCATCATCAACATCTCTTCTGAAAGATCCAAAGCAGTCACATCATAACCTTCTTTAGCAAATTCAACCGCGAGCGCACCCGTCCCACAAGCTAGTTCCAAAATGCTTTCCGTTCCTTCAGGCAGATGTCTTTTTGAGAAAGTTAACCATTTTTCATATAGGCCTTCATCCATTACTTCATCATAGACAAAAGCAAATGTTTCGTAAGCCATTTTAGCTTACCCACTCATTCACATTAACCATTGGTGCATCTGACCAAAGTTTTTCTAAATTGTAAAAAGCCCGTTCTGAAGATTGGAATACGTGGACAATGACATCACCAAGATCAATTAAGACCCATTTGCCGCCATCTTTTCCTTCAATTCTTTTGACTTCTACTTGCGCCTTCTCAACTTGCTCGACAACCTCATCTACAATGGCATTAATTTGCCGATCGCTGGTTGCTTGACAAATCATAAAATAATCCGCAAGCAATGATACCTCATGTACATCTAAAGCAACAATCTCTTCTGCTCGCTTCGAATCGGCAGCTTTTACAGCTATTTCTAAAACCTTTTGACTATCTATAATATTTCCCTCCTATTTTCTTTCCACTACCCAGTGATTGTATGTTTCAATCGTTTTCGGGTAAATTTTCTGTTCTTGTTCAACTAAATGTAGTAACGTTTGTTTGGTTTCATAAGCAACGGCCTCATCCAGATTAATTAAGGCAATATCTCTCGCCTCTTTAACACCTGGAAAGTGACGACCCGGTTCGATATAATCTGCCACATAAATAATTTTATCTAGTAAAGTCATCTCTGCAGCACCTGTTGTATGCAAACGAATCGCCTGTAATATTTCTTCGTCATTAATTTTAAGCTCTCGCTGTACTATGCTAGCACCTACCAAACCATGCCATATCGCATTGCCATAGTTTAGTAAGTCCAAATCATAGCCATCTCGCTGGATAATCATTTGAAACTCATCATCAGGGCGTTCCTTAGCGTAATCATGCGTTAGAGCAGCAATACTTGCTTTTGCTTCAGAAGCACCATATTTAGCTGCCAAAGCAACGGCCATTTTTTCAACACCTAATACATGTTGAAATCTTCTCTCACTCATTTGCATTTGAACCCTTTGAATTAGTTCTTCCCGTTGAGCTTCTGTATACTCAGTGTTCAGATTCATCCAAATACAGTCCCTTCTCATGAATATATTTTATCACACTATCTGGCAAAAGGTACCGCGTGGAACAACCATTTTTGATGTTTTTACGGATTAAGCTAGAACTTATGTCCATCTGTGGCACATCTACCCACATAATCGGATAGGGTGTAATCACACCATAGTTTGGTCGTCGAATCCCAACAAATTGAACTAAGGTTATCAGCTCATCAATTTTATACCACTTTGGTAAATATTCTACCATGTCTCCTCCAATGATAAAATAATAATCAGTATCAGGATTATTTTGCGTCAAAGCTTTCATCGTATCATACGTATAGCTTTTTCCTTCACGGCTCAGTTCAATTGGTTCGACAGACAACTGTGCATTATCTTCGGTTGCCAATTCTAACATAGCCAAGCGATGTTCACTATCGATTGTCTTTTTTTCATCCACATGAGGTGGGCAATTTGACGGCATCAAATAGACTTCATCCAGTCCAAGCTGTTGTTGTACTTGATCTGCAATCACTAAATGTGCCAAATGAACAGGATTAAAATTCCCACCCAAAATGCCAACTTGTTTTCTTTTTTGATAAAGTTCCAGCTCTTCTTCTACAATTGTTCCTATTTTCCCTGCTGCATTCGTAGCTGTCCCCATTGGTTATTCCTCCAGACTTTAAATAGCTTTCACTTCATTAGAAATTTTTTGGTATTTCTCTTTTGATGATGGCTTAAATAAAACCAGAACACGTCCAATAATTTGTACGATGTCACAATTTATTTCTTTTTTCAATGAAGCTGCAACTTCTTCAGCAATTTCATCAGTATTTTGCAATAAGTTGACTTTAATTAGCTCTCTTTTTTCTAACGCTTCGTTAATTTGAACGATCATCGCAGAGTTCAAACCACCTTTACCTATTTGAAAAATTGGTTGTAAATGGTGTGCTTGACTACGTAAATAACGTTTTTGTTTGCCCCGTAATTCCACTTTTTTTCCTTCTCTCTTCTATAAGTCGCTTCTAAATAAGCGCTTTTCTTCTAATAACATCCACACCTTTTGGCGCCCAACCAGCGACAACACATGGTTCGGTAACAGTAATCCAGCCTAATCCAGCGAAGACAATATCTGTTTTCTCTTTTACTGAAAATTCAAAGCGAACAAGTTCTGGAAACTCAGGAACTTCCTCTGGACGAGGTGGCTGTAAAAGTCCTCCAACATGCTTTTCATAAAATTGATCGGCATTCGCTAACTTAGTCCGATGAATGGCTAAATCATTGGAAACATAAGCGATAAAGGAGCTTTTCTTACCTTGTATAAAATCAAAACGAGCTAGGCCTCCCAAGAAAAGTGTTTGCTCTGGATTCAATTGATAAACTTTCGGTTTTATTTCTTTTTGTGGCGCAATAATTTTTAAATCTTTCTTCCCTAAGTAATGAGCCATTTGATGGCGATGGATAATTCCCGGTGTGTCTATCAGAAAATGCCCATCATCTAAAGGAATCTCTATCTTATCCAAAGTAGTTCCTGGAAATTGCGAAGTCGTGATAACATCTTGTACACCAGCAGTTTGCTTAATAATTTGATTAATTAGTGTTGATTTTCCAACATTGGTTACACCAACAACATAAACATCTTTTCCATCTCGGTATTTCTCGATGGTTTTAAGCAACTCTTCCATTTCTTGTGGCTTCTTCCCACTGGTTAATAGTACCTCTACAGGACGCAACCCTTCTTCATGAGAACGTTCACGCATCCACTGAACCATTTTAGACCTTTTAAGTGATTTAGGTAAAATATCTACTTTGTTTCCTACCATTAAAACAGGATTATTCCCAATAAATCGATGTAATCCAGGAATTAACGACCCATTAAAATCAAAAATATCTACGACATTTACAATCAAAGCATCTTCTTGTCCCAGCTCATTTAAAAGCCTCAAGAAATCATCATCCGTTAAATGAACATCTTGAATATCGTTATAGTGTCTCAAGCGAAAACATCGTTGGCAATAAACCTCTCCTGTTTCCATTCCTTTTTCAAAAGCTGCTTTAGGTGTATAACCTAACTCATCTGGTCGTTCTGTTTGAATGATTGCACCACAACCGATGCAATGAATAGCTTCGCTCATTCTAGTCCGCCTTTCCATACCATATCTGGATGTTTCTTTGCTAAATGTTTCATAATCTTACGCTCGAAAAAGCGATTAATCCTCGTATTCCAACCGTCAGTATCGACAATAGGTTGAACCAAAATATTACGAATCCCCGCAGCATTTGCTCCACGTATATCGGTCATAATCTGATCTCCTACCATCACTAGCTCTTCTCTTCTTAAATTCAGCTTTTCTTCCGCTTCTCTAAACCCTTTAGTTGTAGGCTTCATAGCTCTAGCAACATACTCCAAATCAAATTTTTCTATCGCCCGTTGAATCCGGCTTGATTTGTTATTAGAAACAACAATCACAGGAATCCCAGCCTTTTTCATGTCTGAAATCCAATGAAGTAACTCTTCCGTACCATCTGGGTTATCCCATGCAATTAACGTATTATCTAAATCCGTTAAAACAGCTTTTATTCCCAAGCTTTTTAATTGATCGGGAGTAATTTTATAAATTGCATCTACCATCCACGTTGGCTTAAATTTTGAAAACATGTTCTTCTTCCTCTTTCTAACTAGGACGCGTCCTAAATCCATTGATTCATACTTTCAAGGTTATTCTATTTAAATATTTCTACTCTGTCGAATGAGTCCATATTTTTTCATAATGAAAGGAGCACTAATCTTAGTACTCCTCCACGCTTTATTATACTGTATTTTCAAGGAAATTTCTATAAATCCTCTTTAGAAGTTTCAGAAACTCAGCTAATCCTTATAAAACTTTTGAAAGAAAATCAATCGTTCTTGTGTTTTCAGGCTTTTCAAAAACATCTCTTGGCGTTCCTTGTTCCACAATGATTCCCTCATCCATGAAAAGAATATGATCGCCAACCTCTTTTGCAAAACCCATTTCATGGGTCACAACCACCATCGTCATGCCTTCTTTTACTAAATCATTCATAACTCCCAACACTTCTCCTACCATCTCTGGATCTAATGCCGAAGTAGGTTCATCAAAAAGCATGACATCAGGTTCCATCGCTAAAGCTCGAGCAATAGCGATTCGTTGTTGTTGCCCACCAGACAAGGATTGTGGATAAGCGTTTGCCTTATCCGCCAAACCTACTTTTTCCAGCAATTCCTGCGCCAATGTTTCTGCATCTTCTCTCGTCATTTTTTTAACCTTCATCGGTGATAATGTAATATTATCCAAGACTGTCATATTAGGGAACAAGTTAAATTGTTGAAAAACCATGCCCATTTTCTCTCTCATAGCAAAAATGTCATTGGACTTATTAGTAATATCTGTACCCTCAAATAGAATATGTCCCTTAGTTGGAATCTCCAGTAAATTCAAACAACGCAAAAAGGTACTTTTTCCTGAACCAGAAGGACCAATGATAACTGTCACTTCCCCCTTTTTTACTTGATAATCAATTCCTTTTAAGACTTCATTTTTGCCAAAATTTTTATGTAAGCCTTGTACATCAATTAACGAATCCATCATATTATTCCCTCCTAACGTTGATAGCCTTTGCCTAATTTTTTCTCAAACAAATTTAAAACTCTTGAAGTAATAAATGTCATAACAAAATAGATGAGCGCTGCCACATAATAAGGTTCTAAAGGAATGTATGTATTAGAAATAACCGTTTGCGCACTACTTAACAATTCATTAATCCCAATAATCGATAGCAAAGAAGAATCTTTGATTAAAATAATAAATTCATTTCCTAATGCTGGCAAAATATTTCTCAACGCTTGCGGTAAAACAACATAACGCATCGTTTGAATCGGGCGAAGTCCTAAAGAATGAGCAGCCTCCGTTTGCCCAAAATTAACTGCATTGATTCCTCCCCGAACGATTTCAGCAACATATGCACCAGAATTTAATGATAAAACAATCATTCCTGGAATCAAGCGTCCTAAATCAATCGTTAAAATACCGATGGGAACATTAATTGTAGGGAAACTTTTTTGAAGAATTCCATAACCAATTAAAATTTGAATCAACATTGGTGTTCCTCTAAATATCTCTATATAAATATTTGCCAACCATCTAAAAATAGATACTTTTGATAATTTTAACAATGCAATAATTACACCTAGAACTGTCCCTAAAAAAACCGTAACTACCGAAATAATCAATGTTACAATAGAACCTGATAAAAAATACTGATAGTATATTTCAAAAAAAGAAAAATCCATTTCACTTCCTCCATTCACTTTCAACTCATTTTTTTTAAAGAAAAAAGACAGCTTTAGCGATTTTCCTAAACTGTCTCTCCCTTCACAAAATAGACTCTTTTATTCTTTATTGATTCTTTTTATCCGCAAGCTCCATTGCTTCTTTAACAAATTGATCAATTTTGCCTTTTTCGATCATTTCTTTAAGAATCGAATCAAGTTCTTTTTTCAAATTTGTATCCCCTTTTGGCATTGCAATTGCGAAAGCTTCATCTTCACTAGATTTCAACTCAATATCAGCGAACATTAACTCTGAGTTTTGATTAATGTATGACTCTGCAATCGTTTCCTCTAAAACAAGTCCATCGATTGATCCTTGATTCAACTCTACAATTAAATTAGGAACACGAGGAATTGAAACAATCTGAGCATCTGATATTTGAGATTCTACAACTCCTTCTTGAATTGAACCTTTTTGAGCACCCACTTTTTTGCCTTTCAAGGATTCTATTGAAGTTAAAACATCTTTATTCTTTTTATTAATCACTACTTTTTGTGGTGGATTGTAGTAAGGAATCGAAAAGTCAAATTTTTTCTGACGCTCTGTTGTTGCTGAAATCCCTGATACAGCAATGTCTACTTTCCCTTGCTGCAACGCAACTAACACTGCATCAAATTGCATATCCATAAATTCCACTTTAACATCTAGCTTTTCTGCAATCGCTTTTACCATTTCAATATCAGAACCAACAAATGTGTCTTTCCCATCAACTAATGTTTTAAATTCAAATGGAGAAAAATCAGCAGAGGTTCCAACTACTAAAGTTCCTTTTTCCTTAATCGTTTTCAATGTATCAACTGTTTGTTTGTCCTTTGCATCATTTTGCGAACTAGCACTTTTTGAAGAACTACCACATCCAACTAAAAGCATAATTCCTATCAACATTATGATTGTTAACTTCATTTTTTTCATACTTAACTGCTCCTTCACTTCTCATTATTATTCAACCTTATTTTGAATATATACATAATACCACATAAAAAATGAAAAATCATCCATTATATTCATAAATATGAATTTTTATTCATTAATAACAGCTGAGAATATAAATAAATACTAAAAAAGAGAGTGGGACAATAAACTACTATTTATAGAAAACAGAGACGATTTTGACTATTATTATCAAAATCGTCTCTGTTTTTTCTTTTGAAAGAGCTTT
>NZ_MIEK01000077.1 GCF_001742285.1 Enterococcus rivorum | reverse complement strand
CGTAAATTCAGCTTTGTTTGGCGGAAATCAACCAATCGGTATGAAACGATGTTGGATAAAAAATCTGAACAGTTTTATCAAAAATTGTACGAGGAAGAAATTTTACCTTGTTTAAAAGAGGAAGGACAATCCGATGGATTGACAAGCGGCCAATTAGATGGAATCGCTTGTCAATTGGAAGCAGATATTTATGAAACAGAAGAACAATTAGCAGGCGAAAAAGAAAAGGAAAAGCAACGCTATTTGAAGAAAAAAAGAAGGATCTATAAAAAGTATCTTCGAAAAGTTCAAAAGGATTTTTTACCAAGAAAACGAAAATATGACCAATATAATCAAATCTTTGGCGAAAGAAATAGTTTTTCAAAAACAGATACAGATGCCACCTTTATGCGGATGAAAGACGATTATATGAAAAATGGGCAACTAAAACCAGGCTATAATCTGCAAATTGCCACCGAAAATCAATACGTATTAGCCTACGATTTATTTTCGAACCCAACAGATACCAAAACCTTGAATCCTTTTTTAGACAGTTTTTTAGAACAACACAAAGAATTACCTAATTACATTGTCGCAGATGCTGGATATGGTAGTGAAGAAAATTATATGTATATTCATGATATACTACATAAAACGCCGTTGATTACGTATGGTGGTTACTACAGAGAAACGAAGAAGAAGTACAAAGATAACCCATTTATTGTTGAAAATTGGTTATACCTTGAAGAACAGGATGAATACATTTGTCCTGCCCATCGCCCTGTCTCTTTCAAACGATACAGTAGAAGAAAAGACAAAGGTGGCTTTGTACGAGATTTCAAAGTGTATGAATGTGAAGATTGCCGGGAATG
>NZ_MIEK01000076.1 GCF_001742285.1 Enterococcus rivorum | reverse complement strand
AAATGAACTCGTGATGATAGAAGCTTATTTCAAAAAAGGAATCGTTGTTTTGGAAGCGGCTAAACTACTGAGAAGATCTAGACAAACAATCTATAACGTCTATAATTTTCTGAAACTAGGGAAAACGGCGATGGATTACTACCAAAAATACACAGAAAATAAAAAACGTTGTGGCAGAAGTCCCATTGTTCTACCTATGGAACAGCAAGATTACGTTCAAATCATGGTTGCTCAAGGATGGACCCCAGATGTTATCATTGGCCGAGGAGCGTTTCCTATTTCTTGTTCCGTTAGAACCCTCTATCGTCAGTTCAAAAACAAACAATTTGATGTGAAGCAGCTTCCAATGAAGGGCAAGCGCAAGCCAAATGGACACAAGGAACGGCGTGGAAAACAAGCATTCAAGCGCAACATTTCAGAACGAGTGTGTGATTATCCCACATTCCAACAGGAGTTTGGGCACTTAGAAGGTGACACAATTGTTGGTGTCCATCATAAAAGTGCTGTTATCACGCTAGTTGAACGCCTCTCCAAAGTAATTATTACGCTGAAACCAGAAGGACGCAAAGCGACGGATATAGAGCAGTCGATAAATAAGTGGTTCAAGAAGCTTCCCAAATACCTGTTTAAGTCCATTACGTTTGATTGCGGTAAAGAGTTTTCACATTGGAAAAACATCAGTAATACAAATGATATTGCCATCTATTTCGCAGACCCAGGGACGCCTTCTCAACGCGCTTTAAATGAGCATTCTAATGGCTTACTTCGTAAAGATGGGCTACTTAAAACGATGGACTTTAATCAAGTTGATCAAGCATTTGTTTCGGCTGTCGCCTCCAAAAGAAATCATATACCAAGAAAATCATTAAAGTATCAGACACCATTAGAGGTATTTTTGAGTTACGTAAATGATAAGCATTTGTCCAGCTTAATTTGACAAATCAAA
>NZ_MIEK01000075.1 GCF_001742285.1 Enterococcus rivorum | reverse complement strand
AATTTTTTTAAATCGCCGATAGTAAAATTAAGCTAGACAACTAAAAAAGTCATTTGTGTTACACTCAAAATAGTTCCGACGAAAGAATTATAAGGAGTGAAGACAAATGACTTACACCAAATGAACTCGTGATGATAGAGGCATATTTCAAAAATGAAGAACCTGTTCTAGAGGTGGCGAAACAACTAAAGCGTTCTAGGCAAACCATTTATACGGTCTATCACTTTTTAAAACAAGGCACTACTGTCTATGAGTATTATCGACAATACAAAGAAAATAAGACCCATTGTGGTAGGCGCTCGATTGTCTTACCTCCTGATCAACGCGAGTATGTTCAGAACAGGGTGGCTCAAGGGTGGACACTCGATGTGATTGTTGGTCGCGCTGCGTTCCCTATTTCTTGTTCTGCCCGAACGCTTTATCGTCAGTTCAAAAAGAATCAATTTGATGTGAAGCAACTCCCAATGAAGGGCAAGCGGAAACCAAAGGGACACAAGGAACGTCGAGGAAAACAAACCTTCAAGCGAACTCTCTTAGAACGAGCATCTGATTATCCAAATTTTCAACAGGAGTTTGGTCATCTAGAAGGCGACACCATTGTCGATGTCCATCATAAAAGTGCCATCATCACACTCGTTGAACGCCTGTCAAAAGTGATTATTACGCTGAAACCCGAAGGACGCAGAGCGACAGCTATCGAAAAAGCGATGACTGAATGGTTACAAAAGATGCCTAAAAACCTGTTTAAGTTCATTACGTTTGAATGCGGAAAAGAGTTTTCAATGTGGAAAAGCGTTAGTAATACAAGCGATATTGCCCTCTATTTTGCAGATCCATGGACGCCCTCCCAACGAGCTCTAAATGAACATTCTAATGGATTACTTCGTAAAGATGGGCTGCCTAAAACAATGGATTTTAACCAAGTGGATCAAGCGTTTGTGTCCGCTGTTGCTTCTAAAAGAAACCATATTCCCAGAAAATCACTAAACTACAAAACACCCTTGGAAGTATTTATGAAAT
>NZ_MIEK01000074.1 GCF_001742285.1 Enterococcus rivorum | reverse complement strand
TGTAGTGCGCCCCCTAAGTTAGACCAAAAAATCTAGCTTAGGGGGCTTTTTATAGTGGCTAAATATGATTATGACTTAAAAAAATTAGTTGTTGAAGCGTACCAACAAGGGAAAGGTGGGTACGGGACTCTCGCCCGCCAATATGGTATTCCAGCTGATTCGACCGTGCACAAATGGGTAAAAATTGTAGAAAAGTTGGGCTTTGATGCGTTACACCGAAGAAAAAACAACCAAACTTATTCTTTCCAATTCAAGCAAGATGTCATACACTATTATTTGACTAGCGGTGACTCTTACCTTGCTGTTGCGTTAAAATATGGATTGTCATCAGGAGCTCTACTCCAACATTGGCACCAATTATTTCTGCACGAAGGTATTGAAGGTCTTTTACCGAAAATGAAAGGGAGGCCCTCAATGACAAAGAAAAAGCAAACACCTAAAAAGTGGGCAACACGTGAGCAGGAACTGGAACGAGAAAATGAACTGCTTCGTGCAGAACTGGCCTTCATAAAAAAGCTCCGAGCTTTAGGGATGACTATCCCGGATCGACTCAAGAGCGAGACGCACGAATCATCCACGAACTCCGAAAAGAGTTCCGACTAACGATTCTTCTTGAAGCGACAAAATTTCCTAAAGCAACGTATATGTATTGGCAAAAGCGATTGACTCGTGAAAATCCAGAGGAAAAGTTAGAGGAAACCATTAAAAAAATCTTTGAAGAAAACAATGGAAATTATGGCTATCGTCGGATTCAAATCGCCCTGAACCAACTTGGGCTAAAGGTAAATCAGAAAAAAATCCGACGAATCATGCGTAAGCTTGGGCTGAAAGGTCTAAAATTTACACGTAAATCACGCAAGTACAGTTCCTACAAAGGAACGGTTGGGCGAGTGGCAAAGAATCTTATTCATAGACGGTTTGTCACAACAGTACCACATCAAAAAATCACGACTGACACGTCTGAATTCAAGTATTATGAACAAGGTGAAAACGGAAACCCTGTCATCAGGAAGCTTTATTTAGACGCGTTCCTAGATTTATTTAATGGGGAAATTCTATCCTATCGAATGGCTGAAAAACCAACTGCAACGGACATTCTTGATGCTCAGAAAGAAGCCATAGAACGCACTGCAGACTGTCCCTACCGTCGGACTTTCCATTCAGACCAAGGTTGGGCTTATCAAATGAATAGCTACAGAAAGCCATTAGCAGATAAAAAAATATTCCAGAGCATGTCGCGAAAAGGGAACTGCCTGGACAACTCACCGATGGAAAATTTCTTTGGTCTATTAAAGCAGGAAATGTATTATGGTGTGGTTTACACGAACTTTGAAGGATTGAAGCAAGCCATTAATAAGTGGATATATTACTATAATCACCAACGAATCAAAACGAAACTCAGGTG
>NZ_MIEK01000073.1 GCF_001742285.1 Enterococcus rivorum | reverse complement strand
TGTAGTGCGCCCCTTAAGTTGGACCAGAAAATCTAACTTAAGGGGCTTTTTATAGTGGCTAAATATGATTATGACTTTAAAAAATTAGTTGTTGAAGCGTACCAACAAGGGAAAGGTGGTTACGGGACTCTCGCCCGCCACTATGGTATTCCAGCTGATTCGACCGTGCACAAATGGGTGAAAATTGTAGAAAAGTTGGGCTTTGATGCGCTACACCGAAGAAAAAACAACCAAATTTATTCTTTCCAATTCAAGCAAGATGTCATACACTATTATTTGACTAGCGGTGACTCTTACCTTGATGCTGCGTTGAGATATGGACTATCATCAGGAGCATTACTCCAACGATGGCATCAACTATTTCTGCGTGAAGGCATGGAAGGTCTTTTACCGAAACGGAAAGGAAGGCCTTCAATGACAAAGAAAAAGCAAACACCTAAAAAGCGGGCAACACGTGAGCAGGAACTGGAACGAGAAAATGAACTGCTTCGTGCAGAACTGGCCTTCATAAAAAAGCTCCGAGCTTTAGGGATGACTATCCCAGATCGACTCAAGAGCGAGACGCACGAATCATCCACGAACTCCGAAAAGAGTTCCGATTAACGATTCTTCTTGAAGCGACAAAATTTCCTAAAGCAACATACATGTATTGGCAAAAGCGACTAAATCGTGAGAACCCAGATGCAAAATTAGAGGAAATCGTTAAAGAAATTTTTGAAGAAAACAATGGAAATTATGGCTATCGTCGGATTCAAATCGCCCTAAACCAACTCGGGCTAAAGGTGAATCAGAAAAAAATCCGACGAATCATGCGTAAGCTTGGGCTGAAAGGTCTAAAATTCACACGTAAATCACGCAAGTACAGTTCCTACAAAGGAACGGTTGGACAAGTGGTAAAGAATCGGATTCACAGACGATTTTTCACATCCGTTCCACACCAAAAAATCACGACGGATACCTCTGAATTCAAGTACTATGAACAAGGAGAAAATGGAAAACCAGTCATCAAAAAACTTTATTTAGATCCTTTCTTGGATTTGTTTAATGGAGAAATTTTGTCTTACCAAATTTCAGAAAAACCAAACGCGAAAGCCATCCTTGATGCGCAAAACAACGCGATAGAACGAACAGCTGACTGCCCTTACCGTCGGACTTTCCATTCCGATCAAGGATGGGCTTACCAGATGAGTGGATATAGAAAGCCACTAGTGGCTAAAAAAATATTCCAGAGCATTTCCCGAAAAGGGAATTGCCTTGATAATTCACCAATGGAAAATTTCTTTGGGCTACTAAAGCAGGAAGTGTATTATGGTGTGATATACACCAGCTTTGAAGGATTGAAGCAGGCAATTAATGAGTGGATCTATTACTATAATCACCAACGGATCAAAACGAAACTCGGTTGCAGTCCTGTTCAATATCGTGAACGGACAACGACATAAAACTACCGACCAGATTTTTCCAGTCGGTATTTGGTCTAACTTTTGGGTCTCACTACA
>NZ_MIEK01000072.1 GCF_001742285.1 Enterococcus rivorum | reverse complement strand
TTATACGAAAACTAAATTCGTAAAAAAACAAAAAAAGGCTACCTCCTACTTAATACGTAGTTAGCTGGAATTGGTCTAGAACGCTTTAGCAGCTACGCGTTAGAGTGTTCTTTCTATTTTGTAAATAACTTCCTCCAAGTTCATTATAGCGGGACTGATCGGAAAACATCCGATAAATGATACGTAATAATAAATGAACGGTCGCAACAACCGATTTTTTGTGACTTGCATTTCTTCTTATCCGAAAGAAAAATGCTTGGATTCGATTGGGTTTCCCTTGGGAAACGGCCAGTGCTCCTTGTGCTAAGACCTTCTTTAGATAAGAATTTCCTTTCCTTACACGTTTACTTCGTGTCTTTCCAGCACTTTGATTATTTCCTGGACTCGCTCCTGCCCATGAAGCTAAATGTCCAGCTGAGGGGAAAACAGACATATCTATCCCCACTTCTGCGAGAACAACTGCTGCCGTCCTTCGATTGATTCCTGGGATTTCCTCTAAACGTTCTACGTATTCTTCATAAGGAACGAGATAGTCGTTGATTGTTTCTTCGACTTCTACTAATTGTTTTTCTAAGCACTCAATTTGAGTGAGATGAAGAGACAACATTTTACGATAATGAGGTGTCATAAATCCTTCCAGGGATTCAAGCAATTGAGGCACTTTTCTGCGTAAGGTTGTATAGACACACTCGAGAATAAGCGTTTCTGTCATTGGTTTGTTTTCAATTAGAACATAAAGTAAGGCTCTGCCAGACTTTCCATAGATATCTTTAATCACTGAGGTTAATTTGATTCCAGCATTCTGCAATACCATGTGTCCTCTATTTTTTTCCCGATTCAAATCTTCCACTAAATGTTTGCGATAGCGGGTTAAATCTCTCAATTCCTGAATAGGTTCTGGTGGCACAAAACTTGTAGGAACGACTCCTAATCGAGTGAGACGAGCAATCCATTCCGCATCTTTCATATCTGTTTTTTTTCCTGGAATATTTTTGATGTGACGAGGATTCGCCAACTGTAGTTCAAAATGATTTTGTAAAATTCGCCATACGCATTTCCAATAGACACCCGTGCTTTCCATGCTTATGTGTGTGACTTCGTAAGAAGCCAACCAATCAGATAAGTCAAAAAGACCACGAGTTGTCGTGTCAAAACTGCCAAAGAATTTTTCTGGGCATTTATTTCCTTCAGCAGAACGAATAATACACGCAACAATTACTTTTTGATGGATGTCTAATCCAGCACAACAAGAACGAAAGACATCTTCCATTTTCAACATTCCTCCTTGAAAAAAAGTACAGAAGAGGCTATTCTACTTATAGAAACGATTTATTTTTATACGCAGGTTCTAGGACCTAATGATTGGTGCAAATAAGTAGAATGATCTAGTTTGTCCCTCAAGGTTACTTGGAGAAGAACCTCAATAAGTCATCGACCTACAAGCCACTTCTGTCATCTCTAGTATGACAGGAAAAAGCCTGCAGGTCGATCACTTTATTTTCATTCTGTTTGGTGAGGGCGTTAGCCCTCATGGGTGTTTGTC
>NZ_MIEK01000071.1 GCF_001742285.1 Enterococcus rivorum | reverse complement strand
AGAGTAAACCTCTCAAAACTGAACAAAGTGTTGATAAACCGTGTAGTCTCCGTGTTATTCCTTAGAAAGGAGGTGATCCAGCCGCACCTTCCGATACGGCTACCTTGTTACGACTTCACCCCAATCATCTATCCCACCTTAGGCGGCTGGCTCCATAAAGGTTACCTCACCGACTTCGGGTGTTACAAACTCTCGTGGTGTGACGGGCGGTGTGTACAAGGCCCGGGAACGTATTCACCGCGGCGTGCTGATCCGCGATTACTAGCGATTCCGGCTTCATGTAGGCGAGTTGCAGCCTACAATCCGAACTGAGAGAAGCTTTAAGAGATTTGCATGACCTCGCGGCCTAGCGACTCGTTGTACTTCCCATTGTAGCACGTGTGTAGCCCAGGTCATAAGGGGCATGATGATTTGACGTCATCCCCACCTTCCTCCGGTTTGTCACCGGCAGTCTCGCTAGAGTGCCCAACTGAATGATGGCAACTAACAATAAGGGTTGCGCTCGTTGCGGGACTTAACCCAACATCTCACGACACGAGCTGACGACAACCATGCACCACCTGTCACTTTGTCCCCGAAGGGAAAGCTCTATCTCTAGAGTGGTCAAAGGATGTCAAGACCTGGTAAGGTTCTTCGCGTTGCTTCGAATTAAACCACATGCTCCACCGCTTGTGCGGGCCCCCGTCAATTCCTTTGAGTTTCAACCTTGCGGTCGTACTCCCCAGGCGGAGTGCTTAATGCGTTTGCTGCAGCACTGAAGGGCGGAAACCCTCCAACACTTAGCACTCATCGTTTACGGCGTGGACTACCAGGGTATCTAATCCTGTTTGCTCCCCACGCTTTCGAGCCTCAGCGTCAGTTACAGACCAGAGAGCCGCCTTCGCCACTGGTGTTCCTCCATATATCTACGCATTTCACCGCTACACATGGAATTCCACTCTCCTCTTCTGCACTCAAGTCTCCCAGTTTCCAATGACCCTCCCCGGTTGAGCCGGGGGCTTTCACATCAGACTTAAGAAACCGCCTGCGCTCGCTTTACGCCCAATAAATCCGGACAACGCTTGCCACCTACGTATTACCGCGGCTGCTGGCACGTAGTTAGCCGTGGCTTTCTGGTTAGATACCGTCAAGGGATGAACAGTTACTCTCATCCTTGTTCTTCTCTAACAACAGAGTTTTACGATCCGAAAACCTTCTTCACTCACGCGGCGTTGCTCGGTCAGACTTTCGTCCATTGCCGAAGATTCCCTACTGCTGCCTCCCGTAGGAGTCTGGGCCGTGTCTCAGTCCCAGTGTGGCCGATCACCCTCTCAGGTCGGCTATGCATCGTGGCCTTGGTGAGCCGTTACCTCACCAACTAGCTAATGCACCGCGGGTCCATCCATCAGTGACACCCGAAAGCGTCTTTCACTCCTGTACCATGCGGTACAGACTGTTATGCGGTATTAGCACCTGTTTCCAAGTGTTATCCCCCTCTGATGGGTAGGTTACCCACGTGTTACTCACCCGTCCGCCACTCCTCTTTCCAGTTGAGTGCAAGCACTCGGAAGGAAAGAAGCGTTCGACTTGCATGTATTAGGCACGCCGCCAGCGTTCGTCCTGAGCCAGGATCAAACTCTCATAATAAAAGTTAGAACAATCTTGCGATTGTTAAGCTCAATTTGTTTGCTAGCATATTGCTTGCTTGTTAAATTTGTTGTTTGTTTTTACTTT
>NZ_MIEK01000070.1 GCF_001742285.1 Enterococcus rivorum | reverse complement strand
TTTTGTTTGCCCGGCATGGTCAAACTCTAACGGGTTAAAGTCCCGAGTACGTCCAAGTAACGGAAAGTACCTAGTCGAAAACAAGGGTGTCCATGGTGACGTGGAATCTGAAGGAAGTTGGAGACAAAACTCTGGTCCGACGAACAGAAACTACATAGAAGGCAGGGGTTGAGGATAAGACTGCAAAAGAAGTTGAAGTCCAATAGTTACTGAACCAATCAACCAATGTAAATGTGGCGGATAGATGGAGTGGAAGAGTTTGAGCCTTAACCGGGGAGGTCTCACGTATCTAAACCAAAAGCTTCTAGTGATAGAATCCTGGGTCGTGAGAAGTCAGCCGAAGCCATAGTAGTGAAGACAATCGGTGAAAGTCGGTAAGAGCGAAGGGCTGAACAAGTTTACCGTTAGGAAAATCTCAATTGGGAGCGGAAAAAAGACCACTGGCGAAAGGCGTGAAAGTGGATACCGACTCTACGGGAAAGAAAGGAATAACACACATGTACACAGAAAAACTAATGAGTCAGATTTTAGACCAAAAAAATCTAAAAGAAGCAGTAAAACAAGTAAAGCGAAACAAAGGAGCCGCTGGCGTAGATGGAATGGAAGTGGATGAATTGGAAGGGTATCTGGCAAAAAACATGGATGAAATTCGTCGCCAGATACAAGCAAGGAAGTATCAGCCACAACCTGTACAACAAGTCATCATTCCAAAAGCGAATGGCGGAGAAAGAGTGCTTGGGATTCCCACCGTGGTAGATCGAGTGATCCAACAGGCGATTGCCCAAGTACTCACTCCGATTTTTGAAACGATCTTTCACTCAAACAGCTACGGATTCCGCCCACACAGATATGGGGAAATGGCAATACTCCAACTCTTGGATGTCATCAATGAAGGCTACTATTGGATTGTGGATATTGATTTAGAACGATTTTTCGATACGGTGAACCATGACCGATTAATGAATCTCGTCTCAAGAAGAGTGAAAGACGGAGAAGTAATCTCACTCATTCGGAAATACTTAGTTAGCGGTATCCAAACCGATGACGGGTACAAAGAGTCAGTCATCGGTACACCGCAAGGTGGTAATCTATCTCCGCTATTGAGCAACATCATGCTTCATGAATTGGACGAGGAACTAGAAAGAAGACAATTAAACTTTGTTCGATACGCGGATGACTGCGTGATTCTCGTGAAAAGTGAGATGGCAGCCAGAAGAATTCTACGAACAGTAACGAAGTTCATAGAGGAGAAGTTAGGATTGATTGTCAATAGCGAGAAATCGAAAATAACACGACCGACAGACCCGAGGTTTAAGTTCTTAGGATTTGGTTTCTTTTATAATCCTCTAAGCAAGAGTTATCAAGCGAAACCCCATCAATTATCAGTAGAACAATTGAACTATAAGCTGAAACGTCTAACAAAGAGAGGTTGGGGAGTAAATACAAGATACCGAGTGGAGAAAATCAATCAACTCATCCGAGGATGGGTAAACTACTTTCGGGTAGGGAAAATGAAGCTGAAGCTAAGTCAAATGGATGCCCACTTGAGGTATCGTTTACGTATGTGTATCTGGAAACAATGGAAAACACCAAAGAATAGACGGAAGAATTTAATAAAGTTGGGCATGTCGAAAAATGATGCCTATAAAAATAGCTATTCAAGCAAATCGATTGCGAGAATAGCCCGTTCCTGGGTGTTGTGTACAACAATAACCAATCGTAGATTGGAACGCTTTGGTTTACTGTCGTTAGTAACACATTATCAAAAAGTACAGGTGATGTAAAGTTGAACCGCCGTATACGAGAACCGTACGTACGGTGGTGTGAGAGGTCGGCTAATCAATTAATGATTAGCCTCCTACTCGATT
>NZ_MIEK01000069.1 GCF_001742285.1 Enterococcus rivorum | reverse complement strand
CGTAGCTGCTAAAGCGTTCTAGACCAATTCCAGCTAACTACGTATTAAGTAGGAGGTAGCCTTTTTTTGTTTTTTTACGAATTTAGTTTTCGTATAAGAAGCCTCAGACTTTTGACCACCGTTTATTCGGATTTAGAGGATGAAACAAAACTGATTTTTAGTTTTGTTTCATCTTTTTTCTTATGCCATGACAAATGTCATATAAAGTTCTGACAAAGGAATCTGTTGGAAAACACAAAAGAAAGGCATAATAAATACAACAACTAAAAAAGAAAAATAGAGAGAAGGACTAAGTGATGAATAAAGAAGAAATCAAAATCCAAGAATTAAAGTTAGAAAATGAACAGTTGAAATTAAAGCTTGTTTTGGAAAAAGAAAACAATAAAGGAAGTTGGATGGATAAACTTTGGGCATTTGCTCCATTTATAGGGATGTTCTACTGGTTTGTGTATGTGTTTGTAAGTTAGCTTGAAAAACGTACAAAAGGTTCAGCGTTATTAAATTTGATAATGAGTAAATGGTAATCAGTGTTTTAAAATAAGTCCTTCGTTATTTTTGTAAGTAAGCCATAGAAAATCCATTATAAAAACTAGTGAAAAAGCTTGATTTTATTAGGTTTTACATGTATAATGAAAAATTGTGAGTAGTCTAAATTTTAGATAACTCTCCTTGCTCTTGGGAAAGCCGAGAGCCTTAAAGTCCACAGGGAGGTGAAAATCAATGAGTCAAGCTACGAATTATGAAATTATGTACATTATTCGTCCGAACATTGATGAAGAAGCAAAAACTGCTTTAGTAGAACGTTTCGACACAATTTTGAAAGATAACGGAGCAGAAGTTATCGAATCAAAAGACTGGGAAAAACGTCGCTTAGCGTATGAAATGAACGGATTCCGTGAAGGCATCTATCATATCGTTAAAGTTTCTTCTGCATCAACAGCAGGAGCTATCAACGAGTTTGATCGTCTTGCTAAAATCAATGACGATATTATCCGTCACATGATTATTAAAGAAGAAGCATAAAAATGTTTCACGTGAAACATTTTTAAGACGAAAGGAGATGTTTGAATGATTAACAATGTTGTACTAGTCGGGAGACTAACTAAAGATCCGGATTTACGATATACATCAAGCGGTTCTGCAGTTGCGACGTTTACTTTAGCAGTAAACCGTAATTTTACGAATCAAAGTGGAAATCGTGAAGCTGATTTTATCAACTGTGTAATTTGGCGTAAGCCAGCAGAAACTATGGCTAATTATGCACGGAAAGGAACTTTGTTGGGCGTCACTGGACGTATTCAGACGAGATCGTATGAAAACCAACAGGGACAGCGTGTATATGTGACTGAAGTGGTATGTGAAAATTTCCAATTGTTAGAGTCACGTTCAGTATCTGAACAAAGGCAAGGACAAGAAGGTCAAACATTTAATAGTGGTGCTGCTAGTAATAATAGCTATCAAAAACCACAAGATAATAGTTTTGGCAATTCTTCTGGACAAAGCAACAGCTTTAATAATCAACCATCCTCTCAGTCTCAAAACGGTATGCCTGATTTTGATAGAGATTCTGATCCATTTAGTGGTTCAGGTTCAACTATTGACATTTCAGATGATGATTTACCATTCTAAACGAATTTGATAGGAGGGAATAAGAATGGCACAACAAAGAAGAGGCGGACGTAAACGCCGTAAAGTAGACTATATTGCTGCAAACCATATTGAGTATATTGACTATAAAGATATTGAATTATTAAAAAAATTCATTTCTGAACGTGGAAAAATCTTGCCACGTCGTGTAACAGGTACTGGCGCTAAAAATCAACGTAAATTAACGATTGCTATTAAACGCGCACGTATTATGGGCTTATTACCATTTGTTGGTGAAGAGCAATAAAATAGATTTAGTAAGAGATCAAAGAAATTTTCTTTGATCTCTTTTTATTTATATCTTTGAAAACCACTGGCTAAGCCGGTGGTTCCGGAGAGCTTCCAGCGAGGTAAGAAAAAAAGCCTCCTAAAATGCTAAGATGAAAAAGGTT
>NZ_MIEK01000068.1 GCF_001742285.1 Enterococcus rivorum | reverse complement strand
TCACTTCTTCTTTTAATCGCTTATTCTCTTTTTTAACTCGCTTAATTTCATTTATACGAATGAGTTCACGGCTACTTTTCTCGGAAAAGCACGTTCGTCATGTTTTTCATATTCTTGAATCTACTGGTAGATGGAATTGGGACGGACTTCTAGTTTGAACAAGTATTCCTTCGTCTAAGACGAGTAAAGTAGCTTGTCATTTGAATTTTTGTGTAAATGATTTATGTTTCATGACAATTCATCCTCGACTTCACTTAACTTGGTGCCTACTATAGCATAATTCGTTAATCCCATATAAATGAAAGGGACTGCCTTTTTTTTGCCAACTTTTCCTCGTTTATAAGATTTTGAAAACAAAAGTAGTTTCCATTTTTTGGAAACTTTTTTAAAGATGTGGCTACTTATTTAGGAAGCTGAAAATAATAACCCCTGTTTCTCAATGTTTTTATAAGCTGCATATTCGAATCGTTTAGCTTATTTCTCAAAAGATGAATGAGGTTGGCAACACGATACTTAGTCTTAGTATCCTCTAAACTCTTATATTGTTCCCATAAATAGTTTGCAATCTGTTCATAGGAAAAAATTTCCTCTGGGTTTTGATATAGAAGTAAAAATAACTTAAATTCTAATTGAGTTAGCGAACGTTCGTTTGTTCCATCTAGTAAAATAGTTCTATTAGATTCATTTATACTAATGTTTTTATTTTTTGGAGGAACAGGCAAGTACAACACTGAAAAAAAATTCTTTATGCTAAACACAGCCTCCCTCCATGTCTCATAGATACAATGAGCTCCTAAGTGTAGAAAAACTTCTCTTTCATGTGGCTGCACAGAAGAAATTACCCACAAAAAAAGCGACTTATTTTGATTCATTAATGTTAATGCCTCACAGGTTTCAATAAATTTTTCATCTGAGCGAGCATCCAAAATAATTCCATGAACTGTATTTAATATCTCTGTTCTTTCAACAGAAAGATTGTCTAGCGAGACGACAGAGTATATTTTTTCTGGAAACAAGGTATAGTCTT
The DNA here is from genome assembly GCF_001742285.1 of Enterococcus rivorum. GTDB lineage: Bacteria > Bacillota > Bacilli > Lactobacillales > Enterococcaceae > Enterococcus_L > Enterococcus_L rivorum. The sequence continues at coordinate 997 of NZ_MIEK01000068.1, read as the reverse complement.
GTTCACCTACAGGGGAAAATAAATGAACATGTCCAATATAAATCATATTTATTCCTCCGTTTACATGTTTTATTTATTATACTTCTCTAAGAATGAAATGCTAGTTCCTAGGGTACATTAAAAAATATGGGATATACTTATTTACAAAGAATACATTACTTATTCAAAATAAATTGTCTAATTATCCACATGCGTGCAAAAATTGGACTAAAAATATCAGATACAGCTCCTGTAAGTATCTGATTTGTTTATGATTGACTGATCAACGTATTCGATAACTGTCATACAACAGAAATTCAATTTGCCTGATTCAAATTTTTTTATATGCGCATATAAAGTGATTTTCAGCAACATTTTGGAATGGTAAGTAGGTCAGTCCAAATGGTGTTCTAATCGATCAAATAATTGTTGACGACTCGCTTCAACCAATGAACGAACGGCAAAAACCACATCGATTTCAGAAATATGCTGCTTCACATTGAGAAGTAACGATATTTGATTGATAGTATAGTCTTCTATACTTATAGGCTGTGATACACTTTTCTTGACTATCAGTTACATTACCGGAAGGAATGAACTCTATTGAGAAAAACATATGATCGTGAATTTAAACTAAAGATTTCACAGGATATTCTTGAGAAAAAAATAACTACCAAAAGAATCGCTGAAGAATATAATATCTCACGTCCAACAATTTCTCGATGGGTTTCAGAATATCGTCGATACGAAAAAAATGCTTTTGCTGGACAAGGAAAAAGATTACCTGATAAAGCAGATTTCTACATTTTTGAACAGGAAAATAAACGGCTAACAGAGGAAAATGACATTCTAAAAAAGTTCTACACGTTTGTGAAGCAAAAAAGTAGTTCGTTTTGAGTTTGTTCACAAACATCATCAACAATAGTCAATTCAAACTTTGTGCAGGATTCTAAATGTAAGTAGGCAAAGATATTATTTATGGCGGAATCGTCGCCCCAGTAGGACTCAACTCCGCCAT
>NZ_MIEK01000067.1 GCF_001742285.1 Enterococcus rivorum | reverse complement strand
GATCCCTCTTGTTTTTTAAACGGAACATTCTCTTTTTTTAGAAATCAAAAAAGTGAGGCAACAATCAGATGTATTTCTGACTATTGTCCCACTCTCTTTTAATATTCCATTAATGTAACGATTTCATACCCTTTGATTTTATCTCGACCATGCAAATCCATTAATTCAATCAGGAAGGCGCAACCAACGACAATACCGCCTAATTCTTCAATTAGTTCAATCGTTGCTTTAATTGTTCCCCCTGTAGCCAATAAATCATCACAAATCAAGACTCTTTGACCAGGTTCGATGGCATCTTTATGAAGTGTGAGTGTATCTTGCCCATATTCTAGGTCATAGCTGACTTCGATTGTTTCGCGAGGAAGTTTTCCCTTCTTACGAACAGGAGCAAAACCAACACCTAATTCATAGGCAACGGGGCATCCTACAATGAATCCACGTGCTTCTGGACCTACAACCATATCTATTCTTTTTTCTTTTGCATAATCAACAATTTGTTTTGTTGCCTCACGGTAAGCATCTCCATTAGCCATTAATGGTGAGATATCTCTAAAAATAATTCCCTTTTCAGGATAATCTGGAATGCTGGCAATATAATCTTTTAAATTCATTTTTTTATTATTCCTCCTTATTCCACAGCCACTGTTGTAATGTCGCACAATCACTGTACAATAGAAATTCTTCTGTTTTAATCTTCTTTAATCGTTTTTGATAAATATCGCTTTCTGTTAGAGGGCGATTTTCAGGTTTATCCATTTTTCTTAGAACACCGTTTTCTATTGTAACAAATCCTAGCTCAAAAAACACCTGAATCATGTAAATTAATAATTTTTCCGGAATATTTAAATAGTTTGCCACAGCATTTAGTTTGTAGCGAACATCCACTTGCTCTTGTTGCATAACAAAGCTGTACAATTTTGCAAATTGTTCTCGCGTTCCTACGCCATTTAAATATGCTTCCTCTTTTGAATAGAGGATCAAATATACTCGATCAATTTTTGCTTCTTGTACCACTTCTCGAACTTGTTCAGAATCTATCGGGCAATCAACAAAAACCAATTGTTTGATTTGTTGTTTTTTAATTTCTTTGACACAGGACTCCACAGAAGAGAACTCTAAAGTATCAGGCTCATTAGGTAATTCTTTAATAAATGTCCGACTATTTTTATCGAAAAGAATATATAACGTATCTTTTGATGGAAAAGTTTTCTGTTGCTTCGTTTTTCCTCTAAGATCAAATAACTGCTGTCCTTCGACAGAAAAATCTGTAACCATGAGTTGAGGTTTTTTATTTCCATTCCATTCGTTGATAGATAATTGTCCAACGAAATTACTTTTTCCTAAAGCTAATTCATCTGCCTGATTGCCCATTTGAAAAGCAATCGCATCTAAAATCGTTCCCTCCTGTTTCAATTGAAATTTTAAATGTGCATTATCTGTTCCAATCTGGCGAACTTGTTCCACACTTGCTCCGCTAAATAGAAAATTAGGAACTGGATTGTCTGTTCCAAAAGGAGACAAAATCGATAATTGTTGAATCAGAGATAATGTCGCTTGATTTACTTGTAGCTGTTCATCGATTGCCAATTCTTGTCCCTGAGAAAGATCAATTCCGTTGCTTATGATATAATTTTGCAAATGCTCTTTCATTTTTTCTATATTTTCAATAGGTAAAGTCATTCCTGCAGCCATATGGTGTCCACCAAAATGTGTAAATAATTCACGTACTTCATTTAATGAATCGAATAGATTAAATGCAGAGACACTCCTTCCGGAACCTTTTGCTGTTCCAGATTCATTATTTATCGTAAGAACAATCGTTGGTTTGCCAGTTTCTTGCATAATCCTTCCAGCGACAATTCCTAATACACCTTCATGCCAGCCAGATTTCGCCACTATATGAACATCTTCCTTTGAATCAATTCTTTCAAAAGCTTCTTGAGTGATTTTATTAACAATTTCTTTGCGTTCGTTATTCTGACGATCAATGTGTTCTACAATACTTTCGGCCTCTTCTTCATCAAATGTCGTCATTAACTCTACTCCGGGAGCTGCTTCACCTAAACGTCCTAAAGCATTTAAGCGAGGGCCAATTGCAAAACCAATCGTTTCCTCGTTTACCGTTTCTTTTTTCACTCCTATTGTTTGAATTAACGTAGCTAAACCAATTCTTTCTCCAGTTCGAATCATTTCAATACCCATTTTTACCAAGGCGCGATTTTCATCAGTTAACGAAACTAAATCTGCTATCGTACCAACAGCAACTAGATCTAAAAATTCCAATGGAAGTTCACCTAATAAGGCTGTTGCAACTTTAAACGCTACGCCAACTCCAGCTAAATCACCAAAAGGATAGTCTCCTTGTGGATGTTTAGGATGAATAATTGCAAAGGCTGGTGGTAACACGTTTGGCAGTTCATGATGATCTGTTACAATCACATCAATACCTTTATTTGAAGCGTAACTAATTGCTTCATGTCCTGCAACACCATTGTCAACAGTGATGATTAATTGAGTTCCAGCTTCAATTTTCTCCTTAAAAACTGCTTGATTCGGCCCGTACCCATGGATAAAGCGATTCGGAATAAAATAGTCTACTTCTCCACCAATTAATTCAATTGCTTCTTTCATTACAGTTGTACTGGTTATTCCATCTGCATCATAGTCACCGTAAATAAGGATCTGTTCTCCATTTGCAACGGCTGTCTGAATACGTTCCACAGCCTTTGTCATATCATATATTAAAAATGGGTCATAAATGTTCTCGACAGTTGGCCGTAAAAAAACTTCTAGTTGTTCTGCGTTCTTAATTCCTCGATTCCATAACAACTGACCTAGCAACGGACTTATCTTTTGTTCATTTAATATTGCTGAATACTCTTCTGGTAAAATAATACTTTCTTGGATTCTCCAAGTACATTTGGCTTTTTTCACGATGTCACTCCTAACCAGATAATTATAGCAAATTCAACAGAAAAACTAAAGAATCGTTATGATACAAATTTCAATAAAAAAGTTTAGCTGAAAAAATCATTTTTCGCTAAACTCTTTTATTATCTTATTTTTCTGCTTCTCTAGGTTTCGTAAAGCGTTCTACACGATTCTTTTCTTCTGAAGAAATATCTTCAAAAGACCGATCATTACTAGTGAGAGCATCGTATTTTGCTTGTAGATCAGCTAGTTGATTTTCGTAATTCCTTTGTACTTTTTCAGCTTCTTCTGTTGCTAATTTTTTTGCTTCAGTTTTATAAAGCGCAACACTTTTTTCAAGCTCTTTGACTTTCTTTCGCTGTTGCCACATTGTTGTGGTTGAGGCTAACAGACCAACTAAAACTCCGATAATTGACGATGAAAGAATCACAAGTATTAGTGGTCCACTTATTTCTAAAAAGCCAAAATTAACCGGAACAACTTGATTATTCAGCACTGCGAAAATAACGATAATAAGAACCAAAGCTACCCAAGCAATAACTCTCCACTGATTTTTCATAAGAATACCTCCTATTTTTTATTAAATAAACCACCCGCTAGGAAATCTCCTATATGAGGAAATAGAGTATAGAAACGAGCAGCGACTTCCATCGCTCTCGGACGATTAATTTCTCGTTTACAGGTTCCCATAGCATTCACTATTTCTTTAGCAAGTTTATTCGGATCTAAAACAAGTCTATCAATTGATGATAAATAATCTCCAGAAGGGTCTGCCTTGTCAAAAAACTCTGTGTGAATAGGTCCTGGATTAACCGTAGTCACAGACACACCAGCAGGTTTTAATTCTAGTCTTAGCGCGTTAGAAAATCCCAACACAGCAAATTTTGTTGCAGAATATACAGTTGATTTTGCCGTCGCCATTTTCCCAGCCATAGAGGCGATATTAATAATATGTCCATGTCCTTTTTCAACCATTTGGATAGCTGTTTTTTGCGTAAAGAACATCATACCTAGAATGTTGACTTCAAACATATTTTTTGCAAGATCCATGTTAATATCAACAAAATTCTCAAAAATACCAAATCCTGCATTATTAACTAAAACATCAATTGAACCAACTTCAGCTTGTATTTTTTCAAAAACGTGTTCTACGTTCTCGGGATCTGCTACATTTAGCTGATAATCAAACGCTGGCTTGCCACTTAGCTCCTCACACCGTTCTTTTACTTTGCCAATTAAATTAATTCTACGGGCACAAACAACAACAATTGCTCCCTTTTTTGCTGCTTCATAACAAATTTGCTCCCCTAATCCAGCAGATCCGCCTGTTACAACAACGACTTTATTCATTAAATTTTGTACACTCATGAATACTCCTCCTTAGTTTTCTTCAAAAGGGACCTCAATAATGTCCATGTCCTTTACTATTTTTGTTGCTGGAAAAATTTCTTGTGCCTCTTTCTCCAATTCAAAAATATCTCCAGTCAAATATCTAGCGCTAATATGGGTTAAAATTAACTTTTTAACGTCAGCTTCTTTTGCTACTTCAGCAGCTTGATGACTTGTTGAATGATGATAGGTTCGAGCCATTTGGGCTTCATTTTTGTTGAAAGTACTCTCGTGAACTAACAAATCAGCATTCTTTGCTAATAAAACGCTATTGTTTGTTTTTCTAGTATCTCCTAATATAGTGATGGTTCGACCTCTCTTTTTAGCACCAACAAAATCTTTGCCATCAATAATTGACCCATTATTTAGTTGAACTTGTTCGCCGCGTTTAATTTTTCCGTAGATAGGTCCAGAAGGAATACCTAAAGCAGCTAATTTATCTACCTGCAATTCACCTTCATGGTCTGCCTCAACGATTCGATAACCATAGCTAGTAATCCCGTGGTCTAGAGACATACAAGATACAGAAAATTGTTTATCCGAAAAAATTGTTCCCGCTTCTTTGATCTCATTGAAAACCAATTCATAAGAGAGTCTTGTTTGAGACACTTTTAAAGCGGTTCGGACAAAAGTTGCAATCCCAACTGGTCCATAGATTTCTAAACGTTCGTCCCCTCCTTGGAAAGAGCGACTACTTAAAAGTCCAGGTAATCCAAAAATGTGATCGCCATGAAGATGTGTAATAAAGATTTTTTCTATCTTTCTTGGACGAATATTACTCTTTAAAATTTGCAATTGTGTTCCTTCGCCGCAATCAAATAACCAGACGGCATTTCGTTCATCTAAAAGTTTTAACGCTATACTACTAACATTTCTATGCTTTGCTGGTACGCCAGCTCCAGTTCCTAAAAATTGTAATTCCATAGGCTTCCTAACTTTCCTTTAAACTTCTTCTTCATTTTAGAAGAAACTCTTTACTTTAGCAAACAAAATTTCTGATTTATTGAATAAATTCAGGGTATAAAGTTTTTTCTTGTCATAAAAAAAGGTGAATCAGACACTTGTTGTGGTCCGTTCCACCTTGAAACACTATACTTAATTTTAATTTGTATTCTTTTCTTCTTTTTTTTCTTTCCATGATTTTTTAGCAGAATCTTTAGCTTCTTTTTCAACTTTTTTTGCATCTGTGATTTCTGATTCTACATCATCAAGGTCTAAACGTGAAATTTCTCCACCTAGCTCGTTCATTATCAATTGATTTAAAGGTCGATTGTCTTCTTCATTAGCAATTAAAATTAAACCTGTTTCTCCAACCCCTATTTTAGCTGTTACATGTTCAAATACAGAGGTCGCATCTTGGATTTCTTTTGCATCTTGGCTAGCTCCAATTAAACTTCCTGCAAACCATCCTAATAGAACGCCCAAGGGGCCTCCTAAAATTCCAATTACCATTCCGATTAAACTGTTCTTTGAAGTGTGGTTAGAGCCTGTGAAATCAATGAAGTCATCAATCTTAAATTGGTGTACGCCATCTTCGATATGAGTCACAACTGCCATTTGTTCACCAACAATTTTTCTTTCAACAGCTAACTTTTTTATTTCTGAAAATGCTTGATACGCTTGACTTTCTAAATCAAAGTGCATAATTATTACTTTTTTTGACATTTTCTCACCCCATTATTTATTGATAGCTTTATTCTATCAATAAAACATGCCATTTAGCAATGAATATCCCTCAATTAGCAATAGTTAAAAAAATTTAGTATAAAAAAACAAGATTTCAAAATAGAAATCTTGTTTTTAAGAGTTTTTAATCCAGTGATTACTCTACAAATTCAAACTCATATGCACCAATGCGAACAATATCTCCATCTTTCGCACCACGAGCACGGAGCGCTTCATCAACACCCATTCCTCTTAATTGACGAGCAAAACGCATAACTGTTTCATCGTGATCGAAGTTGGTCATTTCAAATAATCGTTCTAATTTTTCACCTGAAAGAATCCATGTAGCGTCTGAATCACGATCAATTGAAAATTCTGGGCCTTCTGGTTGGAATCCATAACGAACCGTTTCTTCAACTATTTCATCCTCGTATAATGGGAATTCTGGTGTTACTTCTAATAAATCAGCTGTAGCATTTAGTAAATACTCAACTCCTTTACCTGTTACTCCAGAGATTGGAAAAACAGGAATTGGATCTGCGAATTCATCTGTTTGTTCCTTTTTAAGTTCTTCTTTGAATTTTTTTAGATTAGCTTCTGATTCAGGCATGTCCATTTTATTCGCTACAATTATTTGTGGTCGCTCTAACAAACGTAAATTGTGAGTGCCTAATTCTTTGTTAATTGCTAAATAATCTTCATAAGGATCTCTGCCTTCCATTCCGCTCATATCAATGATGTGTAAAATAACTCTTGTACGTTCAATATGACGTAAAAATTGAGTGCCTAAACCCACACCTTGAGAAGCTCCTTCAATTAAGCCAGGTAAATCAGCAGCAGCAAAACTTCTACCATCACTGGTCGATACCATGCCTAAATTAGGGACTAGAGTTGTAAAATGATATGCTCCTATTTTGGGTCTTGCAGAAGAAATAACTGAAAGTAAGGTTGATTTTCCAACCGAAGGAAATCCTACTAATCCTACATCAGCCAATACTTTTAGCTCTAATTCAATTTTTCTTTCTTGTCCTGGTTCACCGTTCTCTGCAATTTCAGGTGCTGGGTTTCTAGCGGATGCAAATCTTGTGTTCCCTCTTCCACCACGTCCACCTTTGGCTACAGTCAATGTCTGACCATTCTCAACTAAATCACCGATTAAGGCTCCGGTTTCTGCATCGCGAACTGTCGTACCTGGTGGTACTTTTACATAAGTATCTTCAGAACCTCGACCATGCATTCCTTTACCCATACCATTTTCACCTGGTTGAGCTCTAAAATGACGATTGAAGCGGAAATCCATAAGAGTTCGTAAACCTTCCTCTACTACAAGAATGACGTCTCCGCCACGTCCGCCATCACCACCTGCTGGGCCGCCATCTGGTACATATTTTTCTCTGCGGAATGCTACCATTCCGTCGCCACCTTTTCCGGCTCTGACATCAATTGTTACTTGATCTAAAAACATGGACATCTTTTGTCCTCCTATCTCAAAGAGCATAGTGTCTATTCAACAGTCTATCTCTTGGCTTTCATTTTTTTTACTTTTAATTAGCAAATCTTATTTTTAATCAGCTGAATCGTAGTTAAATGCCTTTCTTATTGTAAAGGTTACAGAAGGATTTGTCTAGCAATAGTCATGATTATCACTGAGAATTTAACAAAGTAAAGTTCAACTACAACAGATAATTTCCTTAAAAATAAGCGCCAGAGTTATTTTTAAGGAAATAGAAAACCTGCGTATGAATAATTATTACTCACAAGCAGGTTAATGTACTAGAAAACAAATTATTTCAACATGATTTTTCCATAGTAATTAGGTGGTCCAAACAGATGATGAATCATTCCATTAATATTTTGACGCATCAACGCTGTATTTGCCGATTGGTAAACTGGGATAACACCTGCTTCATCCATCAAAACATGTTCGGCCTCAATCAAAGTTTGCCAGCGTTTAACAGGATCTGTTGACAGTTTTTTTGCTTTTTCTAATAAATGATTATAGTCTTTGCTAATATACGAAGAATGATTTTTAAATGATTCTTCAGCATAGTTATTCAAATATGTCGTTGGATCTTGAAAATCTGGCCCAATACGAGTAAGCAATAAATCAAATGCTTGATTTTCTTCGCGATCCATCAAACTTTTTTCAGGTAGTAAAGAAATATTTATTTTCAATCCTTGTAATGTATTCTCCATAGCATATTGGAGGTATTCGGTGATTGCTTTATTTTCATCTTGATCGGATGCTAAAAAATCCAGGTGAACCTCAGTTTGACCTGTTTCTTTTAAAGCTTCAGTCCATAATTTTTTTGCTTTCTCTTGGTCATAAGCAACTAAGTTACCACTTTCAGCCCGAAAATCTTCCCCTGTTTTAGGATTTCCAATAAATTCGGCTGCAACAACGCCATAAATAGCTTGTGAATCATTGTTTAAAATTTCGTTTACAATATGTTCTCTATCGATGGCCATTGCTATTGCTTGTCGTGCTTTTTTATTTTCAAATATTGTTGCTATATCTTTTCTTTTTTGGTTAATTTCAATTAAATGAACCCATGAATCTAACTGTGTTGTATAATCTGGATCATTTTTGTATTGTCGTGCAAATTCTCCTGATAATACAGCTCGATCTAGATCACCATTTTGATATAAATTAACTGCCAAATTTGTATCCTTTACTACTTGGATATTAACTACATCTAAGTTGGATTGTTTTTTATTCCAATATAGATCATTCTTTTGGTACTGCCATTTTTGATTGCCGTGTTTCCATTCTTTTAATTTATAGGGGCCATTATATAAAAGATGGTCACTGTCTAGTCCGTAGCTTCTTCCTTGTTTTTCTGCATAGGCTTGATTAATCGGGAACAAGGTAGGGAAAGTCATAACTGAAGTAAAGTAGGCGACTGGCTGTTCTAATGTCACAACTAGTGTATGATCATCTTTTGCTTGGACTCCTAACTCTTCAATCTTTTTATGGCCGTTGATTATTTCTTCAGCATTTTTGATGTCAAAGAGTAAAAATGAACTTGGAGAGCCATATTTCGGGTTCACAACTCTTCTCCAAGCATAAATAAAATCCTTAGCAGTCACTGAGGAGCCGTCCGACCATTTTGCATCCTTCTTTAAGGGAACAGTGTAAGTCAATCCGTCTTTACTTATCTCTGGTAAATCAGTTGCAACGCCTGGAATAATATTATCATCGGCATCTAGATTATAAAGCCCTTCAATTACTTGAGTAATTGCAATGAAGCTACCTCCGTCTAAAGCATTTCCAGAATCCATTGAAGAAATTTCGTTGATTTCCATCATTTTAATCTCTTTTGAGGCTGACTCTTGATTTCTATTTCCAGAATCATTGTTTTTACAACTGCTCAAGACTAAAATAAGCGGTAAGATACCTAACAAAATGGCCATTTTTTTAAACCCTGTTTTCATTTTTTCTTTGCAACTCCTTAATAATTTTCATTTCAACTTTTATAATTCATTGATTCTCTTTTCAACATCCTTTAAATAAAACGCTAATTCTTCTCTAGTTTTGTAAGGGACACTGCCATAAAATACATGGTCGATGATATCTACATCGTTTGAACCAAACATCCATTCTGACGTTAATAATTTTATGGCTTGGTCAATCGGCGTTAATTCACCATTTTCATTTTGTGGTTGGCCAGTAGGAGTGAAAAACAAGGCTTTCTTACCAGCAAAACGTTTTTTTGGTTCATCATCCTCAAAGCTATAGGCAAATCCATGAGCAAAGACACGATCAAGGTATCCTTTCATAATCGCCGGCATCCCATTCCACCAAATCGGAAAAATATAAATAAGTAGCTCGCTTTCTAAAATAAGGTCTTGTTCATACATTACATCTTTTGGATAGTTCATATTTTCACGAATGAATTTTCCATCTTCTACATGAATTGTTTCTTCTCCACTTAGGATAGGATTGAAATTCATTTTGTATAAATCTCTAACTATTACTTCATAACCTTTTGTTTCTAATGTTCTCACAGCGCAATCCAAGACAGCTTTACTAAAACTTACATCTCTAGGATGTGCATAGACAATTAGCGCTTTCATTGTGATAAGCCTCCTTTTAAGATATCTCTTATTATAACAAAGAAAATATTATTTAGAGGAATATGAACGTTTTTTCACAATCTTATCAGTTTCTCATGCCGCCTTCCAAAACAAAAAAACACCTGAAAAATCATTCAGATGTTTTTTTGTTTTCTTGGGCTTTGTTTTTTTTTTGACAGGATTGACAGATACCGTGGAAAGTCAATCGATGATCTTTCACAACAAAATGATAACGACTTTCTACAATTTGTTCCACCTCTCCAAGTAAATCCTCTTCTACTTCTTCAATATTTCCACATTCTAGGCACAAAAGATGATGATGAAAGTGTTTGGCACCCTCTTTTCTTAAATCATATCTTGCAAGTCCATCATTAAAGCTTACTTTATCTACTACTTTTAAGTCTGTCAAAATCTCTAGTGTCCGATAAACGGTTGCTAAACCAATTTCGGGGCTTTTTTGTTTGACTAAAAAATAGATTTCTTCTGCAGATAAATGATCTTTTTCATTCTCTAACAAGACTAAAACAGTTGCTTCACGTTGTGGAGTCAGCTTAAACCCAGATTCATGTAGTTGTTTTTTTGTTTTTTTAAGTGCGGCAGCAGAATCCATCAAAGCAACTCCTTATTTATAATTATTCTAAACAGGAAAACATATTTCCTATAGTAGATTATAGTAAGTATAAATTATGTTCTGTAAGATTGCAAGTCATTCTCAATTAGACAACTACTTGTAGATAAAATGATGTTTATTCTTTTTTATCTATTAAAATAGTGTAGCCATCTTCTTGCTTAATTTTTCTTTGTTTTAACAAATTTCCAATGGCACGTTTAAATTGTCCTTTACTAATGCCAAAGGTTTGTTTTATTTCTTCTGGATTTGATTTATCTGTGAAAGCAATTTTATGGTCTGCTGCTCGCTCTAAGAAAGTTAAAATCATCGCAGCGTCATCGCCTATCGCTTCGTGAGCTCTAGGTTTTAAAGATAAGTTAAGAATACCATCTGGACGGACACCAATTACTCTACCATTGACTGTTTCACCAAGATGAGGTTCTTGAAATCTTTCTTCTGGATGAATAAATCCAATGTAAAAGTCATCAGTTAAAATATAAGTACCTGCCATTTTTAAGCGGTACACAATCCCACTAAGATCTTTATTTTTCATCTCTTCCGTTCCGACTTTCGACATCGCCTTAAAGATTTTTTCGTCTGCTAATTCACCCCAAATACGGTCTTTATTGTCCACTTTTAAAGAGATCATTAATTGATCGCCTTTTTTAGGCCAAAGTTCTCGCATCATCGGTAATTCATCCAGTGAAACAACAACGTCTTTATCATTTAGACTTATGTCTACAAACGCTCCTAAATCTTTTCGAGTACCAGTGACTGTCCCAAAAGCAAACTGTCCTACACGACTGCTTGGAATAACCGTTGTCATTTCTGGTTCTTGTTTTTGGTTTAAGTAACCAAAACCCTCTACAGCTTCACCAATTTCATGTGGGCCTTCTTCTTTTGACAAACGAAAAGTCACCCCATTTTTTTGTAAAAAATAAAATTGATCGTTTTCGTCAATAATCAAACCAGTAAAAATTGTTGCTAATAACTCATTCATATGTTTCTCCTTCTGGCATTTAGCCTAAAAATAAACGTAAAAGTGCTATAGTAATCACTCCCACAATAACAGTTTTCATTAAATCTTTCGTACGAATAGCAACCAAAAGCGTTGGTATACAGCCTATTGCTTCAAGTGTTTTTAAATGTGGAAGTCCGCTTTCTTGAACTTCCAAAATACTCTGAAATAGTAGTGCCGTCAAGATGCAAATCGGTAGATAGGATAAAAAATCAATAAACCATTTCGGAAAATCAACTTTTTTTGACAATAGGAACGGAAAAATTCTTGGTAGCCAAGTTACGATGGCGCTCCCTAGTATTGTTATTAATACATAATTATTCATCATTTGGCACTATCACTCCAATCGCGCATCCTATTAACGTTGCAATCATAACAGATATTTCAGGAGATAAAAAGGACATAAATATATATAATGAAAAACAAACAGTCATTAATACAAGAATGGTATGCTTTGTTCTTTTTCTCATAGGAGTATCTACCTGTAAAACGAATAACCCGATGAACATCGCAACAAGAGCAAAATCTAATCCTAAAATATTAGGATCAGGAATCCAATTGCCTAACAAACCACCTAAGACGGTTGATAAAATCCAAGTTAAATAGGCGGTAATATTCAAACCATTTGTCCAAATTGCTGTCACAGGCTTCTCATTGCTTAAAGCAGTCATTAATACTCCGTATGATTCATCCGTCAGTAAAGTTCCGATACCGACACTAGTGACTAAGGGTTCCTTTTTGAAATAAGGAGCCACTGACATACTCATCAAGAAATGACGTAAGTTGACTAAAAAAGTTGTAAATATAATAGCTGATATTGGTGAATGAATGGCTAGCATGCCACATATAATAAATTGTGCACTGCCAGCATAAACAAGAATTGACATTAATGCAATTTCAATAACTGAAAGTCCGACACTTTTTCCCACAACACCTGCTGCTATTCCGATGCCGACATAGCCCAAAATTGTTGGAATACAAGCATCTACTCCTTCCCGAAATGTCGCATATCCCTTTTGCTTCATACTTAATTCAACGCTCCTTTATACATCTAGCCGTCACTGATGTTTTTTTGATCGTTTATTCCTAATTGATTAGTTTATCCAAAAGCACTAATTTATACTTGTATAGAAGTGTGTAGGACAAAGCTCAATGAGCTTTGTCCTACACACATAAAAACTAGTTTCCTACCAAAGAAAGATTATCCTCCAGCATTTCGAGAAGCATTACCTTTAAACCAACCAGTTTTAGCGTTAATTGTTACTAAATAAACAGGGAAATCTTTTTCTGAAAAACCAGAAAGTAGAGCTGACTGGTTATTAGTTCCGTACAAGTTGTAATAACCTTCTCCATTAATAATTCTGGCTGGTTCTAAAACATAACCGCCTTCAATGATATAGCCACGTTCTATACAAGTTGCGATTACTTTTTCTTTAACACCGGGTGCCCATGACCAAGCAGGATTGCTCATATCTGCGACATCAAGTGGATTAACAGTATAAACAGGATCGGTATAAACACCACTACTGTTTGGTGGTGTAAACCCAGTAGCATTCTGTGTGGTTGTGCTTGCTCCTTGTGCTTGATTGTTGATAGTATTTTCATTTGTCTGATTAGGAATAGCTGAATTTGCTGCAGCTTGAGCGTCGGCCTCTTTTTTTTGCGCCTCAACTAAAACCTTATTCGCTTCGGCTAAACCATCTGATAAGGGTTTACGTAGTGTAGCGCTCTTGATTTTATCAACTTCTGCCTTTGCTGCATCATAAGTTGATAATGTCAATTGGTCGGTCACTTTGTTTTCTTTATAAATCAAAGAAACTGCCTCTTTTGCTTTTTGTAATTGATCATACTGATTGGTCGCTTCGGTGATCGCTTGATTGACTAATTTATCCAATGCGTCTTTTTCTTCCACTTTTTTTAAGTCAATTTTCTTATCAGCGATAATCGCAACATCATTCAATTTATTCCCATTGATGATCGGTTGAGCAAATAGTTGATTTACTTTTGCAACTTCAGCTTGTTTATTGGTTACAGTATCATATAATGATTTTATTTCTTTATAATCCGAGTGATTTTTTAATTTATCGAGATTTTTTTTAATTGTTGCAGTGCTATTACCAATCATTCCAGGTTTAATATACACGTGACTATCATCTGTAAAAAAGTTTTCAAGAGCCTCTTTTGTCGAGGTAGCTAATTCTTTTTGCTCAGCTAACTGTTCCGTTTGGATTTTCTTTTCTGCAGCAGAATTTTTTTGAGCTTGATCATAAACGAACCATCCTCCTGTTGCCAGCACAACTACTGAGGCTGCAATTATATAACGTTTTTTATTTTTTTTCTTAGATTCAGATTCATAGGAAGCGGCTTCTTGTAACATCTCATCCTTAGTTTCGCTCTCTTTTGATTCCGTTTCTGTTTCTTTGTAAAAAATAGGTGCAGCATCCATTTCGATTTCTTCAGGTTTTTTACTTTTTGAAGGAATAATTGGTTGTTTTGAATCTCTAGTATCCGGTTTAATAAAGATTGTTTTATCAGATTCTTGATTCTCGCTATCTGATTCAGATGATAGCACTGCTTCACTAGCGTTATCTGGTGTCACTGTTTCCTTAATTAATTCAGTTTCATCTGACACTTCATCTTGTATGGATTCCAAATCTTCAATTTCTAAGTTTTCTTCCTGCTGAACCTCAACTGGTAACTCAACAGATTGTTTTTGTTCTTCAACGACACTTATTTTTTCTTCGTTGTTTTCTTTTTTGTGTTCCTTAATATACTGATGTAAAGGAGAAACACCCTCTTCCGCTGATTCCAACAAGCCGGCTTCTGACGCAGCAATTTCCTCATCTTTAATTGCTGTCACATCGGTATTAGTTAATTCTTCAATATCATTTTCTTCAGCAGGAACTTCTTCCTTTTTTTGTGCTGTTTCTTTTTCCTTACCTACTTCTTTCTCTTCAGTAGGTTCCCCTTGTTCATTAAACATATTCATAACATGCCCTAAACTCATATCTTTTAGTTCTGACCATTCAATATTCTCATTAACTTCCTTATTCATAAAATTGGATGATACTTCATTTTCAGATTTCTCACTATTTTCAGCATCTAAATTTTTAGATGGCTTATTTTCTTTCAATTCATGGCCACAATCAGGGCATTTTTTTTCTTGTTCATCTAATTCTTTTCCACAATTAGGACATTCTTTTGACATATTTCGACCTCACATTCTACTGATTCCCATAAGTCTAATCTACCACAAGTCTAGGTTACTTCCAATATGTACATAGTAACTTTTTTGTTACATTTTGATAAAGATTCCTGACTTAAGTTTTTCTAATCAAGTATGATAGTGTAAAACAGCCCTTTTCGACGTAAATCGAAAAGAGCTGTCGATAGATTTTTTTTCTTATTCTAAAAAGTCTTTCAATTGTTTTGAACGTGAAGGATGTCTTAATTTGCGTAAAGCTTTTGCTTCAATTTGACGAATCCGTTCACGGGTAACACCAAATACTTTTCCTACTTCTTCTAATGTTCTAGTACGACCATCATCCAAACCGAAACGAAGACGCAATACATTTTCTTCGCGATCTGTTAATGTGTCTAAAACATCTTCTAATTGCTCTTTTAAAAGTTCGTAAGCAGCATGTTCTGCTGGACTAGTTGCTTCTTGGTCTTCAATAAAATCTCCTAAATGAGAATCATCTTCTTCTCCAATTGGCGTTTCAAGAGAGACAGGTTCTTGTGCAATTTTAAGAATTTCACGAACTTTTTCAGTTGGTAAATCCATTTCAGCACCAATTTCTTCTGGTGTAGGTTCTCTGCCTAAATCTTGTAAAAGCTGACGTTGAATTCTGATTAGTTTATTAATGGTTTCAACCATATGAACTGGAATCCGAATTGTTCTTGCTTGGTCGGCGATAGCACGAGTAATAGCTTGACGTATCCACCATGTTGCATATGTTGAGAATTTGAATCCTTTTCGATAATCAAATTTTTCAACTGCTTTCATCAAGCCCATATTACCTTCTTGAATAAGATCTAAGAATTGCATGCCACGTCCAACATAACGTTTTGCAATTGAAACGACTAGACGTAGGTTCGCTTCAGCTAATCTTTGTTTCGCTTCTTGGTCACCTTCTTCAATTTTCAGTGCCAAGTCAACTTCTTCTGCTGCTGTCAATAATTGAACGCGACCGATTTCTTTCAGATACATCCTAACTGGATCGTTGATTTTTACACCAGTTGGGGCCGATAAGTCTTCTAATTTCGCTTTTTCAGCTACTTTTTCATCTTTTTTTAAGCTAAATTCACTTGGATCGCCGTTTTCATCAACAACACTAATACCAGAATCTTCTACTTTTTGAATTAATTTTTCCATTGCTTCAGCATTCAAAGTAAATGGTGTTGCTAATTTGTTCGTTAAATCATCGTAAAGAACAGTTCCTTTTGGTTTGTTCTCTTTGATGAAAGCCGCCAATGCAGCCTCATATTTTTTATCATTTGTTTCTTTTTCCATGAAAGAAGGCCCCCTTCATTTTTCGGTTCAATTTATTGCCAAAATAAAAATTAAGCACAGTGATAAAATAGAACTATTGAATCATTGTACGATTTTTGTTTAATTGTCTAGCTAGGTTAATAATTTCAATTGCCAGTTCTTCTTCCAACTGCTTATTTCCTAACCTTCTTGCTTCTTGTTGTCTTATTTTTTTTTCAGTAATTTGATCTTCTATGGTAGAGGATGCAATCACTTGAACAACATCATTAATCTCACGTTCTGAACTTTCTTCTGAAATGACTAAGTAGGAAATATCAATTGCTAGTCTTTTTAGTCTCTCTTCTTTTAAAAAGTCAAGAAAATCTGCGATAGAAAAATCATTATGAATACTCATGTAACTATCTAAAAGCAAATATAGTTCTTGGTATTCAACATGTGCAAAGTTAAAGTCATTTTGCTGTTGAATAAAATTTCTTGTTCCTTGCTCGTTCATTAAGCGATATAGGAGTGTTCTTTCTGCTTTTTCAACTCGAGAAAAAGCAGCTTTATTTTCAAAAGAAGGCGCAACATCTTCTTGCTGGAAAGGCATTCCCCACTCTTCATCAGACGATTGCTGTTGCTGATGACGTTCTTTGCGGTGGGCTGCACGTTGCTCCCCTTTTAATTGACTAAATTGTTCTTCTAAACTATGAATAGAAAGTTGAAATTCTTGCGCGATTTGATTCATATAGCGATCTCGCTCTAAAGGAGATTGCACTAATACTAATTCATTTAGTAATTGATGCACATAATCTAACTGTTCTTTTTCATTATTCATGTTTCTTGAAAGTTTATGGTAATGCATTTTAAAACCAAAAACAGTCTCTCGTCCATGCATAGCTAATTCACGAAAAGACTCGGCCCCATACTTTCTTAAATAATCATCTGGATCTAACTTTTCAGGGATATTTACAATACTTAACTGAAAACGACTATGATCACTTAACAAATGGATCGCTCGGTTTGTTGCCTCTGTTCCTGCGCTATCTCCATCGTAACAAATAACTAATTCTTTTGCGACTCTTTCCAAATGACGGATTTGCTCATTCGTTAAGCTTGTTCCCATTGAAGCAACACCGTTAGTAATACCGGCTTGCCAAGCAGCAATCACATCCATAAATCCTTCAAAAAGAAAAACTGTATTTTCTTTTCTAATTTCTTTTCTAGCTTTATCGAAATTAAAAAGAGTATCACGCTTGTTGAATAATGTTGTTTCGGGGCTATTTAAATATTTAGGCATATCTTTTCCACTAAAATCTTCCGTTTTTAATAATCTTCCAGAAAAAGCAATCACATTTCCTTGATGATCATTTATCGGGAAAATAATTCGTTGATAAAAACGGTCTAAATAGTCTCCATTATCTCGTTGGATGAATAAACCAGATTCATTAAATAGATTTGAAGCAACTTGTTCATTTTGAAAAACTTGACTTAGAAAATCTCGCTTTTGTGGAGCAAAACCAATTTTGAATGTCTCAATAATTTCTGGTGTCAATCCCCTACTTAATAAATAATCAAGCGCAGGTTCACCAATCCGTGTATTCATTAAAACGTGATGATACAAATCAGCAGCTTTTTTATGGAGCGCCATTAATTCTCGATGATGTTGACTGTTTTCTTGGTTTCCGACGTCTTCGCTGTTTGACCATTCGTAGTTTACAGGGATTTGTTCCAGTTCAGCTACACGACGAACGGATTCAGGAAAGCTTATCCCTTCAATTTCCTGTAAAAAATTAAAAACAGTTCCACCTTTTCCGCAGCCAAAACAATGAAAAATTTGCTTATCTTCCGCTACTGAAAATGAAGGGGAACGTTCTTCGTGGAACGGACATAAACCCATATGATTTTTACCTGATTTTTTTAATTGAACATACTGTCCAACTACATCAACTATATTTGTTCGCTGACGAACTTCCTCGATGACTTCCTGAGGAATTCTTTGTGCCACTGTCCTCACCTCCAAAGAATAGCTGAATGCTTATTCATGTGATTAGCCGGTAAAAAAACGCACTGAGCATATTACAGCGCGAATTTCAAAAGACACAATTACACATTATCTATTTTATCACAAAAGAAAGGATTTTCAAGTATATTGTACCTTTATTTTCAATTCCTCTTTACCTTTTTGAAAAAAACAAGAAATAAGAAATTCTTTTATTGCAAGATTTCCTTATTTCTTGTTAAGTATTGAATTCTATTTGACTTTTTTTATAAATCTTTTATTGTTTTTCCAGCTTTTTTTAACTGTAAGAAACCAATAGTAACTCTCAGAATAATGTTTATAGTCATCATTCCCAAGAAGATCATTAGCGTTTGTTCGTTTAAAAAGCCAACTTCTAAAATATTATGGAATAGCATAGCTGCAACATAAATCCCTACAACTGTAGTTATTGATAAAAATATTCTCAATGGATTAAATGGTAAGCATGCTCTTACGACAGCCATACAACTGATACCAATAAGTAAGTAATACATAAGCGTGGTAGTCTCTAGATGGCTAAAGTTTCTATTTTGACCAATCAGATAAACTGATACGATATTGGCAACGACTAGAAGAGCATTGACTGAGGCATTTCGTAAAGCAGTTGGTAAAAATTTCCCCCTTACTTTGCGCTTATCACTTTCAAAACTTAAGAAGAAAGCTGGATAACCTTCGATTGCTAAGTCAATCAATGTGATTTGAATTGGAATAAATGGGAACGAAATAGCTGTAATCATACATAAGATTGACAAAATAAAGGAGTAAATGGTTTTGATGAAAAAGACACTAGCTACTTTTGTTACATTATTTACCACTCGACGACCTTCAAAAAGTACATCAGGTAATGTAGTAAAATCAGAATCTAGTAAAACTAAGTTAGAAATTTGTCTAGTTGCTCCATCCCCTTCAGCCATTGCAATACTGCAATTCGCTTCTCTTAAAGCTAAGACATCATTTACACCATCCCCAGTCATTGCAACAACATGATTGTTATCTTTTAGCTCTCTGACGATAGTTCGTTTTTGTTGTGGACTTACTCGACCGAATACTGTGTATTCATGAACGGCTTGTCTCACTTCTGCTTCTGTTTGCTTTGTTGATAGATCGACATACGATTCATAACCAACTAAACCAGCTCGTCTGGCAATGTTGGAAACAGTTACTGGATTGTCTCCAGAAATAACTTTCAAATCAACACCTTCTGCTCTTAAATATGCTAACGTTTCATTTGCATTTTGTCGAATCGGATCATCGATTTGAAAGACAGCTAGTGGTTCAAGAGCCGGTAAGCTATCTTCATCTATGAGTCCTTCTTTTGAAATTGCTAACATTAATACACGATAACCGTGCTCCTGCGCTTCAAACACTTCGTTAGGAAGATTCTTTTCTGCAACCAACCGTTCTGGTGCCCCTAAAACCACTGTTCCGATTTCATTAAATTCAATCGCTCCCCATTTTCGCTCAGAAGAAAAGCCAATTGATTTTTTTGCACCATAACGATTAGATAATTCAAAGCGATCACGAATTGCTTGCATGGTAATATTGTTATCTGTGCTCTCAGCAAGATAACTACCAATAATTTGTGGAAAAGCCGCTTTATATTTTTCGTTCAAAATTGTTACGTTTTGAACTTTCATCTTCCCTTCAGTGATCGTACCAGTTTTATCTAAACATAAGGTATCTACATGTGCTAATGTTTCAATAGAATACATATCCTGCACTAAAATTCTTTTCTTTGCTAACTTCACAACACCCGTTGTTAAGGTGATACTAATAAGTAACACTAAACCTTTAGGTAACATTCCTAGTAACGCTGCTGCAGAAGCGATAACAGATGTTTGCATGCCTGAGTTCCTCACAAAAAAGGCTTCAACAAACAAAATAATCCCTAATGGAATAATGACATAACTAGTGAATTTAGACACTTTACGGATAGAATTCACTAATTCTGACTGAATTGGTTTATGGACTTTAGCTTCAGCAGTTATTTTCACAGCATAATTCTCTGCTCCAACATGAATCACACGGGCATACACCTGTCCACTGACAAGAAAGCTACCTGATAACAAAACATCTTCAGTTTGTTTTTCGATTAAGTCAGATTCTCCAGTCAAAAGGGCTTCATTCGCTTCAGTTTGACCATCGACTACTTCCATATCAGAAGGAACTTGCTCTCCTGCGCCAATGATTACAATGTCGTCTAGTACTAATTCTTTTGTATCAATTTCAAGTTCTACACCATTTCTGACTACTTTCACTTTTTCTTTCGCTACAATTGATAATTTTTGAATTAAATTACGAGCATGAATTTCTTGGTAAATCCCCATCCCCATATTTACTAAAATAATTGCTAAAAAAGCTAGGTTAGAATAAGCTCCAACTAAAAGTAAGCAAAGCGCAATACCAAAGTTTAAAAAGTTAAATAACGTCATCACATTATCATAAATGATATCTCTTGTGGACTTTGCTGCATTCTCTTCATAATTATTTTGCAAGCCTTTTTGCTTTCTCTCCGATACTTCCGCATCTGACAATCCTTTTTTTATATCCAACTTATTTTTCATTCAAAAAATTCCCTACTTTCAAGTTGTTAAAACATACAGTTTCTAGTTTACTTGTATTTAGACAGAACTTCAAGAAAATCCTAAAGAAAACAATTATTTAACTGTCTTCTTTAGGATTTTCCTCAATTACCTGAACCAATTAATAAAGGTTTTATTCATTTTTACTATGTCTGCGTAAAACATATTTCCACCATTACTATAAAGAAAACCTCCATTATGAAGTAACGCTTGGGGTCTATAATAACGATAGGTCGTCTTATTTTCATTTCCTAATAAAGGAGATAGTACATTTTTAGAATATTCTTCTGCAAGTGCAACAGTATTTTTTCCACCTCGCTCTTGGACAAAAGAAATATATTCTAATCCAAAATTGTAGGCTTGAATTGCTGTCCAAATATCACAATTATTTTCATTTGCTTTTTGGATTGCCTGGGCAAGAAAATTCACCCCATAAGCTACACTTTCTTCTGGACTTCCAATCATTTGTTGCTGACCATAAGCACTTTCACTGCTTTGCATTAGATCGTCTGATTTCCCTTTAGATTCGGTATAAATAATTGCAAGGACTAAATCTTTGTGTTCTTTAATGTTATTGTTTTCAACTTCTTGTGTTACTAAAGGTTCAAATTTCATTACTTGTTTCACATTTTCTCGAATTTTATAGCCAGAATAGAGTGTAGCTATCAATGCGAAGAGAAAAACACACATAACAATTCTTTTTATCATTTTAAACATCAAATCATCCAAACTTATTAAAGTATATTTATCTTACTTTAAAATCAGGAAAAATGCATATAAAATCTACTTTCTTTAGTAATCTTTAATAAAAATTTGTTTTACTTCCAAAATCTAAACTCCTTTCGATTTCCAATTGTCATAGAAATCTGTATACTTATCTGTAAAAAGGAGGTTAAAAAAGTGAAAACAGAGCAAAAAACGCTTGAAATGAAAGATGGATCTTCTATTTATTACGAAGTGACCGGTACTGGACGTCCGCTTTTTTTACTTCATGGAGACAGCGGAAGTGGCGATTTTTACGCTCAGCATGTGCCCACTTTAAAAAAGTACTTTACCGTCTATACTGTTGATAGTCGTGACCACGGCCTTTCAACGAATAATAGCGATACCTTGACTTTCAAACAAATGGCAGAAGATCTCTTTAATATAATGGAAAAAGAAGAAGTTAATAACGCAAGTATTTTAGGTTTTAGTGATGGAGCTGATTTAGCAGTTGTTTTTGCAGTGAATTACCCCAAAAAAGTGGATTATTTGATTCTAAATGCTGTTAATACAGAATTTTCTGCTATTTACTTTCCGGTTAGGGTCGTAATCAATCTTAACTATATGTTTACAAAGATGTTTTCCTCTTTTAGTCGTCGGATGAAAAAACGTTTACTAATCACTCAGTTAATGAGAAAAAATATTGGCGTTACTCCTAGGGATTTAGAAGAAATTAAGTCGAAAACACTTGTTATTGTAGGTAAACAAGATATCATCAAATTGTCTCACTCTATCTATTTAGTACAAAAAATGCCCAATGCTTCTTTCGTTATCGTACCAAAGCAAGGTCATTCATTTGCTTGTAAAGATTCCAAGTTATTTAACCAAGAAATTCTTTCTTTTTTACTAGGCGAAGAAATCGTTTTATAGACCAACATTTCAGATTTTTATTTGTTGCACTGTTGGTCTATAGAGTCACTTCTCATAAATCAGCTGTTTCAACAGAAAATGATTCATTGAGGCAAGCATTCCCAGAAATATAAACCTCGTGTTTTTCATTCTCTTTTCTTATAACATTGACAACAACAGTCCCTTCTTTTTGAAGG
Organism: Enterococcus rivorum; assembly: GCF_001742285.1. GTDB lineage: Bacteria > Bacillota > Bacilli > Lactobacillales > Enterococcaceae > Enterococcus_L > Enterococcus_L rivorum. The sequence continues at coordinate 120,701 of NZ_MIEK01000067.1, read as the reverse complement.
TGGCGCCCTTGTTGGACAAGAAAATTTTTTTCTCCACTTATATATAAATAATTCATTAAATATGCTCCCATAACGCCAGATGCTGTTCCTGTGACTGAATCTTCTTTCGTTCCTGAATAAGGAGAAGAAAAATGTCTTGCTGAAAGAATCCCCTCTTCTTTAGAATCAATAGAAAAAGGATGAATAGAAGAGTGAGGAACCTCTTTTAAGATTTCAGGGAATTTTTCTGTTGCTGGTTTCATAATATCTAATATTTGCTTATTTTTAACAGGAACGAGTAAAGTCCAAGAACCGGTATTGCCGTATTCAACTGGCAGCTCTTGATGAAGATCAGATTCTTTTATCCCAAGAGAATTGCACAAGGCTTGTTTATCCCCTTGAAAAGCAATGAATTTCGGTTCTGCTTGTCTCATGGTTATTTGTTTTTTCTCATCATTAAATTGGACTGGTAATATACCTGCTCCCGTCTCAATGTTGATTTTCTGGCTCCCATCATTCTTGTACAAAGCGAAGATTGCTCCTACTGTTGCATGACCACATAAAGGCGTTTCGTGCCCAGGAGTAAAGTATCTTAGGCGAATGTCTGCTATTTGGCTTTTACAAACAAATACGGTTTCGTTATAACCAATATTTTTTGCAATAGATTGCATTTCTTTATCAGTGTATCTATCGCCATCTAAAACAACCCCTGCTGGATTTCCCTGCCCTGGAATATTCGTGAACGCATCGACTCTTAAAACAGTACATTTCATTTTGTTCCCCCCATTTTTTTATAATTGTATCATAGGATTCTAAGGAAATTTAAAACTATTTACGTTAAAATTGCTACATAAAATAAAAAAAGACAAACCAAAACCCCTATTTAAAGAGCGTTTCAGTTTGTCTCATTTTATTGGTTTACTGCTTGGTCTGTAAATAGATAGGCTTGTGTAAATTGTTCTTCTACAAATTCTCCGCAAATATTAGAAAATTCTGCTGAAAGCCTTCTTAATTCAATTGCTTCTTGTAAAGTAATTGCATTGTTTTGAAATTTTTTAATCAACTCAATCATTGCGTTTAAATCATTAGTCATACTAATTAACACCTACTATTCTTTAACTACAATTAATTCCTCAGAAGGATGGTTTACAGTTAAAAATATTTTTTCCTCATAACCTTTTGTAAGTTCTTTGATTTTTTCAACTACATGACCTTCACAGTCAATGTACAATACTAATGCTTCAAAACGACCTTTCACATCTGACAAAAAGCGTTCCATTTCAGCTAATACATTTTTTTCTGTGAAATTTTCGTAAGAAGCCATTTGTTTTGCTCGAATAAAATTGTGTGGAATATCTCCTTTGTACCCTACAATTGCTACTTTATTTCCAGAATGGTCTTTTTTTACAATATCCCAAACTTTTTCGATTTTTCTTGGTTCGTTTCCTTTTATGATAATCATTAATGTATACTCCTCCGTTGTTATCTATATTGTATGTTGCTTTCAATATGACACAAAGAAGCCCGTTTATCATTTCACTGGCACTTCGTTGTGTCCAGCTAATTCATGCAAGATAATCTCCTCCTAAGAAATGATATGCATTAACCTTATCATAATGAGAGAATAAATCAAGTTAAAGCCAATATAGTTTAAGTAAGCGGATAAATTTTATAAGAACTGTAGCGCTTCGTTCGAACAACTTCTTCAGTATTTCTAAATTCTCTACAAAAAAGGTTAAAGCAAAACTTAAATTGTTTTGCTTTAACCAATTATCATATAAAATCCTGGGGAAGGGATAAACAATTATTTAACAATCACTCTACCAACTAACTCATTTGCATGTGCTTGTTGTCCTGATTTTGTTAATTCATAACTTGAAACAAGATCTTGATTAGTAAACACCACAATCAAATCGGAAGCTTTACCATGCGTTTTTAGAGCGTTTAGATCGATTGTAGCAATCTTGTCGCCTTGCTTAACTACTTGGTTCTCTTCAACACTCAAAGTGAACGGTTCGCCTTTTAATTCTACTGTATCTAATCCCATATGCAACAGCACTTCTATTCCACTGTCTGTTTTAATACCTAGGGCATGTTTCGTTGGGAAAATACTAGTAATCGTTCCGGCAACAGGAGTAAACACGTCACCATCTTCTGGAATTACAGCGTAGCCATCACCCAACATTTTTGCAGAAAAAACATCATCTGATACTTCTGAAACAGGAATTACTTTTCCTTTTGCTACAGAAAAGAGCTCAGTTTCTTTTGTTGTAGTTATAGGAGCGTCCTGTTTTGCTTCAGGCTTTTTTACGGGTTCACCTGCTGTTGAAGCCTCTCCCTTTTTGATTTTATTCATTTCATCTGCAACGAATTGAACCTCTGTTCCAACGATGACTTGAATATTTTTACTATCAATTACTTTCACTCCTGGAACGCCAGTTGCTTTGATTTTTGCTTGATCCACAGATCTTGTATCATTAACTGTTAAACGTAAACGAGTTGTACAGTTATCAATAGACGTTACATTGGCATCTCCACCAAGCGCCATGTAAATTTTTCTAGCTAAAACAGCAAATTTATTGTCACCAGATACTTCATCAACATCAGGCGTCTCTTCGCCGTCGCCTTCTTCACGACCTGGAGTCATTAGATTGAATTTTTTGATTACAAACATGAATGTAACATAATATACGATACCCATTATAAGTCCTAAAACTAGAAGCATATAAGGTTTATTAGCAATTGGAACACGCAAACTTAAGAAGAAATCGATGAATCCAGCGCTAAAGTTAAACCCGGCTGTCCATTGGAAAAATGCAGCTACAAACATTGAAATACCTGTTAAAATTGCATGTACTACATAAAGTGGCCAAGCTACAAACATAAATGAAAATTCTAAAGGTTCAGTTACACCAGTAAAGAACGAAGCAAAAGCAGCTGCCATCATCAATGAAGCTGTCGCTTTTTTCTTTTCAGGTCGAGCACATTGATAGATAGCCAATGCACCTGCTGGTAAGCCAAACATCATAACAGGGAAGAAACCGGCTTGATACATTCCAGTAACTCCTTTTACTCCTTCACTTGCCCAGAATTTACCTATATCATCAATTCCAGCGATGTTAAACCAGAATACGTTATTTAAAGCATGGTGTAATCCTGTTGGAATTAGTAAACGGTTAAAGAAACCATAAAGTCCAGCTCCAATTGGTCCTAATTTAGAAATAGCTTCTCCGAATGATACTAATCCATCATAAACTGGCGGCCAGACAAAAATTAATCCCGCAGATAAAACAAGCATAACTGCTGCTGTTACGATTGGAACTAATCTTTTTCCACTGAAGAAAGATAATGCCATTGGTAATTTCACTTGGCTAAAGCGATTATACATCGCTCCAGCAATCAAGCCTGCTAAAATTCCAATAAAAACATTTTTATTATTAATGGCAGAGAAGGCAATATTTACTTGCTCTACTTCAATTCCTTTAAACATTGCTACAGAAGCTGAGTTAACTAATGTCATTGGAACTAAAAACGCAACCAGACCACTCAATGCGGCTGATCCATCTTTATCTTTAGACATTCCTAAGGCTAAACCAACTGCGAATAATATTCCTAAATTGTCTAAAATGGTTCCCCCTGCTTTTATCAAGAAAGCAGCCAGTATATTGTTTCCTCCCCAACCAGTAGGATCAATCCAGTAACCAATTCCCATAAATAGAGCCGCAACTGGTAATGTAGCTACAGGTAGCATCAACGAGCGACCCATTTTTTGCATATAAGCTTTCATTTCTTTTAAACTCCTTCTAAACTATTATTTAATCATTCTTAGCCTTTCAATATGAATAGCTAAATACCCTAACTCCTCGTTTGGCACTTGGTGGTGAAAAGTTCTCATTAACAAGACTTGGATTTTTTTTGAAATTTCGTAACTTTCAGCATATTTCCTTTTAACCATCTCGTGAATTTCATCGTCTAAGGTTGCGTACTGATTTTGTTGAAAACGATGAATAAATAACCTTAAATGGTTCGCTAATCTTGAGTAACTTAGACTCATTTTTTCGTCATGGATATTAATATTTAACTCCTGCTCAATTAAATGAATAATTTCAGAAACAATTGTGACTTCCCTGATACTTTTGCTATTATCAGTTCGCCCACTTCGAGCACTGTGGAGATGAATAGCAATATAACCAGCTTCGTCATAGCTAAAGGGAATACCTAGCGTTTGCGTCAAATATTCTACTGCCCATTGAGCGATAGAAAATTCTTCTCCGTACAAAATTTCAATTTCATTCAGTAATTTGTTTCGTACAATAATATCATTTTGAATGTTTTCAGCCGCAAAAGCGATATGATCACTCAATCCGATATTTATATGTTCGTTCAACTTCTCACCCAAGACCGTCTCAGCATGTGCAATAATTTCTTCCGTGGCAAAAAAATATTTTTCATCAATTTGTGATAACAAAACCTGTAATTTTTTTAACCCATCAGGTTCCATTATAAACATCCGTTCAACCAATTGTGGAGCCAATAAATCATTTTTCTTTTTATTGAACCCAACGCCCTTACCAACGGCCACTTTTTCTTGTCCTTCGTCAAAGACAAGCACAGCATTTTGATTTAACACCTTTTTGATTTTCATAAATCATTCCTCTTCTGCAGAAGTAGATAATCCATTCTCATGTAAAAAAACAATAAAAAAGCATGGAACAATCCCATATAAAGTTACTGAAAAACAATCAGTAATCATGAAATTCTTCCATGCCTAGTATTATCTAGTCACATGAAAATAGTATTTAAATTTGTTAACACGTTTAGTTTACAAATATATTATTGATTTGTCAAATAATATCTAACTTTTTTCTATTATTACAAAAAATAGATCAAGGTGTATTTTGATAAACCTTCCTTTGGAAAATTATCTATCTTGGCTAGTTGCTCAAAACCATTTTTTAAATAGAAGTTAGGTGCTTGATAGCTAAAAGTGTTTAATAATAGATGGTGACATTTCTCCTTTCGAGCAGATTCTTTTACTTTCTGTATTAAAGCACCCCCGACACCTTGCTTTTGATAATCTGAACGAATGGCTAATAACTCAATTTTCATTTCACCTAAAAAGTTTTTTGCCGTAATTCCACCAATGATTTCATTTTGATAATAAGCAACAAATGCAAACTCACTTTTTATTGGTGTTTCAAACTCAACTCCTTTGTTTTTAGTATCTTGGTCTAACAAGTCAGAGAGATGCTTCTCTATCTCATTAATTCTCGCTTCTTTAATAACGAACATTCAATAGATCCCTCCTGTATATTTTCTACTCCATTTCAAAAGGCATAGACGCATCTCTAAAACAGACGTTTTCCAGTCTCATTGAAAAAGATTCTCATTTACAAACTTTATAAAAAAAGGTATCATTAGTTAGAGTAAATTGTAGAGGAGTAGATACCTATGACTGAAACAAAACCGGAATGGTCACCTGAAGAAATAGAATCAATTAAAGAACAAATTTTGACTGCGTTAGAAACAGTTATTGATCCTGAATTAGGCATTGATATTGTTAACTTAGGTCTTATTTATGAAGTTGAATTTGACAAAACAGGCGACACAGTAATTAAGATGACTTTAACCACGATGGGCTGTCCTTTAGCTGATGTCTTAACAGAACAAATTCATGAAGCAGTGAAGGAAATTCCAGAAGTAAGTAATGTCGAAGTGAAATTAGTTTGGTATCCTGCTTGGACAACAGACAAAATGTCTCGCTATGCTCGAATTGCACTAGGGATTCGCTAAGAAATAAAGGACAAAAAATAATTTTTTATAGCCCCTATGCCTTAGTCCTAAGATTAATGCATAGGGGTTTACTATTTACATTTGAGTTTTAACTACTTACCATTTAATCCGTTTTTATGTTCTTTTTTTAATAGAAAAAACATAAAAGATAATAAAAGACTTCCTGCAACCAGGAACATCGATTGTTCTTTCTCACCTGTTGCTGGTAAAAGTGACTGCTCTTCTCTTTGAACAGAAACTGGTTCCAAAAATGTCTGAGATTTTTGTGGATTATATGTCATATTTTGTGTTATAGGTAAAGACTCTTTCGCTACTTTCTTTTGCTGAGTTTCAATCACTACAGGTGCTGCATAGCTATAATCAAATAATGCAGAATATCCTGAGATTTTTTCCCTTAGTTCATTAAATGTAATTGTAAAATGCGATGTTTTATCATAAGTGTACGTTAACCAATATTTTTTGTCCTTCTCTGAGTCTAATGCATTTTTCCCAAAATAGTCACCAATACTAATAAAGTTCTCATTAACTTTGTAGTACAATACGTTGTCTTTAGCCGCATAAAAATTTTTGATGTTAGCATTATCGTAAATATCAAGGTATTGGTTGTTATCGATATCTGTAAAATTAAAAAAACCAGAAATAGTTGCATTTAGTCCTGTTAAATTATCTAAAAAGTAATAATTTGCAGTTAAAGCTCTTAGACCTTTCATATAAATGGCTGTACTACTTGAACTTAAATTTAAATAAGCAGAGTAAGTACCATTCTTTTCAAAAGCTTTCATGAGTGTCCACGCATCAAAAGAAACTTTTAAATCAATAACTTTCCCATTGTACGTTCCAACATTTTTATAAATTATACTAATTTTGCCTTGCTGATTATCATTTAACATGAAATTGAAAGTGTCATTCTCTTTGGTATAATTTCCGGAGACAATCACTTCTGTATCACTATTAATTTGAGGCATAAACGCATATTCAGCTGTTACTTTACCTTTTTCGACATCCGTAATGGTGTTCTCTTTATCTACTAATTTTCCATCATAATCAGGAATTTCAATGCCTGATTCAGGCGAAATCGCTCGCGGATTCCTCTTTTCTGTTTGTACTTCTATCGTCTCTGTTTTTTGTCCTTCTGTTATCTCTTGATTATTCTCATCCAAATTATCTATGACAATCAGGTCCTCAGAACTTGATTCCGTTTTCATTTCTGGTAATTCTTCTGTTTGTTTTGGCTGATTTTCTTGTATACCTTCTACTTCATCATGTTGAATAATTTCTACTTCCATATTATTTTCATTTGCCACAACTGATGAATCTTCTGTTATTTCCTCTTCCCCAAATGCTGTTAACGGAAAAGCAGACATTAACAACAGAGCGCTACTGAACAAATAAATTCCTTTTTTCATTTTATTCCTCCTAAAATATTATTAAGTAAATTTTCCACCATTTTTATTCTAATTTTGCTAGCAATACCTTATCATTCATGAATATTAAACATTTTCTTACTATAAAAAAAATAAAGTTATTCTTTTAGAAGAGAAAATATAATCATGTGAATACTCAATTTCACAACAATCTCATTTTGATTATAAAAATCAGTTTTAAAAAGAAGATTAATAACATTTTCCGTTTTTTAAGGATTCACTTTATTATTATAAAAACAATGGTATGTAATAATAATATTTTATCATATAAATTTAAAAACCTCTATACGATATTTGAAATTAATTGATTTTTCAAATGTATAATAATTAAAAAATGCAACTCATCACTAGTTAGTGATGAGTTGCATTTTCATTTTATTAATGATAGTAACAATCCAAAGCAATCAAATCTTCATAGGTTTCTCTGCGCACTACTAATCTATCAACACCGTTTTCAACAAAAACCACAGCTGGTCGTGGATTACGATTGTAGTTATTCGCCATTGAGTAACCATAAGCACCTGTGCTTGTTACTGCGAATAAATCATTGCCTTTTAAAGGTGGTAACTCAATATCGTGGATTAAAATGTCGCCTGATTCACAATATTTTCCAACAATGGTCACTTTTTCAGGTAATTCCTTACTCACTCTATTTGCTAAAAAACCATCATATTTTGCATCGTATAAAGCCGGTCGAATGTTATCTCCCATTCCCCCGTCTACTGAAACGTAATGACGAACTTCTGGAATTCTTTTTTGAGCACCTACTGTGTACAGCGTAGTTCCAGCTTCAGCAATGATACTTCTGCCAGGTTCAATCCAAATTTCTGGAAACGGATAATCTAATAGTTCACATTGTCCTTTCACACCATTAACAATAGATTTAACAAACAATTCAGGTTTAAGTGGATCATCTTCTTGGGTATACTTTACGCCAAAACCTCCGCCCATATTTAAAACCTCTACTGTATAATTAAATTCTTTTTGCCAATTTTTTAGAATTGTCATCATTTTTTCTACAGCTGCCAGAAATCCTTCTGATGAAAAAATTTGTGAGCCGATATGGCAATGTGCCCCTCTTAATACAAAGTGTTCATCGGCTAAAAGGATTTCTAACGCTTTCGTTGCTTGTCCACTATTAACATCAAAACCAAATTTGGAATCTACTTGACCTGTCAGAATATAATCGTGCGTCTCGGCATTGACTCCTGGTGTAATCCGAAACATCACTGCTTGTTTTGTATTTTTTTCAGTTAGTATTTCTTTTAATAATTCAATCTCGTAAAAATTATCAATGACAATCGTTCCAACACCAGCGTCTACTGCATAGGCTAGTTCATCTTTTGTTTTGTTATTTCCATGAAATTCAATATATTTAGGTGACATCCCACCTTTTATTGCCGTGTAAAGTTCTCCGCCTGAAACAACATCACAACCTAAGCCTTCTTCTTCTAAAAGTTTATAGATTGCTAAACAACTGAATGCTTTGCTTGCGTAGACTACTTTATTTTTAACGTTTAGAGAATTGAAGGTTTCTTTAAATCCTCTAGCACGTGCGCGAATATGAGCAACATCATATACGAATAAAGGGGTGCCATATTTTTTTACTAATTCTGTCGTATCGCATCCGCCTATTGTCAAATGCTCGTTTTCATTAAATTTTGCTGTTCCAAATAATAAGGGCATTTCTTCACCTTCTTTACCATAGTTATTAGAAATAATAGCACAAAAATGAGGATATTCCTATTCTTTTTTCATAATAATCTTACTTTATTAAAAAAACATGTCAATAACTAGAAATCCGATTATAAAGTTGTTCCGCAAGATTTCCCATTCCATTTTCTGCTGGTTGATTCGCAAATAAAATAACTAAGTCTTGCTCGTTTTTTTTGCCATAAATGACTGTATCATATCCACCTAAATTTCCCTCAGAGTATTTTAGACCATCAAAATAGAAGAAGCCCGCTTGATACTCACCTAATTCACTATTTGCCAAATCGTTGTATTCAGTTGCAGAAAACAGACGCCCGTCCGTTAAACCTTTCTGCACTTGCCACATATCTTCTACAGACATAAACATATTGCCTGCACCTAAAAGACTAGAAAATAGTTTGTCTGAGTTAAGAAAATCATCTGTTTGGTAATCTTTTCGCTGGTATTGATAAGGCGTTGGAGATTCTTGATTTTTTGGTAGTGTATCCCAGAAAAAGGTGTTTTTTAAGTCGAGTTTCTCTATAATCCTTTTCTGGACTACTGTTTCGTAATCGCTTTTTAGTACTTTTGAAATAATCCCAGACAGTAATGTGTAATTAGCGTTAGAATAATAAAAGTCTTTTTTGTAAGAAACTTCTAGATGGTCAAGAGTATAATCCATTTGTTCTTCTTGAGTTATCAAAAGAACTGGTGGTTCCATTTCGTCCATGACGATTCCTGACGTATGATTAAGTAACTGTCTAATCGTAATTGCTTCACTGTCTTTTATTGCTGGGTAAAATTCTTTTAATGATGTATTCTCATTAAGCTTCTTTTCTTGAATCAACTGTAGTATGACAATTCCTGTAATAAACTTTTGTAACGACGCAATTGGATAGCTTGTTGATAGGTTATTTTCTATTTTCTCAGCGTTGTTGGAATATCCATAAGATTGCTTGTAGAAAATCTCTTGATTTTTTACTAAAAGAAGACTGCCTTTAAAATGTTCATCCGCTATTTTTTTATCAACCCAACTAATTACTGTTTTTTTTGACTCTGATGCTTGTTTTTCAGCACTTCCAAGCTGTTCTTTAGTAAAATAAAATATGAAAAAAATTATGATTACAAGTCCAGAAATAGATAGCAATAAGAGTCTTTTTTTATTCATATCGTTCCGCATCCTTTTTGAACTTTTCTTAATTGTAATACAAAAAAAGCAGAGAGTCCAAAAAGAATATACTTTCTCTTTGAACTCTCTGCTTTCCTGTTATTTTTTCTCTTGAGCGATTGTTAATATTGCTGAAGGAATTCTATATGGAGAACATGAAACGTAATCCACACCTATTTTATTCAAGAAATGAATGGATTGAGGATCTCCACCTACTTCCCCACAGACGCCAATTTTTAAGGTTCTATCTTTACCTCTAATCTTTTCTACTGCTATTTTCATTAATTCACCAACCCCTTCTTCGTCAATGTGTTGGAAAGGATCATCCGGCAAAATTTTACGATCAAGATATTCAGAAATGAACTTGCCAGAGTCATCACGTGAAAAACCATAAGTTAATTGGGTTAAATCATTTGTTCCGAAACTGAAGAAATCGGCATATTCAGTAATCTTTTCTGCCGTTAGACATGCTCTTGGAATTTCTAACATCGTGCCTAACTTATAAGTGATAATTGTTTCTTTGGAGACAAAAATTTCTTGAATCACTTTTTCTAAACGTGCTCGTAACCAAGACATTTCTTGATGTGAACCAATTAATGGAATCATAATTTCTGGGACTATTTTTTCCTGTGTGTTCTGTTGCATAAGCTCAATTGCAGTTTCTATAATTGCAGCCACTTGCATTTCATAAATTTCAGGAGTTGTTATCGCCAAACGACATCCTCTATGACCTAACATTGGATTTAATTCATGCAATTCTTCAATTCTATGTTTGATTTGAGTGACAGTTCTATTGGTTGCAGTAGCTAAAACACTGATATCCTCCTCAGATTGTGGTAAAAATTCATGTAAAGGAGGATCTAAAAGGCGAATCGTACAGGGTTTCCCTTCAAGAATCGTAAACATTTTTTTGAAATCATCCTTTTGGTATTCTTTCAAACGATTCAACGGTTCAATTAATGACTTTTTATTTTCTGATAAAATCATTTTTCTCATTTCAAAAATTCTTTTTTCACCGAAAAACATGTGCTCAGTTCTGGCTAATCCAATGCCATCCGCTCCTAGTTTTAGGGCCGTTTCGATGTCTTCAGGTGTTTCAGCATTTGCTCTAATTCCCAAAGGCATTTCTTTTTTTGCCCAACCAATTATTTTTTCTAAAAGTGCCCATTCATCCCCTTGTACATAAGGGATACGACCAAGATAAATTTTTCCGGCTGTGCCATCAACAGACACTTCATCTCCTTTTTTCAAGGTGACTCCATTGCAAACAGCCTGTTCTAAAAATTCATCTACCTGCACTTCTTCGCACCCTGCGACACAACAGACACCCATTCCTCTGGCCACAACTGCGGCGTGAGAAGTCATTCCACCTCGTGAGGTAATGATTGCTTCACTAACAACCATTCCTTCAATGTCCTCTGGAGACGTTTCTTGCCTAATTAGAATAACCTTCTCCCCAGCGTCACTTGCTTGTTTAGCTGTTTCAGCTGTAAAATAGATGTGCCCACTGGCAGCACCTGGACTTGCTGGTAATCCTTTTCCAAAGATAGTAGCTTTTTCTAACGCTTCTGGTTCAAAAACTGGATGTAGCAATTGAGTAATCATGGTGGGAGTAATCCGGTGAATGGCTTCTTTTTCAGTGATGACCCCCTCTTCTACTAATTGGATACAAATTTTAAAGGTTGATTTGGCTGTTCTCTTACCATTTCTTGTTTGCAAAATATAAAGCTTTTTATTTTCAATGGTAAACTCAATATCTTGCATATCTTTGTAGTGTTTTTCTAAAATATCACTATATTTTAAAAATTCCTCATATACTTCCGGCATCGATTTAGCCAGTTCTGAAATCGGTTCAGGGGTTCTAATTCCAGCAACGACATCTTCTCCTTGTGCATTAATTAGAAATTCTCCAAAGATTCCTTTTTCCCCTGTCGCGGGGTTTCGAGTGAAAGCGACACCTGTACCACTCTCTGTTCCAAAGTTTCCGAAAACCATTTCTTGAATGTTGACTGCGGTTCCTAAGGAATGAGGAATATCGTGCAATTTGCGATATGTTATCGCGCGTCGATTATTCCAAGAACGAAAGACAGCTTCTACAGATAAATATAACTGATCTAATGGATCTTGAGGAAATGGCTTTTGCATTACTTCAATAAATATATCTTTATAAATACTAACTAATTCTTGCCAATCTTCTTCTAACATTTCTGTATCTAATTGATAATTTTTCTTTGATTTGTAAAATTCTAATTGTTGTTCAAAGCGATTTTTATCAATCCCACAAACAACATCACCAAACATTTGGAGTAACCTGCGGTAACAATCGTAAGCGAAGCGACCATTTTTTGTCTTTTCTGCTAATCCAACGACAGTTGCATCATTTAAACCTAGGTTCAAAATAGTGTCCATCATTCCAGGCATGGAAAATTTAGAGCCACTTCGAACAGAAACCAATAATGGGTCTAGCTGATCTCCAAATTTCTTGCCTGCTCGTTGTTCCATTGCCTCTATATGTTGTTGAATCTCAATTTTAATCTCTGACGATAGTTGTTCCTGACCTTCCAGATAAGTTAAACATGCTTCCGTAGTAATCGTAAAGCCAGTAGGAACTGGTAAATTCAACTTAGTCATTTCAGCTAAATTAGCTCCTTTGCCTCCTAATAATGCAATTTGCTCTTTATTTCCTTCTGAAAAATCAAATACGTACTTCATTCTACCCGCCCCTTTTGATTAGTGTGTATCATTAACTTTAAAACGATTATATAGTGTATCACATTATAAGTCAACAGCCTTTATTTTAATTGTTGCTTTTACTATTAAGTAAATATATAATGATTAGTGTATCACATTAAGAAAGTAGGTTGATTTAGAATGAAACTTACACCACGACAACTAGAGATCATAAAAATTGTAAAAGAAAATGAACCAATTAGTGGTGATAGTATTGCAAAGCAATTGGGACTAAGCCGCGCTACTCTTCGCAGCGATTTAGCTATTTTGACCATGACTGGCTTATTAGATGCGCGTCCAAAAGTAGGCTACTTTTATACCGGACAAACGATTGAACCTTTACTTTACGAGAAATTGTATAAGGTTCAGGTAGAAGAGCTTTGCATCCCTCCTTTACTCATTCATCAAAGTGTAACCGTTTATGATGCAGTAACCAGCCTTTTTATGTATGATGTTGGTTCTCTCTATGTAAAAGATGACAATGATGAATTGGTTGGGCTTATTTCCCGAAAAGATTTATTGCGTTCTGCTATCAGTAACCCAAACACGGATAAAACACCTGTTGCAATGATTATGACAAGAATGCCAAATATTGTCACAATTACTGCTGATAAAACCATTTTGGAAGCTGGTGTTTTACTTATGCAGCACAGAATTGATACCTTACCGGTCATCGATAAAGAACAACCAAAAAAAGTGATTGGCAAAATTACAAAAACAAAAATTATGGAATACTTTATCAATTCAGGGAATGATATTGATAAAGAAAAATATTAAGGAGTGTTCATTCATGGAAGAAAATAGAATAAAAATATACTTAGTTTCTGATTCAGTTGGAGAAACCGCACAGAAAATCATTTCTGCTGTTTCTGCTCAGTACCCTAATATTGACATGACGGATATTCAGCGTTTTCCTTTTATTACGGATGAAGAATTGCTACAACCGATATTAAAAGATGCCTTACATGACAAAGCAATCGTTGTTACCACCCTTGTAAACAAAGAATTAGTAAAGCTTGTGAAAGACTTTTCAGCGAGAACAGGTTTACAGCATGTTGACTACATGAGCCCTTTGAGTGAAATCATTGAGTCAACCTTTGGAATCCAACCTTTAGAAGAACCTGGAGCTATCCATAAATTAAACGAACAATATTTTAGCCGTGTTTCAGCAATTGAATTTGCGGTTCGTTATGATGATGGAAAAGATCCAAAAGGATTTTTAGAAGCAGATTATGTTCTATTAGGTGTTTCTCGTACATCAAAAACACCATTAAGCATGTATATGGCCAATAAAAATTACAAAGTAGCTAATTTACCATTAATTCCAGAAGTACCATTACCAGACGAACTAAATCAGATTGCTCCTGAGAAAATCATTGGGCTTACAACAAGCATTGAGAGCCTTAAAGACATCCGGACTTCACGCTTACATTCATTAGGTCTAAAAGAAAATTCAGCTTATACGAATAGCGATCGTATTCAAGATGAGTTAGATTATGCGCATGAAATTTTTGAAAAATACAATTCCGTAGTTATCAATGTTGATAAAAAATCAATCGAGGAAACATCTTCTATAATTGAAGATCTCTATAAACAAGCGTAATAGAAATTTTTAAAATAATTTAGTCAAATTAAAAAGAAGGAGCGGTGCAAATTTTTCTGCGTATCTCCTTCTTTCCTGTACATAAAAAACAAACTAGGAGGCTTATCTTGATGAAAAAAAGTAAAACGAATGAAATGATTTCGGAAATTATCAATTTAGAAGCCATTTTGAATTTACCTAAAGGAACAGAGCATTTTGTCAGTGATTTACATGGTGAGTTTGAAGCGTTTGACCACATATTAAGAAATGGATCTGGCAGTATTCGTGATAAAGTGATGACTATTTTCGCTAAAAAGCTGTCGCAAACAGAAATTAATGAACTTTGTTTTCTTATTTACTACCCAGAAGAAAAAATAGCTTTATTACAGAAGAAACAGTCCCTTTCTGAGGAATGGTGGTTTAATAAAATTGAATATTTAATCACTCTAGTTCGTTTTTCATCAAGTAAATATACCCGTTCAAAAGTGCGAAAAGCTCTTCCTGAAACCTATGCTTATATTTTAGAAGAATTGATTTATCAATACGATGAAACAACAAATAAAAAAGCCTATTATGCGCAAATTATCGAAAAAATTATTGATTTAGGCCAAGCTGAACGCTTCGTTACAGACTTAGCTTATTTAATTCAACGTTTTGTCATTGACCATTTACATGTTATTGGAGACATTTATGATCGTGGTCCTCACCCAGAAAAAATTATGGATAAATTAAAAGAGTATCATTCTTTAGACATTCAATTAGGCAATCATGACATTATCTGGTTGGGGGCATTTAGTGGTTCAAAAGCCTGTTTGGCAAATGTTATTAGGATTTGTTCTCGTTATGGCAATCTTAATATTTTAGAAGAAGCTTATGGTATAGATCTAAGTAAATTAAGGGAATTTAGTCAGAAAAAATATCAACATAACCTTCACTTTAAACCTAAGAGAAATCCTTATAGGAACCTTTCAACCAAAGAGTTAGTGGATTCGATGAAAATTCAGCAAGCAATTGCTGTTATTCAAGAAAAGTTGGAAGCTCAGATTATTTTAAGACGACCTGAGTTTCAAATGGAACACCGTTTATGCTTAGATAAAATTAATAACTTGAATACAATTGTCCTTCAAGGCGTTTCATATCCCCTAATTAATGAGTGTTTTCAAACCGTTGATTGGGCTGCTCCCTTCCAATTAACCGAAGAAGAAACAGAAATAATGAACGACCTACTTTCAGCTTTTCAACAATCAAAAAAATTGAAAGACCACATGACCTTTCTGATGGAAAACGGTTCTTTATATTTAACTTATAACCAAAATCTTTTGATTCATGGCTGTGTTCCACTAAATAAAGATGGTTCTTTCAAGAAACTGACGTTTAATGGTCAGTCATACGATGGCAAAGCCTTAATTGATTTCTTCGAAAAAAATTTGCGTATCTCCTTTGCCTCTCCAGAAATAACAGATGATTTTTCAACAGATATGATTTGGTATCTGTGGTGTGGCGATGGGTCTTCTCTTTTTGGCAAACATGCTATGAAAACATTTGAGCGTTATTTTTTAGAGGATAAAGAAACTCATCTAGAAATCAAAAATCCATACTATGAATTAAGAAATGAGCCTGAAATTTGTAACGCGATTTTAAAAGAATTTGGTTTACCTGCAGAAGGAAGTCATATTATTAATGGACATACACCAATTAAATTAGTAAACGGAGAATCTCCCATTAAGTCGTCAGGAAAAATGTTAGTAATTGATGGTGGATTTTCAAAATCGTATCAAGAAGTTACAGGAATTGGTGGTTACACACTACTTTATAACTCTTTTGGGATGCAGTTAGCTGCCCATAAACCATTTTCTGGAAAGCAAGAAGCGATTTTGACCAACTCTGATATTTCTACAACACGTCAGGTTGTTGATCGACAGGTAAAGCGATTGAAAGTTAAAGATACAAATATTGGGCAAACTTTAGCAAGTGATGCCCAATATTTACATCAAGAATTACGAAAAAATAATATGAATGAGGTCGAGACAACAGTGTTTAGAGTTGAGAAATAATTTAAGAACTTTATACTTTAGCAATCAGAACTTGATCTACTTGAAACAAAGTGGCCGTTGCATTTTGTTCTAAGCCGTTTATTTGGATTTAGAGAGCGAAACAAAACTAAAACATAGTTTTGTTTCGCTCTCTTTTAGATTTTTATGACATTCTTCTTACTTTATTAATTGTCATCTTGCAAAAGAAACAAAAAAATGATTAAATGAGTTTGGTTCTCTTTTTAGCTAGAACTTTTTAAATAATTTGGTATTGTACTCTAAGATTTTCTGATTCATTTTTCATCTATCTTATTGAATGCATTTTTAGAAAGGAAATTATTGATTTTGAAAAAAAGAAGACTCTCTTTGTACAGCGCGATTTTTCTAATTTGTTTTTTTCTAATTATCTCCTTCTTTTTTTCGTCTCACACAGTGGATTACGCAAAAGAAGCAAACACAAAAAATAGTTCAACGATCTCCTCAGATTCTGCTACTACTGAATCACAAACTGAAAGTGAAGAAAATTTAGCTGCTTTTTATAAGAAAGTCGAAGTAGCATTAACTCAGGCTAAAACTTCTTTTAAGGGCGATGTCGGGCTGACCTATATTGATTTAACAACAGGAAAGGAAATTTCAATAAATGGAGATAAAGATTTTTATACTGCTAGTACAATAAAAGTTCCTTTAGCTATGTTTATTGCAGATAAAGTCAACTCAGGTTCTCTAAAATGGGATATGCAAATTCCTTATAATGAAGAAGAAGATTATGAAGAAGGCACTGGTCTTCTGATTTACGATATTCAACCAAGTTATTCTTTAAAAACCTTACAAGAATACAATATTGTTTACTCTGATAACATTGCTAAAAATATGCTCTATGATGCATTGGGTGGAGATAAAAAAGCGAGAACAGATTTATATGCTCGTTTCTTTAAGAAAACTCCTAATTTAGAAAGTACTCAGATCACTTCAAAAGAAGCGGCGACCGTTTTAGAAGAACTTTATAAGAAAAAAGCTACGGATAAAGAGTATCTTACAATCTATGATTATATGAAACGAACAGTTTTCCATGAAAGAATGGACACTCCTACTACAAGCGGAAAAGTCGCCCACAAAATAGGATCTTACAACGATTTTATCCATGATATTGGTATTTTTGAGACAGAGTATCCTTTCATTCTGACAGTCTATACGAAAGGGGAAAATGGCATTCCTTTCATTTCCCAACTAACAGACCAGATATGGACGATACAAAGTAAAGATTATCCTAAAGAAAATACAAAAAATCCATAAACAGATCAATGTTTATGGATTTTTTTCTTATCTACGTTCTACTAATCGATAATAAATTCGAGAGGTTTGCCAGTAAATCAAAAGATAAATCACTGCAAACGCCACAACCACAGTAATCGTAGCGAAAATCAGCAGATTCTTATTTGTTACACCGAATAAAAACAATAGTTTTTGAATCATCGGAAAAGCAAAGGTTAAATGAATACTAGCAACAATAATTGGCAAGAAAAATACTTGCAAAATTTGACTGTGGATCGTTCTTTTGACTTCTTTGTGGCTTAATCCAACTTTTTGCATGATTTCAAATCTTAAACGATCATCATTTCCTTCCGATAGTTGCTTATAGTAAATAATCAAGGCTGTTGCTACCACAAAACTAAGGCCAAAGACAATACCCATAAATAAAAAACCACCAATGCTTGCCGTTGTATCTTTTCGATCGTCATCAATAAAACTTATTCGATATCCTAATCTATTATTTTCAACTGAAAAATTTTCTAAATTACTAGTAAGCTGGGCAACAAATTGCTGTCGCGCCATTTCTGTTCCTTTAAATTTCAAAAATCCTTCTGATTTCTTTTCCAGACTGTTATTTGCAATGACTTCTGGAAGGTGCTCTTGAATAAAATTAATAATCACTTCATGATCTTTAAAAACGAGAATGCTTGATTTAATTCCAATATCTGGTTGATTTTTTGAATGAATAAGCAGATTTCCAATGACTTCTTTCACTTGAAATTCTCTGCCTGCAAGAAAAATATTTGGTTCCTCCAACCAATCGTCCGACGAACAGATTAAAAGCTGATTTTCTGTTAACGTCTTGGTTTCGTTCTGTAACTGGTTAAAATTTTCCAAAGACATAAACTGAAATAAAGTTGCCCCTTGAGTTCCCCTTGTATTTAATTCTGTATACCGAAATGATCGATTATCTTCTGAAGTCATTGCAACGCTGGAATAAATAGACGTAGATAGGTACTTTACTTTTTTTATCTTGTTTTCATCTATTGTTGTTTTTATTAAATTGTCTAGCTGTACTTTCTCTATTTTTGAATCAATGGACACATCAAATGGATTTCGATTCTGCACACTATTCTCCATTCCTATATACAAACAAATCGTACTAGACAAAGTAACTAGTGTCATAGTTGATAAAATACAAATAGTTGCTAATCCTGCCCCGTTTTGCTTCATTCTATATATCATCCCTGAAACTGAAATAAAATGCTGAGGTTGATAATAAAAGCTTTTTCTTCTCTTTAATATTTTCAAAAAGCTGATACTTGCTGTTATAAATAGCAGATATGTTCCCACGATAACTAAAAGAACTGCTACAAAAAACAATGCAATGGCTTGTAAGGGTGTTTTAATCGTTACAGAAATACTATAACCTGCGATTAAGGTAGCTAGTCCAACTAAAGTTAAAAACCAATGATTTTTAGGTTCTCGTTCCCCAGTATTTCCGCCGGCCATCAACTCAACAGGCTTTGTCTTTCTTACTTCAATCGTATCATAAACAAACAACGAAAAGAAAATAACTAAGAAGAGGATCATTACTGTCACTATAGAATCGGTAGTTAAGTTGAAAACAAAATCATTTCCTAAACCAGTCATTTTTTTCAAAATCAAAAACATTAGCTTAGAAGTAACCATTCCTAAAAACAATCCTAAAAGCATTACCACAAAGTAGACCAGAGCATTTTCAATAAACAGCATAATTGTCAGATGTTTTTTATCTAATCCAAGTATATTATATAATCCTAATCCTTTTTTGCGCTGCTTAATCAGAAAACTATGTGTATAAAATGTAAAAATCACAGAAAAGATAATAATCACTTTGCTCCCTAAATCAAACATCATTTTTGCTGAAGCTGCTTGAGGTAATGTATTCATCCCTTCATTATGAAGCATCACTTGCATGATGACATTTAAAATAACTGTAAAAATAGTCGCTATAACAAATGGGAAATACATAGAGTAATTCTTTTTTAGATTTGTTTTTGCAAGTTTAAAGTACAACATATTTTATTAGACCTCCTTGCTTAACAAGTTCGTCATAGTTTTAGAAATAGATTCTAAAAGCTCGCTATCTGATTGCGTTCCTCGATAGAGTTGATGAAAAACTTGTCCATCTTTAATAAAAAGAATTCTGTTAGCTCTACTAGCAGCGACAGCACTATGAGTGACCATCACAATCGTTTGCTGTTTCAAATTCACTTCTTGAAATAAAGACAACAAATTTTCCGAACTTTTTGAATCTAAGGCTCCAGTAGGTTCATCGGCCAATAATAAATCCGGTTCTGTAATCAATGCTCGGGCAGCGGCAACTCGCTGTTTTTGACCTCCTGAAATCTCGTAAGGATATTTTTCTAATAACTCTTGAATACCAAGCGATTTAACAATAGGTGCCAATTCTTGCTCCGTTTTTTTATATGGAACTTTAGATAAAACAAGTGGAAGCAGAATGTTGTCTTTGACGGAGAATGTGTCTAGTAAGTTGAAGTCTTGGAAAACAAACCCTAGATGTCTCCTTCGAAAGTCAGCAAGATTGCCTTCAGCAATTTTTGAAATGTCTTCCCCTTTTAATTTTACAGTTCCAGAAGTTGGTGTGTCTAAAGTTGCTAAGATATTTAAAAGAGTGCTTTTTCCTGAACCAGATTCTCCCATAATCGCAATGTATTCACCTTTTTCGACGTTGAAACTGACATCTTTTAATGCGGTTACTTTGTTACTAGAAAATCTTGTTTCATAAACCTTTTTTAAATGAGTAACTTCTAATATATCCATTTTTTCACCTTCTTTAGTTGATACACTTAGTTTAAAACTTCCATGAAAGGAATCCCACTTACATTTTAACAATAATCCTTACACTTCGGTAAGTTTTCTTTACAGTTACGAATCTACACAAAAAAGTGAGACGAACCACTTCGATTCATCTCACTTTCCTATTAGGTATTACTACCCATATTTTTGATTTTAATTAAGCGTGTAATTTCACCACGTTCGTTTTCTTCTAGCTTCATTTTAATATAGTAAATGGTTTCTTCTAATTGAGGAACCGTCATATATTCTAAAGCATTCACACGACGACGTGTTTTTTCAATTTCAGCAGCCATTAACTGACAAGTTTTTTCTACTTCAGCTAATTCCAAAAGCTTTGGCAAAATGCTAGATAGCTTATCAAACGAAACATCCAATTCAGCATTTGAATTCAAGTAACCATAATCTAAAGGTGCTTCTCCAATAGCTTCATCATAGTCAAAATTCATAATCGGAACTGTGACACTCATAATATTTTTTTCAATAACATCAAGAGTAACATTTTCTGCTGGAATAGCAACCAATTCTTCGATAAAGGATTCATTCAACGTAGCATTTGCCAAAACAAAACTAGATAATGCAGTCGTTAACTCTTCTTCCACTTCAATCCTAAGAAGATTATTTTTTTTCACTAAGAGGATAAAGCGACGCATTAACTCGTCCTGCTTATCTTTTAATAATTTGTGACCGCGACTTGCTGTATTTAATTGTTTTTTTAATCGAGTGAGTTCCATTCGAGTTGGGTTGACATTCAATCGAGCCATACTCTATCACTCTCCTTTAGTCAAATATTGATCCAGCATGTCATCTTTGATACGTTTTAACTCAGTTCTAGGAAGCATTGATAAGAGTTCCCAGCCTAAATCTAAAGTTTCGTCAATGGAACGATTGACAGTAAACCCTTGATTAACATATTCTTTTTCAAAGCGTTCAGCAAATTTTGCATAAATTTTATCTACATCAGAAAGAGCCGATTCACCTAAAACTACTGCTAACTCTTTTGCTTGTTTACCTTGTGCATAAGCAGCGAATAATTGATTCATCGTCGGGGCATGGTCGCCACGAGTTTTCCCTTCACCTGTTCCTTTATCTTTCAGTCGTGAAAGAGATGGTAACACATCAATAGGTGGTTGAATCCCACTCTTAAATAGTTCTCTTGATAAAATAATTTGTCCTTCAGTAATATAACCAGTTAAATCGGGAATTGGATGCGTTTTATCATCCTCAGGCATAGTTAAAATAGGAATTTGCGTTACAGAACCTTTTAACCCGCGAATTCGACCGGCGCGTTCGTAAAGAGTAGCTAAGTTTGTGTACAAATATCCAGGATAACCACGACGGCCAGGAACTTCCCGACGAGCAGCAGATATCTCACGCAAGGCTTCACAATAGTTTGTCATGTCAGTCATAATAACCAAAACGTGCATGCCTTTTTCATAAGCCAAATATTCAGCAGCTGTTAAAGCCATGCGAGGCGTTGCAATCCGTTCGATTGCAGGATCATTTGCCAGATTCATAAACATCACTGAACGATCTATAGCTCCTGTTTGGCGGAAGTCCTCCATGAAAAATTCTGCTTCTTCAAAGGTAATCCCGATTGCAGCAAATACTACGGCAAATTCTTCATCACTATTCAAAACATTTGCTTGACGAGCGATTTGTGCAGCCAACTCTTTGTGAGGTAAACCAGATCCCGAAAATACAGGTAATTTTTGTCCTCTTACCAGTGTGTTTAGATGGTCAATCGCTGAAATTCCCGTTTGAATAAATTCATCTGGGTAATCTCTTGAAACAGGATTAATTACTTCACCATTGATATCCACCATTTTTTCTGGAAGGATATCTACACCATTATCCTTTGGACGACCCAAACCATCAAAAATCCGTCCTACCATATCTTCAGAAACACCTAGTTCAAGTGGATGACCTAGAAAACGGACTTTTGAATCCCGAATATTGATGCCGCTTGTTCCTTCAAATATTTGCACCATTGCCTTGTCTCCGTTAATCTCTAGAACTTGGCCACGGCGAATCTCTCCATTTTGCAGACGTACTTCAATTAGTTCTTCATATTTAACGCCTTCCACTTTTTCAACAATCATCAAAGGTCCGACGACTTCATTTATTGTACGATATTCTTTAATCATTCGTCATTCCTCCTTCTGATACAATACGTTTCAGTGTAATTTTTATCTCATCAATTAATAGATCTAACTTTTCTAACTCATTTTCTGGCACATATTTGCTTCTAGCAATTTGATCACGAATAGTGATTGTTCCAGACATAATTTCAGTTAGATAAGCACCTAACGCTAATGCATTTTGCCCTTCTTCTGCAAAAGTTAAAATTAAATTCAACATTTTGAATTGTTTTTCTCTTGAAGTAAAGGTATCAACATCATCAAAGGCATTTTGTTGTAAATAATCCTCACGAATGGACTTGGCCACCTCAAGAGTTAAGCGATCTTTATCGGATAATGAGTCAATCCCAACCAAACGAACGATTTCATCTAACTGTGATTCCTCTTGTAAAATTCTCATCCCTTCGGTAACCATCGACGACCAATCTGTTTGTAGCTGTTGATCTAGATATTTACCTACTTCTGAAGCATATAAAGAATAACTTTGAAGCCAGTTGATGGAAGGAAAATGTCTTTTTTGAGCTAATGTTGCGTCCAAGCCCCAAAATACTTTTACAACACGCAATGTGTTTTGAGTAACTGGTTCAGAAATATCTCCACCAGATGGAGATACCGCACTGATTGCAGTAATACTTCCTTCCCGTTTGTCGCTACCTAAAGCAACCACTTGTCCTGCCCGTTCATAATATTCTGCTAAACGACTCCCTAAATAAGCAGGATATCCTTCATCACCAGGCATTTCTTCTAAACGTCCACTCATTTCACGTAGTGCTTCCGCCCAACGAGAAGTTGAGTCTGCCATAATGGCTACAGAATAACCCATATCACGGAAATACTCTGCAATAGTAATTCCTGTGTAGATGGAAGCTTCACGAGCAGCCACTGGCATGTTAGAAGTATTCGCAATTAGAACCGTACGCTCCATGATTGATTCGCCAGTGTTTGGATCAATCAATTCTGGAAATTCATTTAGTACATCCGTCATTTCGTTTCCACGTTCTCCGCAGCCTACGTAAACAACCAAATCTACATCCGCCCATTTCGCTATTTGATGTTGAACCACTGTTTTACCAGCCCCAAAGGGACCTGGTACGGCTGCTGCTCCACCTTTTGTCACAGGGAAAAAGGTATCAATCACACGTTGACCGGTAATCATCGGAACTTCTGGATTCAATTTTTCTGAGATAGGACGACCACGACGAACGGGCCATTTTTGCATCATCGTAAACTCTTTGTCACCCGTTGCGGTTTCTATCACATAGATTGTTTCTTCAATGGTAAATTCACCTGTTTTAACTTCTTTGATTTTTCCACTGATACCAAAAGGAACCATGATTTTATGATCGACAACTTTTGTTTCTTTAACGATTCCGATAATATCACCGGCAACAACTTGATCGCCTACTGCAACCTGCGATTCAAATAGCCATTTCTTTTCTCGGTTTAAAGCAGGAATCTGAACCCCTCTTCCAAGAAAATTACTTTTTGTGACTTCAGCAAAAGTGTCTAATGGACGTTGGATTCCATCGAACATTTCTGCAATCATACCTGGTGCTAACTCAACGGATAATGCCTCTCCAGTCGTTACTACTGGCTCACCTGGGCCAATTCCAGTTGTTTCTTCATATACTTGAATAGACGCGACATCTCCACGCATCTCAATAATTTCTCCGATTACACCTAGTTCTCCTACATGACAAATATCTTGAATACTTGCATCAGACATATTCTCTGCCATGATTAAAGGACCAGATACTTTAATAATTCTACCTTGTTGCACCGTCATTCCTCCTTTAGTGAAAGGGTCAAGCTGATTCTCAACTTTCTTGTATCATAAAATAGTTCATTCACTGTGATTAAAGCAATATTCATTAAACTATCGTTCTACAAATTGATTACAAAATGTTTTGCCCTATCGCTTTTTCAACATTGTCCTGTACCTCTTGCCTACCAATACCGCTCGTTCCATTATGACTTGGTATTAATATAATGGCTGGCGTAACTTCTACCTTGTATCGTTCAATCGTTTCAATAGCTAATTTTGCTGCATCTTCTGTAATAAAGATTACACCAAATTTTTCTTCAGCCATTCTTTCAATTGTTTCACGGATTTGTCGGCTTGATACTGCATAAGTGACTTCAAAACCAAATAGTTTAAAAGGCATCACAGAGTCTCTGTCGCCAATCACACCAATTTTATGCCCCATCAGTCAACCGCATCCTTTCTCTCACTTGTTCAACTGAAAAACCACTGCGTTTTCCAATTAGAATCAGACGCAAATTTTTCCATTCCACTTCTTTTGCATTCAGAAAAGCTAGTAGCGGTAATGGACCAAAAGCTACAACTCTGGCTTTATCATACATTCCAGTTAAATAATCATCTTTTATTTTTTCGAAAGCGACTAAATCTATTTCCTTAGTATCTTGAGAAATAATTGGTATCAACGTATAACTGTATTTAGTCGTTAAAAGAAATTCTGTGAATGTTACAAGTGATTTTTCTGTAAAATCTAAGAAAATATTTTTTGAAATACTTCCAGAACTAGACAAAACAGTTGATAAAAAATTTTCACTTTGCCCTTGAACAATTCCTCTTGCCATAATCGAAATATTAGTTAAATCAATAAATGACGTTACTTCTTCTAAAATGTCTTGATAGCCCAATTTGTCAGCTAGTTGTCGTTGGTAAGTTAAATAGGTGCGATCATAGATGATATCAATTGCTTGAAGCAAGTTAGATTCTTCTAGGTAATCCGTTACTTCGCAAACTGCCTGCATAATCGGTTCAGATAACTCAGTTGACATCCTAGTATGAATAGCGCTTTTTATTGTTTCTAAGGAATATCTTCCATCATTAATAAATAAATGATCCAAATTCTTGCCTGTTACTTCAGCTTTTGTTAAAACTTTCAGATTATGAAAAGTAAAACGAGAAGTATAAATAGAGACAACTTCTGTTTCAGGGGCCATTTCATAGAGCCATTCATACAGCTCACCTTGTTCTTTTGAATAAATGTACTCAAAATTTTCTTCAAAATCGTTACTTAAATGCGTACCATAAATCGTATTTTTTAAGATTTCTTTCACTCCATCAATAGATGTCGCTTGTAATAATTGTTCGTATTGCGGAATTGTTAGCAGCTCTGTTTCTTTTAATCGAATCAGAGGATTTATTTGATTGTATGCTGTTTCTTTCATCTTTAATCCTCCTATTTGAATAACATTTCTGCGATGGTGTAACTCTCCTGCTTTTGGATTTCTTGAACTAGACTAGCGAAAAGGAAGTTATACTCTACACCTGATTGTGCAACCACTACTCCACCTTGACCGCCGATTGTTTCGTCTTTCAAGATCAATTTTAACTGAGCAGTTTGATTGTCATCCAACCATTTTTGGTTGATTTTCCCTTGAGATAACTCTCCTAGTGAAATAAATGCTTCTCCAGTAATAGGTAATTGAGCTACACTTTGCTTAACAAATGTTTGAAATTCTGGTTCTGACCATGCGTTCATACTTGAAACAGCTTCAGCAAAAAGACTTTCTAAATATTCCTGTTTTCTATTTAGTGTTCCCTGTCTTATTTCTAACTGTTGACGATTCTGCTTTTGTTTAAAATTTTTCTTCGCTTTCACTTCATTCTTTTGAATCAACGTTGTTTCCTGAAGGACTAGCGCTTCTTGTTGCGCCTTGCTATTTTCATCAATGCGCTTTTTTTCTATTTTTTCAAAATCTTGGATTTCAGTTTGCCCTTTTTCAAGAATTTGTTCAACAATTTTTTCAATTGCATCCATTCGTTATTCCTCCTTATTACTATTACTTCACATTTAGTACAAGTAAGAAGGAAATAACAAAGCCTAAAATGGCATATGTTTCAACCATTGCAGCATAGATAATTCCTTTCGTTGAATGTTCTGGTTTTTTTGCTAAAATTTGAATCCCAGCTGCAGCAACTCGTCCTTGTGCAATTCCTGAAAATAATCCTGCAAACGCAATTGGCAATGAAGCCACAAAGTAACCCATTCCTTGAACGATTGACATATCAGCATTTAAATTAATAAAAATTAAGAAGGCAATAACGAAACCGTACAAACCTTGTGTACCTGGTAGCAATTGTAAAATCAGTGCTTGTCCAAATTTTTCAGGTTGCTCTGTTGTTAATGCAGCCGCTGCCTCCCCTGTAAAACCTACTCCTTTAGCCGAACCAATCCCAGCCAAAATTGTCGCCATTGACATTCCTAATACTGCAAAAATAATACCGCCACCATTGTTAATTAAATAATCCATCATTGTTTTATTCCTCCATCACTGTTTTAAATTCTGTTTTTTTTCAATATTCATATATTTTTCTTCTGTTTTCAAAGGATTAAAAGCACGTCCTCCTCCGCTGTAAAATTTGCCAAAAAATTCTACATATTGTAACCTTGCACCATGAACATAAGCGCCCAATAAACTTAAGAAAATATTTAATGCGTGTAAAACAACTAGTAAAAGAATTCCTACCGTAAATCTTGCAATTGGCGGCATAAATGCAACCAACATATTAAACGCAGCTGCAATACTTCCACCAGATATACCTAAAGCCATCAAGCGAGTATAACTCACTAAATCACCAATATAACTAGTTAATCCATACAAGCCGTATAGTCCTTTTGCCAGCCCTTTTACTTTTGATTTGGTTTGAATAATCGGTACGATAACGATTGATAACGCAGAAATAACAGCCACTATAACTCCTGTCATAAACAAGCCATCGCTATTTAGAATAAGTTTACTAAGAACTGCAATTAAAATCCCAATTAGTAGTCCTTGCCAAGCGAAGCTTTCGCTGACACTTTCCAAATATCGTTTTCTCTTTGTCAACTCAATCCCATTTACCATTAATCCAACCATTATTTGGATAAAACCAAAGACAACTGAAAGAATTAAAATGGCGTTAACATCTTCGGTTGTTGACAAAATAGGAAAAGGTAAATTGATTCCTAAAAACGTTTTTGGCAACGAAGCTCCGAAAAATGAGCTGTAAATAAAACCCCAAATAATTGTCGGAAACGAAAGGATAAAAAAGAAATCAGAAAAACGCTTCATTCCTTTTGGTAAAATAGTTGTTTTACTAACGATCAATGTTGCTAAAAACATTAATAAACCATAACCGATATCTGCAACCATCATTCCAAAAAATACCATGTAAAATGGGGTCATAATTGGGGTCGGATCAATTTCCGTATATTTAGGTAAACTGTACATTTCTGTTAACATCTCAAATGGTGCTACAACTGAGTTATTTTTTAATTTAACTGGGATATCGGTAGCAATTTCAACATCTGTTGGTTGATCAAAATGTACATATAATTCATCTTTCGGTATGGACTCATTTAGTGTAGTTAACAACATATTTTTTTCATCTGAAGGCAACCAGCCTTGTAGAATAAAAAAGTAATCGGTGTTCACTAAATGTTTCTTGGCATTTTCACGATGAATAAAGGCATAAGTCATCTCTTCAGCCATGTACAATTCTTCTTTTCTTTCTCGATAAACAGCTAACGCTTTTTTAATCTCTTTTTCTTTATCAACTAAACCTGCTAATTCCAATTTAATTGTTTGATACGCTTTTTTAGGTAAGACATCATATTGGTACTTCATTATAGTGAAGCTAAATTGATTTACTATTTCTTGTAGAGTCATCTGGTCCTCTTTTAAATAGATTAAACTGTAATAAACATGATGAGGACTTTGATAAATTTCCTCCAAATAAACAGATTCATGTTTAGCAATTTCTGATTTAAAGTCAAATTGATTTGCTGCATTAATCGAACCTATCAACATTTCTGTTGATTCTGTCAATTTTCTTTTAGGAATAACATCCAGATATTGCCATCTTCCTAAAATGTTCTCCTCAACAAGCAATTCTTTGCGTTTATTTTCAGTTTCTAATAGCTCTTTTTTCAAACTTGCTAGTTCTACTAGATAGCTGTTTATTTTTTCTTCATCAAAAGACTGTTCTATTGATTCTAAAGTTCGGACTTGCCGTTTGATTGGTTTGCTTTTTTTGGTATTTCCTGCAAAACGCTCAATAAGCATTAACGAGTCTTGAATGTTGGTAAGCATTGCTTGATAACGTTTTTTCTTTGTTTCATCCACTTCCATATGAATAGTAGGGAAGTGTTCTTCTAAATAATGTTGTTTTACATTTGAATGAGTAAAATCTTTCATTTCAAGCGCCTGTAACCCCTGAATCGTCTGTAGGATTACTTCTTCTTTGTCAGCAGCCGAGATAATTGTCATTTTTTCCATTTTATTGACTGCCATAGACTTTTTTCACCCTTTCTGTAATGTATTCAATCATTTGAGCTTTGTTTTCTTGATACTTTTCTTGAAATCGTTTTTCTGTTGCTTCTGCCTCTTCTAATAGAATTTCCCGTTCTTTTTGTAGTTGTTCTGTTTGGATGTTTTCCAAATCTTCTAAAATTGCAACAACCTTTTGATTACTAGCTGTTTGCAAGTCTTTTATTTCCTTCATTTTTTGCTCTTCGTATTGTCGAACTTCATTTTTTGATACGTGCTTCAGTTCTCTTACTTTCTCTTCCGCTTTCCGAATTTGTTCTAGTGCTTCTAAAACCATTTCATCACCTCCGTCATTCTTTGTATCATTGAGTTTCACTGATACATTTACTATGAACGAAACCCCTCATTATTGCAACGAAAAAGGAATAAATCTGCTACTTTTTTTTAAGTAAACATCATTTATTCCCTCAATAATTTTTCATTATAAAAAGAGGGGTAAACTCAAAAACTGTTCTTCTCACCCCTTGAAGAACTTGATCCTTGAAGCTTACGCCCAACCATTTTTTATTCATGCTTGTTAAGTTTAGCAAAATTGTTATAAAAACACAACTGAAATCCAGAGTTTTTTTCCGAAAGTAGAAATGATTTCTTTTGAAAAAATTTTTGATTGCCTACATTGCATTAGGAAATAAATACTAAGATATAACTAATTAATACGGTTATTTACCGGGATTCTTTCAAAAAAACATGTTATTTTAATGAGGAGTCATTTTTCTGTATTCCATTCTCGCAACTAATTTAAACGACCATTTTTTATTTTATGCTACTTGAAATGAGTACTCTGTACTTATTTTTGAAAAATCATTAACTATAACAGCTATAGAACTTTTTCTTTAATTATCATGAGAAATATGTTATACTAATCGTTGCTGAACTTTATATGCTACGGGGACGTTACGGATTCGACAGGCATAGTTGAGCTTGAATTGCGCTTCGTAGGTTACGTCTACGTAAAAACGTTACAGTTAAATATAACTGCTAAAAACGAAAACAATACTTTCGCTTTAGCTGCCTAAAAACAGCGAGTGAAGATCCTCTCGGCATCGCCCATGTGCTCGAGTAAGGGTCTCAAATTAAGTGGGATACACTAATTTTTTCCGTCTGTAAAAATTAGAAGAGATTATCAGACTAGCGAAAGTTTGGGCCAGTCGTGCGGCATAACCTCTAGCGAAAACTTAAAATAGTACGAATATGAGCGTAGAAGTTTAAGTGGCAATGTGTTTGGACGCGGGTTCGACTCCCGCCGTCTCCATTATTAGTTTTCAATAGTTTCCATC
Organism: Enterococcus rivorum; assembly: GCF_001742285.1. Taxonomy (GTDB): domain Bacteria; phylum Bacillota; class Bacilli; order Lactobacillales; family Enterococcaceae; genus Enterococcus_L; species Enterococcus_L rivorum. The sequence continues at coordinate 90,430 of NZ_MIEK01000067.1, read as the reverse complement.
ATGAGTGAAAATCCTTTTTAGAATAGGGTTTTCACTTTTTTCATTTCCGCTAGTTTCTAGTTTGGAAAACTTCATCAAGGTTATTTTCAAGGTCATTCCATATTGGTGCTTCCAAAGGCTTTATTACTTTGATATACTTTATTAGTAATTGATATAAAATTCAGAAAGAGGAGATTTAAATGAAAAAAATTTGGGGTATTTTTGTAACGGCTTTCTTGATGATTTTACTGGTAGGCTGTGGGTCTAAAGAAATTAAGGCTGACTATTCTACAAAAGAAGCCGAGGCTGCTTTAGTAAATGGGGAAGATTTAGATGGTAAAACTGTAAAAATTTCGGTAGATGAGTATGTTCCTGATGGTACACTAGGGTATACTATACAGACTGGCGAACATTTAAATTTTATTTCTTCATCTGATCCAAAAGTAAAAAAAGGAGATACACTTGTAGTCAAAATAACAGGTGTTGAAAATATTCTAGGATCTTTTGTAATTAAGTACGAAAAACAATAAGCAAAATCAATTTTATACTTACGACATTCTTCCCTACTAATTAAAGTAGGGATTCTTTTATTTATCATTCACTCCAAAACTCATACTATAAATACTCGTTAATTTTTTCTTCATGCTGTTCGCTCTTTTCTATGTCGGTTACTGCATTCTAATTATACAAACAAGAGACCTAAGCCTTATTAGCCTGGACAATATCTGCATTCAAAAAAAATAACCGAACGCCATTGTAAGATTGAGCTTTGTGTCAAGTTCTCCATTGCAAAGAAACTGAAAGAAAATACTCTTATGACAGGAATTGCTCGTACCAAATATGTCTCTACAACCACTATTTATCTGATTTTAAAAGAATTTTATAAACAACTCCTTCAAAACTAGCTATTTTTACTTTTATTTATTTAAGTCTGTGAAAGAAAGTTCTGGGACAATGAGCTTTGTTTTTATGGATGGACAAAACAAGATAGTTACTGGATATCGTAGATAATCGAAAACTGACTACTTCGAAAAAATTCTTTATTCCTATGATTATTAAATAAGAGAAACAGTTCAATTTGTGGTCATTGATAAGTACAAACCTTATGTCACTCTTGTAAAAAATTTCTTTTCCAGTACAAAATTGAACTTCAGTATAATTCGTCAGATTTTTCTTATCGAATCAATTAGCCTATGATCATTTAAATCCTCTTTAATGCTTTTCTTGCTCCATAAATATTTCTGCTACTTGTAAATAAAGTTACAAGTAAGTTTAGAGAAACTGCTAATTTTATACTGTTCCAATAAAGAAAAGAAGTAAAATTGAATTTAATTTTTTCGCTGTAATTTATCTGTTAGAGAAAATAATTGTTGAAATACATAGCTTTATATGATGTAAAGCAGCCCTTTCCCTGTTCTATTCCTTGTTGCAAGCATTACTTTCTTGTTTGAACCCTAAAAATCTTCTATGATGAAAAAACATCAACGAAAGGAATTTATACTACTATGGAATTTGGAGATAAAATTAAAGATTTAAGAAAGCAAAGCAACCTTACACAAGAAAAATTTGCGATACGATTAAACGTAACTAGGCAAGCTGTATCTAATTGGGAAAACAATCGCAACCTTCCAGATCTTGAAATGTTAATTCTTATTTCTAGTATTTTTCATGTTTCGCTTGATGAATTAATACTAGGAGGAACGAATGTGAACAACATGACAGAAAAACTAATAAAAGATGGTAGTGAAACAAGACGAGCAAAATTCAATTTAATTTCTACTATTATCGGAACTTTTTTACTACTATTTGGTTTTGCTTGTTTTTTTATCAAAGCAACATCTGTTGAATATGTGGATGCTTCTGGCATTCTTCATGAAAACTTTTACTTATTGCCGATTGGTTTTCTTTTCATTTTTTCTGGATTAGTTATTTTTTCTGTAATCGGAATCAAATTTCTATTTCATTTGAAAAGAAACAAGTAGTTTCATTAATTTATTATAGAGAATCTCCCCAAAAACTATTTTTCAGTATTCCTAACATTCTAAATAAAACAAGCCAACCGAATTTTTTTCGTTTGGCTTGTTTTATTTTAAATGATTTAATATTCCCAGAAATTCAAATTTACTCCATTTCTATTTTTTCAGCTAATTTTAAATATGTTTCAAAAGATGGGTGGTTGCTTAGATTCTCATTTTCAATCTTGAGACTTTGTGTTTCAAGAATAGTTTGAACCAGCTGGTCAGAAAATTTTTTGAAATTATTCTCCGTCGCTTTATTGTATTCTAGAGAGAAATATTTAGATTGTCGGTAGTAAGGTTGCAATTTAGGATCTTTCATCTGTTCAGGAGCATCTGAAAAATATTCATCATAGCGCACAGTATCAATTTTGCCATTTTTTAAGGTAAGCTGCAAACGACCTGTGATACCATCATCGAACTTTTCAGCATACCCTAAATATTTTGTATCAGAGGTTTTTCTTATCACATCATTTAATTCAGCAGCAATCGCCATCACGCCCTCTCTAGCCGACGTTGAGGAGCCTTTTACCGTGTTAAAATTTCCTGCTACCCTGTTTTCTTCTCGCATCTGCTTTTCAACAAAGGTCACGCCATTAACAATTGTAGCCAAAGTGGTATCTGTCCTTGGATTCTTGGCTTGAAAAAATGCATAATGAGATAGCCTTTTATTTACTTCTGCAAACTCAGAGGAATAGTAATTTTTTGAGGTATATTCTTGATACTCCACATTTACTATTTTTCCGTTATCATCTGTCACAATCTCTACAATACCAGTGTTACCAGCATCCACAAGTCCCTGATTACTAAAATAATTCCCTTCCATAAGTCCTAATGGTGGTTGGTTAGACCAAAACATCTTCTTCAATTTCTCCTCATAAGTATACAAAGGTTTTGGATTGGATCCAAATGTTGTTTGAGTGGCGCCAGTAACAACTTCATACTGATACTCATGTGTGTCAAAAATCAGTTCATTTTTACCTAACGTTTTTTCAATTTCGCTCTGCATTGTTGGTTGACTGCTACTAGATAATTCGCTAACTATTGTACTTATAACAGTATCACTGTCTATTGATTTAGCGGGTTGATCGGCTTTACAACCAGAAATACTAACTACTCCAATGATACAAAGCGATAGGAAAATACTTTTATTCATAACTCATCGACTCCTTGCCACATTCTACAATATCTATCTAAAAAATTGCTCACTTGAACATACATTTAAGTATTAAATCGGTACCCACTGCCCCAAATCGTTTCAATTGGATTTTCTGAAAGATTCGCTTTTTTCATTTTTTCTCTAATTCTTCCGACATGCACAACAACTGTATAAACATCACTATCTAAATCGTCCATTTCCCAAACTTGTCGGAACAATTGTTCTTTTGTCCAAACGCGATTAGGATGTTCCATAAAAAAAATCAGTAAATCCAACTCTTTCGTTGGGAAAAATATTTCTTCACCTAAAATAAAAACTTTTCTAGCTTGTTTTTGGATAGTTATTTGTCCCAATTCTAACGTATCCTCAGCAATAACATTGCCAGTCAGTAGTCGATATCTTTTTATATGGACTTGCACTCGAGCAACTAATTCGCTAGGACTGAACGGTTTTGTCATATAATCATCTGCTCCCAAGCCTAATCCTCGAATTTTATCAATATCTTCTTTCTTTGCTGAAACAATCATTATTGGAATATTTTTTTGCTCTCTGATCCGTCGACATATTTCAAAACCATCTAAAGAAGGCAACATCAAATCGACAATAATTAAATCAAAGGGTTCATTTATAGCAAGATATAATCCTTCAGAACCATCTTTGGTAATTTCGGCATCTATTTGATTTATTTCTAAATAATCCTTTTGTAGCTCTGCGATACTTTCATCATCTTCAATGATTAATACTCTAGGAATAGTCATAAAAAGCCTCTCCTTCATATTTCCTTAGTAAAATGGTTACTTTAGTTCCTTCATTCACTATACTTTCAATCATTACTTTTCCACCATGACGTTCAATAATTTGTTTGACAATTGGCAATCCTAAGCCACTACCACCAGTGATGTTGGTGCGAGATTTTTCAACTCGATAGAAACGGTCAAATACAAATGGTAATTCTGTTTCTGCAATTCCTTGACCGTTATCTTTTACTGTAATAAACACCCATTCTTCAATTTCAGAAACAGCTATTTCGATTGATAAAGCTTTCTGTTTTTTTCCATAATTCAGACTATTCTCAAACAAATTATTGAATACTCTATTTAAATGAATCCGATCTGCTAACGTATAAATAGCTGGTATATGTTTAGTTGCAAAATTGAAATTAACTTGTGGTTTGCCTAGTTGAAACTCTTCCGTTAAGTGAACTAAAAAATTGTTTACATCAATTTTTTCAAAATTGAACGTTAAGGCTTCTGCATCTAATTTTGAATAGAGAAAAAGTTCTTCTACTAAGTAATCAAGAGATAGTGACTTAGAGTGAATTATTTTTAAGTATTTTTGCCGTTTTTCAGTGGTATCGGCTACGCCGTCTATTAATCCTTCTACATAACCTATAATTGATGTTATTGGTGTTTTTAAATCGTGAGAAATGTTAGCGACTAACTCTTTTCTATTTTGTTCTAGTTTTTTTTGTTCCATTTTTGACTCAACAAGTCTCTTTTGCATTTTTTCAAATGCTTCTGCTAATTGCTTCACCTCGACGACACTTTTACTATTTTTCTCTAAAGTATAATTCGCAAGTTGTCCTTCTCTAATTTGCTCCATTCCTTCACCTAAATTCTCCAAAGGAATAATAATCGTTTTTTTCTGTAAGTGGTTCAAAAAGAAAAGCCCTAATCCTGATATAAATAGAATCCCTACAATAACTACAGCACCCCATTTTGTCATAAATTCAAAGAAATTACTTTCTTTTTTCAAAATTAAGATGCTTCCTGGAACAAGATCATTATAATAAAAATCAAACTTAACATAGCGATACATTCGTCCTGCATTATCCATGGTTCCTCTTGTTTCAAGATTATCTTTATCAAAATCAGGAAAATGAACTTTTAAGGATTTTTCAACGAGTTCCTCAGAATAATATAAAATTTCTTGTTCTCTTCTAATCACAATTCCTAGAGATTTTTCTTCAAATCTTTGTAACAGGTCATTACGTTGTTGAGTAGGATTTATTAGTTGTTCTGGATCTTTTTTTGCAATATTTCGAAGGCTAATGTACGCTTCTTCCTCTTCTTTGCTTAAAGATCTTTGCTGTGTTAACGTTCGATACAATACGTTAGGAGTTGGAATTGTTCCAGTAGTTACATAAAGAACGACACAAATAATGGCAAATAGAGAAAGCCATGCGATTAAAATACCGCCAATGTATGAAATCAAAAATCGTTTTTTTATTGTCATCTTTTTCTCCTTTGTTCTCTTTATAAAGGAAATAGCTACTTTTTTCAACGTATATGCCCGATTCTTTTCACTAAACGACCTACTATAAAAAACTTTTTTTAGAAACTAAATGTAGGTTGAAATTCTCCAGTATATGGTTCATGTTCAACATATGTCTCTACTTCATTTCCAGAAGCATCTTTTCCTAACCTCTTGTACGTAAATTTTTTATCATTTAATTCTGTTAATTCTAAAACAGCTCCATACTTATTCTCGCCAATAGAGGCATGTGCCCTACTCTTATTTTGATTGATTACAGCAAAATAGCCAAAATCGCCACGAGTAACTCCTGATTCCAATTGGAAAAATTCATATTTATTTGTTGACCCGTCAAATTTTGCCAAACTAATGTAATTGTTGTTGAATTCAGTAATATCTTTACCATCCTTGTCAACAACCTTAGTTCCATGCCATAAGGTTTCCCCTAAAATAGCCTCTCCTTGTTTATCCATATCAATAAATCCGGTAGTAGTATTTAATGTCGGAGTTTCTTCAGTAAACGATAGTTCTTTTTCTTTATAAGGAATATGTTCAACAAAAACCTCTATCTCTTTCCCCTCTTTATCTTTCCCCATTCGTTTATAAGTAAATTTCTCATCTTTTAATTCAGTTAATTCTACAACTGCTTGATACCCTTTTGTAGCTGATATTAGTACTCGTTTTGCTCCATCATTTGTCACAAAAAAAGTTCCTTGATCCCCTCTTGACTCTCCTGTATTCAAATCAAAAAATTCATAATGCCCGGTTTTACTGTCGTACTTTGCTAATCCAATAAACCCAGTATTTTCATTTGTTAAATCATTTTTGTGTGCATCATAAACCTTAGTTCCTTGCCAAGTAGTTTTAGCAAGCGTCTCTGTTAGCGCTTGACCTTTTGTTTTTTTAGTAATAGTCAATTCAGTCTTAGAAGTAACAGTCGTTTTCGAGTTTTTATTAGAACTGTTACAGCCAACCAAGATAATTAGTAAACTACTTGCAATGAAACAAATCAATTTTATTTTATTTTTCATAAATAGAACCTCTTTCTGTGTCTTTTTTTGTTGCCTAATTCTATGCTATCAAAAGTTTATAAACTGAACCTTTCTAAAAAATAAACAAATTATAAACTCTGGTAAAACGGCACACTATAAAAAGAATTTAGTTCCGTATTAAAGACGAAAAAACCTTAAGATTAAAGTCTAGTGTTCAAAGACTTAATCTTAAGGTTTTCTTTTTTAAAGCTAGATGTATCAATATTAGAGCTATAGTGAATAGAAAATATTATAACAATTTTTAACAAGTCATTTTTCTTCCAACTTTTTAAATGCTTCATGTAAAGTTTCAATTCGCAATTCAACTTTTTCAGCTGCCCTATCAAGTACATAGCCATCATCGACAAGCTCTTTAATTAAGATAATTTTTTTAATCGTATAGTAATCATACTTCCTAGTTACATTTCCAGCTCCATCAACGCTTTGAATAATTCCTTTATCTTCCCAATAACGTAATTTTCTGATTGGCACCCCAGTTATTTTAGCTGCCTCACCTATAGTTACTGCCATTTTTTTTAATAAATCCATATCAATGATTTCCATACGTCCTCCTAAAAACACTTTTCATAAATTATACACCACACAAAGATGCTTGACAATTTAGGCACTTAATTTACATTATTTGTATATTAAGCATGGAAGGAAGGTTTAATGATGAATATCGCAAAGAAAAGAACTCTTTTAAGTAAAAGTTTAAATCTATTGGTAACGACTGCTTTAATTTCTTTTACTCTAACCCTTGTAAATTCTGGAACAAACAATTTTTCGTATTTCATTTGGTTACGATCTTGGCTGGTTGCATTTGTAGTAATTCTTTTTCTTTCGTCTATCCTACCTCAAAGAATAACAACGCTTGTTACTAGATTTATTGACCGATAACTAATTACCTTCTTCTATAAAACTCACGAATCTGAAACGAAAGTATATACGAATGAGACAGAAGCGTGCAAGATTTAAAATTTACTGAATCTTGCACGCTTCTGTCTCATTTTTTATTTATTCTCAGCAAAGTGATTGAACATCCAGTTAATGCCATATTTATCTACTAAAGATCCATATTTTTTTGACCAAAAAGTTTCTCCTAAAGGCATAATCACTTTTCCACCTTCAGAAAGCCTTGCAAACAGACGGTCAATTTTTTCTTCATCATCTGTGCTAACTACAAGAGACACATTGTTTCCTTTTTCCAAATTGACACCCATTCCATCAGGCATATCAGAAAACATTACATATGTTCCCTCAATATTCATACTTGCGTTCATAACCAAATTGTTCCAGCTCTCAGGTGTTGGATACTCAGGGTTAGCTGGTGCCTCACCAAAAGTCATCATCGCTTCGCACTTCGTATTGAAAACTGTTTCGTAAAAGGTAATTGCCTCTGTTGCTTCATTCTTAAAATTCAAATAAATTTCTAGCATTTAAACCACCCTTTCTTTCCTTTATTATCACATCGATAATTTTTTTATGCAAAAGGAACACTCAAGTATAGTGATTTTTCAAACTAAAAAAAATTATTCGACTACCAGTTTGTTCTCTGTAATAAAACATCAACGAACTTTTCTAAATACTTTTGATCGCATGCATCATAGCCATGAATTTCAGAACTATCTAAATCTAATACACCCAATAGTTGGTTATTTTTAATCAAGGGAACGACGATTTCTGACATCGCCGCTGAATCACAAGAAATATAATTTTCATGTGTTTTTACGTTTGTCACAATCAACGTCTTTCTCGCTTCAGCCACTTCTCCGCAAACGCCTTTGCCCATTTTGATTCGCGTACATGAAACTTTTCCTTGGAATGGTCCTAAAACAAGTTCTTTGCCATTATATAAATAAAAACCTGCAAAAACAGTGTTTGGCAAAGCATCGGCTAATAACGCAGAGGCATTCGCTAAGTTTGCGATTTTATCGTGCTCAAGCTCAATAATTGCTGCTTGTTGTTTTATTAGTAAATCATATGCTACTTCTTTTTCTTCTGGTGTTTCCCACTTCATTCTCTTTCCCCTTTTCTTTTGACTGAATAAAAGCTATTCTTTTTTCTTATTATATTCTTGATTAAGAAACTTTTAAACAAATAAATTTATTATCTGCAAAAAAAGCATCGTTTTAGTCAATATTGTTATATAAATCGTATTTTTCTGTGATAAATTTAAAGGAAGAAAAATAAAGGAGCACTATCTATGCTAGAACAGCGAGAAATAATTTTTGATTCTGATTTAAATGTTGAAGGATTACTTTTTAATGGAATTAAACAAAAATTTCCCAATCATTTCCATGAATATTATGTGATTGGATGCATTGAACAAGGAGCACGGAAACTACATTGCAAAGGCCAAGAATATACACTCTTACCCGGCGATTTAATTCTTTTAAACCCTTATGACAATCACGAGTGTTTACAACTTGATTCTTGTCCCTTAGTTTATCGAAATATTCATATAGAAATTGAAGTAATGGCTACAATTATGGAGGACCATTTTAACTCGTCAGTTTTACCACTATTCCATACAAATGTTGTCTCACAAAGTAAAGAGGTGCCAACGCTCCAAATACTTCATAGGCTTATTCTAGATAACTCTCAGGATTCTTTAGAAAAAGAAGAACTTTTTTTACTTTTACTAAGTGAATTATTAACAGAGTATGCAGATTATCAAGAGTTAAACACTGTCGCAAGCTTTGAGTTAGACAAGATATGTACATATTTAAATCAACATTATAGCGAAAAAATTGCTCTGACAACGTTGAGCCATCTTGTTTCCATGAATAAATATACCTTTATTCGGACTTTTACTAAGTCTTATGGATTAACGCCCTTTCAATATTTAACAACTATTCGTGTTAATCAGGCAAAGAAGCTGCTAGAGCAAGGAATTGCTATTGCTGATATCGCTCATTCAACAGGCTTTTCTGACCAAAGTCATCTCACTCGCTTGTTTAAAAGTTTAATTGGTGTCACTCCAAAAATGTATCAGAAAATTTACAGTAAATAATCACTAGTTGAAATTAGTTCCTACAATAAGTCGAAAATGATAGCGGGAATCCACTATTTTCATCTCATTCATAATTAAAACCTAGCATATTTATTGTATAAATTGAATGACAACATTTTATTTGTCTAGCACGCTTAAAAAAATTGCTTGTATTTTTTTTTGAGATAGACTATGCTTTATTCATATTTGATTTTTTGCGGGGGGACGCACGTTTGCGTTGAGAAGGCTAAAAAGCCTGACCCTTTGAACCTGTTGGTTAAGACCATCGTAGGGAGCAAATGACTACTTGTCGAAATTTACTATCCTGACAATCTAGGCATTCTTCCATAGAGAAGAATGTCTTTTTTATTTTTTTAGATTGTCTACTAAGATCTTAGGAGGAGAATACATGACATTTTCAAGGGATTTAAAAGCAAAAGCTGCTGAAATTTGGGAAGCTGGTTACCAACATCCTTTTGTTCAGAAACTGGGTCAAGGAACCTTAGAAATGGAAAGCTTTCAATTTTATTTGATTCAAGACTATCATTACCTTATAGAATATGCCAAAGTCTGCGCCTTAGGTGCTGTCAAGTCAGACTGCGAGGAACTTTTAGCTCGTTTCACTGAAATTCAACATGGAATATTATCGGATGAAATGTCTCTACACAGACAATACATAGTAGATTTTGGTATTCCAGAAGAAAAAATTCATAAAGCTAAGCCCTCATTATTTAATCGTACTTATACAGCAAATATGCTTGCAATTGGGCATACACAGGGATTAGCTGAAATATTAGCTACCATTTTCCCTTGTGCTTGGACTTATTATGATTATGCTTGTCGCTTGAAAAAGGATTATCCTGAAGAGTTTAAAGACAATATCTATCGTTCGTGGATTGAAAACTATTCTAGCGATGATTTCTTCGCTTCTTTCGAATGGTTTTATGATGAAATCGACCGCTTAGTTGCAACGAAAAATCTAGAGGAAAAAAGAAAGATCGAAGAAATTTTTATTTCTAGTGTAGAATTTGAATATTTATTTTGGGATATGTCTTACAAAAAAGAAATGAGTATTATTCAATGAAATTCAATTAGTTAACATAAAACTATTATGTTACACTGACTTGATTTTTTAGAAATCAAATTTTTTTACTATCTTTAATTTATTCTACTCACTAACTATTTTGAAAATTCTGTTATTTTTGCTGTTCCTTTGTCATTTTTTTGGTATAATTTACCTTAAAAAGAAAAAGGGAGTGTTGTTTTATGATAAAAGCTGCGATTGTTGGCTACGGAAATTTAGGTGGAGGTGTGGAACTTGCTTTAAAAGAAAGTTCCGATTTCCAACTAGTTGGTGTTTATACCCGAAGAGCCCCTAAGGATGTTAAGACTTATGGTGCTAAAGTGTATTCAATGGATGAACTATTAGCAATGAAAGATCAAATTGATGTTTGTATTTTATGTGGAGGATCAGCAACCGATTTACCTGTCCAAACGCCCGAAATCACACGTTTCTTTAACACGGTTGATAGTTTTGATACCCATGCGAAAATTCCCGAACATTTTGCTACAGTCAACCAAACTGCGATTGAAAACAACACGGTATCGATTATTTCAACGGGCTGGGATCCTGGCTTATTCAGTTTAAATCGCCTATATGCTCAAAGTATCCTTCCTTCTGGTGAAACTCATACATTCTGGGGCGACGGCGTTAGTCAAGGTCATTCTGATGCATTAAGAAGAATTGACGGTGTTGTAGACGCAACTCAATATACTCTTCCTAACAAAGAAGTTATCGAAAAACTTAGACTTGGAGAAAAACTTGCCTTATCTACACGAGACAAGCACTTTAGAGAATGCTTTGTCGTTTTAGAGGCTGGAGCAAATGCTGAAAAAATTCGTGAAGAGATTGTTACTATGCCTAACTATTTTGCTGATTACGATACTACGGTTGAATTTATCTCACAAGAGGAACTAGACAAAAATCATAAAGCAATGCCTCATGGTGGAACTGTCCTTCATACAGGGAAAACGAATCAAAACCATCATCAAGTGATTGAATACAATTTATCCTTAGATAGCAATCCTGAATTTACAGCCAGTGTTTTAGTTGCTTATGCCCGAGCCTGCGCCCGCTTAGCAACAGAAAAACAATTTGGTGCTTATACTGTTCTCGATATAGCTCCAAAATATTTATCCCCAAGAACCGATGAACAATTGAGAAAAGAATTACTATAATAGCCTTTATTCCATGAATTCCCTTGCTAAAAAGCTCTGCGAGTATTTCAAAATTTGAAAGGACTCACAGAGCTTTTTGTTAACACTAATTTAAAACAATAAGATAATTTTCAGTTATTCATGATTAAAAATAGATGCTGCCAATTGATGCAACTTTGTTAACACACTTACGTAGTCTCTCTTGATTTCATTCTGTAAAAGTTCAGGACTCAATGACCATTTCAGCAAAATTGTATAGTCTTCATCAAGCAACGGTTCTAAACTTACTAACGTATTTGGATAATACCCTTGAATCAGATATTGTTTTAGTTTCAAAGTAGCAATTAGTGGTTTTAATACGAATGTAGTTATTTTTTTAGAATTGATTGTTTCAGAAGACTCGTTACTACTCATATAATGACGAATACTCAGTAAAGTTTCAGCACAAATCCCTTTCCAACTTTGCTCAATGTCCTGCTTTGTCGGAATCTTTAAGGGAAAGGAACCAAACAGATGGACACTCTCAAAATAGACAATAGAGGGATTTATAAATCTTGAGAATGGTAAACTTTGAAATTCATTAATGGAAAAACACTGTGGATTAAATTCCAACCTACTATCATTTTGAGTGACGTTTTTTACTATATCACCAATTATAGCTAGTTTCTTTTCATCAATTTCTTTAAATATACAGTATAAATCAACATCGGAAGTACTTGAAGCTTCCCCTCTCGCATAACTACCTACTAAAAGAATTGACTCTATATCAGGATTATTTTGCGATACTAGTTGCACAAATTCAGTCAAAATAGCATGATAGACAGTCGTTGAATTGTTTTTAGGAATCAAGCCTTCGTACTTTTTCTGATGTAATAATTCATTTGACTTCTGTTTCATCTTTTTTCTCCTTAATCTATTTAACTTTATTGATTCCTCATCTCCATCCATAGTTCTTTAATAAATCCAAATGGACCAAATCCAAAAAATGTTCCTAAAAGAATGATAATAAGTGTACCATAACAAATGAAATTCAAAATATAGACAATCTTAACTGAAAAATTGATATTGCTAAAAAACTGATCAAACTTGTTTGTTCTTACTACATGTTTTACAATGGGTATTTCCTTTAATCTTGGAACCTTATTGACAATTTGTAGCAGCTTGTCCTTATCTCTGACAGTTAATGTTTCAGTAAATATATGTTGATTCACTTGAAAATCTAAATAATACCATTCGACATCTTTACGAATTTTTCCTTTCTTATTTTTTTTAAGAGTGATGGCTTTTATCTTATCATATGGATAACTAATAAACTCACTTGTCTCAAGATAGTGTAAAGGAAAAACAAAAATAATTCGCTTATTTGTGAAAAGAAACATTCTATTCCCTCTATTGTCATTAAACTCTTTGACATACTCCTTTGATAGTGATTTAGTTGCAGCTTCCATGCCAGCCCATCCAGTTGTAAATACACCAGTATTTTCCCCATTGGAAAAAGGTAAATAATCACAAATAAATTCATCTTCGTCTAAAGATGCTTCGATTCCCTCAATAACTTTTCTTAGTATAATATGTTTTTTGGAACTCTGAAATGTCTTTTCCTTCCCTTCAGAACTCAAATCTGAATTTAAATTGGTCGTAACATCTGAAACTACCTGTTTAAATCCACTCATTTTTTGTTCCTCCTCTACTCATTTCTTTCAACTTTTTTCTGCCTCTAGATAATCGGTTGTAGATTTTTTCTTCAGATAAATTAAGGATTTCGGCAATCTCTTTAGCACTAAATTGGTAAAAATAGCAATACAAAAAAATTTTTTGATCTTCTTCTGATAAACGGTCTATCAACTCTAAGAATGACTCTTTTTCTAAGACTCTTGCTTCTTCTCCACCCCCCTCTTCGTCATCATTAACAGTGGTATTCCTTTGTCTAAATAATTTTCTTTTTTCATCAATCGATCGATTTCTGGCAACGACAAGTAGCCATGTTTGAAGGCTACTTTTCTCTGGATTATAAGAGTGAATCTTGGTAAAAATCTGATAAAGTGTTTCATTCATCACATCATCAATCGAACTTTTTTCATAAGGATAAGAGAGCACACTAGAAATCGTTTTCATAATACTAGAGCCATATTCTTCAATTAGTAGTTCTAGCCCCTGAAAATCTTCTCTTTTAATTAGTTCAATTAAATTCTCATCCATAAGCACGTTTTCACCCCTTTAATCTATTATACGCTGTGAGTTATCAAAACCTATCACTAAACTGAAGAATTAAATAGATTTCATTTTTCAAGCAATTATTTTCAATATAAGGTTTATACATTTCCTTGTTGTCATCTTCCTTACACAATCGTTCGTATCAAATCTTCTCATCATCGTATACTATTTAGTAACGGAGGTGCTTTTAATGTTAATTTTTTCATTGATTTTCTTTTTTATAGGACTGGCTTTACTTGCCATTTCAGGAATAAGTTTTAGAATTAGAGCTCTGGCAAATAAAACAGCTTGGGGCGGTATTACAATCCCTTTTGCATTGGTTGGTATTCCTATTTTACTTATTTCCCTTATACTCCTTTACTTCAATTACCCGCGTTAGCAAGCAACGCTAATCGCATTCTCACTTAATTTAGTTAATCAGTTTTATTTCATAAAAATAGAAAAATTAATTTACTATAAAAGGTTCCTGAATAATCAAGCACTTGCATTTTATAGAGCGATAGAAAAAATTGAGAACTCTGCGGCATAAAAAAACTTTAATTAAAGCGAGTTCTTTTTAATATCTATAATGAATCTATTGTTTCAATATGTCATCGAAGGTTATGGAATGATTTTAGTGAAAGATAAGCTTTTGCATACAAAAATAAGACTTACAAATCTTGTAAGTCTTATTTATCTATACTTTAAGAACATTAAGGGCTTATTATTCTACCAAGTATCAGGCACTTCTAACTCAGAATATTTTTTGTATTCTTGGCCTAGAGTGTTCTTCATAGATTCTGTTTATTTTTTTCTGTCGGCTTAAGGTTAATTTCTACAGTATATATCAGATTTCCAATCTTAACTTTTCTTTTATCTTCATACTTTTTCTTTTTCATGGATATTCTTGTACGTAAAATGTTTGCCGGAATCAACCTTGAATCGGCGCGAAAGTTTTATCTACTAAGAACCTTATCTATACTCCTTTTTTATAGTACTACCACAAACCAAACTGATCAGCTAAGGTAGTATTAGATTGTACAAATCCAACAACTGGTGTTTGATGATCAATTTCAGTGGTCTCTGTAGTAGCAACTGTTTCATCCAAAAAAGTTATCTGAGGCGCAAATAAAAGTACTAACGAGTGGGAAAACAATAGTCAAAATAAAGCAATTAGTTTTTTCTTTACTCTTGTTCCCCACCATTATTTAAAATAATTTTTAATTGCGTTTAAGATATCGCGAGCAGCGTGTGAACCACCAGAAACAATATCAATCCCTTCTGGGGTACCACCTTTAATTTTTTTTAGTTCTTCTTTTGATAATGCTTTTCTCTTTGTCATGTGAACCACTCTCCTTTCATTTAATAAACATAGTCTAGCTTTTTTAACTTAGTATAAAAAATTTATCTTGAAATGGATTTATAATTACTTAGCAATATTTCCATAAATTTCACCACATAAGAAAAAGAAGAGCTTATTTAGCCCTTTTTTCCATCAAATTTAGAACTTATTATTCTTTCTAAGATTATTCCAAGCGTAAACACTCCCGTACCTAAAAAGAATTTTGGAACTATAAAATTATCTTTGGTCATGAAAGCAACAACAAACATAAACAATAGTACTTGAATAACCATTTTAACCAAAACATCCACCGGCAATTGCACCGCCGAAACCGCCTAGAATAATACCTCCAACCCCTCCAGTCGCACCCAAATATCAGATTTTCATAAATGCTGCCACTAAAAAAGAAAGTATCTTGGGACACATAACTAATTGTATTTCTCAAATGCACTCGTGGGATTGTCTGAATCGGCATACCTTGAATTTGTATCTCTCCCTCTTGTGGACTATAAAAATTTACAAGTAGTTTTGCCATTGTCGATTTTCCAGACCCACTCATTCCAACAATCGCTATTTTTTCATTTGAATTGATTGAAAAGAAAATATTATTTAGAACATTTTCATCAAATCCATAAGCAAAAGAAAGGTCTTTTACTTTAATTAACGGTTCCTTCTTTAATCCTGGTTCTGTTTTTATTAATGGACTCACACATTCTCCTAGATTTTCCTGCTCTAAATAGAAAACTTCATTCAACCGATCGTTAGCTACTTTGGCAGTTTGAATCTTTACCTGAAGGTTTATGATGTTTTGCAAAGGCGTCGTGAAGAAAGACATCAAAGCATTGTACGTGATCAATTGTCCGATAGATAGCTTACCTTTTATAACTAAAGAAGTCCCCACCCATAATAATGTGGTTGATCCTATTACTTGTAAAGCTGTTTTAAAATTCGATTGAAGGTTATCTAGATTCGCATTTTTAAAAGATTTCTCCATCAGCTCTTGGAACTGGTTTTGTACTTTGTCAAATACTTGGTCAGTCGCATTAAATGATTTAATTGTTTCTATTCCTTTGAGGCTTTCAATTATTTGTGAGTTGACCACTGCCCCAGATTCCATTTGTTCCTCATTGGTTCTATCAAACGGCTTTATAAATAGAAAAACGATCAAAGCATAGATTGGAACTGTCACTAAACTTATCAAAAATAACAGACGATTTTGTAGGAACAAAGCAGTCCCAATTAGTAGGACCATCGATGCGTCTAAAAATAAACAAAGAGTTGCATTGGCTAAGGCATCAATGATTTTATTGGCATCCAAAAATCTTGAAATAATTTCTCCCGATTTCCTTGTTGAAAAAAAGCTCATCGGTAAATGTAACACGTGATTGAAATACTTTAACATGATAGAAGTACTCAGACGCTGACCTAACTTGATTAGAAGATATTGTTTTAAATACTGGAAAAAACTTTGTATCACATACATGGATAGAAGACCCATCGAGATAATTTCCAACAAATT
This sequence comes from Enterococcus rivorum, assembly GCF_001742285.1. Taxonomy (GTDB): domain Bacteria; phylum Bacillota; class Bacilli; order Lactobacillales; family Enterococcaceae; genus Enterococcus_L; species Enterococcus_L rivorum. Next base: position 73,727 of record NZ_MIEK01000067.1, on the reverse strand, counting down.
GACAGATTTTGAAGGAACAACTCGGTCGATGATAATCTGAAAGTAATAAGAACCAATAATACCAAATCCAGTTAATACAAACGAAAGAAGAACAATACCCGCAATTGTCTTTTTGTGGTTTGCTAATAAAGGAACAAAAGAGAATAGTCCGTTTGATTTATCATGAACTGGCTGATAGTCATCTTTGGGAACGGTAGTCAATATGATTCCTGTCCATTCAGCAGCAAATTCTTTTGGAGTTCTTTCCAACTTACCTCTGGCAGGATCTGCCAGTAATAGCCTTCCTTTCTTCATCCCATAAACGACAACGTAATGAAGGAACGCTCCATCAATAATTACATGAGCAATGAACGGAAATGGCAAATTTTCTTCTTTCCAAATTGAATCATCCGTTTGAAAGACTTCTGTTTCAAACTTAAGTGTCTCTAGAGCTTGTACTAACCCAAAAGCTGAAGTGCCTTTATTATTCGTTCCGGACATCAATCTTAGTTTACTGATGGGGAGCCTCGTATCATAGGTATTTAAGATCATAGATAAACACGCAACCCCACAGTCTTTCTCATCATGTTGCTTCACCAATTTTATTTTTTTCATTACATGCATACCTTCCCCAAAATTAGTCTATAGTAAATATATCCTCTTCTATAGATAAAACTTAGAGATTATCTTGAAATCGATTATTTGTGTCCTGAAATGAACTATATGAAAACTTTGATCCTTTTTTAGTGAATAAGTCATTTGTAACTTATATGTCAGGCAAACATAGATTCCACGATGAAATTCTGATATTTCATGACTTTTTAAATATTATTCGGGTGGATACTGCTATTCTTTTCTTGTAACAAAAAAAGATAATGGAGCGTGCAACTATGGAAAAAATGCAAAAATTAGATTTACAAAAAATGAAAGATATTGTTGGTGGAACATACTACGGTAATGGAGTGTCATGCAATAAAAAAGGATGCTCTGTTGATTGGGGTAAAGCTATTAGTAATATCGGAAATAACGCAGCAGCAAATTGGTATACTGGCGGAGCCGCTGGGTGGAAGCCATAAAATTTTCCTATAGATATCCTTCTACTTATAATCTACTGTGTGGTTTATTACTCTGCGTTTTTTAAGTCTTTTGAAATTCAATGTTTAAACTTGAAAATAGATAATTAACCGTATAAAATAAATTATGAGGTGGTAAAAATATGTCTAAAGTAAATTGGTTTTCTGGCGGAACAGAAAGAAGTGATCAAGCAGTGCATATTATTGATGATTTACTTAACTGCAACGAAATAAATTCAAACAGTCAGTTGGGAACAATTTTGCAGAATTACAGAATAGAACTACAGCAAAAAGGAGCATCAGTACCCTTTATTCTAAGTAGGATGAATCTAGATATATCGAAAGCTTTGCGAAGTGATGGAAATCATCTTAGTGAAGAACAATCTAATAAACTAAAACATTTGAGTTCATTATCAAATATTCGATATGGTTATTAACTCCTGTAGCTGCTTAAAACGGTAGCAAAGTTTTATTGATACAAAATAGACCGCTAACTAGCCAAAGTTACAGCGGTCTATTTTGTATATTCTTAATCCCTTTAAATAAAGTAACCCCTCAACCTGCTAGACAAATATTCCTATTCAGTGATATGTCAATAAATATCTATTTTTTGCCCCCCCATATGCCCCCTGAAATGAAAATTCTACTTTTCTATTGAAATTCAAGAACATTTACATTTACAAAACGAACATACATTCGTATAATGTATTTGAGGTGATTGTACATGAGATTTATAAAACGAGTAGAACTAAACTCTCCTACTCGACCAGCACAATTTTTTTATTCTCTAAAACTGATACCATTTAGAAGATTAATCAGCAACAGAATAGACATAGAAGGGACAGTTTATAATTTTTGGCTCTTCCCTTCAAAAAATAAACGAAAATACATAGCTGCTTTTCCTGTTGAAAATGTTAACCACTTTCTAGTCTTCGAATACAGAGAAATAAGTCAGTGTTACCTCTCAACTCAAAAGGAATATAAATTGTCGGACTTTGATATGGAAAAACCTATAGTCAAGATGGTCTATTCATGGATGTAAATATTATCGAAGAATATGAACGAGGATTATTGTCTTATGAAGAATTTCAATATTACATATGGGGTTGCGGTCAACGTCTAATTAACGAAGTCGGTATTGAAAAGTTTGTGTTTTACTTAAACGCCGAGGAGGGCGAATATTATGAACAACCGTAGGTATATTGGAGGGGGGGGAAAATTAGAGTTTTAATATATGACAAAAGAATGGCCAAACGAATTGAAGAGGTGAATACGTTTAAAACAGTAATAAATACTTTAGAAGAGCCAATTTTAATCTTTAAAGCTCAGACTAACAAGATTGTCTTAGTTACTAATGGCTAGTTTCAAAAAACGAGTCAGTACAAGTGATTTTCGACTGGGATGAGAAAGAATTGAAAGATCAAATAAAAATACCGACCTCCAAAAGTTAGATTTTTGGTCTAACTCTTGGAGGTCGGTACACGATCAAGGGCTTTTATTTCCAGTAAGAATTATAGATAATAAACATCGCTGTCATTTTCTTAAATGAATATTTTCTAACTAAAGTATTTTTGCTAAGTGATTTATCAATTGCTTTTTTAAAGAAGAATAGTACATTTTAGACACTGAAACACCCATGTTTACCATATCTAGATTCACAAGAAAATAGAAATGAAGTTGACATAGAAAGTTTTAGCTATAAAGGCCAATGATTTAGTACAACAAATAGTTGTTACTCATTCCTAATAATTGTTGAACAGCCCATTCCACCACCGATGCATAGACTGGCTAAACCAAGTTTTGACTTTCTTTTTTTCATTTCATGAATCAAACTAACTAATATTCGACAACCAGAAGCACCTAGCGGATGACCTAATGCAATAGCTCCTCCATTAACATTTACGATACTTGTATCTAATTCCAGTTCTTCAATAACTGCTATGGACTGTGCTGCAAATGCTTCATTTAGTTCAATTAAGTCAATATCCTTAATTAAATAATTAGTTTTACTCAGAGCTTTTCTCGTTGCATCTACTGGACCAATCCCCATGATATCTGGATCAACCCCAGCTAATTCTCCTGATTCCCAATAACCAAGAATCTCTAAATCTAACTCTAATGCTTTCTCCTCTGACATTAGCAACACCGCAGCCGCACCATCTCCAATTCCTGACGAATTCCCAGCAGTTACAATTCCATCTTTTTTAAAAGCCAGCCGGTCGTAATTTTGTTAATGATTCATAAGAAGTGTTTGAACGAACACTTTCGTCATGTTCAAAGATAAACGTTTCTTTTTTTCTTTGAACCTCTACTGGGACAATTTCATCTTTAAACCTGTCTGATTCTATAGCAATTGTAGCTTTCCTTTGACTCTGTTCAGAAAAAAGATCCAAAGCTTCTCTGTTTAAATGCCAGCTTTCCGCTATGTTCTCCGCAGTAATTCCCATGTGTTGACTACTAAACGCATCCTCTAAACCATCGTTAATCATAGAGTCAATAAGCTTATTATTGCCAAGTCTATAACCAAATCTCGCATTATCTAGCAAATAAGGAGCAGCCGACATATTTTCCATTCCCCCTGCAATGATCACATCTGCATTACCAGATTGAATCATTTTTGCTGATAAATTAACAGCGTGTAAACCTGATCCACACAAGATATTTATTGTAGTTGCAGGAACTGTAAATGGAATCCCCGCTTTCATTGAAGCTTGTCTTGCAACGTTTTGCCCTTGTCCAGCTTGAAAGACGGCTCCCATATTGACCTCATCAATTAAATTTGTTGATAATTTGGTTTCTTCAATGATTTTTTTGATTACAAAGGCACCTAAATCACTGACTGAAAAATTGCTCAGCGCTCCTCCCATTGCCCCGATTGGCGTTCGGAAAGCATTCGTAATAACTACTTTTCTATTCAAAAAGCTTCCTCCTATTTATGTCGATTTTTCTACTTAATGATTCAAACGCTTCATTGTCACTCTTATATCCAGCTCTCCCCCAACTACTAGCATGAATTTCATTAATTACTACAGAGATTTTCTCGGCTGGAATGCTAAGCAAATCATATGTCTCTTTTGTTAGGTTATATATTAATTCCTCTTTTTGTTCTTCAGTACTTTTTGTCATTAAATCTACTCTAATTACTGGCATCCTCTTTCATCCTCTCTTGAACACGAGATTTTTCAAGCCAGTCTGAATCGGTACCAATTGCTCCAGCCTGTCCCCAGTTTCCACTTGGAATTTCATTGATAAATACAGTAATTTCATCTAGTGGTTCATTAAATTGATTAGCGATAACAGATGTGCAGGTTTTGATCCAAGCCTCTTTTTTTTCGGAGCTGATTCCTTTCCATCCATAAATTTCGATAATTGACATCTTTTCCCTCCTATGATGAGGCGTTTCAGAACAATTATTATTCTCCTGTAACGCCTAATTTTTTAATTTACTTTTTCATATTCGAAAGTATTTAAACCGCCCTTGATGTGATTATGTCCAGCTTCCTTAATAATTTCCTGATATCTAGGAGTCAAGAAGCTTTCTCTATATTCATCTGGATCACCTACAAACTCAGTGACAAAGAGAACTCCTGGCGTTGATGAGAACAGACTGTGAAAAGCAACAAATGACGTAACTTTTTCATTTTGTTTTACATACTTGAAAATTGTATCTTCTCTCCAATCCAAATACTCTTCTACTCCAAAAAGAGGAACTTCGATGTGACGTAATTGCATATATTTTTTAGTTGGTAATAAATTTTCTCGTGACGTTACCTGAGTGACGAGCGCTACTACTTCTTGATGAAGGTCACTTCCTAATTTATTAGAAATACTATCGACAAATTGTGTGAATTCTTCACTTTCAATATAGTTTTGAAGCTGATTGAACGAATTAATTTTATATAAAAGAACCAACGTATCCTTCTTTAAAGCTCGATATAAAACAGACTCACCCAACAATGCTTTTGCATTACTTGATTGCCAAGCATTAATGATTGCTTGATCTTGTCCTGATAAAAATTCAAATTCTGTTACGACTAAATAAGGTGCTTTTTCTTTTAATAGTTTCATGATATCTTCTCCTTTTAACTTGCAATTTAGTTTTTTCTGACGCTCCACAACTTATAGGTACAATTTTTAAAATTTTCGACTCTCGTTTAAGAATTCTAAATGATCCCCAGCTATTCCATTTTGAATCCAATTCACAGGTTTCATATCTCGAATAAGAATTAGGCAGTTATCACCAGAAATACAAAATATTTCTTTGAAATAGCTTGAGATTTTTTCACCTAATAGCCCTTTTTGCTTATCACTAAAGCCTTCCCATAGATCTAATTCGACTGTCAATAAATTTTCGTGCATGTTTGTTCCCTCAAAATAACTTTCATTATAGTTACTATTGTAAAAACGACTTTTTGTACTAAAATATTGATCTGAGAGTACAACTCCCCCACGTGCTAAATTGTTGCGATCAAGAGTTTGGAGAATTACTTGAATTTTATCAGGTGCAACGATTGTCAATAAATTGGTCGTAATTTTTGTCAAATTAATTACAATCGATTTTTTAGTATTCTCATCCAACGGAATGGATGTTTTCACTGAGTAAAAAGGCATGATTATTCTCCATTCAACATATATTTGAAACAAAATTTGTTTCATTCAACATTAATTTATCTAAGACATATGCAACACCGTCAGAATCATTACTTTTAGTAACGTAATTAGCTACTTTTTTTAACTCATCACACGCATTGTCCATAGCTACACCCAAAAATGTTCCAGCTATCATTTCCAAATCATTGTAGCTATCACCAAAACTAATGACTTCTTCTTTAGGATCAATATTTAATTGTTCTGAAAGGTCAATTACAGCTTGTCCTTTAGACGTGTTCTCCGGCAATAATTGCAGCATCCATTCCTCGTTTGACCATGGAATCAAGACATAATCAAATTTGAGGTATTCAGAATTTTGACATGATTCTAAAAACTCTTCTAATACTGTCTTTCTGTTTATTAACAACAAAGAGACGGGGCGCTCCGAAATTCGATTAAAATTTTCAGTTAAATCTAAACTGATTCGAAGTTCTTCTGCGTACTGATTACTTTTGGAACTCTCATTTTCTATCACTGTCCTATTTTCTAAATTAAGATGTAGCTGCGTTTGACTTTTGCGTGAGAAATCGATTGCTGCTTTAATAACTTCTTCTCTGATTGTTTTTTTTAAAAGAACTTTGTCTGTTTTCATATTTTTAACTAAAGCCCCATTATGAGTAACGACTAACCCATCTGTGTCAACACGCGTTAGATGTTCTTCAACAGCACTTGGCATACGACCTGTCGCAAAAACCACTTTTACTCCTTGTTTAGCAAATGAATTAATTGACTCAATTGTCTTTTCGCTCAACGTATGATTACTATTTAGTGTTGTACCATCCATATCTAATGCCAATAATTTAAATCTTGTTTGAGTATTCATTTTTTTCTCTTTTCTTCATAGATTTCTTTTGAACGAAATGTATATGCTCCTAGAAAACCCGAAGTTACAACTTTTTCGTTTTGGATAATATTGAATACACAATACATTGCACCACCATCTGGTTCACAAACTGGAATTGTTTGAATAATGTATGGTTGATCAAGTTCAACGTAATTAATATAGTCAATTCTGAAATTTGTTAAAGCAACAACTCCTTCATGATTCATCCCATTCAAATGAAAAGAAGCTAAGGTAGCTTGTCTCAACGCTTCAAAAAGTTTGATTCCATCAACGTGATCAGAAGGGTGATCACTGTTTAGTTCTGCAATTTCAGAAAAACCTTTGAAGTACCAAACATTTCCGTGGTTGATTGGCACAGAAAGTAAAACATTTTCTTGCTTCTCTTTATGGACCAATTTTTTATCAATACGTTGGTCTGTAATAATTAGTTGTTCAGAAACAAAATTAGGCATTGATATTTTTCGTGCAATATTAAAAGCTTCTGTGGGATTTCGATAATTCCATTTATATTCATTTGTAGATAACAATTCCCTTGTTTCAAGTCCTTGGATTGTCACATCTGAAACATTCTCACCCAACATTAATTTCAATAGTTCTAATTCTCTAATTGAACCAAATCCAATTTCACCATATGATAAATTGCTTTCTTTTTCAGGGTCCTCTACATAGATCAATGAATACTTTTCATTTGTATTTACTTTTTCTGTTCCTACTACTGTTTTCATTTTTTCACTTCTTTCTTTTTCAAAGGGACATCCCAACATTTCATTTTGGTGGAGACCTCACCATATATTTTTTTCCCATTATTCTCCCCTCTCTTCTTAAATAGTTTTTAGTGCTTGATCTAAGTCTTGAATCAAATCTTGAGCATTTTCGATTCCTACAGATAATCGAATTAATCCTTTTGTAATACCTCTATTTTGCTTTTCTGATGAAGGCATTCCGCCGTGAGACATTGACCAAGGATAAGAAAGTATAGACTCGACTCCACCTAAACTGACCGCAACAAGTGGATAGTTGATCGCATTAAATAGTTGTAAAACTTGTTCTTGATTTTTTAACTCAAAGGATAAAACACTACCAAATCCACTAGCTTGATTCAATTGAACCTCTCGACCAATATGTGATTTTAAGGACGGATGGTGAACCTTAGGGATTTTAGGATGGTTTGCTAAATATTTAGCTATTTTTTTTGCATTTAGTTCTGATTTTTCTATTCTAACCGCTAAGGTTTTCAAGCCACGCATCAATAGCCAGCCATCTTCTACGCCAAGAATCCCACCTAAATTGACTTGTTGAGATTTAATTCTTTCTTGTAACGCCCGATTATTTGTCACCACTAAACCCGCAACAACATCACTGTGTCCATTCAAAAATTTAGTTGCACTATGAATAACCACATCTACCCCTAAATCAAGGGGATTCTGAAAATAAGGCGTCATAAATGTGTTGTCGCAAATTGAAATCAATTCGTTTTGCTTAGCAATCTCACATACCCTCTTAATGTCAGTTATTTTCAACAATGGATTAGATGGTGTTTCAATATAAATCATCTTAGTATTTTCTCTAATTTCTTTTTCCCACGCACTACTGTCTTCTTCATCAACAAATGATACTTCTATTGAGAACTTTTCCAGAATATCTTTCACAATGGCATAAGTCCCTCCATAAATGTCATTACACATAATGATGTGGTCTCCCGATGAGAGCAACAGCAAAACACTACTGATTGCTGCCACACCTGATGAAAAAGCAATACCATATTTTCCGTTTTCTAAACTCGCGACCGCTTTCTCTACTGACGAAATTGTTGGGTTCCCAAAACGAGAATAAACAAATTCCTGATTTGCGAGAATGTTTTCTTGATGAAAGGTTGAAACTTGATACTTCGGTATCGATGCAGCTCCAGTCAATTTGTCCTTCATTTCGTAACTATGTAAAACTTTTGTATCTTTTTTCAAATAGTTTCCTCCTCAAAAATACCTAAATATTAGTAAAAACAGCTATTAATAATAAATCATTCGTTATGCTTCTTTTTGGCAAAAAGTATAAGATACAAGAATAAACAATTGATGAATTATAGAATGACTTTGACAGCTTTTCCTAAAATTGTTTTTTCCTTATAATAAATATGATAAATGCTGGACTACACTCAATGTCAAGGAAGAATTTTTAATGATTCGCTCTGTTGGTAAATTTTCTGTCTTTTCAGGGTTTTCAATTGACTTACTAAGGTACTATTAAAAACAAGGTTCGATTACACCCGAACGAGTAGACATTAATCAGCGTTTTTTTCTGAGCATGATATCACCTAGAATACATTTATCATAAAATTGAAATTGATTGGACCGATACTAAAAGACGAGGTTGAAATAGAAGTCGTTTTTGGGCGAGACATTGGACCGAAAAACGCACAATACGCTTTATGTATTGAGTAATTTTCGGTAAAATTCCGAAGAATCAGACTTTTGAACACCGTTTATTAGGATTTAGAGGATGAAACAAATCTGAATTTTAGTTTTGTCCCCTGCTCTATTAGAGTGACCATACTATTCAACAAAGATTAGATTTACTTTATGATTGGTTAGAAAAATGAAATGATCAGAAGAAATATAATGAACTTAGAGAGTAAAATTATCGACGAAAATGTATACTATCTATTGTTTTTAGGTTTAATAGTAAGAAAACAAAAAAACAATCCTCCTCTCTTAGAATTCGAGTCTCTAAAATAACACGTTCTGCTTCACTAGCATTTTAAACTCCGATTTAAAATTGTCCTTAAATTTAAGAAAGCTATTTTCTGTTGCAGAATGCTTTGAGTCAAACACAGGTCATTATTTCTGGTACTATTCAAATTAAAAGAACAACCTGTCCTCTAGAAGGATATGGCTGCTACCAAAGTCTGTATGAACTAAATCACTAAAGTGTTTCTTGAAAATAAGACAAAGTACGACTACTCCAAAGGTAAATAAGGCAATGTGTCTATGTGTGACTACAAACATTCTGATAAAAATGCCAATGATCTATTTGGGCTATTTAGCGTACATTCCATGCTGTAATTGACTTTCAGCTGAAAAACAGTTGAAAGCCAATTGGCTGTTTCTTTATTTTTCAATTTGACAATCAGATGAAACAGGTATGGTATTACAAAAAGATGCTTAAAGTACAATAGAAAAAACTGTTGAAATTTACGTTTATACGAACATCAAAATTAAAAAGGTAAAAGAAATCGTTCGACAATTTCTTTTACCTTTTTTAATTATTTAATATAGTTGCTTGACATTGAGTATAGTCCAGCATGTAAATTCATAGTCATACCCCTTAAGGAGGTGAAAACAATGACAAACAGAAAATATACCGTTGTAACCGGAGCCAGCTCTGGGATTGGCTACGAGACAGCAAAAGCTTTCGCAGAAAGAGATAAAAACTTGATTCTTATCGCTCGACGTGAAAACAAACTGAATCAGCTAAAAAAAGAAATTTTTAGTCTTAACAGCAATGTTAATGTACTCATTTTTCCAACTGACCTCTCTATTAGAGAAAATGTAAATCAACTTTTTAATGACTTGGAGCCATATGAACTTGAAACCTGGATTAATAATGCTGGTTTTGGAATGTATGGCGATTTAGAAAACAATAACATTGAAAAAGTTGAAAAAATCGTTCAGTTGAATGTTGAAACATTAACTTTGCTTTCCACCTTGTTTGTAAAAAAATATAGACACGTAGCAGGTACTCAATTAATCAACATGTCATCAGCAGGTGGCTATACAATCGTTCCAAATGCGGTAGTCTATTGTGCAACAAAGTTTTATGTTAGTGCTTTTACGGAAGGATTAGCTCAAGAATTAATTCAATCTAAATCTGAAATGAGAGCAAAAGTATTAGCACCAGCCGCAACAAAAACAGAATTTGGACAAGTGGCAAATAATCTTGATACCTATGATTATGACCAATCCTTTGGAATGTATCATACGAGTCAACAGATGGCACAATTTCTACTGAGTCTATATGATAGCGACTTGTCCGTTGGGCACGTAAACCGGGAAACATTTACATTTGAATTATCCGACACACTATTACCTTACGCTGGGCAATCAAAGAGAAATCAAAAACAAGTTTTGGATTCAACTGGAGATAACGAATGACAACTTATTACAGTGTGAATAAGCATTTACCTAGCCAAGACGATTGGACAACAGATCAGTTTCAGATACTGAACGATCTTGTTCACGGAACTGGTGATACTTTGTTCGAAAGAAATAACGATCATCGAGTGTTCGCCTTTCCTCAATACCAGATTAATGACGTTAAAAAGCTTACAGTATTGCATTTCAAGGAGGAGTCTTTTTTTTCCTTAATCAATTATTTCAACGAAATGGATAACTTTGGATTATTTAAAGATTCAGTGATTGCCCATGGAAATTCTCATGGAATCAGAGTTGCATGGTTATGTATGATAGTTGCCACAATAGACCAATTGCCTCTTAATCAAACTTTAATATTAGTAATTGCTGGACTATTTCATGATGTAGGACGGACTTGGCAAAACCTGAATGATCAATTTCACGGCGAGAAAAGCTACTCAAGATTTGCAAAAGCTCTTAGCTCCTCAGAAGAAGATTATAACAGCATCACAGCAAGGTTAAATCATATTCTTTACAAGGTTTTGGAACTCTCTTCTCCTCTCAGTTTGAAAGATATTAAGTTATTGCAACATATCATCAGTATTCATTCGTTGAATCAACGCCAAAAAATAATTTATGGGAAATCCCATTCTCTCTTAACAAACAATAATTTTAAAAGGCTGACAATGCTTTTTGATGATTGTGATGCTTTAGATCGAGTAAGATTCGAAGGGAATTTGAATATTCAGTTTTTGAATACTAAAAATGCAAAATCATTGATTCATTACGCTAAACAAATACAAAAAATATTGTAATTCCAAAAGGATGATATTAATGGAGAATTCAGAAAACAAAACAAGAGAGCAAATCGGCTTTGATATTCTATTAAATATCGATGGTGAAGACGGAAAAAAGGTCATCGAATCCTTACAAGACATTGCACCAGATTTAGGCAAATTTATCTTAGAATTTACTTTTGCGGATATTTACCAAAGGGATGTACTAGACTGGAAGCAGCGAGAAATTATCACTATTACCTCACTACTCACGCTCGGTGGCTTAGAAAAACAATTAGATGTTCATATCAATGCAGCATTAAACGTTGGGGTCACGAAACAGGAAATTGTTGAAGCTTTTATTCAATGCAGTCCCTATGTTGGTTTTCCGCGCGTGCTGAATGCAATATTTGTAGCAAAAGAAGTTTTCAGCCGAAGAAAAGAAGCCTAATCTATTTAGGAGGATAGCGCCATTCACTATTATGAAAAAATCCAAACATTTGCACAGTTAGTTCGCAATAACACAAAAATAGCTGCATTTACAGGAGCTGGAATTTCTACGGATAGTGGTATCCCTGATTTAGCTGGAATGTCGTTTATTTTGGGAGAAGAAAAAGACTTCAGTGGTGGAATTTTCGGAATGTTAAACTCAACATTTGCTAAAAAAAACCCTAAACTCTTTTACCTGCTGTATAGAAAGACATTCTTTCACCCAAATGCAGAACCAAATGCTTGCCATCTTTTTCTTTCAGATTTAGAGAAACAGAAAAAGTTACTAGGTATCGCTACCATGAATATTGACTTTCTACACCAAAAAGCCGGCAGCAAGAGTGTCCATGAATACTGGGGAAACATGAGGATGAATCACTGTTCCCTTTGCAACAAGTCTTTTGATTGGGATATTGCTCAACAAAATGATATTCCTTTATGCGACTTATGTGGGCATGTGATTCTACCTGATTTTGTTCTAAGAAATCTCGGCACTTACCAAGATAATATTCGCGATGGATCAAATATACTTAGTAAGGCTGACTTGATGATTATTGCAGGAACAAAAAACTCTTGGAGAAATTTCCCTGAAAGTACTCCAAAAGTGATTGTGAATTTAGAACTACCCGAAATCAATGAGTCAAATAGTCTCTTTATTCAAGAAAATATTGCCAAAGTCTTTACAGATGTAAAAAAAGTTCTAATTCACACTCCAATAGTTTAAATTTTAGGAGGTAACCGAATAGTGAAAAAAAGAATAGGTATCACCTCTAATTATTTTTCAAATGAAACAACTCTTTTTAGAAACGAGAATCTTTTTTATGTTATGGACGGCTATGTAAATTCCGTAAAAAAATGTGGTGCTATCCCTTTCATCATCCCGTATGGAAACACTGAAAATATTGATGACTATGTTGATTCTTTCGACGGATTCATTTTTACTGGGGGACAAGATGTAACGCCCTATCTTTATGGCCAAGAAATTGCAAACGTTACTAGAAGCCCACAGATAGATAGGGATTTATTCGAAATCGAATTGATTCAGAAAGCTATTTCAAGAGAAAAATCAATTTTAGGAATTTGTCGAGGAAGTCAGTTAATTAACGTGGCACTTGGTGGTACTCTTTATCAAGACCTATCTTTATCTGGGGCTTCTATCACTCATGAACAACCAGAAGATATTAATAATGCCATGCCTATTCATCGAATTCAAATTGATCCGAAATCAATTTTTTTTAAGTACCTTGGTGAAAGTTGCGAGGTTAATTCGATTCATCATCAGGGCATAGATTTATTAGCAAATAAACTTAAGCCATCTGCAATTAGTGAAGATTTTGTCATTGAAGCATTTGAATCTAAACATCAGGACATGAGAATATTCGGTGTTCAATGGCATCCTGAAATGATGGCCAGAAAAAATCCTGATATGAATAAACTTTTTGAACTAGTTTTATAAAAAAGGAGGAGAAATATGAGAACTGTAGTCATAAGTGGTGGAGCTGGCGGAATTGGAAGTGAGATTGCAAGACAATTTCTAGAATTGAAAGATCATGTCATTCTACTTGATATCAATAAATCGAAACTGGCAACCTTAAAACAAGGAAACTCTGCCCTTGATTACTATATTTGTGATGTGACAAATACAGCGAGCATAAGGTCTATAGTTAAAGACATTGAAGAGGCTAATGGAAAAGTTGATGTTTTAATCAATACAGCTGGTGGTGGTCCTGTTGGAGACTTTACAGATATAAGTGATGAACAATGGATAACTAATATAACGCTAAAACAATTAGGCTATGTGCGAATGTGTCGAGAATTTTTAGAACTAATCAAAAAAAGCGAGCACGGAAAAATCATCAATGTTATTGGAACATTTGGTAAGCAACCTTCTGCCGATTTTATTGTTGGAAGTATGACAAACGCAGCACTTTTATCTTTCACAAAAGCAATCGCAGACGATCTTTCCCGAATTGGAATCAATGTGAACGCTATTAATTCAGGAGCAGCAGACACAGAACTTTGGTCTAAGACTTTAAATGAACTAGAAAAACGTTACCCCGAGAAGAGCATAGAAACAATCGATAAGGAAATGCGTGCACTTAGTGGATTTAATCGCATAACTCTGGCCTTAGATGTTGCGAATGCCGCTGAATTTTTGGCTTCTGAAAAGTCAAACTTCATGAGTGGTACTTCTATCAACATTGACGGAGGCATCTATGCTGGAATCTCCTAACATAAGCGATATTCAATTAAAAATCGGTCAGGTATCACAAAAGACGAATATCTCAGTAGATACGCTTAGATTTTACGAAAAGATGGATTTGATTGTTCCTGATCGTGATGAAAGTGGTAGAAGAATTTATAGCGCAGAGGACTTGGAAAAATTAAACTTAGTTATTTGTCTTTTAGAAACTGATTTAAGTATCAAAGAAGCTCAAGAATTTATAGCATTATATGATCATGGTGAAAACACCGTGAAGCAAAGAATTGATTTCTATTCTGAATTGATTCGTAAAATTGGATTAGATATTGAGAAAAAAATAAAACAGCTTCAATATTTTACAACTAAGATTCAAAAGACACAGGATTATTTGAAGAATTGAGCAAACAAACCCTCTCACGCTAAATGCCTTCTGGACCCCCCAGCATAGTAAGGATTTTCAGAATACAAAATAAAGACCCTATGGCAGAGCTTCTCGCCATGGGGTCTTTGTCTTAAACTAATTTTAATAATCAAACTGACGATAATAACGTCTAATATCTAGTGGATGACAATTTAGTTTCTCTACATGTGCGTCAATCCGTTGAGTTACAGCGTGCATCAATAAGAAAGAAAGAACTCGACCACGATATTTTTGACTAATCCCAGGAACGACACAATCTCTGGTATCAATGAAGGTATAGTTGCCACAGATGCGTGGTAATAACTTCTTCACTCGTTCAGCTAATGGACGCTGTTCATCTTCTCCTAAAAATACTGTTACAGCTGTTGTCTCATCCACTATCTCTAAGGTACCATGTAAAAACTCTGCCGCATGAATAGATTTTGAGCGAAGCCAACTTTGCTCCTCCCAGTAACACATAGCATAAGAGTAACAAGCTCCCCATTGATTTCCTGCAGCAATGAAATAGTGCATTGTATCATGACGATGCTTTTCAGCGAAAGTTAGAGCAAAATCATCTGCTTGTTTTTCAGCTTCTACTAAACCATATGGTAAATACTGATCTAAATCAGAATAGTATTCTTCATAATCAACAAATTCTCCGTTTTTGTACATCAATCGATCTGCAGTCATAAAAAATTTAATTTGTTCGGTACCTGGATTTGGGTAAGTGATGACATAGTCACATTTTTTTGCTAAAAGACTATCTGCTTGATCAATGAATCCAATTAAGGTGGCACCGATTTTATTAATTTCATCAACAGCTTTAACTACTTCTTCTGTAGTACCGGTTACCGAAGAAAGAATGACTAAGGAATCTTTTGTTAATCGCTTATTGCCAGTTGTATAATACTCTGCTGCATGCTGGACATAAATTGGTAATTCGCTTTTCCCTCTGACATATGCTTCAATCTGAAGCGCTGAAGCATACGTCCCACCAATGCCTAGATAAAAAATAGTCTCAAATCCATTTTGCCAAACCTCATCAATGATATTTTCAACGTCTGGTCGTAAAGCTAAGATTCCTTGAATATCATTTATTTGCTGTTCCTCATTTAATTTTAGCATCCTACTATTTCCTCCTCTGTATAACGTTTACTTTTTAAAACCTGATCAAAATCGTCAAAAATTTTCTGATTTAAATCAATCCCTTTGCTTGTTGCAATCTTATAGGCCAAAATTTGGAACGGAATAACTAACGCTAATGGAGAAATAAATTCATCACATTCAAAAGCTAGACTTAGGCTATTTTCTGCTTCTTTATTTTCAGTAGTTATAATTAAAGTCTCCCCAACATAAGGTTTCATATAATCTCTTAATTTAGTAGAACGTTCTAAATTATGGCTAGGTGTTTCAATAAAGAATAATATATGTTCATAATTGGCTTCTAAGTATGGCCCATGCATATATGACTCTAATTCAAATCCTTGTGAGGGCTTACGGACAGTTTCGGTAAATTTGGTTTCAAATTCTTTTGCTGTTCCCCAGTTTGGTCCATATCCAATTGCAATATAACGATTCGCTATTTTTAATACGCTCTCATGTTGCTCAAAAAATAGTAACGTCTTTTTAATAATCTCTGGAATTTTTTTAATCACCTTATTCAACTCGTCTTTGTAATAATTGGTCATTTCTATGGTTGCTTCCCCGTTGCTTTTCCCAAGTGACATACTGAACAAAATTAATTGTAAGATGGTTGCAACATAACCTTTTGTTACAAAGCCAACTTTTTCGATTCCGATATCGATAGCAATTACGTATTCAACTGCTTGAGAAATAGGACTTTTCGAATCACTTGTTAAAGCCAAAGTGAATATATTTTTTTCTTTAATTTGTTTCATCGCATCAATCGTAGAAGAACTTTTTCCACTTTGTGAAACAGCTAAAACCGCGTCAATAGAGTCAGATAACTTACCGTAATGATTAAAATAATAAGGTTCTTCAATTGTGATTGATAGATTTGCTATTTTTTCCATTATCGTTTTTGCTGCTAGACAAGCATTGTAAGAAGAGCCAGTTGCTAGAATTAATAAGTTTCTAATCGGTTTTAATTCATCATTCTCTCTCAATTCATAGGTTGCTAAAATATTACTTAGTATTGCTTCTTCCTCGTTAATATAATCCAGCATCGTAACCAAAATTAACTTCCTCCTAAAAGAATCCTACAAATGATCCTAAAATTCCAACAACAGCTAAACCAAGTAAAATCATTAGGGTATTCACTTCTTTTTTTAGTAAATAGAAGATGGCTCCAAAAACACCTAGATTCAAAATATTTGGCACAATATCATTAAAAATACTTTGCAAGGTTACCGCATTCTCACCTGAACCTATTTTTACTGGCAATTCAATCTCAATCATCGAAGAGGTCATGGCGCCTACAACCATTAATCCAATAATAGCAGCACCTAAAGTTAAACTTTCCATCATACCGTTTACTTGAATTCTTTTCAAAAAGTCAGTTCCTAACTTATAACCCCAACCTGTAGCAAAATAGCGGAACAAAATATGCGGAATGTTGAAAATTAATAAGAATAGAACAGGCCCTAAGATATTTCCTTGCATCGCTAATGATGTTCCCACTCCTGTGGCAATTAAGCGTAACGTACCCCAAAAAAAAGAATCACCAATCCCTGCTAAAGGACCCATTAAAGATGTTTTTATATTATCAATAGCCGATGTATCAAATTCAGAATCGTTAACATTTTCTTCTTCCATAGCAGCATTGATTCCCAAAATCAGAGTCACGACGTGAGGAGTTGTATTAAAAACTCAAGATGACGTTTTAAAGCATCCGCCATTTGATCTTTTCTCTTATATAATTTTTTCAAAATCGGAATCATCGCATAAGTATAGGCCATATTCATTTGACGTTCGTAATTCCATGAAAATTCCATTTGAAAGGAACGCCAGAATACTTTATTTAAGTCCTTTTTTGTAATTTTTGAATCCTCATTAGAAATCTTCATCATCTTCTACTACCTCCCCAATACTTTGTTGCCCTCCTTGGGCTCCCCGAACATTCATAATATTAACCACTACAACTGCTAAAATAGCAACAAAAATAGCAACTCCAGTAACTGGAATATTGAGATACGCAGCTAACGCAAAACCTAAAAAGAAATACGGAGCAACTTTTTTGTTAATCAATAATCGTGCTAACATCGCGAACCCTAAGGCAGGTATCAGACCTGTTGCCACTGTTAAGCCATGTTGGACAAATTCTGGAATCATTCCTAGCATATTTCCGACTGCTTGACTTCCTACCATAAAAGAAATCGCAACAATCAAGCCCAACATAAGAGACAAGCCAATTCCTGCTGACAAATGCATACTTTCGACCCCTTTATAATTCCCTTCTTTTGCATACTCATCCGATTTATGATTCATGATTGGAATAACTAAACCTAAATAAATATTTTTCAAAATAAGGGTTAACGTGGCGATTGGCAAACCCAATAATAACGCTGTTTCAGTTCCAGCACCAGCTGTAATCGCAAAAGCAGTTCCTAAAATTCCTCCTGTCACAACATCTGGTGGGATTGATGCACCAACAGAAAATGACCCTATAAACGCTAATTCAAGAGTGGCTCCCATGATAATGCCTGTTTTAATGTCACCTAAAACTAGACCAACAAATAATCCTGTCACAATAGGACGTGATAGAAGTGACGTCCCTAAAGCATATTCTGATTGAGCAATGAAAGCTACAATCCCAAGTAATATTGCTTTAATAACCATTTTTCCACTACCTTCCTTTTTTATTTTTTATAGCTATCTTAAAATTTTCAAATTAATTCTGTCACTTTTATTTTCTTTTCTCCAGGAACTTGACGAATTTCCAACTCTACTCCTTTTTTATCCAATATTTTTAATAACTCCTCTTCTTCAGGTAAAACATTAACTGCCTTACTTAAGCTACGGCTTCCTTCTTTTGCTTTGATCCCTCCTAAATTAATTTGCTTAATAGCTGGATAAGCTTCTGCCAATCTGCTAGCATCTGAAATTGACTCAACGACAATAAAAAGTTTGTATTTATCAGTGACTCCACTTTGTAATGCTTTGATAGAATCCTCTATATTTTTGATAACTAACTTAACACCTTGTGGTTTTGCCAATTTGATTGTTGTTTTGCGAATGTCGTTTGTTGGAACGTCATCATTTGCAATTAAAATGCAGTCTGCTCCAAGTCCTTGTGTCCATGAAAAGGCTACTTGACCATGTAATAAACGATGATCTATTCGGGTTAATAAAATCATATTTTTTTCCTCCTATCTTGTTTCAAATTAAAACTCTTCTTCTATCAGTTCTGTCTGTATCGTTTCATTACAAAATTGAATCGTTTCTTTTGAACTCTCTAGCACTAATTTGATTGTTTCTTCGATAGAGCCATAAAAAGGTTTAGTGGTAAATTCTATCAGAAATGGTAAGTTTAGACCTGCTACTAAATAGAAATTGGGGAGATTGACATAAGCTAAAAATTCATTATTTACACTTCCGCCAAATAGATCAGTGATAACAACCACTTCATTATTTTTAGTGTCCTCTACCACCTGCATAACTTCTTGACTTAAATCAAATTCTTCTGTTAGATAGCAATCTAATGCTGATATTTTCTCATTTTTACCACAAATTAATTCAAGGGAACTAAGCATACCTGACGCTAATTTTCCATGTGAAGCTAAAATAATTTTTTGTTCCATAGTTTCACCTCATTTCATTACAACAATATAAGAGCAAGTTGTGTGCCACAACTAGTGGGACGCAACTTGCTCTTATTAAAACTCTTCATCATTTTGGACTCTATCAGGCTTTCTATAAAGAATATCGTAAATATAAGCTATTTCTGAATCAGGAATTTTGACACTGTAATCATTTTCTATGACACTAAAAGCCCTTTTAATATTATTTAAGAGCTTTCTTTGACACTTTGCTAGATCTTCATACCCAACATAAGTCTCAATGGGAATATTACGAATTAAGCGCTCAATCAAACAACTAACATGAACGAATAAGGCTAATTTTTGTGCATTCCCAATAGTAATCTGAGCTTCCACTTCCAAATTCCGCATAAAAAGCTCAATTTCTCTCATAACCTTTTCAGTATCTAAAATTGTTACCGAATCAATAACTTTCTCCAATGAAAAGTTACGGATAATATTTGTATTAAAAATTTTGTTTTCATTTATCGACAAGCTACCAGTAAGCCAATTGGCGATAGATTGTTTTTCATCACCTGCGATTAGTTCTTCTAATGATAAATATGGAAGTCCGTCAATTTCAGGATTTGCTGTACCAATCACTCCTAAAATATCATACATCGAAAATATCGTTTCTATTTCTTTTTGGTTATATAAATTAGCGTATTCATAAGGAAGGATCGTCAATTCACATTCACTAGGCAAACTTTTTTCTAATAAGTGGCTAATATGAGTCGCCATACCAATTCCTGTTAGACAAGTTGTAATAATCGCCTTCGCCTTATTTTCATTTGGGTAGATAATTTCCCAGTCAAGAGAGGCTTCCATCGTGGCTTTTTGAACCACTGCTTGTAAGCTTTGTTTTTTTTGTAAATTTTCCCCAATAGAAATGGCAATTGGTGTTGTAACGTTATTCATAATGACAATTGGTGTTGACATTTGCTTAGGAAAGTATTGATAGATTTCTTTTAAAGAACCCATATCAACTAAAATAACTAACCCGTTAGAAATATCATTTGTTTCGCTGTATTCAATAATCTCCTCAGCAATCTGCTGAGGTGTTACATTCAAAGGCATATCAAAGGATTCAAATATATTTTTCCCAAGAATGTGGTTCGTTACATTTGCAATACTACTGGCAGTAGCATAACCATGTGCCACAATAATTGCTTTGGGAATTCCAAATGTTTTAGTCCAATCTGCCTGTTTTAAATAAATGGTTAAAATAATTTTATCTATCAACGATACATCTAGATCTAGCTTAGGTTTGCAAAGCTCTATGATCCGGTGAACATAATTATAGCTAGTGGGATAAGCTGATGCTACTTGAAACTCCATTTTTTTTATAAGAGAATGAATTTCAGGATCTTCTGGATACCACTCAATTGCTCCTCTTTGAAAAAGATAATAACTTATCGCGTAGATACTATTCCCATTAAATTTAACTTGGTAAGAACTTTCCATTTGTTTTAGGGTTGCTCTAATATACTGAGTAAGGTATATTAGCATATCATGTTTTTGTTGACGATCTGTTTCAAAGAGTAATAAATCAAATAAATTATCCACTTCTTGTTTTACTTTATTTTCACAGGCCAGTAAATCTTGCTTTTCCTTTAAAAATTCCATAAGAATACGCTCAAATACGACGTTGATTCTTTGGTGCTTCGGTTTATTTTTTTCAATTAATTGATTAGCCAAGGTATGTTCATCAATAACCACTTCATTATGTTTAACATCTTGAAGGGTCGGGGTGTTACTTGCTAAAAGCTTGTCTGCTAAATGATAAATTGTTATTTTGAGTTCAGATTTCTTTTTTTGTTCAGAAAAAGCTTTGGCTACAGTTACCCTAACATTATTTTTTAATTCACCAATATTGCCATTAAAATCACTATTCGCAAATAATGTTAATACTTGTCCTGATACACGTAATTGCTTTTTTATTTTTCGCTGCTCACTAATCAAAAATGAATATAGCAATTCTAAGCGTTCGTTACGACTTCGAGCTTTTAAAGGTGGTAACTCTATTTGAATTGGAATGCGTCGAATAAACGTTATTAAAAAATTGCTTGCTAACTCTTCAGTCGTAGCAAAAAAAAGACGAGTTTTGATAGGAATTGGATCTCCAGTATCCCCCATCCGATAAATAATTCCTTGATCCAAATAGGTAAAAAGTTTTTCTTGACCTTCTGCATTCAATCGATGAACTTCATCCAAGAAAAGAATTCCTCCATCAGCAGCTTCAAATGCCCCTTTCTTTTCTTCCTCAGCTCCTGTGAAAGCACCCTTCGTGTGTCCAAAAAGATTACTGGTTAATAGTTCAGGGTTGTTAGCATATTGAGCGTAATTTAAGGTTATTAGTGGCGCATTTTCTTCAATAATATTGTTTTCAAGACAATATTTATGAATCAAATGAATTAGATAACTTTTTCCGGTTCCACTTTCTCCAGTTATTAAAACAGGTAATCCGTTATCAGGATAATTTAACGCCGTTTTAATTTGTTCGATACTACGTGAAAGACTTTTATCGTAGCCCACTAATAAAGAAAAAAGATCCTGCTTTCTTTCAAGTAAGGGACGCATTTTCTTCAATTCTAGTACTGTTTGATAAAAATTTTTATCTAATTTAAAAAATTGATTCTCAAAAGCTGTTTTATGGAAATAATATACCGGACGAGAATTGATTTTAACCAAAATCCCCTCATCATTTAATTGGTTCAAATAATGGCTAATTGTATTTCGTTTCGCCCCAAATACTTCCGCTAACTTTTGAGCGGTAAAAATCTCATTTAGAGTATTCAAGTCTAAAAAAGCAGTTTGATTTTCTAACTAGCTAATTAGTTTATCTTTCACAGTACTCACCTCCATTCTAATGATACGAAAACGATTTCAAATGTCAAGACAGAAAAACAGCTTAATATAATACAGCTGACTATCTTTATTCCGCACTTCGTTCATGAAAGCAAATTTATGTATGAATAGGTGACTCTATCAAATCACAATTTAGATTTTAAGGATACAACTACTTAAGAGTACGCTAACGCTGTTTCATATTCTAAAAATATAAATTTTTTCCCTGAAGAAGATACTATAAGAATCGTTTAATTTATATACAAGACAGAGTTAGTCATGAAAATAGTCAAATCACTGAATCCATTTATCTCCATGTTACAAAAGGCGTGAAAGAAAAACTTAAAAACGATATTGAGTTATTGTAAACATTTACCCCCTACGTGCCCCCTATAGCATCAAGAGCCATAACTATTCACAATTTACATAAGAATACTCAAAAAGCAGCAATCTCTCACAATAGGATTGCTACTTTCACCTCTATATAAATAACTAAATAAAACAAAAAACCCTTGAATTAACAAGGGTTTCTCTTTCATCATATAACGAAATATTAACGACGAATTTCTTTGATACGAAAACTAACATCCTAAAACCTTTTAAATACAAGCTTTTAGGGTGTTAGTTCTATTTATGACCTTCATTTGACCAAGATTTATTTTTTAGCAATTCGTCCAATAAAAAGACAGAGTCTATATTCATATCAGAAGTTATATGTAAATAAATTTCTTCTGTCAAAATTCTATCTGAATGTCCTACTCTCTTTTGAATAACTGGCAAGCTAACCCCTGCTTCTGCCATTAAACTAACATGTGTATGCCTAAATTTATGAGAAGACATATTTTTTTCTATACCAGCTTTTCTTGTATACTTTTTAATTTTATTATTTACATATTCTTTAGTCAATGGGTATCCGCAAAAACCATTTTTTAGATACACAAATAGAAAGAGGTCTTCTTCCAAAAAAACAATATTTTTTCTAAGATTTTCCAGATACGTTACCAACAACTCCAATTGCTTTATGACTTCAATAGATATAAAATCTCACAAACATCCCTTCACCGCCACGAGAAGCATAATACAACGTTAATCCTCCATGATCTTCTCTAAACTTTTTTTCTTGTTCTCTGTATACTTGAAAATCTGTTTTGATTAAGTCTTGATCTCTACGTTTTTTTAGCTCATACAAATCAAAATTCCCATTCATTGGGTCATAAATTTCATCTATTGCAATATCTAATCTTGTTGAATGTAGTCTAGAGTAGTCCCCTTTTGATAAATACCAACTAGGGTCAAGAACTTTCGCTAACCAATCCTTTAAGTTCAACTCTTTACTTTCTAAAAACTGTTCTAACTCATAACTCCTTGACCAGTTAAATCCATCAAAATCCCTTGTGAATCATCCTTTATCCGAGCAAATACAACTAGGTTGCCACAACTGTATTTCAGTTGGTAATTGTGTTGTTTGTTTCTTCAACAATAAAATATTTCATCGGTATACCTATTATTGTTTCGATCACTGTTTGAATCGTGCTATCAAAGAAAGTAAATTATAAATAATCAAAATGAACATGTAACTCACACTCTGACACCAAAGCCAAACCAATTTTTTGTTTGATTTGATTTACTCTTTCTTCTGACAATCCGGTAACTTCTCGTTCGTATTTCGATAATTGGGCTCTTGAAATACCGACCTTTTCAGCAAAATCCCGCAAATTATAATCAAGTTTCTTTCTAATTCGTCTCAACTCTTGTCCGTCCATCATTTCCCCCTAGAGTAGACAATTTTTAACTATTTTGTCTACTCTTTAATAGTCGCTTAAACGCTTAGCATCAAAAGGTTTTGAAGCTACTTTGTTTTCTTTTTTGCCTTTTCTGCACCCCGTATTACCAACCGGGGTGCTGGGAAATGTTGGGGCGTGAGCCCCAACATTCACTTCGTGTATCTTGCTAAGCAAAATACACGCGCGTTTTTCAGTGGTTTTGCTTACGCAAACCACAAAACACACGTGCATTTCGCTTCCGACACACTCGTGTTATCCTCTTTGACACTCTGGATAAAGCTTTGTATAATCTTTTGACAACAAAAAAAGGCGGTCGATTGTCTCCAATAAACTCGCCCCATCTTGACGTTCTTCATACAGCTTCTTTAGTAACCTAATTTCATCTTCATCTAGTAGTAATTGTTGTAATGGCTTTCCATACACATAATGAGGATTAGCCATATTTATTTTCCTAGTAAAACGAAAAGCCGTTCGTTCTTCAATTTTAGTAATCCAACTCCTTAATGTTCGCTCTTTCATTTCAACAGAAATTAAGCCACAAACTTCTTTTATAGAGAAATAATTTTTTGTCATTTTCTATACCTCTTGTTTTTCCAGCTAGTGTGTTGTTGTTTTCTAATACTTACAAAATTCTTATTAGCTAATTCTGACGACATTTTTCTTTGCACTTTATCAAATTCACGCATACGCCCTAGCTCTCTTTGATAGAAATAATAGTATCCAAACAATTTTGTCTCTCCTTTCCATTCGACTTAATCAAATTCCCCTAAACTTTTTCAATAACCCTCACAAAATAAAAAACAGCCTTATTCAAAGCTGTTTTTTTAACTATTCGCAAGTACAAAAAGTCCGCCTCCTAATAAAAGGGTAGCAAATGTAGCTAAAACAGGATTCCAAAAAACAATTAGTAATGTAATCAATAGAAAAAAATTAACACTTGCTATAACAATCCCATACATGCCTATCCTAGATTTGAAAACAAATATTGTATATACAATAAGTAAACCAATAAAGAAAGCTCCACCTAGTAGATACTTAAAATAATTAGGTTCCCCTGCAATTTCCATTGTCTGTTGTATCATATTTGGATATCTCACCTGTATTTCATGCAACAATTGATTATATTGTTCTAACTTCCAAATAAAGTATGCAGTAACCAGACATATTATTCCTTCAATTATCAAATAAAACTTATTTTCTTCCAAAAATACACCTCCATTATCTAAACATCCCTAATAAAAATACAATAATTGCCCAAATTAAAGTTAATTTTGTTACATCGATCTGTTTCTCAGCGGTTTTATCAATCTTTGTCCAAGCATACGTAATTTTTAAAATATCAATCATTAACCACACAAAATAAATTGATAAAATAGTTGTTCCAACTATAAACAAATTATTTATTTCCTTAGAAACAAGAACAGAAAGAATAGCAATTAGCTCAAAAAAAAGCAAAACAATAAACGCAACTACTTCATAGCTTCTTTTTGAATCATTTTTGCTTAATAAGGGAGCTGAAATTAAAGATACAATGCATACAACAAGAATTATTATTTCTAAACTTGTTATACTAGAAATATTATTTTCACCTAAAACCTCATGTATTTCTTTCAGATTTTCTAGCTTAGGTATAACTTTCATCCTAAAAAATTCAATAATATACAGTGAAAACAGCCCACCTAACCCTAGAGAAAATACGAACTTGCTACCGTACTTTTTAACAATAGATTGAACAACTAATAAATATTTTTGAATTTTTGACATACTAGGATACCTCCTTTTTCTATTTTATCACATATTTTTTTTATTTCACATTTATTTTCTAATTCATCTACAAAAATATTCTTCATCTAAAAGTTCACTTCATTTAAGTTCCTTATATCCAAATACAACAGAAGTTATTATTCGAAATTGTTCATACTTGTAATTATTCCATCAACTCCTTTTGTCTATTTTTAAAATGAATATTATACAAGCTATCCGTTACCTTAGAAAACAAAAAAATATTAAGCAAAAAGAAATGCTGCAATCCAAAAGAGATTACCAAACCTATAATAGAATTGAAACCGAGCAACGAAAATTGAATTTGACTGAACTCATTGAGATCAGCAACAAATTAGATATGCCCATTGAAGAATTGCTTTCTTACTGTGATTATTCTAAGTTAAAACTAATAGATAAAAATTTTGTACTATGTACAAAGCTAAACATAGCCACCGACAATGATTTTAAACAGCTAATAGATAATTACCAATATCTTAAATCAATCAATTTTAAATCTACTGGTGAACTTGCCTTGTACTATGACATAAAAGCAGTTTTCACATCTAAATTTCCTGAAATTGAAGAAATTTCAAAATTAGACTTACATATAATCTACCGTACAGTGTTCAATACAAACTATTTCACTTACTACGACTACAGATTAGTGGCAAACACAATTATATTAATGGATACAAAAAAAGGAACTAAGCTAATTAATAAGCTGTTCCCTTTAGAAGATCGAGATATGGGAAATGATAAGACCCTTCTAGTTGCTTCTCGTCTTATCATTAATTTTATCAGTGGATTGATTAATAATCGTAAATTCGCAGAAGCAAAACAATATATTCAGTTTGCAAAAAATTTAGCCATTGATCCTACAAATTACTTTTTTCACTTCACTATTTACTATTACGAAAATCTTATTTTACATTTCCAAACTCAAAAACTAAAATACCTAAATAAAGTTTATGAATACATCCTATTACTTGAAAAAACAGGACATAAAGAATTCGCTCAAAGTTTAGAATTAGAAATACAGAAATTGATATATAGTGATGATATTGTAGAAGTTGAAACTACTATTGTTTTGAGAGAGAATTGATTATTTACCTTTCTCTAAATTATTGAAATTTACCATATTAAATTTTATAAAAAAGACCAGCAGACAAAACTAGTCTCTTTTTGCTTTATATACATATTCTGAATTATAATCTAATATAAAAAAAAGCATTGTACATAGTACATAAACAAAATTTTTATTACTCAAAAAACAATTTTGTTTTTCAAGTAATAAACATAGATTGAGATTTTTTGGTAAAATATCAGCTTTT
This sequence comes from Enterococcus rivorum, assembly GCF_001742285.1. Taxonomy (GTDB): domain Bacteria; phylum Bacillota; class Bacilli; order Lactobacillales; family Enterococcaceae; genus Enterococcus_L; species Enterococcus_L rivorum. Next base: position 46,700 of record NZ_MIEK01000067.1, on the reverse strand, counting down.
TTCAAATCATTTTGAATAAATATTGCTTTTTCTATATTAGCTTCTATTACTTTATTTGATAAAGTGACATCTGAAACATAATGTTTACAGTTCTTACTTTTCGATTCTCTATCAACAACTTCTTTATATTTTTTGGCTTTAATAATTTCAGCACTAACTTTTCTATTCAAATAATTACTATCAGGAATACTACTCATATGAAAAAAAGATTCTACCATTGGAAAATTTATATACAATTTTCCCATATCAGTTGATTCAACAAAATATTTTTGTAACTTATGAATTTTATTATAATCAAACTTGTTATCTTGTGGATCAAAATCAAATATCAAAATAATGTCACTAAAGTTATATTCTAGTTTTTGTCTTTTATAGCTATCTTTCTCTCTTGATTTTAAAATTTGAACTATATCAATATCTTCAAAATCCATATATGAAATAGAGTCTATTTCATAATATAAATCATAAATATTAGCATTGTAAGAAATTATATCATAGCAATCAATACCATATAAATTAAGTAAATGTTCTAAAATAGTCGGTTCCGCTTTCTGTCCTTCTACTACAACAAGAATTTTTGTTTTAGCCACCAAACTCACCACTCATATAAAGTTTCTCCAAATTATGCCCCTCTTTTAATTCTCTATTTGTTGCTTTAAAAAATGGAGTTAGTGACGTAGGAGTCAATATAAAATAACAATCTGGTCGCATAATACTATTTGATAACAAGTTTGTATTATGTGTTGTCAAAATCATTTGAAAACTGTATTCTCTCTCAAGCAGGCGTACTAGTGTTTCAGACAATTCAAAATGATAGTATGCATCAAATTCATCTATACAAAAAAAAGAAATATCCCTACTCGTTTTTAACCAATAAAAAATTGAATAGAGAGCTTTTGTTCCATTAGAAGCAACTTTAAAAAAAGGAAGTAGTTCATTTTTTTCAAAATACAATCCAAGTTCTCCGGTTGGGTCAGTTCTAATAATAATATTTTCATTAATTCCTGCCACTGTTAATAATTTTTTGAATTCTTCAAGATTATTATCTTCAAAAATAAATGTTCTATAATCTTTTGCGCTTGTCTTATGCCCCACAAATCTCAATTGGTCTAAGCTACGAACCCATAACATGTTTGAAACAAAATCCACAGTTCGTTTTAAAATATGATCTTTGTGGATAATTGAATTATTAACAATATATCTTAGTATTGATATATCCGCACGATTAAATTCAAAATTTAAACTGGGAAACTGCTTAGAAATTTCCGTAAAATCTCCTTGCATGTTAGAAAAATCATACGAAAATAGTAAATCCCCATTAATTGATACCTTTTCAAATAATAAATTATCTACATTGTCTTTACGGTAAACATATTCAAGTTCATCATTATCAAAAATAAAATTATATCTAAATGTTGCATATTCTGTATAAGAGTCTGCATTCAAATAATAGTCATACAAATCTTTTCCAATGTTTTTATCTACTAAATGAGCAGTAATATCAAATATTGCCAAACCTAGGTTCGATTTCCCTACCGCATTTTTTCCATAAACTATTATCTTATTTAACATATTCTCTTTTATACATTGTTTTTGGTTAAACTGGTAATCTCCAACATCAGAAAAATCTATCGAGATTTTTTTTGAAAAACTTTTAAATCCTTGTACCTCAAAATACTTAATCATTCTATCACCTCATTTTGGAAAGGCTTATCATATCAATCAAACCTTTATAATACATTATACACAAGTATACGCTCCTTTTAAACAATAAAAAATCCTTATGACTATTATATTGGATTAATCTATCTATAGTGTAATTAATCATTTCCAAATAAACAATCCCTATTACTGTGTATTTCTTATTTGATACTATTATCTAACTTCCAAATTAAACCTAGTCAAACCTAGTCAAACCATCTTTTATGAAATACAGAACAGTTTGATTGATACACTACGTAGCACTTTTCAAAACCATTTTTGACCTTGTTTTGACCTCAAAAATTGTAATTTCAGACGAAACTCTATCTGTCCCATCTCCCTTAAAAACAAAAAAACCCTTGATATACAAGGGTTCGTGAAACTACATGAAAGTATAAAATACTTATCTGCGAATTTCTTTGATACGAGCTGCTTTTCCGTGTAATGCACGTAGGTAATAAAGTTTCGCACGACGAACTTTACCATAGCGTACTACTTCAATTTGGGCAACACGTGGTGTGTGTAATGGGAATGTACGTTCCACACCTACACCGTTAGAAATTTTACGTACTGTATAAGTTTCGCTGATTCCAGCGCCACGGCGTTTGATTACAACACCTTCAAATAACTGGATACGTTCGCGTGTTCCTTCGACTACTTTCGCATGTACGCGAACAGTGTCTCCAGGACGAAACGCAGGAATATCCGTACGTAGTTGTTCTTGTGTTAACTCTTGAATTAATGGATTCATTTTATCATTCTCCTCATTCCAAACATTCTTATGGTCATTGCCACAGCGGAATATCGTAATAGATGAGCGCTTTTGCACTCACCAAAACAGTTTAACACAGCTGACGCTTAGTGTAAAGGGAATTCTGTTGCAGAAAAGCGAAAATTAATCCGCTGTTTCTTCTTCAATTACTTCTTGCAAAAACCTTTCCATTTCTGCCGTCATCTCTAATTTCTCTAACATGTCTGGCCTTCTTAAATAGGTTCTGCGGATTGATTCTTTCAACTGCCATTCAGCAATCAGTTTATGATTTCCATTCGTTAATACTTCTGGCACTGCCATATCATTGAATACAGCTGGACGAGTGTACTGTGGTTGCTCCAATAATCCAGTAGAATGAGAGTCTGTTTCAGCAGATGTATTATTCCCCAAAACATCAGGTAATAGCCGAACCGTGGCATCAATCATCACCATCGCTCCTAGTTCACCGCCTGTTAAGACGTAATCACCTAATGAGACCTCATCTGTCACTAACGAACGTATCCGCTCATCATAGCCTTCATAATGCCCACAAATAAAAACTAAATGTTCTTCCTGTGAAAATTCTTCTGCCATCGTTTGATTAAAGGGTTTCCCTGCTGGGTCTAAAAGAATAATTCTTTTCTTTGTTTCAGGGTTTTGCTCTCGAATTTTTTCTAAGTTATCAAATATTGGTTGGACTTTTAACAACATTCCTGCACCACCACCATAGGGATAATCGTCTACCGTTTGGTGTTTATTATCGGAATGGTCTCTAAAATTAGATACGTTGATTTCAAGAAGATTTCGGTCAACTGCTTTTCCAATAATCGATTCCCCTAGCGGTCCTTCAAACATTCTTGGAAAAAGAGTCAAAACATCAATTTTCATCATCAATCAATCCTTCTGGAATTTCTACTTCTACAAGACCAGTTTCTAAATCAACCTTCTTGACCACAGACTCAATATAAGGAAGTAATAAATCTTTCTTCTTTGCTCGTTGAATAACCCAAACATCATTGGCACCTGGTGAAAGAATTTCTTTAATTTTACCAACTTCAACACCAGTTTCATCAATAACAGTTAGGCCAATAATTTCATGGTAATAAAACTCATCCTTAGATAATTCCGTTAAATCGTCTTTCGCTACTTTTAAAATTCCATCACGGTACTTTTCAATATCATTAATTGAAAAATGATCTTCAAATGAAACAATATCAAAATTTTTATGCTTTCGATGGGATTTAATCACTAACTCTATCGGTTCTTTTTTTTCTTGAAAAAGAGTTAAAACAGATCCTTTTTTATAACGTAATTCTGGAAAATCAGTTTGAGAAATCACACGAACTTCCCCTTTTAGTCCTTGAGTGTTCACAATTTTCCCAACATTTAAATACTCAGTCAATTAAGTGTCCTCATTTCATTTTTTAGTCTTCACTATTCTACCACTTCTGATAGAAATCTTAAAGTCTTCCAACGATTTCTACTATACTTTACTTATTAATTCCTGATAGAGTACCGTAAATTAAGAATAAGTTTAAAGCTGTCAACACAATGGCAATAATCCAGGCAAGTATTTTCATCCACTCAGGATTGGCAAAACGACCCATTAATTTTTTATCACTTGTATATATTGTTAAAGGAATGATTGATACTGGCAAAGCAACACTTAAGAATACTTGTGTGTACAACAATAAATCTTCCACAGCAGATTCTTGCCCACCATATAAAATGACACAAATTATCACTGGAACAATTGCAATCAATCGTGTTACTACTCTTCGCATCCATAAAGGCATTCTTAGATGAATAAAACCTTCCATCACAATTTGTCCAGATAATGTTCCGGTAATTGTTGAATTTTGACCAGAAGCTAAAAGAGCAATCGCAAAAAGAATACTCAACGTCGGACTTGCTATGCTTCCTACAATATCTGGATTTTTTAACGCATCAAAAAGGTCAACAAACTTGCCTAAATCACTATTGGTTCCATAGAATAACGCTCCCCCTAAAATCAAGAGCAAACAATTGACCATAAAAGCAACACTTAACTGGATATTCGAATCCCAAACTGTGAAACGGATGGCTTTTGCTTTTGCAACATCATCATTTCGATCCAATTTTCTTGATTGGGCAATTGAGGAATGTAGATATAAATTATGAGGCATAACAGTTGCCCCAACAATCCCTAAGGCTAAAAGCAACATTGATTTATCTGTTGCAATTCTAGTTTCTGGAATGAAACCTCTTAGAATCTCTCCAATATTCGGATCAGCTAAAGCTACTTCATAAGCAAAGACAGAGAAAATAACTACAATCAAACAAACAACAATTGCTTCGATTTTACGAAATCCCAACTTAGTGAGTAGTAACAGCAACAGTACATCAAAAGTCGTTATTAACACCCCTAAAAGTAATGGAAAACCAAAAAGTAATTGAAGAGCCACAGCACCACCGATAACCTCTGCAATATCTGTCGCCATAATTGCTAATTCTGTTATTATCCATAGAATAACTCCCACTCGTTTACTTGTATGTGCGCGAGTAGCCTGTGCTAAATCATGACCTGTCACAATCCCAAGTTTTGCTGCCATACTTTGTAACATCATCGCAATTAAACTTGATAGCAAAATCACACTCAGTAGCGCATATTTATATTCTGCCCCTCCAGCAATAGATGTAATCCAATTCCCTGGATCCATATATCCTACGGCAACCAATGCCCCAGGTCCACTATAGGCAAATAAGGTTCTTAAAAAACTGGCATTTTCTGGAACTTCTACCGTTCCATTTATTTCTTCCAAACTTGGACCATTTGCATAATTCAATATTTTTTTAGTTTCGCTTTCTTTCTTGCTCATTGCCTATACTCATCTCTATTCAATTAAATTTTTAGGTGCACCTAAATCTTAGCTTTATTATAAACCTGTGATTACTCATTGTAAACATTTTAGACTTTCTTATAAAATTTAGAGCACATTTCACTCTTTTTTTGAATTCCGCCTAAAGTAGGATGTTATTTCAACAAAAAATTTGTATAATGATTTTAGTGATACAAACTTACAATAATGTTCGTCATTTTTTATACAATTAGTGGTAGAATTAATCAATACATTTTATAATGAATATGACTTAGTCAACTAAGGAGATGATTTAAATGAGTATCGCTCTTTCAAGAAAAATTATTAATGCTATATCAATCGTGGGTATTTTAGCTACTATTGCAGTCACGATTTATTTTATAAAGTTGGGTGTCTTCAAAGATATCAACGCTCTTAGAGGTCTAGTTGGTGATTCTGTAATACTGGGACCAATGATTTTTATCTTGATTCAAATCATTCAAGTTGTGATTCCAATTATTCCAGGAGGAATAAGTTGTGCCGCTGGAGTGCTAATTTTTGGACCTTTTGCTGGTTTTATTTATAATTATGTTGGCATTGCCATTGGTTCTGTGATTATTTTCTTACTGGGAAGAAACTACGGGAAACCGTTTATCTTGAGTTTAATCAGTGATAAAACATACAATAAGTATATCGGTTGGTTGGATAATGAAAGACGATTTGAACGCTTGTTTACGTTAGCTATTCTATTCCCAGTTGCTCCAGATGATGCACTATGCTTAATGGCTGGCCTAACCAAAATGTCGGTAAAAAAATTCACCCTAATCATTATTCTTGCTAAACCAGCCTCTATCTTCCTTTATAGTTTAGCTTTGATTTATGGCGGTAGCTTCTTAAGTGGACTCCTTGGTTTCTAAAAAGATATACTTAAAAATCAGATAAATGCTTAAATTGAAGGCTAGGATGCTTGTTGTTCTACCTTCTTTATTTTGAACATATTCTCAGTGAAGTTGGTGAAAAAAATGCGCTATTTAAAAAACAGTCTTGTTAATACATTTGATTTTCTTAAAGGTTCTATTTCATATTTTAGAGATGTTTTATTGATGCATGGATTTATGCTATTTGTTTTGATACCTTCTTTAGCAAGCTTAACAAAGTTCATTTTAAAAAGAGGAAATATTAACTATTTGTCCTCTGATACTATTCCAATTATTTTAGTAAAGCACCCCATGGTTCTAGTCTCTCTACTCCTAGTTCTGCTATTAATTTTAATTGCTACATATTTTGAATTCACATTTTTACTTCTAAGTGTTTTCTTTATTAAAAAGAGAAAAAAAATTACCCTTAAACAGTTGCTTAAAGGAAGTTTTGCTCAATTAAAAAAAATTCGCTTCAGTACTATTTTATTTTTTCTTTTCTACTTTTTGCTAATTCTGCCTTTTAGTGGATTAAGTTTCAATTCTGATTTATTGTCAAAAATAAAAATTCCTGCTTTCATTTTAGATTTTATTTTTGCTAATCGTGTTATCGTCATTGCATCGGTTTTAATCGGTTATTTAATTCTGATTTACCTTTCAATTCGATTAATATTTGGTTTACCTGAAATGATTTTGCGAGATATGCCTTTCCAAAAAGCGATAAAAGCTAGTTGGGAAAGAACCAAGCTACATTTTTTTAAAATTTTAGGTCAGTTTATTTTCATTGGTGGCGGCGTTTTGTTGCTGTCTACTCTTGCTTATTCTGTTATCTTTGGTTTGCAATCAGCGGTTGAACATTTTTTTCCAGAATATGCCTTTTTTAGTGCGGTTATTGCGATGAGTTTTCTTCAATTTATTTTATTACTAAATACTGTTTTATCTACTGTTGGTATTTTTTATATTACAGTTGATTACATGGATGACGAAGGGTTCTTACCTAATCTTCCTGACTGGTTTGCGTCACATGAAGAAATCCATGCTAAAGCATGGAGTGTTCCAAAAATTACTGGTTTTGCTGTTGTTACTGTTTTTTTCGGTTTAGGTGTAGGTGTCTATAATTCCAACTACTTAAGCAACCCTTCTGTCTCAAAACCTTTAACCATCTCCCATCGAGGTGTAGATGCTCAAAACGGTGTTCAAAATACCTTATATGCTTTAAAAAAAACAAGCAAAGAGTTTCCTGATTATATTGAAATGGACATCCAAGAAACAAAAGATAAACAATTTGTGGTAATGCATGACTTTAACTTGAAGAATCTCACAGGTGTAAATAAACGTCCTAATGAATTGACCTTAGCCGAGTTAGAAGAGCTGACAGTTAAAGAGAATCACTTGGAAGCAAAAATATGCTCCTTTGATGACTACCTTCTTGAGGCTAAAAAAATGAATCAAAAACTTCTAATTGAAATAAAAACTACACCGCAAGATAGTAAAGAATTGATTGACCGTTTTATTCAAAAATATCGAGAAACCATTTTAACGGAAAAACACATTATTCACACGTTATCATTTGACACAGCAACAACACTAAAGCAGAAAGAACCTGATTTCTATGTCGGCTATATTCTGCCCTTTAACATCATTGGACCTCCTATTTCTGATGTGGATTTCTTTACGATGGAATACACTACATTAAATCGTAACTTTATTAATGCAGCTCACAACGATAAGAAAAAAGTTTATGCTTGGACACCTAATGATGAAGATACCATGACAAGAATGATGTTCTATGGTGTAGATGGTATTATTACCGATGAGTTAAAATTGTTAAATCAGACAGTTAAAACTGATTTGGAAGAACCAACTTACTCTGATAAACTACTACATTTTGTTATTGGTATCGGATAAAATAGAAAAATACCATTTCCTTACACGCTGTTAGTAAGGAGATGGCATTTTTTTATATCGACTATTTTGAATTCATAATTGTTTTTCCCTCTTGACACATATAAAGTAAGGGGCAAATATCACATTTAGGATTTCTTGCTAAACAGTGGTATCTTCCAAAAAAGATCATAGTATGATGTGTTTTTACCCACAATTCTTTAGGGATTTTACGCATCAATGTTTCTTCAACTTCTGACACATTAGCATTCAACTTACAGATTCTTAAACGCTTAGAAACTCTCTCAACATGAGTGTCTACTGCAATTGCGGGTACACCAAAGGCATCTCCCATAACAACATTGGCTGTTTTCCTTCCAACACCAGGTAATGTAATCAGTTCTTCTCTTGTTTTAGGTACTTCTCCATTGAAACGTTCTAGTAATTGTTCTGCACAAGCCTTGATATTTTTGGCTTTATTTCGATATAACCCAATTGTTTTAATTTTTGTCATAATTTCTTCAATAGGTGCTTGCGACAATGCTTCTGGAGTTGGGTAGGCCTCGAACAATGCTGGTGTAGCTTTGTTCACGGATACATCCGTTGCTTGTGCACTTAAAATAACCGCAATCAACAATTCGAAAGGATTTTGATGGCGTAATTCGCATTCCGCATCAGGAAACATGTCATACATGATACCAATTGCTTCCATTGTTTTTTCCTTAGAAAGCATTTACCTACCTCCTTTACTCACTATCTTCAGGGTTTAACCAATTGTGAAGAGTTACTTTAGGAACAGGACTATTTTTTTCTCCCTGTTCTTCGATTTCTTTTTGAAGCATTACTTGCTTCCTCCGTTTTTGGTCTTCAGCGACTTGCTCCTTGGTTGTAAAATTCTTTCTTTCCCAAGCCAACAAAATGCGATCAACATATTTTAAACTATAGGCTTGGTTCAACACCGCTTCTCTTAACGCCAGACGAATTAATTCTGGTTTGTAGTGATCTGTTTCTAGCCACTGTCCAATCATTTCTAATTCTATTGGTGAAAGCTGACGACCAAATTCTTTTTCAAATGATTGATATAACTGTTTAATTGTTTCAGCTTCTGAAAGACTTGTTTCTGTTTGTGCTTTCGTTTCCAATAAGCGTTCAATTTTCTGGAAAATCGGTAATAAATCATAGGTGTCCATCATTTGTCCGTGATCATTTTGTTTGGTTTCAATTTTCAGAAATCCTTTAGACATCAATTGATTTAATAAGCGATAGCTAGTTTCAATCGTTTTCCCCATAATATCACTAATCAATGAAAGATCTGGAAATAAGTCTCCTTTAGCTTGAGAACGATATAATTGCAACCAGAATAGAAATTCTTCATCCGTCAAACCTAGCTTTTGATACTGTTCAATCACTAAATTGGAAACAGTTGTTTCACCTGCTTGTAAATAATCACTGATTGACAACATCTCTGCTCCCCACCTTCTTCTCAATCTATCTATTAAGCAATACCATACACATCAGAATACATTTTTCTTAAATATTGAATTAAATACTCAGGATTTAGGTCTTCGCCAGTTGCGTCTTTAATTAGACGGGCTGGTTTTCGAGAGGCGCCATATTGATGAATATTTTTAGTTAGCCATGCTCTAATTGGAGTATAATCCTCTGAAGAAAGAACTTTCTCAATATCAAGATCTTTAGCCATAGCTTCACGCAATTGCGCGGCATACATGTAACCTAAAGCATACGATGGGAAATAGCCAAAGCTACCACCTGACCAATGAACATCTTGTAGAACGCCATCTAAATCGCCTTCAGGTCGAATACCTAAATAGTCTTCATACTTTTGATTCCAAATCGCAGGTAATTCTTCAACAGAAACCCCATCATTAAAAATCATTTTTTCAATTTCATAACGAATAATAATATGCAGCGGATACGTAAGATTATCTGCATGAATTCGAATCAGACTCGCCTTCGTCTCTTTTAACGAAGCGTAAAACGTCTCAAACTCAATATCATCAAACGTTCCCTCTGTACATTCTTTGAAAAAAGGAAACTGTTTTTTCCAGAATTCTCTATTACCACCGATAATAATTTCGTTGAATAAAGATTGTGATTCATGAATCCCCATGGAAGTTCCAGCAGCAAGAGGGGTATAATCGTACTTAGGATCAATATTTTGTTCATAAATTCCATGACCCGCTTCATGGATAACACCAAAAGTAGCGATTTTAAAGTTATCTTCATCCCAACAAGTTGTAATTCTCGCATCTTTACGGTTGATTGGTAACATAAACGGATGGACTGTATCATCTAAACGACCCTTTTTAAAATCATAGCCTAGATCAGTAGCTATTCCTAAAACAAACTTTCGTTGTTGTTCTTTCGAAACTTTTCTTGTTAAAAAATCTGTTCTAGGAACTTGACCTTTTTCTTGAATTTCTTTACGAATAGCCATAATGCCATTTTTGACTTGCTCAAACAAAAGATCTAATTTTTCTACCGTCATCTCTGGTTCATATAAATTAAGTAAAACATCATAATCTGTTTTTTCATTTTTCTTCCATAGCGGAATGAACTCTTTAAGGAAAGCGATAATTTCTTCAAGAGAACCTTTCATAATAGAAAAATCATTGGCTTTTCTAGCCTTCAGCCAACTAGTATGAGCTGTACTTAAAGTTGCTTTATACTCTTGCATTCGTTTAGGGTCAATACTACAATTTTGTTCATACTCTTCTTTGACTTTTTCAAACACCTGAGCACCTAGTTCAGACAACTCTTCAGAATGTTCAGTAAAATAGTCAACGGATTCTTTTATCTTACTTCCAACACTTTTTTCAAATGATAACTTGGTTAAATGACCTACCACATCTCCACGGAAGTCACTACTAGCTTCTGGCATCCCCGTTTGACTATCCCATTCTAGTAGCGCCAAAGATTGGTTCAATAAACTGATCTCTTTGACTTCATTTAAAAATTCTTTTTCATTCATTTCATGTGCCCCTTTACTCTTCTTTTGGCTTTCTAGGTGGACGCTCTCCCCAATATTGGAATAAATCTGTTCGTAATGCACCATTATATAGTTTACGTTTTTTTGTAGCTCGAACCCCATAATATATTTCAAAATCTAAATCACTAGTTAAAATGTATTTACTCCATGTTTTTAGAGGTCGGAAAACAGCTCCCATCTCTTTATAAAGTTTACGAACCGTTTCCTCTTCCCCAAGACGTTCTCCATAAGGTGGATTAGCAACCATTACGCCATATTCTTTATCAGTAGTAAAGTCTTTTAGAGCTAATTGTTTAAAAGTAATAGAATCACCTAAACCAATTTCTTCAGCATTCGCTTTGGCAATTTCAATCATTTTCCCATTAATATCAGAACCCATAATATCTAATTCGATATCGTAATCCGCTTTCGCTTCAGCTTCTTCACGAACTTTTTCAAAAATCGCTTCATCAAACCAATCCCACGTTTCACAGACAAACTCTCTATTGAAGCCTGGTGCAATATTATGACCAATTAAAGCTGCTTCTATACAGATGGTTCCAGAACCGCATACAGGGTCATAAAATGGACGATCCTTACGCCAATTAGTAAGGGCTACGAGTGCAGCTGCCATATTTTCTTTTAATGGAGCCCCACCTTTATCAATTCGATACCCGCGTTTGAATAAACTAGGTCCTGTCGTATCAATAGTTAGAGTAACATGATCTTTAAGCAATGCTACTTCTAGTTGAAAAAAAGCACCTGACTCTGTTAAAGGAACCGTTGCTGGACGATGATAGATTTCTCTTAAACGATTGACAATTGCTTTTTTCGTAATTGCTTGGCAATCTGGTGTACTGTACAATTTTGATTTGATAGATTTACCAGCAACGGGAAATTCTGCATCCATCGGTAAATAATCTTCCCAAGGCAGAGCTTTTACTTTTTCAAATAGCTCATCAAAGCTAAAAGCATCAAATTCACCAACAATAATTTTGATTCTGTCCGCTGTTCTTAACCACAAGTTTGCTGTAGCAATGGTTTCCATCGTTCCTTCGAAAAGTGCTTTTCCGTTCTCAACTTGACAAGGAATTCCTAAATCACGAAGTTCTTTTCCAACCAATGCTTCTAATCCACTGGCTGCTGTTGCGACTAGCTTAAATGTTCTTTCTTTACTCATATTTTCTCCTCTTTAGCGTGGTGTCATTTATTTTATATTCTTATCTGCCGATAGTTTAAAAAAAGCCTTCACAACATTGTTGGAAGGTTATCCTGATACTGTAATTTTCTATAAGCCATGTTCTGTATCAACCTTTTCTCAGGAAAAAAAGTTGATGGTCATCATCTATCTGCAGATTACTCTGCCTCTTCTACTCGTTCATTTCCTTTAGAAGAGCGCCCCTACCATAGTTTGGGTTGCTCGCTCGAGGGGTTTACCGCGTTCCACCAATCCAGTTTCCCAAATTGCTTCGTCACTGTGGCACTTTCAAGGGTACTCTGACATAGCCGAAACCTTAGTCATTTTTCCTGCCGTTACTTTAAATAGCAATACAACAATCTTCTAAAGAAAGTCGATTCACTATTTCCAGTACCTTAGCTTATGTTTTCGCTAAGCACGAACACTACAGGCATCTCAGCCTGTGCGAGCATGGACTTTCCTCAGTCTGAAAACTCAGACCGCGATCACCCGAAAATTACAAATGGTTCATTCATTTCTATTTCTTAAAACACAACTATTAAAATTGACGCGTTTCAGAGTTGTCAATCTCTGAGCTGTAACGACTTGCTACATGACTTGTGCTTACAGAGGGTGTGTCATCCAATTTTTTACCAAAAACTTCTCGTTCTAAATTAGATAAACGTTTCAAAATATCAAAGTTTGTCACAGCAGTGCTCTTAGGAACTTCTTGTGCTCCACCACGAGGCATTGCTTGTTGTACTTTAGCCATTTGATCCATTTTAGCAAGCAAACGATTATTCTCTTCTTGTAAAATCAATAATTCTTTATTGTACGCTTCATAATCTTTAATTACGTTATCTAAAAATTCGTCAACTTCCTCTGGATCATATCCACGCATTTTGGTCTTAAACTCTTTTTGTAAAATATCTTTAGGACTGTATACTAAGTTTGCCATTTTTTTACACCTCATTAATTTATTCATACGGTCAAAAAAAATTCATAGTTCGACATCATTATTCTATAGGAAAATCAACAGAAAATCAAACAGATTCTATATTATTCTATAGAGTTTTGTAAATCATCCATTGTAATCAACCGAATATCATATGAAAACCTTTCAGAAAACCTTTCTGCTTCTCTTAAAAAGAACAATGTTTTTCCTTCATAATCTTTATCATAGACAAGCAAACTTCCTCCAGTATGCTCAAGTAAAAAAGTTGTATGCCCCTTTAATTGTGCTGGAGACTGATAAGGTTGATGACTAACAGAATTTACATAATCTGCTAATGCTTTGACTTTCTCCAAAGAATGTTGGTTTTTCTCATTCCAGTTATTTCCAAAACCTTTGAAAGGAAAAATTATGCCTAATTTCAATTCAGGAAAATCATTTTTTAGTTCTCCTACAACTTCAGCTGCCCAAAGCTCCACACCTAAATTGCCAGAAACCAGTACCCACTCTAACCCCATCTCAATATAACTGATTATTTCTTTTTTTAAACTATTTTTAATAATTTCTATTTTAGGGTCTTTTTCCTTGAAAATCCCCATTTCAAAGCTTCTATATCCACTAACATAGATTGTTTTTATTTGGTCCATTCCAGTTTCCTTTTCCTTCCAATCATTTTTTTGTTATAATGTTAGCTAGGAGCGTGATAGAAATGGCTTTCCATTATCCTAACGGTACTCCCTATAGTAATCATGAAGCAATAACCCATAAAAAACAAGGAAAAAAAGCACCCACTCAGTTTGGTAAACGAGGAATGGATTTTGAGGAAGAAATTAATCAAAGTAATGCTTATTATTTAAACCATAATACAGCAGTCATCCATAAAAAACCAACCCCAGTTCAAATCGTAAAAGTTGATTACCCAAGACGAAGCGCTGCAGTCATTAAGGAAGCCTATTTTCGTCAAGCATCAACTACTGACTACAACGGTGTTTACAATGGTTATTATTTAGATTTTGAAGCAAAAGAAACGAAGAACAAGACGTCCTTTCCTTTTAAAAATTTTCATCAACATCAAATTAAACATATTCAGAATTGTTTAGTTCAAAAAGGAATCTGTTTTATTCTCATCTGGTTCTCTTCCTTGAACCGCTGCTTCTTTTTTAGTGGAGAAGATTTAGTTAGTTATTGGCTAGAACAAGAAAAAACGGGCAGAAAATCATTGCCTCTCTCACTTATTGAAGAGTTGGGCATTGAAATAAAATTGGGTATTGCTCCCCGAATCCCTTATTTGAAAGCAGTAGAGCAATACATATCAACTCGATCCATTCAGTCCTAACGAATAGTGATCAGAACACTTTAAGATAAAGGAGTTATTATTTATGTCAACTGAAGAACTAGGTTCTCGATCAGAAAGACACGCACAGAAAGGGAGTATCCCTCCTTCTACTCCTACTGGAGAACAAAAACCAAAGAAAAAAAGACGAATCGTTTTAAAAACGTTTCTCGTCTTGCTTTTATTAGGATGTATTGCCTTTTTGGCTGGTGTAGGATTATTTTGGTCTTATGCAAGAAAAGCCCAAAAACTTGATGATGCAAAGTTAACGGCTACTGTTTCATCTAAAATTCATGATGCTAACAATGAAGTGATTGAAGATTTAGGAGCTGAAAAACGAGAGATCATTCAAGCAAATGATGTGCCTCAATTATTAAAAAATGCGATTGTTTCTGTTGAAGATAAACGTTTTTATAAACACATCGGAGTAGATCCCGTTCGTATACTAGGCTCTGCTTTTTCTAATATTAAAGGCAGTGGCGGTTTACAAGGTGGTAGTACTTTAACACAGCAATTAATCAAGTTATCTTACTTTTCAACCAAAGAATCTGACCAAACCTTGCAAAGGAAAGCGCAAGAAGCTTGGTTGGCTGTTCAATTAGAACGAGAAAAATCAAAAGATGAGATTATTACGTATTATATTAATAAAGTCTATATGGCCAATGGTTTGTATGGAATGGAGACCGCTGCTCTAGGTTATTTTGGAAAACCTTTAGCTGAATTAAATTTACCACAAACCGCGTTACTTGCAGGAATGCCCCAAGCACCAAATGATTACGACCCTTACGCAAAACCTGAACAAGCAAAAAATAGACGTGACATAGTTCTGTCAACTATGCTAGAAAATAAAAAAATTAGCAAAAGTGAATATGAGCAAGCAATTGCCACTCCTATTGATGATGGATTACAACCATTACAACATTCTTCTACAAATCGTAAAGTGATTGACAATTATATTAAAGAAGTCATTGCCGAAGTGGAAGAAAAAACAGGAAAAAATGTTAACACAGATGGTTTAGATATTTACACAAATCTTGATATGGCTGCGCAACAGAAACTCTACGATATCATCAATACTGGTGATTATGTTCAGTACCCTGATGAAGATTTACAAGTTGCTTCCACCATAATTGATGTCAAAACAGGACAAGTTAAAGCTCAAATAGGCGGAAGAAAGGTTCCTGATGATGTCCAATTGGGTACTAATCAAGCAGTAGAAACAAATCGAGATGTCGGTTCAACAGTAAAACCAATCACCGATTACGGTCCTGCTATTGAGAACCTAAACTATTCTACAGGTAAAATTATGTATGATAAACCAACGACATATCCTGGTACAAATATCAATGTAAAAAATGTAGATCTGCAATACATGGGAGCAATCACTATGAGAACTGCTTTGATTCATTCAAGAAATACCACTGCAATTCAGACATTTGAAGCAGTTGGAAAGGATAACTCAGCTGCCTTTCTTAAAAACCTTGGAATTGAATATAAAACATTGGAATATGCCAATGCAATTTCCAGTAATACAAGTGAGAAAGATAGATCGAAATATGGGATTTCTTCTTTAAAACTAGCTGGTGCTTATGCTACCTTTGCAAATGAAGGAGTATATAATGAACCCTACTATGTGAGTAAAGTAGTCTATCAAGACGGCTCCGTTGATGAAATTAAACCTGAAAGTCGTCGAGCAATTAAAGATTCTACTGCCTACATGATGACCGATATGCTTAAAGATGTAATTGGAACCGGAACAGCAATCAATGCGCAAATTCCTGGCTTAATCCAAGCAGGAAAAACAGGAACTTCTAATTATACAGAGGAGGATATGGCTAAAATCGGACCTGTGAGCACGATGGTGGCTCCAGATAGTACATTCGTTGGCTATACACCTAATTATGCTATTTCAGTTTGGACTGGCTATAAAGACTTTTTAAGACCCTTACCTTATGAAAATTGGTCAATTTCTACAGACGTCTATCGTGAGATGATGACATACTTGTCTCAAAATATCTCAGCTAACGATTGGGTAATGCCTGACAGTGTTGTTCAAATTGGTTCTGAATTATATGTTAGAGGAGCTACACAACAAGAAGGACCTGTATTTGAAGACACGACAAATGGTTCGTCAAGTGTAACAAAAGAGTCAACACTGCAATCACAGTCTGCACCACCGACTAGTAAAGTCGAGAGTGTCCCAACTCCTCCACTTCCGCCTAGTCAAGAATCAATAGATTCTACACCAGAGTCTGTACCTACACCAGAGTCTGTACCTACACCAGAGTCTGTACCTACACCAGAATCCGTTCCTTCATCAGAAGGAACGATAAATTCTATACCACCTGCTCAACAATCAAATAGAAATGCCCGTTCTGAAAACAAAAAAAGGGCATCATAAAAAAACAATCTCGATTGGTCGAATAATCTTCCAATCGAGATTGTTTTTTCATTTTTATCTATTTTCTGCATTGTCTAATGCCGCACCAACAAATCCTTGAATCAATTTTTGTGGGCGGTTTGGACGTGAAATTAACTCCGGATGGAATTGACAACCTACAAAGAATTTCTTATCCGTAAGCTCCACAATTTCGACTAAGCGATTATCAGGAGAAACACCGGAAAAGACTAAACCGGCATCTTCAAATAGTTCACGATACTTATTATTAAATTCATAGCGATGACGATGACGTTCTTGTACAACTTCTTGATTTTCATAAGCGGAAGCTGTCACTGTGCCTTTTTTCAATTTGCATGGGTATAAACCTAAACGCAATGTTCCACCAAGATTTTCAACATTTTCTTGATCTGACATCAAATCAATAATATTGTTTAGCACATCAGGATTATTCTCTGCTGATCCAGCATCCTCCAGTTGAACGACATTACGAGCAAATTCAACGCATGCCATCTGCATTCCTAAGCAAATACCTAAGAATGGTACATCATTTTCTCTTGCAAAACGAATCGCTTCAATCTTCCCTTCGACTCCGCGATCCCCAAAACCACCAGGAACTAAAATACCATCCGCGTCTCCTAACAGTTCATCAGCATTCTCATAGGTCACTTCTTGCGAATCAACCCATTGAATCTCAATATCTGAATCAAATGCAAAGCCTGCATGTTTTAATGCTTCAACAACTGAAAGATACGCGTCTGGTAACTCTACATATTTTCCAACTAAAGCAATTTTTGTTTTTTTCTTTAAGTTAAGGACTTTTTCTTCAAGTGCACGCCATTCAGTCATATCCGCTTCTGTAACATTTAACTTAAGGTGATCGCAGACAATCTGATCCATATTTTGAGCTTGTAAGGCTAACGGAATAGAATACAAGGTTTCTACATCCCGTGACTCAATAACTGCCTCAGGTGCAACATCACAAAATTGAGCTAACTTATTTTTTGTCCCTTGAGAAACAGGTAATTCTGTACGAACGACTAAGATGTTTGGTTGGATTCCTAAGCTTCTTAATTCTTTTACACTATGTTGTGTTGGTTTGGTCTTCATTTCACCAGCAGCTTTTAGATAAGGAATCAATGTTGTATGAATATACATCACATTTTCACTTCCCACATCTGCTTTCATTTGGCGCAACGCTTCTAAAAACGGTAAAGATTCGATATCTCCTACTGTTCCACCAACTTCAGTAATAATAATATCTGAGTCAGTCATTTTAGCTGCACGCATAATCTTATCTTTGATTTCATTCGTAATATGAGGAATAACCTGAACTGTTGCTCCTAAATATTCTCCTTTACGTTCTTTGCGTAAAACTTCTGAATAGATTTTCCCTGTTGTGACATTGGAATATTTATTTAGATTAATATCTATAAAACGTTCATAATGTCCCAAATCTAAATCAGTTTCGGCACCATCATCTGTGACAAAAACTTCTCCATGCTGGTAAGGACTCATTGTACCTGGATCCACGTTAATATATGGATCGAATTTTTGAATCGTTACTTTCAGCCCACGATTTTTTAGCAAACGACCCAATGATGCTGCAACAATCCCTTTTCCGATTGAAGAAACAACACCGCCTGTAACAAAGATGTATTTTGTCATAATATAAAAAATCCTTTCTGTATATAAAATATAGTGTAGTAGAGAGAAGTAAGTAACTTCTAATGTACCTTCTAGCAATATAGAAAACACAAAAGAAAAGCTCCCTATCCAAATTGAATAGGGAGCTGGAATTTCATCAAACTTCTGACCTTCTCAAAGGTGCCCAAGTAGTATAATACAAGTAAATGAGCCCGAGGTCAAGTGTTAATCTTCTAAGAATAAAAGTTATTTAGAAAAATGTTATTAGTTCTCATTCATTTATTCTAGAATTAAAAACGGCTTTAAAAAAATAAATTACAGTTCCAAACTTCTCACTTGATTCTTCCGTAAAAAAGCACGAAACCAATAGACTTGGCTTCGTGCTTTCTCTTAATGCTATTTAGTCTTCAGACAATTCGTCTTCAAATTCATCATCTTCGTCATCAATATCATCTTCGTCAATAATTGTTAAATCTTCCTCGATACCTGGTAATTCCTCTTCTTCATCATCTGAATCCGCACCAATTTCCTGAAGATCTGAATTATATGCTTTAATTTCTACATCATCATCTTCGTCGTCTTCTTCATATAAAGTGTCGTCATCATCTGCTAATTCAGCATCTTCAGGATCATCATCGTTATAGTCAATTACGTCATCATCATTTGCATCAATGATAAATGCGTTAACTTTTTTACGTTTTTTACGACGTGGAGTATCTTCTTCTTCGTCATCTAATCCTTGGGTTACTTCCTCATCAATAGAGTCAATTGGATACCATGAACGTAATCCCCAACGGTTATCTCCTAACGAGATAAAACTCCCATCAATATTTAAGTCAGTATAAAATTGCGCTAAAGAATCACGAATTTCGCTATCAGATTTTCCAAGATAATTTTGAATTTGGTTTACTAAGTCAGAAAAATCCATCACATCTTCACGTTGTTCCAAAATTGCATGAGCAACTTCTATCATGGATAATTCATCTTTTTTGACTCCGTCAAATACAGTTATTTCCAAACGGCACACGTCCTTTCACAGTCTACTCTTTATCATACAAAAACATTACAGAAAAATCAATTAATTCTTTACGAATTATGCAGTAAATTCGAGTTCTAAGTGATATTCCCCTACTTTTTCGTCTTGAGAGTATAAATCATAGTCGATTAGAATACTTCCTGACGTTGGTTGATCCTTCAAACTAAATCGAACATTATGGGAAAATGTGCTAATTTGAAATAGTCCGTAAGGGGTTCGGTAGATAGTTTCTAATCGTTCTTGATAACCAAATTTCAAGCGCATCCGTAACTCACCTGCTCGGATTAATTGTATCTTTCCATCTGGCTCTACTTTAATCGTTACCGGGATTGCTTCGCCACTTTCTTGCTCTTCTTTATAACGAATATATAAAGTGTTCCCCATTTTTATAATTTGTCCTGCTACATCAAAATAGAATTCATTCTTTTCACCAGCTTGCTTCACAACTGTTTTAAGTTGAATAGAAACAGGAATGCCTTGTGTCAAATCCATAGCAATCTCTCCTTTGTGATTATAATAAACCTTCTGCCAATAATTGGTCAACAACTAAGATAGAACATTTTTTACCAATAAGCAATGGTTTAATGCTTTCTGCTTTTTCTTTCCCACATCCGATAACCATTACATTTGGAATATTAATTAAATCTTCTACTTTTAATCCAAGCATTCGCTCGCTGATCTCATTGTTTACTGTTTGTCCATTTTTGTCAAATAAGGAAGCGACTGCATCACCTTTTACGCCTGTTTTTTTTATAATTTCGATATCTTTGGCTTCAAGATAACCTAATTTTTGCCAAGTTGAACGTTCATTAGGGTTTCCAACACCAATAATAGCAAAGTCAACATTTTTAGCAGTTGATAATGCTTTTCCTAATAGTTGTGTCTGATTTAATGTATCCGCTAATTGTTTATTTTCTGCTAAAGCTGGGACATAAAAATACTGACACTGACAATTCAATTTTTCTGACAGTCTAAAAACTAAGTGATTTGTATCGTAGTATAGATGTTCGCTGGATACACCACCTACTAATGGGCAAATATTAATGGTTGGGAAAGAAGAATATGGAATAGCATCTATCATATCTGCCAAAGTTGTTCCCCAAGAAAGCCCAATAGACATTGCTGGTTTCAATTGATTTTCTAAGTAGAAAGCGGCAGCTTTGCTAACTTCCATTTGCGCTTTTTCAGTTTGTATATTGTCATTGCTTGCAACAACGATGACTTCTTTCAATTGGTACTTCTCTTCTAATTGAAGACCTAGATTTACAGTATAAACAGATTCATCTTTAATAGAAATTGTTACCATACCATTTTCTCTAGATTGTTGTAAAATTTTTGAAATCACTGGTCTTGACACACCAATTTTTTTTGCAATAGTTGCTTGTGTAAGCCCTTGTTCATAATACATCGTTACTACTTTTAACATTTTTCGACGATCTTCACTAATTTTCATAAAGAATTACTCGCTAAGTCATTAAGCATCATTTTTTTTACAGACTGAACAATAGTTTCGACTTGGGGAATCGCTAAACTTTCTAACAATTTTTGGGCTGGCATTGGAACAAACGCACCACCTAATCGAACAATCGGCGTTTTTAATTGCAATGAAATAGGGTCCTCAGCAATAACAGCGGTAATTTCGGCTCCAAAGCCACTATTTTTTACAGATTCAGTTACTACTACTACTCGTTTTGTTTTATCAACTGAAGAAAGTAAGGTTTTGACATCTAAAGGGACCAATGTTCTTGGGTCAACTACCTCTACCGATATCCCTTCTTCAGCTAATGCTTCAGCAGCTTTTAAGGCTTTTGAGACCATAATGCCAGTGGCAATAATCGTTACATCTTCCCCTGTACGCTTAATGTCAGCCACTCCTATTGGTAAAGAATAGCTTGTCTCTGGTACAAACATTTCTGTTTTATACAATAATTTATGCTCATAAAACATTACTGGATTTTCATCTTCAATAGCCGCATGAAGTAACCCTTTTGCATCATATGCATTAGAAGGTTGAATCACTTTTAATCCTGGAATATGTGCCATCCAATTTTCTAAACTTTGAGAGTGTTGTGCCCCAGCGCCAGTTCCCGAACCAGCAGCTGTTCTCATAACTAAAGGAACACTCGCTTTTCCACTGTACATATAATGAATTTTAGCCGCTTGATTGACAATCTGATCCATAGCAACCGTTACAAAATCAGAAAATTGAAACTCCATAACTGGTCGTAAACCGGTCATTGCTGCACCTACTGAAACCCCTGCAATTGCACTTTCAGAAATGGGTGTTTCACGAACGCGTTTTTCTCCATATTTTTCTAATAATCCTGCAGTAGCACCAAAACCACCACCATAAACCCCGATATCTTCACCTAGAAGAAATACCTTGGGATTTTTGGCCATAGCTTCCTCTAATGCTTCATTGATTGCTTTTAAATAGGTAATTTTTCTCATAGTGAATCCTCCACGTAAACATGTGTCCAAAGATCTTTTTCAGACGGTTCCGCATCTAATTTTACAGAAGAAATCATAGAAGCCATTTCTTCACGAATCTTATTTTCCAGTTGACGAATCTCTTTTTCAGTCATTAGATTGTTCTCGATTAACTGTCTTTCAACTCGCGCAATAGGGTCTTTATGTTCTTGCCAATAATAGCATTCATCTGTTGAACGATAGAGTAATTTGTCTGATTTAGAATGTCCGTGGTATCGATAGGTCAATGCTTCGATTAAAGTTGGTCCGCCTCCGTTTCTAGCTTTTGAAACAGCTTGAGAAACCGTCATAATCACTTCATCTAAATCATTTCCGTCAATGGTAACTCCTTCAATACCATAACTAGTTCCTCTTTCAGAAAGCCGTTGGATATTGACCATCTTATCAATAGAACTGCTCATTCCATATTGATTATTTTCAATAAGATAAACAACAGGCAATTGCCAGATAGATGCTAAATTCAGAGCTTCATGGAAGCTACCTTCGTTGGTTGCTCCATCTCCTGCGTAACAAAGCACTACTTGATCTGTCCCTTCCATTTGAGCAGTTAATGCCGCTCCTGCAGCAATCGGAAACCCCGCACCTACAATGCCATTAGAACCTAAATTACCAACATTTAAATCGGCAATATGCATACTGCCGCCTTTTCCTTCGTTCGTTCCAGTCTTTTTCCCTAACATTTCAGCTAGCATACTACGTATATTCGTTCCTTTCGCAATACAATGTCCATGATTGCGATGCGTTGAAACAATCCAATCTGTAGGTTTTAAAATCCCTGCCCCTCCAACAGCGGTAGCTTCTTGTCCAATACATAGGTGCATTGTACCGTATAAATCTCCCGCTTCAAATAATTGCTGAATACTTTCCTCAAAAATACGAATTTCCCACATTTTTGTTAAATATTGAATTTTATTCTTTGCATCTATCTTTTTATCCAAAATAGCACCTCTTTTACATTTGTTCTTACCGAAATCATATGTAAACATTTTATTCGTTCCGCTACTTATTAGCAAGTATTTATTTAGAACTTTACTATTTCATTAAAATTTTCGATTTTATTGACTATTTCTACTCAGATAAGCATGATTTTTCTGATAAATTGGTTATAATAGATGAAAGAGGTGATTAGTTATGTTATTCCACGATGAAGAAGCAATGCTTTTTTGTATGCATTGTCAAAAAGAAACATTACATGATATCCAATATATGAATGAAATAATCTCTAGTATTGAGTGCGAAGAATGCCATAATCAAATGAGCATTGATATTGATGCTATGGAACAGTTTTATAGCTACTTATATGAACGCTTAGTCTCGAAACCTGGTAGATTAACTGAAGAAGCTAGAAAGGATTTCAGCAAATTTTTAGCCTCAATGCCGATGCGTATTATCAGCAAACCAATGCGTTTTACTAGTGAGTACAATCAACTAAATAAAGAAGTTAAAGACTACGTTTCAAAAGTAAAAAGTGATGAGGAAGAACAGGAAAATGAATGAGTTTCAACACTTTTTTTCAGATAAAAACATCCTAGTTTATGATCAAGGATGTCTCTCCCCTAAAGATTACTATACTCCTTTTGCATTAACCGATGTTCTAACTACATACTCTGGTGTTCATAACCAACCAATTATTCATTTTTGGCAATTAGATCGTGCAATGATTCTTGGCATGAAAGACACTCGAGTAACTCATTTGGATAAAGGAATCTGCGCATTAAAACAAGCTGGTTATCCTGTGATACTCCGAAATTCTGGTGGTTTAGGCGTTATTGCAGATAAAGGAATTTTGAACGTTTCTTTAATTTTACCCAATTTAAAAGAAAAAAAATTAGAGATTGATTATGCGTATACTTTAATGTGGGCGTGGTTAAAATCAACTTTCCAAACAAAACATTTATCTATTGATGCTTTTGAAATCACTGACTCATACTGTCCGGGAACATTCGATTTAAGCATCAATGGAAAGAAATTTGCAGGTATTGCTCAACGCCGGGTGAAAGATGGAATTGCTGTCATGATCTATTTAAGTGTCAATGGCGATCAGAAAATGCGTGGGGAAAGTGTTCGGAGATTTTATCAGGCAAGCCTCGGTGATGCCTTTGGTACTAATGGCTACCCTCCTGTCAATCCAAGTGTGATGGCCAATCTTGACGAATTAACAGGACAACTTTTAACAATAAATAAAGTGAAAGAACAATTACTTTCCGTCTTTTTACCAAGTAAGTTAGACGATCATTCACTTATTAAAATCATGGAAACTGAAGCATTTCAATCTGATTTCAATCGGCAACTTGTTAAAATGAAAGAAAGAAATAATGTATTAAATTTAGAGGAGTGAGCCAATGACAATCCCTTATAAAAATCAAGTACTCCCTATAGAAAAAGTATTTCGCGACCCAGTCCATAACTATATTCATGTCCAGCATCAAGTGATTCTAGACTTGATTAACTCGGCTGAAGTACAAAGACTTAGACGAATTAAACAATTAGGCACCTCTTCCTTTACTTTTCACGGAGCTGAACATAGCCGTTTCTCCCATTCTTTAGGAGTTTATGAAATCACGCGTCGCATCTGTGATATTTTTCAACGAAATTATTCTAGTGAACATTTAGGCGAGGATGGTTGGAACGATAACGAACGGCTAGTTACATTATGTGCTGCTTTACTCCATGATGTCGGTCACGGACCCTATTCTCATACTTTTGAGCACATTTTTAACACTGACCACGAAGCCATCACTGTAGAAATTATTACCTCCCCTGAAACAGAAGTTTTTCAAATTCTAAATCGGGTTTCAGCTGATTTTCCAGAAAAAGTCGCCAGCGTAATTACAAAAGAATACCCAAATCAGCAAGTAGTTCAAATGATTTCAAGTCAAATCGATGCCGATCGTATGGATTACTTATTAAGAGATGCCTATTTTACAGGGACAGAATACGGCACTTTTGATTTAACTAGAATATTACGAGTCATTCGACCATATAAAGATGGCTTAGCTTATGCGATGAATGGTATGCATGCAGTTGAAGACTACATTGTGAGTCGCTATCAAATGTATGTCCAAGTCTATTTTCATCCCGTTTCTAGAGGAATGGAAGTTATTCTAGATCACCTGCTTCACCGTGCTAAAGAACTCTATGCTGAACAACCAGAAGATTACCAGCTCAGTTCACAATTGTTAGTTCCTTTTTTCAAAGGAAACTATTCTTTACAAGAGTATTTAAAGCTTGATGACGGTGTATTGAGTACTTATTTTACACAATGGACTAGTTTACCAGACCCGATAGTTAGTGATTTAGCGAAGCGTTTTTTAATGAGAAAACCTTTTAAATCCGCTACTTTTTCTGGTCAAAAAGATACCCAGATTATCGAACATTTGAAAAAGCTTATTGAAAAAGTCGGATTTAATCCAAAATACTACACTGCCATTAATTCCAGTTACGATCTTCCCTATGACTTTTATCGTCCTGAAAAAGGAAGTCACCGTACCCAAATTGAGATTACTCAAAAAGATGGAACGCTTATTGAACTATCGAAAATAAGCAATCTCGTAGCTGCATTAGCAGGACAGACACATAGAGATGAACGATTCTATTTTCCAAAAGAAATGTTGACCCATATTCAAGAAAATCATTATGATTTGTTTGACGATACCTATCAAGAATTTTCTACGTACATTCATAATGGGGCACTTGTTGATGGAAAGGCTATAAAATAATTTCTTAGTATACAAAACAGTCTACTTTCGATAAACTATAGCTGGATAAGCAAAAACAAGTACAAATTAAATTTTAGGAGGACCACATGTCTATTAAATTAGTTGCAATTGATATTGACGGAACATTACTTAACTCAGATAGGAAAATCACACCTAGAGTGAAGAACGCCTTACAATCAGCGAATGCCAAAGGAATTAGCATTGTTTTATGTACTGGTCGCCCTCTTCCAGGGGTCCAAGATCAATTGAAGGAATTAAACTTATTTGGAGAAAATGATTATGTGATTACTTATAATGGGGCGTTAGTTCAAGCAACCAAATCAAAAGAAATTATTTCTCAACATACATTAAGTTATGATGACTTTCTTGAGATTGAACTCATGTCTCGTAAAGTGGGCAGTCACCTTCATACAATTGATGATACAACTATTTACACAGCTAACAGAGATATTAGCAATTTTACTGTCCATGAAGCATTTTTGGTAAATATGCCTTTGAAATATCGAACGGTTGAAGAAATGACACCGGATCTTAACATTATAAAAATGATGATGATTGATGAGCCTAGTATCTTAGATCAGGCGATTGATAAAATTCCAGAAAGTTTTAAGGAAAAATTTACAACTGTTAAAAGCACTGAATTTTATTATGAGATATTAAATAGAAATGCCAGCAAAGGAATCGCTTTAAAAGAACTGGCTAAACACTTAGGAATTGCCCAAGAAGAAACAATGGCTATTGGTGATAATGAAAACGACTTATCGATGATTGATTACGCTGGAATTGGCGTAGCTATGGGAAATGCCACTGACTCTGTTAAACTCGCTGCAGATGTCCATACTACTAGTCACGATGAAGACGGCGTTGCAAATGTTATTGAAAAATATGTATTAGGATAATATATTATTGGATTAAAAAAACGAAAAAGGTACTGGTTCAATAGGCCAATACCTTTTTCGTTTTTAATTTTTCTTAGCTTTCCATTGTTTAACCGCCCATTTATGGCTGCCCCTCTTTAATAGTTCAATTCCATCATTAACCGAAACCCATTTTAAGGTGTTTGTTTTTTCTAATGGTTCACAAATTTGCTTCCAATCATCTGCCACAAAAAAGTAACCCGGATTATAGTAATCGCTCTGTCTGTGACGAGAATGAAAATATTCGTCTGCTTGTCCTAGGTATTCTCCAATCGTAACTTCAACACCGAGTTCCTCTATCATCTCACGATCAATCGCTTCTTCACGCGTTTCACCTGCTTCGATCTCTCCACCTGGTAAAAAATAAGCCCCATTAGGTGCCTGAACTAGGACAATTTCATTATGATTATTTTTTGATACAATAATATATGCACCGATTCTCTTTTTATAGTTTAAGTTCTTTGTTTTTTCACCGAATGTCGGAATATTCATGCCCACAGCTCCCTCTTCATTTATTAATAGTTTACATTAGAACTTTCTAATCAACAAGTAGAAGCTAAGCATTTTCCAAACAAATCTAGCTATTCTTATGCTACTATGTTTATAGTATTAAATAATTGCTTATTGAAAGGGAGTTTGTTTATATGAAAATGGCTCACACTTGTGTTCGTGTAAAAAATTTAGATGCATCTTTAGATTTTTATCTGAAAGCATTTGATTTTCAAGAAAGTCGCCGTCGTGATTTTCCAGAGCACAAATTTACTTTAGTTTATTTAACCTTACCTGGTGATGATTATGAATTAGAATTAACGTATAACTATGATCATGAGGGCTATGATTTAGGAAATGGATATGGTCATATCGCAATTAGTTCTGATACTATCGAAGAACTTCATGCAAAGCAAAAAGAAGCTGGTTTCAATGTAACTGATATGAAAGGTTTACCTGGCACCCCTCCTTCTTATTATTTTATAACTGATCCAGATGGTTATAAAATCGAAGTAATTAGATCACGTTAGTAAATTTAATGCTCACTGTTTATTGAACGAGTCCAGTTTCAATAAACAGTTTTTTTACTCTTAAGGCATACCTTCTGCTTTTTCTCCAAACGAGTGATACACTAAGTAAAAAAAGATTGATTAGGATGTGATACTATGAATAAGCCAATAATAGGTATTTCTGGAAATAAACTTTCCCACTCTGTAGAAGCATTTTATGGAGAACCTGTTACCTATACACCACAAGGAACTGTTTCAGCAATCAAGGAAGCTGGAGGAACGCCACTAGTAATTCCAATTAACGATCCTCATTCTGCTGAAAAATATATTTCTATTGTAGACAAACTTTTATTGACTGGTGGTCAAGATATTGCTCCAGATTTATACGGTGAAGAACCACACCCGAAATTAGGAGAAACCAATAAAGAACGTGATCTTTTTGAAATATCACTTATTCAGGAAGCGATGAAACAACAAAAACCTATTTTTGCTATTTGTAGAGGAATGCAATTATTAAATGTTGCACTTGGTGGTACATTATATCAAGATCTTTCCCTCTATTCAGCATGGAAAATTAAACACGCCCAACAACCTACTCAACCAAAGTATGCAACCCACACAATTAAAATAGAAGAAAAAAGTATGTTAGGAACTATCATTGGTGAAACGTGCTTGGTCAACTCTTACCATCATCAAGGTATTAAAGATTTAAGTAAGGACTTAGTTGCAACAGCATGGGCAGCAGATGGTATTATTGAAGGTATTGAGTTTAGTAAAAATAGCCATAGAATGCTAGGCGTGCAATGGCATCCTGAGCTTAGGTTTGAGCATTCGTCGAAAGAACTAGCTCTTTTTGATTATTTTGTTAATAAACTATAAAAACATGAAAAAACAGAGTTAAATCCCTGTTTTTTCATGTTTTTAGATCAAATAGAATTAGAAATCAAAGTTATCCGGATCTGGACCTATTCGTTTATTTTCATTTAAAGCATCGATTTGTTCCATATCTTCTAAGGTTAATTCAAAATCAAATATATTGAAGTTCTCTTTTATTCTTTCTTGATGTACTGACTTGGGAATTGCAATGACATCATGCTGTAGGTGCCAACGTAAAATTATTTGAGCAGCACTTTTTCCATAATTCTCACCAATCTCAATCAATTTTGGATTTGATAACGTTTTTCCTTGCCCCAGAGGAGACCAAGCCTCTACTTGAATTTTCTTTTCTTTTAAATAGTTTCTCAGGGGTTCTTGACTCATCGTTGGATGTAACTCAATTTGGTTTACCATTGGGTGGACAGTTGCAGTTTCCAATAACTCTTCAATGTGATGTTCTTGGAAGTTAGAAACACCAATCGCTTTTGCTCGGCCACTTTTGTAAATTTCTTCCATAGCTTTCCAAGATTCTTTGTACTTTCCTGTTACCGGCCAATGAATTAAATACAAATCGACATAATCGAGTCCCAATTTCGATAAACTTGTATCAAACGCTTTAAGTGTAGATTCATAACCTTGATCTGCATTCCATAATTTTGTTGTTACAAATATTTTTTCTCTAGGAACACTAGATTGACGAATTCCCTCGCCTACTCCTTCTTCATTTTTATAAACAGCTGCTGTGTCAATTAACCTGTACCCATTCTCTAACGCCCACTTTACTGAATCAACAGCTTCTGCACCATCTTCTACTCGCCAGACTCCCAATCCTAAACTAGGCATCTCAACTCCATTTGTTAACGTTTTCGTTTTTTTCAATATCATTTACTTCTCACCCTTTCTAAAAGAATCAGTCTCTCTTTATTATACTACGAACCCTTGAATTCATGGGAAACGTAATTATTAAACTTTTTTTAGCTTCTTTGTTCCACTTTCGCTAGTCTGTACCAATTATTTTTCATGTGAAAACAGATAAATATTGTTAATAAAGAAAAAATAATTTTTGCAATACTTCCTCCAAAAAAAGAAAATAGATAAAGAAATATACATACTAATAGGGATTGGAATGTTAGACAAAATTTATTTAAACTTATCTCTAACAAACAACTTTTTGACACTTCAATTTCATTACTTTCTAAAAAGAATTTCCTAACTTTTATTCTTGTAGATTTATTAAAAATAATGCTACGCTTTTTTCCTTTTTCTAGTTTCATAGAGTTTTTTTGATTGATTACAATAGTAAAAACAGAACAATTATTTAAACCAGGCTTTTTTTCTTTAATAGTTACTAGCATCTCATCCCTCTATTCAAAAAATATTCTATATTTAAAATAACTCATTTTGAAAGATTAATCCATATATATAAACTATATTTTAAATAAATACAAATGATACAATCGAGATTTTTTTTAATTCAGCTTTAAAAATTGACAGTATAAGATGGAAAAAGTTGAAATCCACGAACAACATGGATTTCAACTTATTTTAATTTAAGCCAACTCTTTCAAAGATTGTATCTACATTTTTAAGG
Organism: Enterococcus rivorum; assembly: GCF_001742285.1. Taxonomy (GTDB): domain Bacteria; phylum Bacillota; class Bacilli; order Lactobacillales; family Enterococcaceae; genus Enterococcus_L; species Enterococcus_L rivorum. The sequence continues at coordinate 16,487 of NZ_MIEK01000067.1, read as the reverse complement.
TGGTAATGGTAATCAAAAGCATCATCTAAATCTTCTTTTGATAACACAGAAGTGATTTTTTCATCTTTATCTAGTAATGGTCGAAAAGCTGTTTGATGGTCCCAAGCATAAGCCGTTTTAGGTTGAACCAAGTCGTATGCTTCTTCTCTTGTCATCCCGCAATCAATTAATTTTAACAACACGCGCTGACTATAAATAAGACCGTATGTTGCATCCATATTACGTTTCATATTTTCAGGGAATACAGTTAGATTTTTAACAATCGTGCCAAAGCGATTCAACATGTAATTCAATAAAATAGTTGTATCAGGGATAATAATTCTTTCAGCTGATGAATGTGAAATATCTCTTTCATGCCACAATGTTACATTTTCATAAGCCGTTATCATATGACCACGTATGACACGTGAAAGCCCAGTCATATTTTCCGATCCGATAGGATTACGTTTATGTGGCATAGCTGAAGAACCTTTCTGTCCTTTTGCGAAAAACTCCTCTACTTCACGCGTTTCAGACTTTTGTAATGAACGAATTTCAGTTGCAAATTTTTCAATACTTGTAGCAATTAATGCCATTGCTGAGACATATTCTGCATGTAGATCTCTAGGTAATACTTGAGTTGAAATTTCTTGTGGGCGGATACCAAGATGTTCACAAACATACTCTTCGACAAATGGTGGTATATTTGCAAAAGTTCCAACAGCGCCACTAATTTTGCCTGCTTCTACACCTTTTGCAGCATGTTCAAAACGCTCTACATTCCGCTTCATTTCTGAATACCACAACGCTAATTTCAGCCCAAAAGTAGTCGGTTCAGCGTGTACACCATGGGTTCTTCCCATCATCACGGTATCTTTGTATTCTTTTGCTTTTTCTCCAACAATTGCGGTAAAGTTTTTCAAATCCTTGCGTAAAATATCATTTGCTTGTTTTAATAAGTAACCATAAGCTGTATCAACAACATCCGTACTAGTCAATCCGTAGTGAACCCATTTCCGTTCTTCACCTAAAGTTTCTGAAACAGCACGAGTAAATGCAACTACATCATGTCTTGTTGATTCTTCAATTTCTAAAATCCGCTCAACATTAAACGATGCATTGGCTCTTATTTTTTGAACATCTTCTTTCGGTATTTCTCCTAATTCCGCCCACGCTTCATCTGCAAGAATCTCTACTTCTAACCATGCAGCATAACGGTTCTCATCGGTCCAAATTTTCCCCATCTCTGGTCTTGTATAACGATCAATCATGTTTTATACTCCTCTTCGTTGAAAGTTCAATGTTCTAAATTCCTTTATTAAAGAAATCGACTATTTATTAATCCCAAATATTGGTTTGGTAAATATCTTCTAGTGTTTCAAAAATATCTTCTGTCAATATTGTGATATGTCCCATTTTTCTTCCTGCTTTAGCTTCAGCTTTTCCATAATAATGAAAATGCCAGTCAGGTTTATCTGAAATAATATCCATCGTTTCATAGACTTCTTCCCCGATAATATTTACCATTACAGCATTAGAAAGTAACTTGACTTCTTTTGGTAAAGGCCAGCTACAAATTCCTCTAATATGTGCATCAAATTGGCTTATTGAACAAGCTTCCATTGTATAATGTCCCGTATTATGAGGTCTAGGTGCCAACTCATTTACGTAGATACTACCAGCATTTGTTACGAACATTTCAACAGCTAGTGTTCCAGATAGATTCACGCATTCTGCAATAATTTTAGCAATTCGTTGAGCTTCTTCGGCAATTTCGCCACTAATCCTTGCTGGTGCAATTGTTTCATGTAAGATATTTTCTCTATGAATGTTTTCTACAACTGGAAAAATAGTTATATCTCCTTGCCCGTTTCCAGAAACAACGACTGAAATCTCCTTTTCAAATGGAATCCAAGCTTCTAAAACACAGGTCCCTTGTCTTAACAAATTCATCGATGATGCTAAATCAGAACTACTATATAAAACAAATTGCCCTTTGCCGTCATAGCCACCTCTTGTCGTTTTTAAGACGCACGGAAATCCTATGCCGTCAATTGCATCTTGAATATCTGTTGGACTTACAATGGTTGAATATGGAGCTATTACAATGTTGTTTGCTTCTAAGAAAGACTTTTCCATCAAACGATCTTGTGTAATTGCCAATAAATCAGTTCCTTGTGGAATGGCTACAAGGTTTTCTATTTTTGTTAGAGCATCTACATCCACATTTTCAAATTCGTAGGTTAACACTTGGCAACGTTCTGCAAATTTTTTCAAAGCCTCTACATCAGTGTATTCAGCCTGTAGATGCCAGTCAGCCACTTGAGCAGCAGGACAATCCTTTACAGGATCAAATATGCCTACTCGAAAGCCCATTTCCTTTGCACTTTGTGCCATCATTTTGCCCAATTGACCTCCGCCAATAATCCCTATCGTATGGCCAGGTAATAGTGGTTTATTCAAGTTCATCACTACTTTCCATTACGGTTTTTTCAAGAAATTTACGACGTGAGTCTAATTTCTCTGCTAAGTTTATATCATACATGGAAAGCATCTCTACTGCAAGTATACCAGCGTTAATTGCGCCAGATTTCCCAATGGCTGTCGTCGCTACTGGTACTCCTCCCGGCATTTGAACGATAGATAGTAAAGAGTCTAATCCGTTTAATGTTTGTGTTTGGACAGGGACACCAATAACTGGCAAGGTTGTTTTTGCCGCAATCATCCCTGGTAAATGAGCAGCACCTCCTGCACCGGCAATAATCACTTTAATTCCTCGTTCTCTAGCTGTCTCAGCAAACTGAAACATTAAATCAGGGGTTCGATGAGCTGATACCACTTTTTTTTCATACTCTACACCTAATTCATCTAAACTATCGCAAGTATGCTTCATTGTTTCCCAATCTGAAGTGCTTCCCATAACGACTGAAACTAAAACTGACATAGTATTCTCCTCTCCAATCAATTCATCTATATTTTATCAGCGGACTTTCTGACTGTCAAAGTAAAATCGAATAATAAATATTTATTTAACTTAATCATTCGTCTTTAAGCTATAAATGTTAAAGGAAAAATAGACAGCACTTAAGAAATAGCAAAAAAATGATTAACACAAACTTTTTTAAGTTTTGCTTTAATCATTTTTCTGAATTTAAATTATATATTATGATAGTTTCTTTTTTAAACCGTTAAATAAGACATTTAAAATAATTGCAGTTAAACTACTCATTACAATCCCGTTCCCTAAAAACATTCGAAGAGTCTCAGGCAATAAGTAAAATAAATCTGGCATCACTGTGAACCCTAATCCGAAGCCAATCGAAATAGCAATAATTAAAAGATTTTTGTCATTTTCATAATCAACTTTGGATAACATTTTCATCCCTTGAACAGCTACCATTCCAAACATGACTAACATTCCTCCACCTAAAACGGGTTCTGGAATTATTTGAGCCATCGCTCCCGCTTTCGGTAATAAACCTAAAACAATTAAGAAAAAAGCTGAGAAGTAAATAGGTCGTCTCGTTTTAATTCCTGATAATTGAACCAACCCAACATTTTGAGAAAAACCAGTATACGGGAAGGTGTTGAAAATCCCACCTAAAATAACGGCTAATCCTTCAGCTCGATACCCTCTTTTCAAGTCATCCTCATCAACTTTTTTTCCTGTAATATCCCCCAGGGCAAAATAAACGCCTGTAGACTCTACCATACTTACAATCGAAATGATTATCATCAAAACAATGGATGAAAAATCAAAGGTTGGTGTACCAAAATAAAAGGGTTTTGGAAAATGGAACCACGTTGCTAATCCAACGGGTGCTAAATCAACTTTTCCAAACAACGCTGCTAATAGTGTTCCTCCCACCAAGCCAACAAGTACAGCAATCGACTTCAAAAAGCCTTTTCCCCAAACTTGAATCACAATAATCAAAGCAATTGTTACAAATGCCAACAATAAGTTAGTAGGCTCACCAAAATCAGGTTTTTTACTTAACCCCCCACCCATTTTCTCAACTGCAACTGGAATTAACGTCAGTCCAATCACTGTAATAACCGTTCCAGTCACTAAAGGAGGAAATAATTTTTTAACCTTTGAAAAAAATCCAGCAATTAAAACGATAAAAAGTCCAGAAGCGATAATCGATCCATAGATTGCTCCGACTCCTTTATCTGTTCCAATCATAATTAAAGGAGCAACTGCTTGGATTGCACACCCTAGAACAACAGGTAAACCAATTCCAAAATATTTATTTACTGTTAGCTGTAAAAGTGTCGCTATACCGCACATAAAAATATCAATTGAAATTAAATAAGTCATTTGCTCTGAATTAAAATTCAAACCAGTTCCTATCAACAATGGAACTGCAACTGCGCCTGCATACATAGCCAATAAATGTTGCAAGCCTAAAATGGCTGCTTTACCATTTTGTTCTTCTGATTTATCCGTTGTACTCTCTTTACTCTGCAAAATTAAGCGTCCTCCTCAAGAAAGCTAACTTGAGCATTTTCCAATGAGGCAATTCTAGCTAGAGAAACTACACGCATTCCCATTTCTTCTAACAAACTCCGTCCATCTTGGAAAGATTTCTCAATCACAATCCCAATTCCATCAACTTTAGCTCCTGCTTGTTGGCATAACTCTACTAATCCTTTAGCCGCTTGCCCATTTGCTAAGAAATCATCAATAATCAAGACTTTATCAGCTGACGATAAAAATTTTCTAGAAATTGACACTTGGCTCGTTACTTGTTTTGTAAAAGAGTAAACGGAAGAAGTTAATAATTCTTCATCCATTGTTAAGCTTTTAGCTTTTCTTGCAAATATCATTGGAACTCCTAATTTTTGAGCTGCAAATATCGCTGGGGCAATTCCTGATGCTTCAATCGTCACCACTTTTGTAATTCCTTGATCCTCAAATACTTCTGCAAAACGGTACCCAATATCTGCCATTAAAACAGGATCCACCTGATGGGTAATAAAACTATCAACTTTTAATACTCCTTCTCCTAAAACACGACCATCTTGCTTAATTCGACTAACTAATTTTTCCATTTACTAGATACCCCTTTATCAATTTATTTAACGATAATTTTACAAAAATAGGCAAAATAAAAAAGCCTATTTTTGCATAAGCAAAAAAGACTTCTACGCTCTTTTTTACTTATAGGCCAACATTTACGGTGTTGGGTAGAGACGATCAACCATATTATGATCATATATAAGTTATTTAAAATGTGATACTACTATTATCCATTAATTGAACAAAAAAGCAACTATGATTTTTTTTAATCAGAACATTTAGTAACTTTCTGACCGTTCTTGCTTTCGATATTTGTCCATTTTATGACTAAACAGCTCCCCGTTGGTTGGCGGTGTATAGGTAATCGCATTGGCACCCGCTTCAATTGTTTCTTGAATAGATTCATCCGTTGGTCCACCTGTCGCAATAATTGGCAATTCGGGATATCTTTCTCGGAAAAAACGTACGGTTTCTGCCGTCTCTTTGCCAGCACTGATATTAATCATCGTAACGCCTGCTTTTAATTTTTCTTCAATTGGTGTATAAATCGAGGTAACTGTGCTTACTACGGGAATATCTACAACTTCACAAACCATTTCAATCGTTTCAATTGGTGTTGGCCCATTGAGAACCACCCCTATAGAGCCTTGTGCTTCCGCAAATAAACTCATATAAGCCGAACGCATTCCTTGAGTTAAGCCTCCACCTACACCTGAAAAAACAGGAATATCAGCTGCTTCAATAATACTTTTTGTAATGGCTGGATGAGGTGTAAATGGATAAACAGCAATAACTGCATTAGCATCAGTATTACGGATAATCGCAATATCTGTCGTAAAAATAATCGATTTAATTCTCTTCCCAAAAATACGAATACCACTAGCTTGACTAATTATTTTTGGTACACGAACGATATCTTGTTTCAGTGGTGTCATAATTTCTGGAACCCATTTTTCCCCCATAACTATTCCTCACTTTACTTGTTCTATTAATCATAAGTATACAATTTATAGCTTTCAATTACACCAATTACTTTTTCTGCATAGGTTGGATCTGTGGCATAGCCTGCTTCTTGTAGAGCCCTTGCTGCTTCTTTATAATTGGTTGCTAAAAGAACTTTATCATAAAGTCTTGGATTCCAAGTAACGCCATTAATAAATAATTTAGTATGATCGTCCATGGATTCTTCCCAGGTATTGTAAACTCTAAAATCACCTTGGATAGTTATCCATACTTCGTTGACATATTCTTTTGTTTCAAGGTTAATTTTTTTCTGATCTCCATAAGCTTTAATACCAAATAAATTATTGTATTGTGCTGCCAGAGTACTTTGCCCCCAGTTAGACTCCAATATTGCTTGACCAATAATAATACTTGGCAAGACGCCATAAGAAGCCTGCAGTTCCTGCGCATAGGGACTAATCTTGCCAATAAACTCTTCTTTTGATACTTTTTTTTGCTGCTCTTCATTTATCAATTGTGGTTCATTAGAATCCGACAAAACAGATAGCGAAAATACAAACAGTACACCAACAAGCAATAAACCAGCAAATAATGCAGGTAAACTTGGCTTATTATTTTTTCTTTTTTTATATTTTCGAACACTCATAATTCCCCTACTTTATTATATATTCCTTGCGTTTAGACAATACTTATTCACCTGATGTTGCACTAGTTTCTTGCAACTTTTCTGATGAAGTTGTTGTTACTGATTCTGCCATTTTTTTACTAGTCGTTGTTTGTGTCGGTTCTACTTTTTCTGTTTTCTCATCTTTTTTACCAAAAAAGACAAAAATAACAGCAAAGATAACAATGATAACGGATAAAATTCCAAGTAATTGTTTCAATTTTAAACTCCTCTTAACCCTTTATTCACCAACATATGTGCCCATCAAATTTTCATTTACCCAATCCAATAACTCCACTTTTGATCCCTCTAGCTGCGGCTGTAATGTTGACGGTAATCTAAATGTTACAATATCATCAAATCCCCATTCGCCATATGAAACAGTCACTTTTAAATCAATAAAATCATGCTCTTCTTCATTGAAACTTTTGGTTGGAATCAATTCAGCCAGTCCTACACCGGTTTGTAACCATTTTTTAGCAATTGTTGTTTTTAAACGTTTATACTCAGAAACAGCGATGTTTCTTTTCTCAGGGAATAAAATTGTTTGACGAAGTATCTTTTGCGTTAGCATCCATTCATAATCAGTAAACAGATTTTTTACTTTCTGCATTTCTTCACTACCTAAATTAGTTCTGCCTTTTTTCCAATTTTCCCAGCTAGTTTCTTGAATTTCCAGATACTCAGTATAAAAATGTTCTTCTGATTCATATTGCTCAATAATTGCATCTATAATAATATCTACATACATTTGGTGCATCAGCTCTCGCCTCCTTCTTCTATTCTACTGAATAATGAAGAAAAAATCATCCTTTTCACTTGTCAATTCAACAATTTTAAGAAAAAAATTAATCAAATCGTCCTCGTACTGTCATTTTAGCGAGAAATCTCTTTCGATTCCTTAAAATAAAAAGTCTATTTTATGATTCAAAATTGCTCCTCTTTCCTCCATTATCATGTATAATAAACAAGTCTAAACTAACTATTTTAGGAGGAATTTTTTTGAAACATTATCAATGGGGAATTATCGGACTTGGTGGAATTGCCAAGAGTTTTGCGACTTATTTTCAACAAGAACATACTTCTATTTCTGCAGTTGCTTCCAGAAGCTTGGAAAAAGCTGAAGCCTTTGCAAAAGAACACGATATACCTAAATATTATGGCTCCTACGATGACTTATTAAGAGATTCAGAGATTGATATTATCTATGTTGCTGTGCCTAATAAACAGCATATCGACCATATTCTAAAAGCGTTAGATGCTGGAAAACATGTCTTATGTGAAAAAGCGATTACAATGAACAGTGAAGAGCTGACTACAGCAATGAAATTAGCAGAAGAGAAGAATTTAATTTTAGCAGAAGCAATGACTATTTTTAATATGCCTCTTTTTCATGAGTTAAGAAACCAAATCGACACTGGCAAATTCGGTAAATTAAAAATGATCCAAGCTCCTTTTGGTAGCTATAAAGAACCAGACCCTATGAATCGATTTTTTAATCCAGAATTAGCTGGTGGTGCGTTATTAGATATTGGCACATATGCTGTTTCTTTTGCTCGCTGGTTCCTATCTTCACAGCCAAAAGTGATTGCATCGACTATGCAGCCTTTTTCAACTGGTGTCGACGAACAATCTATTACCATTCTACAAAACAGTAAACAAGAAATGGCTGCTGTCTCATTATCTTTTCAAGCAAAAATGCCGAAGCAAGGAATTGTTGCTTTCGAAGATGCTTATATTGTGATTGATGAATATCCTCGAGCTGACGAAGCAAAAATACATTTCAATGATGGGACAATAGAAACCGTTGTGTCTGGAAACAGTAGTGAAGCGATGAATTACGAAATCGAAAATATGATTAAAATGATTGAAGGAACACTTCCTAATCGTTCTCTTTTCTTCACAAAAGAGGTCATTGATATTTTAGATCAAATGCAACAAGCTTGGGCTAAATAAGCATTAATATCAATAAAGAGACACACTAAGAAGAATATAATCGCTTCTTAATGTGCCTCTTTTTCTTGCTGTGCTTTTGCAAAATCAGCTTTGATTTCAATAAACGCTTGGAATAATTGTAACAGCTGAAATACTTGCGCTCGGTTTTCAAATTCTTCTCTGGTTTGCGGTAGGTTCTTTTTTCGATAATCTTCATAAACGTCAATTATTTCATCCAGGATCTCTTGTCCATCATTATTTTCAGCAAAAGTTTCAGCCGTATGTTGTAATAGTTTCTGAATATTCTCTACCTGTTCTGGTTCAACAACAATCTTCTCCAAAATTCTTAACATATCTTGTAAAATGTTATTTTGCATTCGTCTCATATTAAAATAATCTAAGTAGTAGTCAGCTGAGCCAAACAATTGATTTTCACGATAATCTTTAGCCCAGTTCTCTCCTCTTCGAATAAATGACCTTAGTTCTGTACAACGTTCGAATAAGTGACGCTCTTTACTGTGTTGATTCAAATAAGCAGCCATGTTATTCAATATTTTCCGAAACATCGCTTCAATTATTTCTTGGTCCTCTTTCAAGCGTTTCTCTCCATCTGGCATATATAGATTCATCAATAACGCTAATCCTACACCGATAATCATCAATAGGAATTCATTTCCGATAATTTGCCATGACAAGTCCTTTTCGACTAAATAATGCGTGACCAGTACCGAACTAACGACAATTCCATCTGACAAACGAAACCTGACCGCCAAAGGGATAAATAGAAGAAGATAAATGCCAAATGCAACTGCATTAAAACCAATAATTGAAAAACAAATAAATGCTATCAAAGTAGCTAATGCTAATGAAAACAAACGATACATTCCTGTTTTTAAAGAAGTTTTTTTCGTATTAGTAACACTTAAAACAGAAATAATTCCTGCTGACGTTGGGTAAAGCAATCCTAAGCTAGATGCTATAATGATCGAGATTGTAGCGCTTATCGCTGTTTTTATTGTTCTTAAGCCTATTTTCATCTCTTTATGTTAACTCCTCATGTCTTTACTTCTAACAAATAGATTTCTATTTTCTTTCTTAAAAAGTATATCACTTTTTACTTAAGACTAGCAATGTTAGCTTCATTTGAGTTATTATAAAAGAATAGATTTGTTCCGATTTTGTTAAAATATAAGGAACTTTCAAGGAAAAAGGAGTAGATATTATGAAAATTGGCCCTTTTAGACTAGGTATGCGAACACTAAAAACGGCTCTTGCCGTGCTAATCTGTATTCTACTATTTCGAGTATTAGGTCGTGGTACGCCAATGATCGCAGCAATTGCTGCAGTATTTTCTCTACGCCAAGATTTGACAACTAGTGTTTCTTTTGGAAAATCAAGAATCATCGGAAATAGTTTAGGAGGATTTTTGGCGCTTATTTTCATTCTAGTACAAGGTTTTTTCTCACACGCTTTTATAGTTGAGGCTATATTTCTTCCTTTTCTTGTGATAGTTGCAATCGTTCTTTCAGATGCATCTAACAATAATCCAGGGATAATTACTGCTATTGCAACCCTTCTCTTAATCGCTTTAAGCATTCCTCAAGGGGAATCGATTTACTATGTTTTTGACAGAGTAATTGATACCTTTATTGGAACTTTTATTGGCATCGGCTTAAACTTTTTCATCCGACCAAAACCGCTTGAAACAAAACATGCGATTGATGAAGATCTAGCTGAATTAGCAAAAAAAGAAAAAGAATTAGAAGAACTCCGAAAAAAAATACAAGAAAAAATTACAATACAACAACAGGATAAGTAAGATAATTCCTACAAGGAACAAAACACCAGCGATGTTCAAATTTCAACATCACTGGTGTTCTTCTATTATTTTTCTAAACTTTTATTACTTTCCTCATAGACATTTACATTACTACTTGTTCCTCTTTTAGAGAAATTTTCAATTAGTTCTTTAACATCTAGACCAGTTGTTTCTTTTAGAGTTTCTTGAGTTCCAGCTAACAGGTTTGTAGCATAATTCGTAATGCGGTTTGCCCCAGAGTTTTCCCCGCCTGAACCTGTGTCAACAACAGATATTTTGTCAATATTGCCTAATGGTTGTGCAGCTTCTTTCATTAATTGTGGTAACATTTCTAGAACCATGCTAAGAACCGCTGCTTCACCATATTCCTTGAAGGCGTCAGCAATTTTTTGTTTCGCTTCGGCTTCCGCTTTACCACGGGCTAAGATTGATTCTGCATTTGCTTGTCCTGCCAGACGGGTTTGATTCGCTTCGGCTTCGGCTAAGGATTCAATGCGGAAACGCTCTGCTTCGGCTTCCGCTACCTCACGGGCTTTTTGAGCTTGTGCTTCTTGTTCTTTCGCGTAACGATCAGCATCTGCTTTTTTCTTCACTTCCGAATCATATTGTTTTTCACGACGAATAATTTCTTTTTCTTCTAGCTCAATTTGTTTTTGACGCTCAATAACTTTTACTTCCATTTCTTGAGCAATAACGTCTTGTTGTGCTTTAGCTGTTTCCAAATTGTACGCTTGGTCTGCCTTCGCTCTTGCAATATCCTGTTCTTCTTTATATATTGCCAATTTTAATTCTTTTTCTTTTGAGGCTTCAGCAATTTCAGTTTGACGTTGCAATTCTGCTTGTTGTGATTCTTTTTCAGCTTCAGCCTTTTTAATTCTAGTTTCTTTCCAAGCTTCTGCTTCTGCTATATCTGCATCACGTTTTACTTGTGCGATACGTGGTTTACCTAGTGAATCCAGATAACCGTTTTTATCACGAACTTCTTTAATTGTAAAAGATACAATAATCAAGCCCATTTTTGCCAAATCAACACTTGCAACTTCTTGAACGCTTTGGCTGAATTTATCACGGTTTTGATAAATTTCTTCAACTGTCATTGAACCTAAAATAGAACGTAAATGACCTTCTAGTACTTCACGTGCTTCATTTTCTAATTCTTCACGAGTTTTTCCTAAAAATTGTTCCGCTGCAGTTGCAATTTCTTCAACAGAAGAACCTATTTTGATAATTGAAGTGCCATCACACATCACAGGAACCCCTTGTTCTGTATAAACTTCAGGCGTTGAAACATCTAACTTACTTGACAGTAGGCTAATCCTATTTGAACGCTGAAATACTGGTAATACAAATGCTCCTCCACCACGAACAATTTTTATTTTATTGCCACGCTCATCAGCATGAACATTTTTGTTCCCTAGATAGCTCCCACTAATAATTAACGCTTCATCAGGTTTAGCTGTTTGATACTTTGAAACAAAAACAATCAACAACATCAACAAAATAAATACAACTAAAGCGATTGGTGCTAAAATACCCAAATTCAACTCCATTTTTCTTCCTTCTTTCTTTTTCCTTACATACTTTTAAAGCTTCAAGCTCCCTTCATAGGGAACTACATAACACACGCGATCCTTAATTTCAATAATCAATACTTCCGAACCACGTTCAATCGGTTGATCTTGTGGAGCGTAGAAAGCAGCTGGTCGACTGAGAGATCCCGTAACACTTTTAAATTGAATTTCACCCATTCCTCCTGGTGGAATCGGGGTCACCACAGTTGCCGTGCTTCCTTCCATATCTTTTTCTGAAATTGAAATCGTTGCCTCGGCATTTCTCATTGGCATTAGAACATAAAAATTTAGGAAAAAAACAATCCCAGATGCGATTGCAGCACTTATCAATAAAACGAGCAAACTATTGAAATGGAGCCGTTCTCCTAAATAACCAAACAAAGAAACAAAAGCCAACCATGGAATAATCAGCATTGGATCAATGGGGCCATCAAAATCAAAAACATCTCCAAAAATTACCAACAAAAATGCGATTGCTGCACACACAATCAATACATAAAAATAAATGGTTTCAATCGAAATTCCCTGCATCACTTTCTCACTTCCTTTCCTTCCCGACGGTATCTATATTTTACCAATTTCCCGTTACTTTTAACAGATAAATCGTATCAATTATACAAATTCATCCTTAAGATGTAGAACTTATTTCTCTGTTCTCGAGAAAATAACTAGTTTCTTCCTATATATATAATAATATTTTTCAAGTTTAAAAAAATCTATTTAAATCCAAAGATTTTAGACTCTATTCTAGTAATTTCCTCTTTTTTAGAGAACAAAAGAAAAAACCTTAGCAAAAGAAATGATACACAGCTTTTACAAAGGTCTTTTTCAGTTAATCATTTTTTTATTAATTTTATTTATTAAATCTGTTTTTCGGGAAATGTTAACCACTTTTTAAACATTTATTTTTCGAATCCATCCTTTAGGTGCTTCAATATCTCCAAATTGGATGCCTGTGAGCTCATCATAGAGCTTTTGAGTTACTGGTCCTACTTCGGTTTCACTGTAAAATACGTGGAAATGATCCCCATTTTGAATGCCACCGATTGGTGAAATGACAGCGGCAGTCCCACAAGCTCCGGCTTCTAAGTATTGATCTAAAGAATCTAAATAAACATCTTCTTCTACAGCTTCCATTCCCAATCTTTTTTCTGCTAATTCTAGTAAAGAATACTTCGTAATACTAGGCAAAATAGATGGTGATAATGGTGTCACAAATCGATTATCCTTCGTAATACCAAAGAAATTGGCAGAGCCCACTTCTTCAATTTTTGTATGAGTAGCTGGATCTAAATAGATGCAATCTGAGAACTGTTTTTCATGAGCTTCTTCACCAGGCATTAAACTCGCAGCGTAATTCCCTCCGACTTTAATTGCACCTGTTCCATACGGCGCTGCCCTATCATAGTCAGATACTAAAAAATTAGTCGGTGTTAAACCACCTTTAAAGTAGGCGCCTACAGGCATACAAAAGACTGTAAACAGATATTCTGGCGCTGATTTTACTGCAATACTTTCTCCCATACCGATTAACAACGGTCTAATATACAGTGTACCTCCACTCCCATAGGGTGGAACAAATTCTTCATTAGCTTTTACCACTTCTTCAACAGCTTGAATAAATTTTTCTTCGGGGACTTCTGCCATCAGAAGACGTCTAGCACTTCGATTCATTCTTTTAGCATTTTCATCTACTCTAAACAGATTGATAGAACCATCTTTACAGCGATATGCTTTTAGCCCTTCAAAACATTGTTGACCATAATGCAATGCAGCAGAGCTTTCATGAAGATGCAAAACATTATCCTCAGTCAATTTACCTTGATCCCATTTTCCATCTTTCCAAGTCGAAAGATAGCGGAAAGGCGTCTTTATGTAATTAAACCCTAAATTTTTCCAATCGATTGTCATAAAATCACTCCTTATTTTCAGAATATTGTAACATATTTATCATAAAAATGTTATCTTTTTTGCTAAGATATGACTAAATACGAGACAAGAATCAGAATTTACTAAAGAATTGTGTGAAAATTTAGAAAGAAATCTCAGCAATTATAGTACCCAACCACAGCATGATGACAACGAGATAGATACGGCTCAAGAAACTATTCATCGTTGGATTTTTCAGAAAGATCCTTGATAATTGTTATCTTTTTGCTAAAATCTAGTATAATGGATTGGAGTATGATTGCTTTATTGATAAAATAGCAATTAAGATTGAAAGAAAGTTGGAATTTTCATGTTTTTACTTAGTCAAACAACTTCTAGTTCTATAAAGGAGTCGGTAATAGAGTCTTCTTCTTTAGATTTAAAAGAAGCAACCGCAATAAAAATGGGCGCTTTGCAACGATTTTGGAATAGCATCAACTGGGATAACATTATTGCTGCTTTAATTGAAAAGGTAATCTTTATCGTTTTGTTAGTTTTCTTATTTATATTTCTTAACAAAATCGGAAAATTTTTAATTGATCGCACTTATAGCAATTATAGTAAAAAGAAAACCTTAAGCGACGGACGTTTGAATACTCTCCACAAATTAATTATTAATGCCTTTCAATATACACTTTTCTTCTTTTTCATGTATTCTCTACTTTCTGTCATTGGAGTTCCTGTAGGTTCATTGCTAGCTGGGGCTGGAATTGCCGGGGTTGCGATTGGATTAGGAGCACAAGGATTTATGAATGACCTTATTACGGGCTTTTTCATTATTTTAGAGCAACAAATGGACGTTGGAGACTTCATCCGATTACTCTCTCTAAATATCGAAGGGCACGTGATTGCAGTTGGGTTACGTACGACTCAAATAAAAGCTTTAGATGGAACTGTTCATTTTATTCCCAATCGAAATATCACAACAATTAGCAACCTGTCGCGCGCTAACATGCAAGTTCAAATCGATATTAGAATTGTTCCTGAAGAAGGCTACGAAAAAATAGTAGCGATTATCGATCAGGTAAATCAAGAATTAAAAGAAAAACATACAGAAGATATCCAAACTGGACCGACTATTTTTGGTATGGTGGATTTAGGCAATGGGAATTTTGCAATTCGTACGAATATGTATGTATTAAATGGAAAACAAGTTTTAATCAAAGAAGAATTTTTAGCTCAGTATGTGAAAGCATTATCTGAAGCGAATTTTACAATTCCAAATGGACCGATTATTTTGAAATAATCGTAAAAACGGGCCAATCATTTATTGATTGAACCCATTTTTTTAGTTATCTAGTGATTCTAAAAAGGAAGCAACCTGTTTAACCGCAAATGGAATAGCGGCTTCATCAGGATTGAATTTCTCAGAGTGTAACCCATAAGGACTATTGACTCCTAACCAAAACATCGTCCCAGGTACTTTAGAAAGTAAATAGCCAAAATCCTCCCCTGTCATAGCAACGGGAGACTCTTCAAAAATAACCTCTGCTTCATTTTCCATAAAACGAACAAAATTCTCTGTTTGTTCTTGACTGTTAACTACTGGAATATAGCCTTTTTGATCTAGAAAAACATCCACTTCACATCCAAACGAAACAGCTATTCCTTCTGCCATTTCTTGAACTCTTTTTTGTGTCAACTCATTCATTTCATGGGTTAATGTTCGAATGGTTCCAGTGATTTTCGCCTCTCCAGCTATAACATTATTCGTTGTTCCAGCAACAAATGTGCCAAATGTAACAACAGCTCCCTCAACAGGATTCACATTTCGACTAACGATTGTTTGGGCTTGTTGAATAAAATTTGTAGCAGCGATAATCATATCGTTCGATTTATTGGGAAAGGCTGCGTGTCCACCCTTTCCTTTAAATGTAACATGTACTTCACAGGTAGCGGCAAATAACGTACCAACTTTTGTAGAAACCGTACCAACTGGTAAATCAGGATGCACATGCAACCCATAAAACTCATCTGGCAACCAATCACCAAATGCATTATCCTCATACATCAACATGGCTCCTGATTCATTTTCTTCTGCTGGTTGGAATAAAAAGAGATAATTATTTTCAGGCTGAGCTTGAGTTAGTTGTTCTAAAACGCCTAAAGCAATAGTCATATGAAAATCGTGCCCACAAGCATGCATAAAGCCCTTCCTCTTAGATTTAAAGTCAGATTCTACTTCTTCTATAATTGGCAAGCCGTCAATATCTGTACGCCAACCAATTGTTTTTTTAGGCTTGCTACCTCTGACGAAAACTAAAATTCCTGTTCTCCATGTTTTTATTTCCATATAAGATTTCTTAATTAACTCAATTTTTTCTAATAAAAAAGCTTGGGTTTGCACTTCTTCTAGTCCTATTTCAGGGATTTGATGCAAACCTCTTCGAATATCAATTAGATGATCTTGAATTATCATATTTTACTTTCTCCATTTCTATCAAGCATAGTTTATATTTTTATATAAAAAAAGGATTATGTCAACCATCAAAAAGAAACTATTTTAAAATCGAGTAGGAGGCTAATCATTAATTGATTAGCCGACCTCTCACACCACCGTACGTACGGTTCTCGTATACGGCGGTTCAACTTTACATCACCTGT
>NZ_MIEK01000066.1 GCF_001742285.1 Enterococcus rivorum | reverse complement strand
AAGATTCGATAAAACTGTTAAAATTTCTTCTGACCCTTGTGTATATTTTGTTGCGGATGTTTCTAATTCTTCTGGTGATAATTTGATTTGTGCCATTATTCTTCCTCCGATACAATCTAGAAACTATGTAAAAAATAGAATATTTTACAATTAAAATTATACCATTTATGATAAGCAAGGACAATAAATTTTGAAAAAAAGCTACATAGGCGTATTTATCTAAAGAATTAGGACTATCAAATATACCTTGAAAACATAGCTATCAGCTAATGGATTACGTTCATCTATGTTCTTAATGAGTTTTATTTATTTAATAAATAATTTTTTTAGAATCATTGAGTGATAACAGGTGAGTTAATTAATAATAGCAAATTAAATGACAGATATAAGGAATATACAGACAAAAGAGATGGTAGAAATATTGGAAGTTTTCAGCTTATTTAGGTATTGATCCGAGCACTGGCAAAGAGAAACGGACGACTCGTTCAAGATTCAAAACTAAAGCTGCTGCCAAACTTGCGTACAATCGTTTAATGACAGATTTTAAAGATGGGAAATTAGATGCTAACAAAGTAAAGACTACGTCTTTTAAAATGCTTTACCAAGAGTGCTTGAACCATCACCGTCTTGAAGTGAAAGTTTCAACTGTTGCAACTAATCGTCGCTTTGTAGAAAACCATGTACTACCTGTTTTAGGAAGCTATAAGATAGACAAAATTACTGTATCACAATGCAAAAAAATAGTGGATGGATGGCAAAAAGAGTATAAGCAGTTTAAGTATCTTAGACTAGTTACTGCTCAAATTTTACAGTATGCAATTCGGATGGAATATCTTCAATC
Source organism: Enterococcus rivorum (assembly GCF_001742285.1). GTDB lineage: Bacteria > Bacillota > Bacilli > Lactobacillales > Enterococcaceae > Enterococcus_L > Enterococcus_L rivorum. The sequence goes on along the minus strand of NZ_MIEK01000066.1, from coordinate 2,193 downwards.
TAATCCAATGAAAAATACGGTTCCTCCTAAGACAAATACTGTTAAAAAAAGAATTTTTATACAAAAGAACAGTTAGAAATTTTCTTTAAATGCTTAGAGGAACATGTTGCTAAGGATGGACGCACTGGTTTGAAAATATTGGCTTTCTTTAGAGTGTTAGCCTTTACTGGCTTGAGAAAATTTGAAGTATTGAGTCTTCAGTGGAAAGATATAGATTTCGAGGAATCGTCAGCTGATATAAGCAAGACTTTAGCAATTGATGAATTTGGTAAGATTGTTATTCAATCTCCAAAGAGGGAAAACTCGAAAAGGAAAGTCAAATTTGATGACAAAACTCTGGGTATTTTAAAACGCTGGAAAAGCAATCAGAAAGAATGTTACATTAATTTTGGCATCAACACTTTTGATAAAGATCAATTCATCTTTACCAATAAAAAGAATGGTCTGTACTACCCGCAATTATCTATTGACTGGCTAAAAATGATTTTAGCTAAATATAATTTACCTAAAATTACTGTTCATGGGTTTAGACACACATTGGCTAGTCTGTTATTCAAAAGTGGTGTATCTCCAAAAACGGCACAAGAACTACTTGGTCATAAAAATTTAGAAACAACAATGAACATCTACACTCATGTTACAGACAATGATATGGATGATGCTCATAACCAGTTTGCCAAATATGCAAATTTTTAAACCGTATCTAACAACGTAGTTAGATAGATTTTCCGGGAAAATAAATAGCTACGAATGCTTTTAAATAAACATTCGTAGCTTCCATTATAGGTCTAACCTACAGACCCTTCCATTTAAGGATTGGCTTAGTGTACAGTAACAAGTATTGATAAATAAACAAAAATGAGCTATTTCTATCTATGTTAATTTCATATATTCGTTTCTGTTTTTACAAATAGATAGGTTTTAGATAGCTTTTTAGCTGGGGGCATTAATAATTATATTTTGTTCTAAATAACCCAATTAAATATGACTCTTCAATTTTAATATCATGATCAGTTTCTTCATTTATCTTTAAAATTCCAACCTTGAAATTTTCAATCATGTATTGTTTCCATGTCTTTTGATAATTCTCTTTAAAGTATTGCTTTTTTTCTTCCTTATTAAACTTATCTGGATAGTATCTTACTTTGAGTTTAAAAGTTATCGTTCCACTATCAGATGGTTTAAAGTATTGCTTTATTCTCTTTTTTAAATTTTGTCCTATTCCACCCACCTGTCCAATATAAACTATGTCACCAGATTTAATTTCTTAAAAAAATATATCCCCTTGTCAATAGTTATTTCAGTTAAATCATCTACCCACTTAATATCACTCATTATTATCTTTATTGACTCTTTGTTTTCTTCTAAATCAGAATAAGTCATAATATGTTCCTTCCTCGGATAATTTATTACTATAACTATAGCACTGCTTCAAAAGTGTTTTAAACTCAATTAGTCACTATACATAATTATTATTCTAAGTTACCAGAGTCTTTAATATTCATTAATTGCGCATATCTAATATCATATAAAGTAACTAGCACTTGTCTTTTCACAATTGAAAATAATGAAAAAATAAAATAACCAAAAAGTATAAATGAGCTAAATAGAAATAACAATTGAAAGAAGAGACCTACCAACTCAGAAAAAGGATTGTAGCCTTGTTTGTTAATTTGTTTAATAGCTTCTTCAGAGAGTACTTTTATTTCATTGTCTTCTAGTCCTTTTAAGATGAAATCCGCGAGTTTAGAATACACATTTAGCATCAGAGTTGATATTAATACAACTAGTGTTACAATCACTCCTACACACCATTCTGCAAACCTTTTTATATTTTTAACGCTTTGTTCTACTTCTTGAATTAAATAATTTAATGCACCTTCTCCTATCGCTTTGTTATTACATAAATCACAAGCGCTAACCCAATTTGAAGATATCATATTAGTATTTAAAAGTCTTAATAGCAGATAACAGCCTACCATCAATCCGAGATACACAAATCCCTCTATGTCATCCTTACTATCAATAGCGCTGTTCCTTTTAGTGTAAGAAATAAATCCCCCTATTGCACCTATTCCAAATAAACAAATAAGATAACGCCGATAGTAAAATTAAGCTAGACAACTAAAAAAGTCATTTGTGCTACACTCAAAATAGTTCTGACGAAAGAATTATAAGGAGTGAAGACAAATG
>NZ_MIEK01000065.1 GCF_001742285.1 Enterococcus rivorum | reverse complement strand
TCGTTCATTGAAAACTGGATATTGAAGTAAAAGAAATCAAAACAAACCGAGAACACCGCGTTGAAGAGTTAATTAACTGTTCGAAGCTTATTTTTTAAAGGTGACGGACTCTATCGCTAGAGCACCGAGCCAAACCAGACCGTAAGGTCAATAAGGTTAAGTGAATAAGGGCGCACGGTGGATGCCTTGGCACTAGGAGCCGATGAAGGACGGGACTAACACCGATATGCTTTGGGGAGCTGTAAGTAAGCTTTGATCCAGAGATTTCCGAATGGGGGAACCCAGCATCTTTTATAGGATGTTACTGTTCAGTGAATACATAGCTGGATAGAGGTAGACGCAGAGAACTGAAACATCTAAGTACCTGCAGGAAGAGAAAGAAAATTCGATTCCCTGAGTAGCGGCGAGCGAAACGGGAAGAGCCCAAACCAACGAGCTTGCTTGTTGGGGTTGTAGGACTCCGATATGGTAGTCTGTCAAGATAGTCGAAGGACTTGGAAAAGTCCGCTAAAGAGGGTAAAAGCCCCGTAGACGAAATGTTGGCAACACCTAGGAGGATCCTGAGTACGGCGGAACACGAGAAATTCCGTCGGAATCCGCGGGGACCATCCCGCAAGGCTAAATACTCCCTAGTGACCGATAGTGAACCAGTACCGTGAGGGAAAGGTGAAAAGCACCCCGGAAGGGGAGTGAAATAGATCCTGAAACCGTGTGCCTACAACAAGTCAAAGCCCGTTAATGGGTGATGGCGTGCCTTTTGTAGAATGAACCGGCGAGTTACGATTGCTTGCGAGGTTAAGTTGAAGAGACGGAGCCGCAGCGAAAGCGAGTCTGAATAGGGCGAATGAGTAAGTAGTCGTAGACCCGAAACCATGTGATCTACCCATGTCCAGGTTGAAGGTGTGGTAAAACGCACTGGAGGACCGAACCCACGTACGTTGAAAAGTGCGGGGATGAGGTGTGGGTAGCGGAGAAATTCCAAACGAACTTGGAGATAGCTGGTTCTCTCCGAAATAGCTTTAGGGCTAGCCTCGGAATTAAGAATGATGGAGGTAGAGCACTGTTTGGACTAGGGGCCCATCTCGGGTTACCGAATTCAGATAAACTCCGAATGCCATTCATTCATATCCGGGAGTCAGACTGCGAGTGATAAGATCCGTAGTCGAAAGGGAAACAGCCCAGACCACCAGCTAAGGTCCCAAAATATATGTTAAGTGGAAAAGGATGTGGGGTTGCACAGACAACTAGGATGTTGGCTTAGAAGCAGCCACCATTTAAAGAGTGCGTAATAGCTCACTAGTCGAGTGACCCTGCGCCGAAAATGTACCGGGGCTAAACATATTACCGAAGCTGTGGACGATACCATTAGGTATCGTGGTAGGAGAGCGTTCTAAGGGCGTTGAAGGTAGATCGTGAGGACTACTGGAGCGCTTAGAAGTGAGAATGCCGGTATGAGTAGCGAAAGACAGGTGAGAATCCTGTCCACCGTATGACTAAGGTTTCCTGGGGAAGGCTCGTCCGCCCAGGGTTAGTCGGGACCTAAGCCGAGGCCGAAAGGCGTAGGCGATGGACAACAGGTTGATATTCCTGTACCAGTTGTTTTTGTTTGAGCAATGGAGGGACACAGGAGGCTAAGGAAAGCATGCGACTGGAAGTGCATGTCCAAGCAGTGAGTCTTGCGTAGAGTGAAATGCTTTATGCTATAAGGATGAGCTGTGATGGGGAGGGAAATAACAGTACCGAAGTTCCTGACGTCACACTGTCAAGAAAAGCTTCTAGTGAGAAAACAACTGCCCGTACCGTAAACCGACACAGGTAGTCGAGGAGAGCATCCTAAGGTGAGCGAGCGAACTCTCGTTAAGGAACTCGGCAAAATGACCCCGTAACTTCGGGAGAAGGGGTGCTGACGACCGTCAGCCGCAGTGAATAGGCCCAAGCGACTGTTTATCAAAAACACAGGTCTCTGCAAAATCGAAAGATGAAGTATAGGGGCTGACGCCTGCCCGGTGCTGGAAGGTTAAGAGGATGGGTTAGCTTCGGCGAAGCTCAGAATTGAAGCCCCAGTAAACGGCGGCCGTAACTATAACGGTCCTAAGGTAGCGAAATTCCTTGTCGGGTAAGTTCCGACCCGCACGAAAGGCGTAACGATTTGGGCACTGTCTCAACGAGAGACTCGGTGAAATTTTAGTACCTGTGAAGATGCAGGTTACCCGCGACAGGACGGAAAGACCCCATGGAGCTTTACTGTAGTTTGATATTGAGTGTTTGTACCACATGTACAGGATAGGTAGGAGCCGAAGAGATCGGGACGCTAGTTTCGATGGAGGCGCTGGTGGGATACTACCCTTGTGTTATGAACCCTCTAACCCGCATCACTTATCGTGATGGGAGACAGTGTCAGATGGGCAGTTTGACTGGGGCGGTCGCCTCCTAAAGAGTAACGGAGGCGCCCAAAGGTTCCCTCAGAATGGTTGGAAATCATTCGCAGAGTGTAAAGGCAGAAGGGAGCTTGACTGCGAGACTTACAAGTCGAGCAGGGACGAAAGTCGGGCTTAGTGATCCGGTGGTTCCGCATGGAAGGGCCATCGCTCAACGGATAAAAGCTACCCTGGGGATAACAGGCTTATCTCCCCCAAGAGTCCACATCGACGGGGAGGTTTGGCACCTCGATGTCGGCTCGTCGCATCCTGGGGCTGTAGTCGGTCCCAAGGGTTGGGCTGTTCGCCCATTAAAGCGGCACGCGAGCTGGGTTCAGAACGTCGTGAGACAGTTCGGTCCCTATCCGTCGCGGGCGTTGGAAATTTGAGAGGAGCTGTCCTTAGTACGAGAGGACCGGGATGGACTTACCGCTGGTGTACCAGTTGTTCTGCCAAGGGCATTGCTGGGTAGCTATGTAGGGAAGGGATAAACGCTGAAAGCATCTAAGTGTGAAGCCCACCTCAAGATGAGATTTCCCATTTCTTTAAGAAAGTAAGACCCCTGAGAGATGATCAGGTAGATAGGTTCGGAGTGGAAGGCCAGTGATGGTTGGAGCGGACGAATACTAATCGGTCGAGGACTTAACCAAATGGAAGAAAATAAAAAAGTGACAAACTCGACGAGTTTTGATTTCAACTTCAATCCAGTTTTGAGTGAATGAATATTCAACTCAATAGCAACAACACCCAGTGTGGTGGCGATAGCAAGAAGGATACACCTGTTCCCATGCCGAACACAGAAGTTAAGCTTCTTAGCGCCGATTGTAGTGAAGGGTTTCCCTTTGTGAGAGTAGGACGTCGCCACGCTAA
>NZ_MIEK01000064.1 GCF_001742285.1 Enterococcus rivorum | reverse complement strand
TGATCCCTCTTGTTTTTTAAACGGAACATTCTCTTTTTTTAGAAATCAAAAAAGTGAGGCAACAATCAGATGTATTTCTGACTATTGTCCCACTCTCCTCTTTTTTTAAGCGAAATCTTGAAAGGCTCTTTTGATTCGATTCAAACCGTCTACTAGTACCTCTTTAGAACAAGCAACATTTAAGCGCATATGTTGAGTACCAGCAGGGCCGAATGAAATGCCAGGATTAAGTACCACTTTTCCCTCATGAATTAAGCGATTTTGTATTTGCTGATCAGTCAAATTAAAAGTCGAGAAGTCTAACCAAATTAAATAGGTTCCTTCAGGTTTCATCATTTTTACATTAGGCAATTCAGAAGCCAAGAATTTAGAAACAAGAGTGATATTTTTTGTAAGATATTTTAACAAGTCATCTAACCATTGGTCTCCATGTACATAGGCAGCTTCCGTACCAATATAGCCAAATGTATTTATTTCATGCTGCTGATTTATTTGTTGAACACTGCTGAATTTTTCTCGTAAATCAGGATTTTCAATAAAGACCATAGAATTTTTTATACCAGCTAAGTTAAATGTTTTTGTTGCAGCTGTTAATGTAATAGAAAAGTCTTTAAAGGTTGGGTGCGCATTAGCAAAAGTAGTAAATACATTTGGAGAGAAAATCAAATCTTGATGGATTTCATCGCTTACTACAATGACATTGTATTTTGCACATAAATTCCCTAACATTTCTAGCTCTGTTTGATGCCAAACACGGCCACCGGGGTTATGCGGGTTACATAAAACAAACAATTTCACACTTTCAGAACGGATTAATCGTTCGATTTCATCGTAATTCATTACAAAATGACCGTTTTCTTCTATTAAAGTAGTACGAATTAATTTCCGTCGATTTTTTTGTACGACAGTAGCAAAAGGTGGATAAACTGGATCGTGAATCATTACAGCATCTCCAACCGATGTATAAGCTTGAATAGCTAAAGAAATACTTGGAACAACGCCGCTGTTAAAAAGAATAGCCTCTTTTTCAATGGAATAATTATGATGTCTTTTTTGCCAATTCTGGATAGCATCATAAAGTGAATTAGGTGTTTCAATATAACCAAGAATACCATGATCAATCGTTTCTTTTAAAGCCTTTAATACAGGTTCATTTACTTTGAAATCCATATCTGCTACCCACATTGGAAGTAAGTTTTCTTCATTGTATGTTTGATTAATAGTATCCCATTTAACGGAATTGGTGTTTCGTCGTGTATAAACTTTATCAAAATCTGTCATAATCCATAATTCCTTTCCTAATTATAAGAGTAATTTATTTAAAGTGAAAATTAATAACTACCTATAGTATAATGGACTTTGAAGAAAAGATGAATAGAAACAGCCATGAGAATAAAGAAATAAATTTGTGCATGCATCAAAAGAACATGGTATTATTTTAATGAAGACAATATAGAGGATGTAACGAACGTTTTCTTATTTCGGAATGAAAAGAGGAAAAATAATGGAGTATAATATAGGTATGATTCTGGAAGGCATGGTAACGGGGCTACAGCCATATGGCGCGTTTGTTTCTTTAGGAGAAGAGGAGCAAGGGTTAATTCATGTTTCGGAAGTTCAAGCAGGCTACACAAAAAATATTCATAGTTTATTAACAATCGGGCAAACTGTTCGAGTACAAATAATTGACATTGACGAGTATTCAAAAAAAATTAGCCTCTCTTTAAGAACGTTGCAGCAACCAACACCCCAACCAAACTACAGACGAAAAAAATATTTTACAAACAAAAATAGAAAAATTGGTTTTTCTGCTTTAGAAAAAGAACTTCCCAATTGGATTCATGAAACAATGGATGAATTAATCGCGAAATAATTCTGTTTTTTTTCAGAAAATATGGTACAATTTTCTTTGTTAATGAAAACTAAAGATTAATTGGGGTGGATATTTTGTCTAACAAAAAAGTCGCTGGTACTATAATGCTGAATCAAAAAGATGGCACAAAGAAATTTCTTGTACATCCAGTTGGTAATTCCCTAGAGTTTGCAACAACTAAAGTTCTAAATGAAATGACAGGTCTAGCTAGTATGCTAAAGCTATTCAAAGAAGAAATTCAACTTGATGTAACTTCAATTAGTTTGGTAGAATTAACGAATGCACATACTGATACTGAAAATATCCCGCTATTTGTTTTTGAAATAGGAGAAGAGCAGATAGTACCTACTATTAGTAGTAACTATAAATGGGAAAAACCATCAGAGTTAAAAGATATTCTGTCTTCTTATGATATTGAAGGAATGCCAATGTTTTAAAGAAAGTAGAAATACATAGAGAAGTAAAGGATGATACCTTGCTTCTTTTTTTATTTTGTATGTTTATAATAGTAGAAAAGTGGAAAACAATAAAATTAGAACGGCAGTAGGAGGCTGGAAAAAATGAGAATAGAGAAAATCCAATCAACAAATAGTGAACAAGCGCTGGATATACTTAAAGAAACAGCAGAATGGCTGAAAAAAATGGGCAGTAGTCAATGGGCGGATGTTTTGGAAGGAACAGATAAGCATGGATTGGCAGAAGCGGTTAAACGAGGTAATGTCTATTTTTACTACGATAACAAAGAACTTGTGGGAATGTTTGCGGCTTGGAAAGAGCCTTCTTCGTGGGATCAATTACTTTGGGGAGCAGAATCAACATTTTCTAATGCTTATTATATACATCGTGTAATCATCAGGCCTAAATATAAAGGTAAGAATTACGGAGATCAGTTATTAACTGATATAAAAACTCAGTTTAAGTGTGAAGTTGAAGAGTTACGTTTAGATTGCTTAGCCAGCAATCAAAAATTAGTTTCTTTCTATAGTAGGAATAAATTCAATAAAGTAAAAACGAGTAAAGATAGCAATGGAGAATTATTCGAACTATTTTCTTTTAAATTGAAATAAAGATCGGTATTGAAAGGAAATGTGCAGAAATTCTATAATAAAAAATACAAATGTGATTTAAAAGCGAAAGATGCTGGAAATGATGAAAATATAACAAAAAAAAGTTTCAAAAAATGCAAACTTTTAGTTGACCTAAGCGCAGAAACTTGGTATATTATTACTTGTCGCAAGGCACTATAGCCAAACGGCAGATCAGCCTCAGTTTGAAAGAATAGAATAACATCGACTTCTTTCTACTAACTTGAAAAATCAACAAAAAAACTGTTGACAAATAACAAACAAGTTGGTAAACTATAACAGTTGTCTCTTTAAAACAGAGAGAACGAGTTGAAAAAGAAATTTCAACTTTCTTGAAAAAAGTACTTGACGAAACGT
>NZ_MIEK01000063.1 GCF_001742285.1 Enterococcus rivorum | reverse complement strand
GCGCTTATGGCACTAAATTTAAGAAAATTAGGAAAACATATGGAGCGAAAAGCTCTTTCAAAAGAAAAAACAGAGACGATTTTGATAATAATAGTCAAAATCGTCTCTGTTTTCTATAAATAGTAGTTTATTGTCCCACTCTCTTTCTTGTTTCTGTTCAATAGCTCAAAAAATAAGGAATTGCGAGAAAATATACTCTTGTTAGAAACAAGTTGAAGTGCTCAAAAGGATTAGGAAAGAAGGCGTAGGATTTCATCTACTGTATATTGAGGATTACCAATAGAAAATGTGGTGATCCCACTTCTTGAACTATAAGAATTAAGCATTTTTTTACAGTATGTTGATTATTATTTATGATTTTGACTCAATCTAGATGTTTTTTTGTGAAGAAAATGAAATGGAAATCTGTCGAAGTCCAATAGCCCAAAATAATGGGGAGATCGACAGATGCAAAAAAAGCCAGAGAAATAAGTTTTTTTAAGGAATAGGGAATGTTTACTAGTAAAATGGAGTAAAAAAATAGACATCGACAGATTCGGCTTCTGTAAGGTATGATAGAAGTATCTTTTTTGAGGTACCTGTTTTAATCTAAGTACTGTGAAATGTAAATCTGGCAAAGATGAGTCCAAGTTGAGTTCAGAGGGTGGTTTTAATCTAAGTACTGTGAAATGTAAATATCGTTGCAAGAGGATGTAAACAGACAGCAAGCAACGTTTTAATCTAAGTACTGTGAAATGTAAATAAAGTATCATTGCCAATTGTGACAACTTTATTTTTCGTTTTAATCTAAGTACTGTGAAATGTAAATCACGTCCATTACGAGCTACAAAAAGACGGTAAACATGTTTTAATCTAAGTACTGTGAAATGTAAATTTAGTAACAATTGTTAAAGCTTTGCCGGAAAGTCCTGTTTTAATCTAAGTACTGTGAAATTTAAGTTTGGACAGCAGAGGAGTTTTCCTTATATATATATTAATTATTTTAGACCATAAAATCTTAAATTTAAAAATTATTTTGGAAATCTCCAATAAATATAATTTTAAATAAAAAAATATAATAAAGAATTTTATACTTAGCATTGTGCACCTATGTAATTATTGATATGATTGAATCAGAATCATTTTCAATGTTACATAGTTTTTATTTTATTATTGGAGGAAAAAGAATGGCACAAATCAAATTATCACCAGAAGAATTAGAAACATCTGCAACAAAATACACGCAAGGGTCAGAAGAAATCTTAACGGTTTTATCAAATCTTGAGAGAGAACAGGATGCTATCCGTTCAAATTGGGAAGGTAGCGGATTTGAAAGCTTTGACAATCAATTTGTAGAATTACAACCGAAGATTCGTGAATTTGGTGAATTGTTAGAACAAATCAACCAACAGCTACGTTCAGTGGCGCAAATTATGCGTGATACGGATAACGATATTTCACAAGCGATTAATAATCGTTAATTTATAAAGCAATAGACGGAGAAAGAAATAATTCTTCGTCTATTTTTATCAGAGGAGTTGAAAAGATGGCAAAAATTTCAAGTAATTTAAGCATTGCTGGTAGTGTTTCTAGTTCTTTAAGTCAGGCAGCTAGCGGATTGAGTGGAGTACAAAATCCTTCAACGTTCGCGGAACGCACGAATGTTTCAGGAAATAGTAATGCCAGAAAAAGTGGAACTGACTTAGTTAATGCGTTACACAAAATTTCAGATAGTATCGCGAAAGATGGCAATAACATTCATTCAGTGGCGCAAGAATTTGCGGCGATTGATCAAAAAATTAAGAATCAATTGGATAGCCTCTCCTTAGGTGGTCGTTTAAGATGATTGAAAAATCGATTGATACCGAAGAAGCAGCAATTCACACACAACTCAAACAAGTGTTTTTAGATCAAGAGGTAAAAATGCGTGAAATTCGCAAGCATGAAGACAAGATAAATGATGTTCTAGCACTAGGTTCTATGGAACAAACCTTCTTCTCTGATTCGTTAGGCCTGCAACTAGACGACCAAACCCAAGATTTTTTTCATCAATCAACCGAAGAATCTCGTTGGCTATCCAGAGAAGAATTAGATTATTTGGAAGAGAAAAGCGAACATTTAGAAAAAGAAAAACGTCAGCTTTTGGAAGAAGAAGAACAGCTGTTAAGGAAACGCAAAGAACTATTCAGTAAAGAAAGGAGTCAACCACAGTGGGATTAGATTTTTTTGTTGGTGAAGTCCAAGCGCAAGCCAATGATGCGACTCGTGTGGCGCAAGAAGCCACGCAGGCAGTGGGGCTATTGCAAGATAGTGTCAGCCAATTTTTGAACGCGCCATTATCTGGTAAGACTTATGACTCAGCTAAACGGTATTTTTCCGTGGCCTATCCACCGCTTCGACAAGGCGTCGTTTTAGCAAGTGAAGCTTTAACTCAGGCTCACCAGAAATTTTTATCGGAATATGCGTCACAAGTTGGTGGTGGGGATATCCAAGAAGACGAATTACGTGATAGAATAAATCAAGGCAGAGAACTAATGGGGACCATTCAAGACCTTATCTCGAAAGAGGAAAAGTGGAACCCACGCTTAGAAAGACGCTATGAAAATGCCATGATGGCGGTGCAGAAGCTAGAAGAGCGAATTCAGAAACTCCATGCGTTCAATGCTTCTTCTGCTAGTATTTTTTCGGAATATGAATCCTGTTTAGCGCAACTAAACACTGGCATATCCGCGATTGCCAATAGTGGTGCATGGAACGCCAGTTCAGGAACATTTGATATCGCAAAAATGGATATGCGTTGGGCGAAGCCAATTACGGATAATTGGAAAAAGCGTGAAAAAATGAATCAAGAAAAAATGAAAAAGTTTGATTCTGAAAATAATAAAGATCGAATTCCAAAAACGCGAAAAGAGTTAATGGATAATTATTATTGGTCAACAAATGCTAATGCCTATATTTCTAAAAAAACAGGAAAAGTAGTACCGGGAGTCAGTAAAGCTGCCTATGATCTTTATAAAACCACACCACCAAAAGTGAATAATGAGTTATTAGATTATTACAATAAAATGGTTGCAACAGGGATTGATCCTTATACTGGAAGAAAATTAACTGATTGGGAGATCGCACAAGCCAAGTCACTAGCTATTTCAACAGCAGTCGCCCCCGCGTATCAAGCTGTCGTACTAGGTATGCTTGCGCCAAAAATAGAAAATTATGGTAAGCTACCAAGTGAGAAAGCTAGTGGGGCTACAGGTACAGTCTGGGATGATATTAAAGGTACACAACCTCCAAGAGAAGGAACTACTATTCCTAAATCGTTTGAAATAAATGCTAATGGGGAAAAGTTGTGGGTGAATCCAAATGGAACCAAGCACATGGTAGAATATTCAACTCGAAATCTATCTCATGGACAAAAACTTACCGAACAACAATTGTTAAGGAGTTTTCAAGGTGCTGTAGAACAAGCTACCTCTACAGGAATAAAATTTGATACTAAAATAATAATAGATAATTGGGAATTAATATTTAGTCCGGCTAGAGAAGCAGGACAATTACCAGTTATTAAACATGCTGTGTATCTACCTTAACTATGAAAGGAGCAAATTATGAAAATTAAAAGTTATGAAGATAAACTAGTCAAAGATGATATAGAAGTTGACTATTATGTCCCAATCACAGTATCATTTTCTGAAAATGATGATAAGTATAGCTTGGGAGAATTTTATTATTATAGATTCGTTAACGAACATGAATCATTTGTTGAGATTAAAATCAATTCTGTTACACAGAAAATTGTAGAAGTAGTATTCACATCCATCAATGATATTGAAGATTCTAATTTATTTATTGGAGAGTATGCAGAAAAAAATCCAGTGATCCAAACAGATATTTTTGATGAAAATTCGATCATAACTAAAGAATCTGGGTTTAAAATATCTAGGGAACACAAAAAAATATATTTTAAATTAGATGAAGAAAAGATAGATTCTGTTGTAAAAATGTCTAACCATGTATTTTTATTTCTAAATGAAGACAGTGAGATTATCGGCTTAGAGTTTTCTAGCTTTTCAGATAATGAATGGGCAGAACTCAATGAAAGTATAAAATCTACCACTTGATTTAATTTTAAATGAGAAGAAGATAGGATTTTCACCTGCTATTTTGCTAGATTCTGAGGGTGAAGTAGAAAAGGTTTGAAGGAACAAATTTAAATGCTAAAGCAAACGGTGGGCATGTTATACTGAAAGGATTCGAGGGACAAGTCAAGGTACTAGCTATTTCGTGAGTTCCTTGGGTACTATCAAAAGCACATGCCCAATAAAGAAAGTCAATAGCGACGTTAGGAGAGCCTAGCGGTCTATTGACTTTCTTTATAGTGTTTTATGGATTAGAAGAATCATTTTTC
>NZ_MIEK01000062.1 GCF_001742285.1 Enterococcus rivorum | reverse complement strand
CGCCAGATGGTTTTTGGGTAGCCAAGATTAAATGAATCCCTAGGGAACGTCCGATACGAGCCGTTGAAACCAACTCTTTCATGAATTCCGGTTGTTCAGCTTTCAATTCCGCAAACTCATCACTGATTAAGAAGAGGTTAGGATAACAGGCAAAGCTATGTATTAATGGGATGAAAAATAAATTGAATAGCTATAGTCCCATCGAAATTGTATTATTTAATTTTAACATAACGTACGATATTTTTTTATTTCAGTAGTACAAAAACTAGCAGAATCTACTACTTTTTTAAGTAGATTCTGCTAGTTTATTGAAAATTATATCTTCTCTCTCTTCCGAAGTACCTCAATTTGACTATTCATTTTTTCTAGTGTCAGGGTGAAATCTTTTTGGAACGCTGAAAAAATTTTAGAACAAGAATGATAATCTTTAATAATTTTTTTCTTATTGACAGGACGATGGTTGTCGCTAAAAAATTGAGTGAGTAAGTGTAAAGGCTCGTTCCAAGAATTTAGTTGTTCTAAAAGGTCATGTAAAGAATAAATGTCTTGATAAGTCACTTTTTTAATCGGTTGATTATGTTCAGTTTTGATATGAGTATGCTTCATGTTGTCCTCCTTTAAATAAATGCAGAGAATTTCGAAAACCTATGGTATACTCAACTTGTCTAGGGGAGAGTTAAGATTTAAGAAATTCATTTCTTTATTAAAGCTCTTCTTTTTTTGTTTGAATTATTTTGCCATCTCCTTTCAATATTCTAAAAAAAGAATAATATATTCGCTTTAATGAATATATAGTATCGTAAACTGAATAATCAGTCAATGCTTTTATTCTGTTTGTGGAATTATTTATTCGTATAAGTGAACTAATTGTGTTGACTGACAAATGTAAACATTTTATACTGATAAAAGAATGAGTAGAGAGGACTAAAATAAATGCCAATCATTTATAATCGTTTGTGGAAATTATTAATAGATAAAGAAATGACAAAAACGCAGTTGCGCAAAGAAATCGGGATAGGTACAGCAACGTTAGCGAAGCTATCAGCAAATGAGAAGGTATCAATGGATGTGATTGAACGGATTTGTAAGGCACTTGATTGTCAGCCAGGAGATATTATGGAATATGTGGAACAAAAATAGAGAAAGTTTGAAGCCGACTACTACGCTTCAAACTTTCTCTTTATTTTTTTACTTTCTTTCTTTAGTTTACAAGACTATAAGTACATTATGGATGATTAAAACCATTTTCGAAAATAGTTTCTTATTTTTTGGAAGTGTATATTTTTCTTTTTATCAATTTTTATCTGAATCAGTACGTCAAAGACATATTCATTAAATACCTCTTTACAAATAACATAAACAGTGTCGTCTAGTATTAAGCTATTCCTATTTGCATATTCTTTCATTTCTTTTAGACAAAGGCTAAAATTATCAAGATTGTCTGCTTGCCTATAAATAAGAGTTGGGGCTATAGATAAGAAATTTTTAAATTCCCCTATTTGAAGTTTCGGCTTTTTCTGATTATGCAAAATAATAGGTACATAGAATACAAATTCTTTTTTTGTGTTAACAGTAGCGTTGTCTTTAAACGAATAAAAAAATGTTCCTGATTTATACAACTTATTCTGTAAAGTCAACTCATTTAATTTGTTTAGTTCATGTTCCCATTGAGTTGGAAAGATTTTTTTTGAGAAAAAAACTAAGTTTTTCATACAAATTATATCTTCTTTTATTTTCATAGATACTCCTCATCTTTTAGAATTACGAACTGTTGTAAAAAGCGTTGAACTGCAGAAGAATCATTAAATTCTTCTGCAAGATAAACTGAATATGATTAATAAAAAAGTAAAAGCTATTGTCTTATCCTAGATATTCAAAAACTCTTGTTGCTCCAAGTGAAATTTCCATAAATTTTTTATCATCCAATATTTTGATGAGATGAAAAAAAGGTGCAGTAATTTGTAATCCTTGTTTTTCAACATATTGAATTAACTCACTATAGCTTTCTGTGGTTTTTACATCAAAATTACTGTCGATTCGTGTCATAATCATGTCTCTAACAGAAAAGTAAGTGCGGAAATTTAGCGTTTCTTTGTCCAATGTGATGTTATCTTCTGTAATTGGCTGGAAGAATTCGGCTAAAATTGGCTCATTCTCATTTTTTTGATTAAAGGTATTAATAGAATAAAAGAATGGTCCATTTGGTGTTAAATCATTTGTCGCAATGGTTTCAAAAAAGTCATCTATTGCCAACTGCATTTCTGAGGGAACAAATGTATAATATTTTGATACAACATTTCTAAATTCAATTTTTTGTGCTTCAGCAATCACGTTCAAATCACATCCTTTATAGGAACATAGATATCTAATATATATTCTCCGTAAGCTTCTATACAAACAACAAAAGTTTCCTCATCTAGTATTAGCTGTTCTTCTTCTGCATATTTGTCAATAAGTTTTCTTGCAGAAAGAAAGTTATCTTCATTATCTGCTTGTCGCAATAATACTGCTTCATCAATGGATAATTCATCGATAAACGCTACTGTTGTTAGTTCTGGTGGAAATTCTGTTGTCCAATTGATAGGCATATAAAATGTGAAGGCTTTTTCTTCGTTATCCGGAACATCTTTTATTGAGAAGAATAAGGGACCTGTTTGATAAAGACCGTCTTCCAATTCTAAAACCTCTAGTGTGGTCAATCCTTTTTCCCAATCGCTGGGATGAATTTCTTTTGTAAAGGAAATTAAATTTTTCATATATAAAGGTCGTTTTTCTATTTTCATATTCATTCTCCTTGTCTTGAGTTATTTGTGTCTTAAAAAAGTATTTGGGAATCGGATTTTGAGATAAGCTAAAATAAAAGTTCTGGGTAAGAAAAATGAAAGAGCATAAGAAAAAATTAAGCTAATGATTGGCAAGAATAATCCTCCAGAAATTAATCGAGCTAAAAGTATACCAATCAAAGCTCCAATTCCTGCATATGTCTTGATCTTTTCATTGTTTTTTTTATCTGTATCAGTAATTTTTTTTAGTCTACCTTTTTTAGTTCGATAAAGAATATCATAGTAATAGCCAGAAAAAAGAAAAATTATTAATAGCACAAACAAAATAGAAGATATTTCAGTGAATTTTTGTGAATATTCTTGAATAGTTAAGTTATAATTATTCTCTTCAAAATAAACCTTTGTGAAAAGTACAAAAAAGTTAAAAAATAAAAATACCACAAATAATGTACCTAACCCCATGTTTAAAGTGGTTAAGATTTCTACTTTGGGAGACACGGTTGGATTCCTATTAATAATTATAGTTATTGTTATATATAACAGAAGTAATATTATATATCCGGAAATAAAATATTCAATCCAACTTAAATTAAAACTAAATTTTTTTGGTGCCAAATAATTGAACAAGAGTAGCAGGGATGATAAGAAATATATCGCTATTTGAAAGACTTTTATTCTATTGTTATCGGTACTTCCTAGCCGTATGGCATTACCCCAACTATCAAGTTGTTTTTCATTGAACTGAGATAAACTTATTTTTTTAAGCATTCTTTTAATTCCTTTTTTAGTTATTTATCCAAAGAATCCAGCTAAATTTTTACCTGGATTCTTAAAAAAATTAGAAACTTTTCCTATCCCACTACCTATTTTTTTTGAGATTTCTTTTCCAACATCCTTTATGGCATCTTTGACTCCAAATTTTTCTAGGCCCTCGTTAAATCCCCAACTAAGTACAATTGCTCCAGCAGTTATTGCAACACCTGCAATGGTTCCAGCTCCAGGGCATATGGCTGTTCCAATCGCAGCTGCAGTAGCCATTGAACCTCCCCAAACAGCTCCACTGACAGCTAAATCTGTAGCAGTATTTATAGTACCAGCAATATTTGCCTCCATTTTGGATAGACTGGAATCATTATGGGCATCACTAAAATTATCCCATGCTGACATTCCAACATTGGCTATGAAAAGTCCTTTACCCACTTTACCCAAACCTTTAAAGTTATTTGGTTTAAAATCTGAAATAGCGCCTTCCCCTATTGCTTTTCCAACGCCTTTAACCGTATTACCAATACCACTAGGTTTTAAAAATGCATAATGAGTGTTTGGCAGTTTAAAATTATTTTCAAAAAAATCAGCTACGCCAGGCTTTAATTTGCCACCGGCTTCACTCACATATCTAAATTTACTGTTTGCTCCCCATGCTCGTCGACCAGTTCCAATTTTATCATATAATTCTTTTGTAGTAACCATCCACACTTTTTTTCCGTTTGCGTTGTCTGTTAATACTAAGCTACCATTTTCAATACATTGATAAAAAAACTTCAACCCCCCACCGAGTTCTTTACCATCTTTAATGTGACCAAATATAGTCCAAGCCTTATTAAGTTTTGTAAAATTTCTAGCATTGTAATTGTTTAGGCCTACAGAACCTATCTGTCCCATGGTACTACTTACATGATTTAAACTTTCTAATTGTGTAGAGAAGAGAGTGAAGACTCCAGAAAAGCTACTTTCAAAAGCTTGTAGCTTTTCAAACATCGTTTGAATAATTTTTTTTAATGCAGTCCAAGCTTCATTTGCCTCTGTCAATTCTATTTTTGAGACAGAACAGATACTGCTAACACTTGAGAACGCCGTGTTAATTGATTTTAATTGTTCTTTTGTTGTTTTATATTGAGTTTCTATAGTGGTTTTAAATGTTTCTATTTCACTTTTTTTAATCACACAGCTTGAGGAGTTATCAACTTGGCTGGAGAAGTCTGTTAATGAGCGCTTTAATTCGTCTGAAAACGTTTCAACAACATCTTTATAGCTGTCAGCCAATTTTGAATGAGTATCCTTTAAATAGTTTTTAACAGAGGAGGCACCATTCCCGGAAAAAGAGTCCAAAGTAGCCAAATCATTTGTTGAGCTCTTTAACGTATTTAATTTCCCGTTAAAACTGGTTGAAAAGGAAGCAAAGCTATTACTCCAATCTTGTATCTCACTAATTTTTATTTTACTCATTTTTTACCTCCTATTCTTTTATCTGCTTCTTCTATTGAATTTCCAATACTCTTCATCTGTTGAACATCCGCACTAACGACTGATTTATAAGTAGACAAAAACTGATTCATCGCTTCTTGAATCTCTTTAAAAGTAGGGTAAGGTTCAATATCAGTTTCTGAAATTGATACTGAAATATTCATAGATAAGTTTGTTGCACTTTCAGAAAATTTGCTAATGGCGGCTTCAAATTCCGCTGGATTGTATTTTATTTTTTTCCCCATTTTTTTTTGCAACTCCTTTCAGTTTAAATACTTGATAAGAGACTGGTTAGATTTGTAACAACACCTTCTTGACTAATGATTCTGGTATTTAAATCTTCTAATTCTCTTTCTAATTCTTTTTTTTTGCTTTCTAGTGTTTCAATACCATCAGCTATCTTGGTTTTAGCGCTAGCAATGTTATCTTTCATACTCGAAAATTCAGTGTTGGCATTAGTAGCGTTTTCTCCTTGCCAAAAGGAAGGGTTGATGGTGGTACTAGTCAGTGTATTACTACTGGATTCAAAAGATTCTTTGGAAGATTGAATCGTTTTAAGTGCTGTCTCTAATTTTTTTATTTTTTCTTTTAAGAGAGATTTACTAGTATTCAATGAAGATAATTGAGAAGTTGCATCTGATATTTCTCTGCGTAGTTGACTACGCAGAGCGGATTTTCGTGCCAATTCTTTTGAATCTGTTGTCATATTTTTATTCCTCCTCTGATACAGCAAATTTTATTTTTATAAATTGTTTATCTATGCTGTAATGCGCAGAAAATTTCTCTAATTCCTCTTCTCTGGCCATATATTTCTTATCTATATACTCTTGGTCAGAAATGCGCATAGAGAATACTGCTGTTTTAATCAATTCCTTTAATAAACGTGGAAGTCCCACTCTTGTGCGAGCCATATATTGATGAGAACCAGCTACTATTAAATGAATATTATTAAATTCCCCTATTTGTAATAAATTTTTTAATTCTTCTTCGGTTAATTCAACTAAATCAATAAATCTTTCAATATCAGTAATATAGATAACTCTTTCAGGAGATAGTTCTTTAGTTTCTTGATTCTGAATTTCTTGTAGAAGTAAAGGTTTTATTTGTTTGATGTTTTCATCTTTTGAGATATAGGTATTTACATTTAGATTTATACCGTCTGTAATTTTCCCTGTATCAATAATCATTGTCTGCATAGTTCCTGTTAGTAGTTCAACGCTAGACAACACAGAACGTTTGAGTGGCATAAAGGTATTATTACCCTCACCAAACACCGACAAATGACCGGAGTTTCTAAAGTCTATAGCGATTGGTTGAACCATTTCAAATTCGACACCTAAAGGCAGGATTGCTTGAGTTAGTAAATTTTGTACAGATTTCTTCTTCTTAAAGGCATCAAAGTAAAGCACTTCCGGTACCATCGGAATCTCTTCTGGTCGTCCGCCTGTCCAGTATTCGTCCATTTCTTTGACTTCGGCTTGGATGGCTTCAATGATTTGGAGTGTGTCTTCCCCTTCAGCCGGTA
>NZ_MIEK01000061.1 GCF_001742285.1 Enterococcus rivorum | reverse complement strand
TCATTTGTCTTCACTCCTTATAATTCTTTCGTCAGAACTATTTTGAGTGTAGCACAAATGACTTTTTTAGTTGTCTAGCTTAATTTTACTATCGGCGATGCAAAAAAACTCTGAAAAATCTGTAGTAAGATTTTTCAGAGTTTTGTTTTCTATTCAGTCAGTCTTTTACTAGCCTATTCGATATAGGCCCATTTGTAATCATATTTCGCACCTGTTGAATGATTTACAACATTTTTAACTTTCTCCGCACGAAGACGTGCTTCAGCCGCTTGGAATACCGGAATGACCCCTTGATCGTCCATAATTACTTTTTCTGCATCAAGCATATCTTGCCAACGTTCCTCCGGTTTATTAGCATTTGTTGTAGAGGCACTTTTCACTAATGCATCATATTTTTCGTTAGAATAGTGTCCACGATTATAGGAATTATCGGTCACAAATAAATCTAAGAAACTGCTTGGATCAGCATAATCCGCAAACCAACCTGATGTTGCAATTTGGAAATCGCCTTTTGACATACGATCCAAACGAACAGAAAACGGTACAGAACTTACCGTTAGCTTCATGCCTGGTAAAGCCTCTGACAATGCGCCTTGTAAATATTCAGACATCTTTTTCGCATTCGCAGTATCATCTACTAACAAGTCAAATTCTAGAGAAGAAATGCCTAATTCTTTCTTCGCTTTATCCCAATATTCTTTCGCTTTCTTCACATCATGAGAAACGACATCTTTTGCCTCTTTAGTGAAATCTTCATTATTTTTAGGATCAAAAACAAAATCAGCAGGAACTAGCCCTTTAGGTACCGTTGAACCGTTCGCTAAAATTTGTGTCACTAATGCCTCACGATCGATAGCATAAGAAATGGCTTTACGTAAATTAGCGTTTCGGAAAGGTGATTTTTCATCCTGTTGATTTGATTCCAAATAGAAAGTAGAAGCTAGTTTCAATGTCAGGTAATTTGGATCTTCTTTCATTTGTTGCGCTAATTCACCAGATAAATAAGTATCATCTGCTTGTCCATCTTGGAATAAATTCAATGCAGTCGGCGCTTCTTTTACAACATCAACATTGATTTTTTCTAACTTAACGGTTTCTTTATCCCAATAATTATCATTTTTCACATATTTCCAATTAGTATCAGATCCTGGACCATCAAAATCTTCTAAAACAAACGGACCATTATAGACAGCATTTTCACTTTTTACTGTGTAATCCTTACCAAATTTTTCAACAATATCTTTTCTTTGCGGGAAGTAATTCGGTAAAGCAAGCAAATAGTCAAAGAAAGGTGTTACTTTTTCTAACGTAATTTCAAGCTCGTAATCACCGATTGCTTTAATGCCTAATTCTTCTTTTTTCAATTCTCCCTTGGTAATCTTGCCAGCATTTTTTACAGCCTCGAAAATATATGCATATTCTGAAGCAGTTGCTGGATCAACCGTTCTCTGCCAACTAAACACATAGTCTTCTGCTTTTACAGACTGTCCATCTGACCATTTTGCATCTTCTCTCAATTTTACCTTGTAAGTCAATCCATCTTCGCTAACTTCAGCCATTTCTGCGGCACCAGCTGGCTGTGAGCGATTGTCTTTATCCAGGCGATAAATCCCTTCGTAGACGTTATTTATTGTATTGAAACTTACTTCATCTGTCGCTAACGATGGATCCGCAGTTGGCATCTCTTGCCTTTCAATAAAATTGTACACTTGTTCTGAACCAGTTTCTTTGTTTGACTCTTTCTTCGATTCATCAACTTTTCCTCCACACGCAGCCAAAGAAAGGCTACATAAAGCTAATGCACCTAAAAGAACGCGTCTATTCAATTTCATAAAATCCCCAACTTTCTTTATAGTTCTATTAAAATATAACAAACTAATAAACTTCTGGCAATAAAAGATAACAGCCAATTTGAAACATTTAACAAAATAAAACATTTTTTATATTCACACACTATTAATAGCCAATAATTTGTTATTTTATACAATTGATTTTACTTGTTTCCATCAATCAGCACAAAAAAAATGTACGAGCCAATTTGAATAGATCGTCAGATGATACATATGAAAAGCTATCCCTTCTCAGTTTCACTTTAGGTTAATGGGTAATTCTCTATTTTATCCGACTCTGCTATCTAATTTAGATCGAGCTTATCATAATCATCTAAATAAACTTCTTACACATAATATAAAATAAACAACCTAATAAAGAACAACTATTTATCACGTCTTTTTTTAATTTCCCTAGATAGTTATTGTGCTGCCCCTTTCACAAAAATGATCCCTACTTTTCATTTTTTTAGCTAACATCTACGATAAACAGAGGAAAGGCGAAACTCATTGAGCCTCGCCTTTCCTCTTCAAAAGTCAATTTTAGAGTATCAAAATAATAATTCCTAACGTCTATATTGATCCTCGCTGAATCAAATTGTTTAACCCAAAATCCTCTTCCTGCTTCAACCGCCAGCTTCTTTTAGCTGTATTATAAATCAACGTTGCTAAAATAGGTTCATTTCGGTAAACAAAATTTTTTGTTTTCCACAACGAATCTTCTACAATATGAATTGGAATTTGATACTCATTTCCTTTTACCTCTGTCTGATGGAAACAAAATACCACGCCCTCTTGTAGAATCGGCTTCATTTCTTTTAATAAATCACTATTCAACTTATCAACAGGAGTTCCTCTTCGGAAAAACGTCTTTTTATCATTTACTTTTTCCAACACCACACGGCTAATTTTATCCGCCAAAATTCGATAGAACTCCTCAATATAGCGATAATAGACTCGACTCATATTATCTGCAAACTCAAAAAAAACAAAATCATTCTGTAATTTATAGAAAAATGGCGAATGTAAACTATTCTTCATATGACCAAAATACAATAATTCAGAGATTTCTAAAGGTGTTAACTCTTTTAACAAAGTCACGTCAGAAAAATCAATCCATTTGATCTCTTCATTCAATTTTCTTCTACGAAGAGCTGAAAAATAGTCATTTACATTACTTTCACCCTTAACAATTTTTAAACCTGTATGTAGATCATATTCCCCTTCGTCTGCCGATGGATTTAATAATAAAATATTGTTTGGATGATGGACAATTGAATGCATAAACTCTTCATGAGCAATCCCTTTCGATAGGACTGCGTTACTCGTTACATTAATATGTACATAAATCAAATCTACCATTCAAGCCACCCCCTTTAAAAATATACGTCCTATTATATTCTACAATATTTTGTCAATAAAAGCTTGTTTCTTTTCCTTTAAGATTCAGTTACAACACCTAAAAATAGCGCTTTCTTCATTTCTTAAAAATATTTCATTAATAAATTGTTTAAAAATGTTAATTTTTTCAATTTTTTTCCTTCTGGCGTAAAAAACTTTGGCTCTTCTATCATCCCTATGATAAACTAGATAAAGAATAGGAGGGGGACAATGGCCTCAAGAAAAAATAGACATACAAAAAATAAGTCGAATAAGAAAAACTGGCTAGTAAACATCCTTTTGTTTGTAATGCTTCTTATTGGGTTAGCACTAATCTTCAATACCCAAATTAGAAATTGGCTAATTCAGCAAAATGGACAAGCTTATGCGGTAACCAAATTAACCCCTCAAGAAATCGAAAAAAATATGAACCAAGAAGCTTCATTTGATTTCGATGCCGTTGAATCTCTAAGTACAGAAGCAGTGCTGAGAGCCCAGTTAGCAAATAAAAGTTTACCTGTAATAGGCGCTGTTGCCGTTCCAACCGTAAAAATTAATTTACCTATTTTTAAAGGTCTATCTAATGTTGCACTTTTAACAGGTGCCGGAACCATGAAGCCCGAGCAACAAATGGGCGGTGAGGGGAATTATACCCTTGCTAGTCACCGTATCCAAGATGGTGTCTCTCTTTTTTCACCTATAGAAAGAATCCAGATTGGGGAATTAATTTACATCACGGACCTAACAAATATTTATACTTATAAAGCGACTTTTGTTGAAAAAGTAGAGCCAACCAGAGTTGATCTAATTGAAGATATTCCTGGAAAAAAAATGATTACCCTGGTTACATGTGGTGACATGGACGCTACAACCAGAGTCATTGTTCAAGGAGAGTTGGATAAAGTAACTCCTATCAAAGAAGCTAATAAGGAAATGACCGCAGCTTTCCAAATGGAGCAACTCACCCTTTAATAAAATACTAAAAGCTAATATCTTAATAAATAAGGATTACACAGGGTCATTTAAACTCTGCATAATCCTTATTTTTTATTTTTCTGACTTGCTAACAGTCATTTTTTAGAAGTCTCTTAGACCATTTGCAACATTTCCTCTTTTTTAGGCGCTTTTACAGTTAAAGTAATTTCTCCTTTTTTGGCACCTATTGTGACTTTATCTCCTAGATGAATTTGCCCTGAAAGTAAAGCTTCACTTAAACGATCCTCTACTTCTTTTTGTAAAGCGCGGCGAATAGGTCTTGCCCCGTATTCTGGATCAAACCCAACCTTGCCAATCACATCGATTGCTGCTGGAGTAATCTTAATATTCACATCTTGATCCTTCATACGCTTAACAATCGCTTTACTCATAATTTTTACAATTTCATGAATTTCTTCCTGATCTAATGATCTGAAAACTACCGTTTCATCTATTCGGTTTAAGAATTCTGGACGGAAAGTCTTTTTCAACTCTTCTAAAATTCGTTTTTGCATTGCCTCGTGATCTTTAGTAATATCCTTTACATTAAAACCGACATTTTTTTCATCCCGGATAGCCGTTGCACCTATATTAGAAGTCATAATTAAAATCGTATTTCTAAAATCAACTTTCCGGCCTTTAGAATCCGTTAAATAGCCATCATCCAAGACTTGCAACAAAATATTAAATACATCTGGATGAGCTTTTTCTACTTCATCTAACAAAATAACTGAGTATGGTTTTTGACGAATTTTTTCTGTCAATTGGCCACCCTCTTCATAACCTACATAGCCTGGAGGAGAACCAATTAAACGACTAGTACTGTATTTTTCCATAAATTCAGACATGTCTACTCGAATTAAAGCATCTTCATTTCCAAACATAGCTTCTGCCAGTGTTTTTGCTAATTCTGTTTTCCCAACCCCTGTAGGCCCTAAGAACATAAATGAACCAATTGGCCGATCTGGATCTTTCAACCCACTACGCGCCCTACGAATAGCTCTAGAGACCGATTTCACTGCCTCATCTTGTCCAACTACACGATGATGTAAAATTTTCTCCAATTCTAATAAACGAGCACTTTCTTTCTTCTCTAACTGCTGTAATGGAACACCCGTCCATTGAGAGACAACAATCGCCACATCTTCTTCTGTTACTTTATTTCCATAGCCTAAAGCTTCTTTCTCTTCAATGATCAAAAGAGCTTCCAATTTTCCAACCAATTTCTTTTCTTTCTTTCTTAATGCAGCCGCACTTTCAAAAGACTGTTGTTGGATAGCTTCCTCTTTCTGTTGCACCAGACGAATAATCTCATTGCGCAAATCATTTATTTCAGACGGTTCATCCGCCCGATCCAATCGAACTTTTGCTGCCGATTCATCCATTAAATCAATCGCTTTATCAGGTAACTGTCTAGAATTGATATAGCGCACAGACAACTGTACCGCAGCATGCAACGCTTCGTCTGTAATCTCTACACTATGATGTTCTTCATAACGTGAGCGTAACCCTTTTAAAATTTCCTCTGCTTCTTCCTCTGTTGGTTCATCTACTTGAACACGAGCAAAACGTCTTTCTAATGCAGAGTCTTTTTCAATATATTTTTGGTATTCATCTAATGTAGTAGCTCCAATCGTTTGAAGCTCCCCTCTAGCCAAAGCTGGTTTTAAAATATTAGACGCATCAATCGCACCTTCTGCTCCACCAGCACCTATTAGTGTGTGTAGTTCGTCGATAAACAGAATCACTTCGCCATCTTTATAGATTTCATCTACAACTTTTTTTAGACGGTCTTCAAACTCACCACGGTACTTCGTTCCAGCAACTAATGCCCCCATATCCAACATCATCAATCTTTTTTGCTGCATTTCTTTAGGGACTTCACCATTTACAATCTTTTGCGCTAAACCTTCTGCA
This sequence comes from Enterococcus rivorum, assembly GCF_001742285.1. Classification (GTDB taxonomy): domain Bacteria; phylum Bacillota; class Bacilli; order Lactobacillales; family Enterococcaceae; genus Enterococcus_L; species Enterococcus_L rivorum. Next base: position 1,598 of record NZ_MIEK01000061.1, on the reverse strand, counting down.
ATGGCTGTTTTACCTACACCTGGTTCTCCTACTAAAACAGGATTATTTTTCGTTCTACGACTTAAAATTTGAATCAATCGACGAACTTCTCTTGCGCGACCCACGACTGGATCTAATGTATTTTCTCTTGCTAGCTTTGTCAAATCTCTTGCTAAAGAATCCAATGTAGGCGTTCCTGCTGGTACTTGTTTTTGTGATTGATTGTTTCTATTTCTTCCTAAAGCTCCGCTCATTTGAGGGTCTGTAATACCCATCTTTTTCAGCAATAATTGACGCATTTTTGACAAACTTAAACCTAAGTTCAGCAAAATACGAGAAGCCAATATCTCTTCATCTCTCAATAAACCTAATAAAATATGCTCGGTTCCTATATTAGAAGCACCTAAACGCTTAGCTTCATCGCCGGCATAAGAAAAAATCTGCTTTGCTCGAGGAGAATAAGGAAGATAACTACCTTTGGGATAACTTTTTACTGTTCCATAACCAGTTAAATGCTCAATCTCTTCTCTAATATCATTTTTATTTGTATTTAATTGACGCAAGGTTTTCCCAGCAATACCATTCGGTTCCAACACTAAAGCTAACAACAAATGTTCAGAACCAATCGATTGATGTCTAAAATACTTAGCTTCTTCTTGAGCGATAGCCAAAACGGCCTTGGCACTCTCGGTAAATAATTCATCCATTTTTTCATTCCTCCTCATAACTCAAACGCTCTAAGAATAGCTGCATTAATTGAGCTCTTAATACATTTTCATGTGGTACCACTTTCCCAAACACTTGCTTACCAAGCACTGAAAGCATAAGATTTCCTTCTCTTTTTGTAATAACTTCTTCTTCATATAATTTTTGAATCAAAATCAGCGCGTCCTTTTCAGACAAATCTTGTCCAACAAATTGAGCCATTTGCTTCAGTAAATGATTACTATCAGAGATTTGTATCTTAGCAATTCGAATATACCCACCACCACCACGTTTACTTTCAACAGAATAACCTCGTTGAATCGTGAAGCGAGTATTAATCACATAATTAATCTGGGATGGAACACAATTAAACAAGTGAGCCATTTCTGCTCTGCGAATCTCAATTTTACTACTTTCTTCTAAAATTTTTTTGAGGTAAGCCTCTATTAAATCCGAAGTATTCTGATTACTCATGTCATTCATCCTTTTCCCTTGACTAATACTGACCATAATTATACCTAAAAATCGCCCTTAAATAAAGGAGAATGAACTATTTAATAAAAAAGCCAGAATTTATTTCTGCTTCAGTCTCTACTAAATATAAAAATATACAAAAAAAAGAGGTAATCTACCTCTTCTTCAATAATCGGGAAGACAGGATTCGAACCTGCGACCCCTTGGTCCCAAACCAAGTGCTCTACCAAGCTGAGCTACTTCCCGTAGCTATGAACAAATAAAAAAAATCCCCGTCAAAATTAAGGTTAAAGTTAACACAACAATTTGTAACGATAATTTTATTTAATCATTTATTTTGCTTAATGCACCCAAAGGGAGTCGAACCCCTAACCTTTTGATTCGTAGTCAAACACTCTATCCAGTTGAGCTATGGGTGCGAATCATGTTACTACTGCTTT
>NZ_MIEK01000060.1 GCF_001742285.1 Enterococcus rivorum | reverse complement strand
CTTCAACAACTAATTTTTTTAAGTCATAATCATATTTAGCCACTATAAAAAGCCCCCTAAGCTAGATTTTTTGGTCTAACTTAGGGGGCGCACTACATTAGTTCATCTCTTTATTTTTTCACAACAATGCTAAATAACTACAATTTTATTAGTGAGTTACAGTTTACTAGTCAAGGTCTATCTTCTCGATTCCCGTCGAGTGGTAGAGTGTCTTTTTTATTTTATGAATTTTTACTCCATTCAAACTAAAATTCTTTTAATATCCCAAAGATTCTAATAATTCTAATCCCATTTCTCTACATTTTCCCCATTCCAAAGATTTTTTACAGCTTCATCCGTCCATAAGCTCTTATCCTTATTCATTTCTTCCAAAAAAGAGTTTATTGTTTCCCCTAAATTTAACTGTTCTTCCGTTATCCAGCCGTTTTCAAATAAAATTTTCATTCTTTCCATATCAATATTGGAAAAATCAGAAGCTAATTCGTCTGATAAAACAGCATGTTTATATTTCTCTTTTTGAATTTTAAAATTACTAGAAAAAAGCTGCAAATTTTTAATAAGTAAATCATGAATAGCTATTAAATCATCTACATTATTATAATTGTTCATTAAATATTTCCTCCCTAGTCAATTTCATATCTGCCGTCCATATAAATTCTAACTGTTGGTTTATTCGGTTGTGATATCTTATAATAAGGAACTTTTCCAGGGTGATACTAGATATATCTTGAATCTCCACTAGTTCCTTTGAGAGGATTCATACTAAATCCTCTGCCTTCTTCATAGGGAATACCTTCACTTCCACCTTTTTTCAGAGGCGTTGTCGCCCATCCTTCTCTTTTTACAAAATCAGCAACATCTGCAGGATTAAAGTTAATTAAAGAGCTAGGAGTATCCATTAGTTCACCTATTGAACTAACGGGATTCTTCCGCTGAACATTTCCAGCACCGTATTTATCCTTAAAATAATTATTCCAATCTTGCCCAGATACAGGATTCTCTACGCCAAAATCTGTTTTATGCGGTTTAGCCCCACTGGTTTTCTTCCCACAGTTATCCATAGCTTTAAATGTGTAATACGCCTGTCCAACCTCGGTGGCACTTTCTGTTAGTCCTGCATAAAGAAACTGAAACTTCTCCCACCCTTTCAGTGGTTGTCCCTGTATGGAGGGGTTCCCTACTCGAGCTGAAAGGATGTATTTGATATACTAAAAAACGGTATCAGTAGTTAATCACTTACCAATACCATTTTATCACTTCATATTTTTTCAGTTAAGTCACTTTACAAAGAATACGCCTAACTTTTGTTAGCTACTGGCAACTTGATTAGTGAGTGTGTTCTTACTAGTCAAGGCTCTATTTTCTCGATTCCAGTCGAGTGATAAAGTGCCTTTTTTTATTTTGATACCTCTTACTTTAATTTCTTTTTTTCATCATCCAACCATTTTTTATGGTCGGAAATAACTTTAGATAAGTGTTCCTCAGTATAAAATTCTTGAGGGGTTAATTTATTTTCCACGCCTTGATATTGATAAGGCATATCTAATGGAGACTTCAAATCAAGCCAGAACTCACTAATTTCTAACAAAGCATTTACATGGTCTTTATCTGAGATTTTATTCAATAGATTATTAACTAGAATCCATCTCCATCTAAAATAAGATATCAAATCTTTTCCATCATAATCCTCAATCAAATCTAGAAGCTTATATATTTCGTTTTCATCATATGGTGAAAATAGACTTCCAAGCTCCCATACGTACGAATTGGTTTCATTTTCAGTTTTAGATAAATAATCTAAGGTGTATTTCATTACAAATTCATTATCAAGTATACCTTGTAAATAAAATTCGTTGTCTGAATAACCAAATCTACCGATTTTAAGCTCATTCCACGAAAAAGGAATATTATTTTTTTTAAATTCATCTATACAATTCATTATTTTATTGGCACTCCATTCAATTCTGGATTTCTGACAAACATTCTGTGTGTAACTTTTCCGTCTTGGATTATCCATTCAAAGCGTCCCATAACACCATTTTGACTTCCCTGAATTTGATATAATTTAGCATTACCTAAATCTGAAACTTCTGCTAAACCAGCATAATTATCAATAATATCAGAAAAACCATGTGCTTTTGGAACATTAGGAAATTCATCTATGATAATTTGAGTTTGTTTTGTAGGTGGTTTTCCTGTTAATGGGTCAATATCATAAACAGAACCTTTCCCTTTAACTGGTTTAATATCATCAACCTTCAATCCACTTCCAGATCTGGGAGCTTCTAAAACAGGATTGGTGATTTCCTCTAATACTTTTTGATTACCTCCACTGGCTTTCTTACCCCAGTTCTCCATAGCTTTAAATGTGTAATATGCCTGTCCAACTTCTGTTGCACCGCCCGCCATTCCTGCATAAAGAAACTGAAACTTCTCCCACCCTTTCAAAGGTTGTCCTGTGTGAGGGTTTTTCCCCACTCGAGCTGAAAGAATATATTTGATATACTAAAAAACGGTATCAGTAGTTAGTCACTTACCAATACCATTTTATCACTTCATATTTTTTCAGTTAAGTCACTTTACAAAGTATACACCTAACTTTTGTTAGCTACTGGCAACTTGATTAGTGAGTTTACTTCTTACTATCAAGGCTCAATCACTTGATTACCAGTCTTGTGATTGAGTGACTTTTTTATTTAGTTTTCAATGTAACTTTCAGCATCATCAATAAAAAATGTTAATTTCAAATCAGGATACTTTTTATCAAGTTCTCTTAAACAAGAAATAAATTTCCTGCTTTGTAATTTTTCGGAAACATCATCAAAAACCGAACTAATTAATAACACATCTTCTTTAGAACAGTTTTTCAAATAATTGATAGTTTCATCTTCACTTATGGATAAAATATTGGTCAAATTTGCCCAACTTTTTTCAAGTCCAAAATCATCTTCTTCATTTATACTTCTTCGTTCCTCTAAATTTTCTTTAATTTGATTAGATATATTCATAATTTTTCTCCCAATTAAATAATTATTTATGGTTGTTTTGTACCATCTGGAAAAATAGTTCCAATTTTTCCATCAGTTTTTATTACACCAACTCGTACACCATTATAATCTCCAAAAATAACTTCACCATTTTTAGCACTTGAAAAGTTTGGTTGGCTAGCAATCTGTTGTCCTGCAGTCTCTATATCTTTACCTGTCCAATTTTCTGGAAACCATGATTGCCCTGTTCCAGTACGTTTAGATGGTGTTTTATGGTGTGGTACATTTCCAGTTCTAACACCATTAGGATAAGTTTTTTCAATATTTACTTCAAATCCATTTTCTTTTAAGAAATCAATGTTAGTTTGTCCATGTCCGCCACCTTTCATTTTAGACACTTTTCCTGTAGAAGGATTGACAGTAAAATCTCCGACATTTGCATGTTTCAAACTTTGTTCTGGAATTTCAACTTTAGGTACTTTAGCCCGACTGGCTTTCTTACCCCAGTTCTCCATAGCTTTAAATGTGTAATACGCCTGTCCAACCTCGGTGGCACTTTCTGTTAGTCCTGCATAAAGAAACTGAAACTTCTCCCACCCTTTCAAAGGTTGTCCTGTGTGAGGGTTTTTCCCCACTCGAGCTGAAAGAATATATTTGATATACTAAAAAACGGTATCAGTAGTTAGTCACTTACCAATACCATTTTATCACTTCATATTTTTTCAGTTAAGTCACTTTACAAAGTATACACCTAACTTTTGTTAGCTACTGGCAACTTGATTAGTCAGTGTGTTCTTACTAGTCAAGGCTCTATTTTCTCGATTCCAGTCGAGTAGTAGAGTGCCTTTTTTATTTTTTAATAAATATCAATTCTTGAAATATCAGCTTCTATATAATCATTTTGTTTAATATCCTTTGGAATGTTACCATCTGATAAATCTATTTTAAGCTCTCCTATTTGTAGAACTCCATTTTCCACATCTACAAGCTTCCCCTGAATATGATAATTATCATCTTTTTTATCTATTACATATTCTTCATTAAAACTTTTAACAATATTTTTAATGTTAAATCCATAAAGAATATCTGAAAACACATCTCCTTCTGATAAATTACAGTCACTACAAAAGCATTCAATGGAGTATACACCATCTGAAAGTAAAATGTCTGCCTCTCTAGAATCTTCATCTATCCAATTCACTTTTTTTACAATAACCATTTTATATCCCCTCCTATGGTTTTAATCCTAGACTTGGCGCTTTTTTAGCAAGTTCTTTTACAGATTTCAAATGTAAAGTTGTTATATTACCTGTTGTTCTATCTAACCCTACAAATGCATATTTAGCACTTCCTTCACCACCAACAAGCTTTATATAACCGTTCATTTCAGAAACAAATTGTCCTTCTTTAATAACATGATTTGCATCATTTAGATAATCAGTAATTGAATAGTTATTTTTGTTTAAAGCTTGCTTCATTTCTGAACCATGTTTTGAAAAATGAGTTTCAAATTTTTCTACATTACCAAATTCAAGTCCACTGGCTTTCTTACCCCAGTTCTCCATAGCTTTAAATGTGTAATATGCCTGTCCAACTTCTGTTGCACCGCCCGCCATTCCTGCATAAAGAAACTGAAACTTCTCCCACCCTTTCAGTGGTTGTCCCTGTATGGAGGGGTTCCCTACTCGAGCTGAAAGGATGTATTTGATATACTAAAAAACGGTATCAGTAGTTAATCACTTACCAATACCATTTTATCACTTCATATTTTTTCAGTTAAGTCACTTTACAAAGAATACGCCTAACTTTTGTTAGCTACTGGCAACTTGATTAGTGAGTGTGTTCTTACTAGTCAAGGCTCTATTTTCTCGATTCCAGTCGAGTGATAAAGTGCCTTTTTATTTTTATTCACAGTATATTTGCAATCTATCCACTTCTAAAAAAATATACTGTCCTGTTAAATAATTATAATCCTCAAATAAATCACTTGTAATAAAAAAACCGACATCTAAAACATTATCTTCTAATAATTTCCCCCATAACATATATCTAAAATTATCTATATGTTCAATTTTTTTTACTTTCCCACTTTCTTGTTCTTTGATTTCTAAAAAGTCATTAGTAAATATATCTATTTCAGCTTTATATTCTTTTTCTACCTCTAATTTCTGAGGTGATACATTAAAAGCGACTATTTCTTGGCTATTAACCAAAATTTCTACCTCTTCTTCAATGATAGAATCAATTTTACTTACTTTAACTAAATTATCCATTATTTAACCTCTATTCAATTGGGTTGATAACCGGAATGTTACTCCCGTTATTCATCATTTTCCAAAATGTTTTACCACTTTCAACATGATAAGTAGTAATTTCTCCTAAGTTATTTGTTCCTACAAACTCAAATTTAGCATAACTTTTTATTGGAACACCATTAGCATTAGTTAAACTACTATTTTTCATAAATTTAACGTATCCTGTTCTAATTTCACCATTATAGCTATACTGAACTTTTGTCCCATTCTTTATAACATCATTAGCTCCTGATAAATACTCATCAGCGTTAGAAAAAGCCTTTCCAAATTCTCCACCATGCTTTGAAAAATGAGTTTCTAATTTTTCTACATTACCAAATTCAAGTCCACTGGCTTTCTTTGGGCTGAAATATACTTCTAAAATAATGTGTTAGAACATTGTTTTACCAACATTCTAACACAAATTTCTTAGCTTGCTGCTACTGTTTTTAGTACAGGGAGTTCATACACCACTTTTTTCTTCATCATGGCATAGATTACTCGAATTAATTTTCGCATAATGCAGATTAAGGCTTGTATTTTGGTTTTCCCCTCGGATATTTTTTTCTCAAAGTAAGCACGATAAACTGGATTTCTTGCTTCTCCTTTATTCGTGAGATAGATTTGCTGTATCGCTAGGAAATAAAGAGTAGAGTATAAATGTCTGTTTCCTTGGCTTTTATTTTGTACGTCTTTCCCTTTTCCTGCTGAACCAAAATGTAAAGGAGCGACCCCAGCATAATTCGCTAACTTGTGCGGACTGGTGAACCGATGAATATCTCCTACATGGGCTACCAATGCACAGGCTGTCACTGTATTTATCCCTGGTATTGTTTCTAATTGATAGCCTAATTCTGCATACATTTTCTTTTCTAATTGCTCAATGCTTTCAATTTCTCGTAAAATGAATCGAATTTGTTGAGCAATACTTTGTACAAGATAATCACGTTCTTGTTGGTAATCTAAATTTTTAGTTGTTCTTGTGCCACCAAATCAAGGATTTTTCTTGCTCGATTGGTTGAACAAGTATTATGACTTGGTACTCGTAAAAACGCTCCTAATTCTTCATCAGATACATGTTCTAAATGCTTGGAGGACGGGTATCTTTCATAAAAGGCTAATGAGGTTGCACAGGTTAATTCATGAAAGAATGCTTTATAGCTTGGATAAGCAACTTGAAGCTGTTCATGAAATTGACGTGTAAGACCACTTAACCCTTTTATTAGTGCATTTCTTCGATTGACAATATGACGCATTGTCCAATAATAATCTTGTGGATCGGCATCTGGTAATAAGTGCGAACGTCTCATCAATACGGCACTAATACATTGGGCATCCCAACTATCATTTTTCTTCGTACTTGCGTAGCTCATGCGTTCCATAAAGGACAATGACGGATTTACTTCTTTTACTGGGTAATTTTTATCCAAAAGAAATATAGATAAATTTCGTCCGTAATGAGTCACATCTTCCAATCCAAAAATTGGAATCAGTTCTCCTTGCTGTTTTACTACATAATTTTCTAGTTTACGAAATCCTTGTAATGTATTCGTGATTGTAATTTCGCCTAGCTTTTCCTCCAAATAGTTCATCAATACAGCGGTATGTGTGTCTTTGTGTATGTCCATACCGACATACAAATACTTGGTTCTGTCCATTAGTTCTCCTATTCTATTCAATCTAATAGTGGCAATCTCGGTTTGAAGCCTCTACTTACTCAATAGTACGAGTAGCGGGCAAGAAAGCGTCAGCCTATCCATTTTCTTGAATTGGAGAATTTCTTAAATTATGGTATACTCTAATTGTTGAGGTCAGAGTTTAGAATCTAAGAAATTCATTTCTTATTTTTTAGAACTCTGCTTTTTTTGTTTGGTCTTGAATTTGTTTGACGAGGTCAATGCGATTAAGCATAGACACATGAGCGACTAGTTTTTGACTAAAGGAACGACTAAATAATGCTTGTGGTATTAATTGTTCAACGGATTGTAAATCACCTAGTGCATGGCTTTCTTCTAATAATTTAAATCCTTTGAGGATAGACAAGACACCACCTGTTTCTAACCAGTTTTGTGTATCATGTAATGTCGTGGTTTCATTCGTGGCTTTTAGTTTCAATGGTTCTACACTTCCGATAAATCGCTGCCATGGGCGGTACAGTTCTCCTGTTTCCGTGTGAAAAGTCAGACTGGCTTTTAAGAACCCAAATATCAGGCTACCTAAGCTCTTTTGGCTGAATGCTATCTGTTGACACATTTGTGTAGCGTATTCATCTCTAAGCTGTATTTCTGTACGTTTCCAGCTTTTTAAATTGACCATGGATAGTTTTTGTTTTAGCGCTTGTTCTTTATCCTTATCGTAGAAACGAAAACGAACTCTGGATTTTCTAGCTCCAATATATAAAGTTTTCGCTCCATCATTTAGAGAGAACTTACTATCGTGGTAACTATGTGTTTCGCTAA
>NZ_MIEK01000059.1 GCF_001742285.1 Enterococcus rivorum | reverse complement strand
GTTATAGATTGTTTGTCTAGATCTTCTCAGTAGTTTAGCCGCTTCCAAAACAACGATTCCTTTTTTGAAATAAGCTTCTATCATCACGAGTTCATTTTTATTTTTTTTGATATAGTCGTAAAAATTTTTATATGTAGTTTTAAGCCCTAAATTTAAATCAAAACCATTTCCAATAATAAACGATATATTCATTGATAGTAATCCTCCCTTTAATCAAATTCTGTTAAATTTTTCAATTCTTCATAGATTTTCATATTAAAAATTTCAATTAAGAAATCTGTATCTAAATTCTTCAAGTCTATTGCATCCATCAAAACTCCTCTTGCTTGTTCAGCGGAAGAAATAACTATATCACGATATTCTACTATATTTCCCTCTTGGTCAAAAACGGGTTGTTCATATTCAATGTATGAAGCACTCTCTTCAATTTCTTTGACAGTGTTCAAAACATTTTCTCTATATACTTCTAATTCTCTAATTTTGGCTTCTTTATCTGTAATTTCTTTATTTCTAATATTCATAGGGAAAAACAATTCATTTGGCGTAACCCCGAATAAATCCATCATTTTTTCAAGAATGTCACTTGAAGGAAAGGTCATTCCTTTTTCATAACTGATAACACTGTGTTTTGAAATATCAAGTTTTTCTGCAAGTTCAACCTGTGTTAGAGATTCCTTTTTTCGGTATTTTTTAATATTTTCGGCTAAATTACTTTTTATCATTGTTTTAAACCTCCATTCACACTTATTATACATAAAAAGTAGGGAAAAACCAACTTATCTATTGAAAAGAAAGTTTTTTAATGTTATATTGGTTAAAAGTAGCTTTAAACCTACTTTTTTAGGTAGAAAGCAGGTTTTTAAGGAGGTGATCTTATGCAATCGACTATTGATAAAAAAGATTTAGAAATTTTGGGATTTAAAACTTCTGTAGCAAGTCGAATTATCAGAGAAGCAAAGTTTTTAATGGTTAAAAAAGGTTATGATTTCTACGATAATTCAAAATTAGGAGTAGTTCCTAGAGAAGCAGTTGAAGAAATTCTTGGTTTTAGCTTAACCATAGAAAAGAAGTCTGCATAATGTGCAGTCAACGGTAAATAGCAAAGCGGTTTAAGGAGTTGATGGCTAATAACTGATCTTAAACACTTGAAACTTTTCTCTTTGGTATGGAATGCCAAAGAGAATTGCCTAACGGCGAGTGTGTTCCTCAATGATTTTGGGGTTAAGGGTTAGAATTTTTTAGGCTCTGAGACGCACCGTGTGCATTTAAGCGTCAGCGACAAATGCTAGCACGGATGTGGCGCCAGAGCCAGAAGAAGCGAACGAAGTGAGGTTCTTTCTATTTAACTTGATAATAGTTTAATATCTGGAGAATAAAGAAAAGAGGTGAAAGGGAATTTTGATGGATTAAAAGAGATTTGTAGAAATGAAATAGGGATTTATTAAAATTAAAAAGGAGGTCAATTAATGCCAGAATACAATATTAAAGTAATTTCAACACCTTGCAGTTCAGAGCTGTATTTTTATCAGACTCCAGTTATCTATGGCTTTACTGGGAAAAAAAGAGTTGGAACTATTGTTTCTCCAAAGGAAAATAAAGTAGATGAAAAAGAACGGATAGACAGGAAAGCTAAGTATTACAAAAATAAAGCACAGCATATTCGTAGATTAGTAAACATGAACTTTGATAGTCAGACGAAATTTCTAACCTTAACTTTTTCAGATGATTTGGAAGAGTTGGAAAAAGCCAACTATTTATTTAATAAGTTTATAAAACGGCTAAATTACAGACTTACAAAGAAGATGAACCTTCCAAGAACTCAATATATTGCAACGTGGGAGGTACAAGCTAAGCGAAGGATTAAAACAGGAAAGGCTGTTATTCATTATCATGTTGTTTTATTCAACTTCCCTTTTATTCTAGCTGACGAGTTACAAGCTATTTGGAAGCATGGTTTTATCAGAATTAATCAAATTCCAAATGATGTGGCAAAAGCAAAGTATGGTAGTTATGTAAGTAAATATTTTACAAAGGATTTAGCAGAAAAATCTGAACATAAAAAAGCTTTTTTTACTAGTCAAAACTTGAAGAAACCTTCAGAAAAAGTAATGAGTATTGAAAATATAGAGGAAATAAAACAGGAATTGCAACAATCAAAAAATTTAGAGCTTTATAAAAATTACCCTCGAAAAATCTTTATCAATGAAGAAGAATACTTTGAAAATGAAACAACTTATATTGTATTGAAAGATTCAACAGATTTTGACAACATAATAAAAAGTAGCATTAATGAAAAAGAGAAAAAATCTCCTAATCAAAAACACTACTCCCTAGACAAGAATAGTATAGCATGATTTGGGATTTTCGGAAAGGAACTGAACAATGGCAAGCTTTCAAAAATATAAAACAACCAAAGGTGAAATGTGGATGTTTAAAACGAACCTAGGAATTAATCACCAAACAGGGAAAATAAAATATATCACTCGAAGAGGATTTAAGACTAAGAGAGAAGCGCAATTAGAAGCTTCAAAATTTCTTCAACAAGTGGCGACAGGTAAAGGAATATTGGATAAAAGTTTATTGTTTACGACGCTTATAGATCAATGGTTTGAGCAATATAAACTGTCTGGCGTAAAAAAGAGTACAATACTGAACAGACAAACTACGGCTATCCCTAACTTGAAAAAATATTTAGGACAATACCCGCTAGGCAAAATCACTCCGATAGTTTATCAAGAATTTTTGAACCAACTATTTGACCTAAACTATAGTACGAGTACGATTGAAACGCTGAACATTGTTGGGAAATTAATTTTTAAATATGCTTATGAGAATGACTTAATAGATAGAAATCCAGCGAAGAATGCAGTTGTTCCAAAAAAAGTAGCTACTATTGAAGAATTAAAAAGCAAATCTTTAGAAGAGCTTTATTTAACCAAGAAAGAGTTAATCACATTTCTAAATTATATAAAGTTAAATACTACTACACTTGATTACTCAATTTTTTTAACCTTAGCTTATACAGGTATTCGAATCGGAGAGTTGTTGGCATTGCAATGGGAAGACATAGATTTCGTATATGAAACAATTAGTATTAGCAAGACGCTTTTTAGAAACGAAAATAGAATCAAAGAATATGAATTGACTCCACCAAAGACAAAAAAATCTAGTCGAATTATTTTAGTTGATAAAGTTGTTCTAGAGCAACTTAGTTATATGCTTTTTGAACAAGAGCGGATTAAGAAAGAATTTCCTGCATATCATGATAAACAATTTGTTTTTGCGAAATTGCGAGGAGACTTATCTGGCTATCCAGAATCAAGAAGAGCTGTAGGATTTAGATTAAAAAGATATCTTCAAAAATTGGGAATTTCAAAGAGTCTGACGCTTCATAAATTCCGTCACACTCATGTTAGTTTACTTGCTGAGGCTGGTGTAGACTTACAAGCAATACAAGAGCGAATTGGTCATGAGGATTCTAAAACAATGAGAAAAGTGTATCTCCACGTTACAAAAGAAGTGAATAAGCAAGCAGTCGAAAAATTTGGACAGCTTATGAAGGAATAAAAAATATAAACTATAGTGCCTATCAGAAATTTTCTGAAAAAGCACTATAGTTTATTATATTTTTTCGGTTGTTCTTAAAGCTTCAATTTGAAGCTCCATGCTAGTAATAATTTTTTTAAAGTCACCATGAAATGCAGAAAACACTTTAGAACAAGCGTAATAATTTTTAACTATTTGTTGCTTGTTTACTGGTCGCTTCTCATCACTAAAAAATTTTTCTAGCAAAGAAAGTGTTTCGTTCCAAGAAGTTAACTGTTCCAGTAAAACATGGAGAGCGTAAATATCTTGATAGCATATTTTTTTTATAGGTTGTTTATTGTCCGTTTGAAATTCTGATGTTTTTTCATTATTCATATTAGGCACCTCTTTCTATCTTTCTTTTTGTATATTATACAACATTTAAAGTTGTCAAACAATATTAATAACGTTTTTTAAGTTGTAAAATCGGCTATTTCATGATGTAGAATAGTGTGGATAGAAAAGGAGGGACACAATGATGAATAATTTTGAATCTTTTTTTGCTGAACGACTTCATAAATTTAGATCAAAGAAAAATGTTAGTGCTAGAGAAATGAGTCTTGCTATTGGTCAAAATGAAAACTATATTAATTCTATTGAAAATAAACGTTCTCTGCCTTCATTGCAAATGTTATCTACAATCTGTGAATACCTTGAAATCTCTATTAGTGAGTTTTTATATGAACCGAAAAATCATAGCCAATTGATTTCAGAAATACATACAAGTTTAAACACATTAGATGACGAAATACTGGAGCATGTTTTAGCAATTTTGAAATCTTTGAACAATAAATAAAAACGATTAAGGATAGACTTTAAGTAGTCTTTCTATAATCGTTATTTCTATAAAAGTGGTCAAAATGTGGTCAAAATAAAAATGAGAATGCGTATTCCGTCTTCAAAACGTCCGAAGACGCCGACAGAATACCATTCTCGTGGGTTTGGCACCCAATGGGCCGTAAGGGGCTCGAACCCATGACCCGCTGATTAAGAGTCAGCTGCTCTACCAACTGAGCTAACGGCCCAAATAATGAATACTTAAATATTGTAGCACTGGGTAATCAATTGTACAAGTGTAAATGATTAGTTTTTGATGGAAAATTTTTAAAGAGAATTTTCGAAATAAGTTAGAAATGCAAACGCTAGAATGAAAAGATAACCTAATGGAGAAAAGAAGCAGAACAAACAATCATTATTGACGAACTGTAGCGACTTCTTGTACAATGAATACAAGATAGAAGCAAATGAAAATAAAAAGGCACTTCATTATTTGGTTGCAGCCAAATGATGAAGCCCTGAGAAGTCAGAGAAAAGCTGACCAATCAAGTTGCCTTCGTCAATACAAAAGCACTGACAACATTCATTGTACTTAATTTTTAGGAAAATATCTACCCCTAAAAACGTCGAGAACAATGATTTTGGCAGTGAAATTTATTGAGGATACAACAACATTGGAAAGAATTCTGGTGTTGTTTTTTATTTTGCTTCTATCGTTTATAAAATAAGACTGTCACTATAGGTAGACTACGTATCTTATTGGGGAAGAAAGTTAGTGGTTGACAGCTGTTTGTAACATTAAGCACACGAATTGAATAACCTATAGTGACAGCTTTGCGTGCAAGTATGTAATCATTTTACATACTAAGAATTATTATAATAGATTAATTGTTGACTATGCAATTGATAACTTGTTGAGTTTGGGAATAAATTGCTATTATTTTTTTGAACTGTGTCTATTTTGTAATATCGCTTTTACTGGGTTGAGAATGGGCTAAGCGACTTGCTGCTGCAGCTGCAATGGCACCCACAATATCGTCCAGGAAAGTATGCACTTGGGTTCCATCATGAGAATTTAGTTTGGCCAAAATACCAGGCTTTACTTTATCAATATAACCATAGTTGGTAAAGCCGATAGAACCATATACGTTAACGATTGATAGTGCTAAAATTTCATCTATACCGTAAAGACCTTCATCTTCAGACAAGATATCTTGTAGTGGTTGAATTAACTTCTTTTCTTCAGCTAAAATATCTAATTGAATCCCTGTAACAATAGTATTGTGGACTTCACGCTTTGATAACACACTTTCAATATTTTCAATGCAAATCTCCATTGTTAAATCATCTACGTAAGGTTTTTGTAAAAATAGAACCAGCTCAGCTATATCCTCAACTTCGACCCCTCGATCTTTAAGTAATTGACGTGCTTTTTCTTCTAGTGTTTCTGCCTTAGTAACCATAAAATCCCTCCAAACAAAATTTTTATTTATAGAATATAGTAATGGTATACTAAATGTAACAAAAAAAGCAAGGAGGAGTCTTGTGAATCCCTTAATAGAATGCTGTGAGCAGAATTTGGCTAAAAATAATCAGTCACTTTTTTCAGATGAATTTATAAATGTAAATGCAGATGTAGTTACTTATTCGTGTATGAATCAATGCAGTCTCTGTGCTAGAAATAATTATGCTCTGTTTGAAGGAGAGTTAATCATTGCCGAATCTTCAGAAGAATTGATTGAAAAATTGAAGGTAATGATTTTAGCTTGGCAAAAAGAGATGATGTAAAAAAAGTTACTAAAGGTTATTTTGAATCTGTAAATTAGACTATGCAGTATAAAATATGTTTTATGTATTAAGTGACTTTCGGAAAAATTCCCAAGCTCCAGACTTTTGGACGCTGTTTATTCAAAATTAGAGGATGAAACAAAACTGATTAGTCATTTTGCTTCATCCTCTTTATTTTTTTGAAATTATACTACGCCACTACCTTCAAATAAACTAGTGCTATGCATTGGTTGTCGACGCGAATCAGGCTTAATGAAGTGTAAAGCGTTGTTAACAGCAGTAGGTGCTTCACCAAAGCCGGTAGCAATTAATTTTACTTTACCTTGGTAATTAGAAATATCTCCTACAGCATAAACTCCAGGAAGATTGGTAGACATATCAGAGTTTACTTCTATAGTACTACGGTTGATTTCTAATCCCCATTTTTTTAAGTGACCTAGCGAGGAAGTAAACCCATAATTAATGATTAATGAATCTAAATCTAAATGCTCATATTCGTCTGTTTTGCTTTTTTTCAATTGAACGCCTTTAAATTCATTGTTGTCAATTAGTAAATTTTCGATGACATAAGGAGTGAAAATAGCAACTTCAGATTTTTCTAAATTATCAACGCTATGTTCATGCCCCCGGAATTCTGGACGACGGTGGATGATAGAAACTTTTTCAGCTACTGATTCTAGCATTAAAGCCCAATCAATAGCTGAATCGCCCCCGCCAGCTATTGCCACTTTTTTTCCAGCGAATTTATTCATATCTTTTACATAATAGTGAATATGCTTATCTTCAAAAGCATCCGCTCCGTCGACAGCCAATCGTCTAGGTTGAAATGAGCCATTTCCAATGGCAAAAATGACCGCCTTAGAGTAATGTGTTCCCTTAGAAGTTTCAATACGCAGATAATCTTCTTCTTGAATTAAGTCAAGTACCTCTTCTTCCAAACAGGTTGTATGATCAAAAGGCTGGATCTGTTTTTCTAAATTGTTAATTAAATCGATAGCTTTAATAACTGGATAACCAGGTATATCATAAATGTATTTTTCTGGGTACAACATCGAAAGCTGTCCCCCCAATTGAGGCAAACTATCAATGATTTTTGTTTTTGCTTTTCGGATTCCTGCATAGAAAGCCGCGAACAATCCAACCGGACCACCGCCGATAATTGTTATTTCATATAATTCTTTTGTGTCAGACATCAATTTTCCTCCAGTTTCTAATGAATAAAAAATGCCGTGCTCTTAAATAAAATGAAAAGTCGTTTCAAATCATATTTCACAAAATAGCATTAATGCAAGATAAAATCAAGAGTTAATTTGTGAAAAAAATAAACTCTTAAGAGGTAGCAAAAAGGTAATAGCATTTTTTTAAAATTTTAGTTATGATAGACATGTAAAATAAATTTTGTAGGAGGAAACGCTTGTGTCTGAATTTCCACAGTTAGATTTAGCGAATGCTAAAGGACCAAAAGCTGTAATTAAAACAAACAGAGGGGATATTACGGTTCAACTATTCCCAGAAAAAGCACCTAAAACAGTTGAGAACTTTGTTGGGTTAGCTAAAAAAGGATATTATGATGGAGTTATTTTTCATCGTGTAATCCCTGATTTTATGATTCAAGGAGGAGACCCTACAGGTACTGGAATGGGCGGAGAGAGTATTTATGGCGATCAATTTGAAGATGAATTTTCAAAAGATGTTTTTAATCTTCGTGGTGCTTTATCAATGGCGAATGCTGGTCCTAATACAAATGGGAGCCAATTTTTTATCGTGACGAATCAAAACGTTCCAGAAAATATGCTTAGCCAATTAGAAGGCGCTGGTTTCCCAACAGAAATCATTGAAACCTATAAAAACGGTGGAACGCCATGGCTTGATTTCCGTCATACAGTTTTTGGACATGTTGTTGAAGGAATGGACGTCGTTGACGAGATTGGTGGCGTACAAAGAGATTCTCAAGACCGTCCTACATTTGATGTAGTAATTGAAAAAGTAGAAATTTCTGAATAGGTAAATGAGATATAGAAAAGGAGAGTGGGACAATAAACTACTATTTATAGAAAACAGAGACGATTTTGACTATTATTATCAAAATCGTCTCTGTTTTTTCTTTTGAAAGAGCTTTTC
>NZ_MIEK01000058.1 GCF_001742285.1 Enterococcus rivorum | reverse complement strand
ATACACCTGTTCCCATGCCGAACACAGAAGTTAAGCTTCTTAGCGCCGATTGTAGTGAAGGGTTTCCCTTTGTGAGAGTAGGACGTCGCCACGCTAATCATTCCGGCATAGCTCAGTTGGTAGTAGCGCATGACTGTTAATCATGATGTCGTAGGTTCGAGTCCTACTGCCGGAGTTCCTTTAAAGTATAGGAATCACTTGAGTAAAGCTTCTTTATAACTCTGGAGAGTTGTCCGAGTGGCCGAAGGAGCATGATTGGAAATCATGTAGACGGTGAAAACTGTCTCAAGGGTTCGAATCCCTTACTCTCCGTTTCTATATTATCTGGCCCGTTGGTCAAGCGGTTAAGACACCGCCCTTTCACGGCGGTATCACGGGTTCGATTCCCGTACGGGTCATTCATATTTGGAGGTTTAGCTCAGCTGGGAGAGCATCTGCCTTACAAGCAGAGGGTCAGCGGTTCGAACCCGTTAACCTCCATGGATCTTGGTTCCGTGGTGTAGGGGTTAACATGCCTGCCTGTCACGCAGGAGATCGCGGGTTCGATTCCCGTCGGGACCGTTAAATATGATATTTAAGCATTAATTGGCGCGGTAGCTCAGTTGGTAGAGCAACGGATTGAAGCTCCGTGTGTCGGCAGTTCGATTCTGTCCCGCGCCATTATGGAGGAATAGCGAAGTGGCTAAACGCGACGGACTGTAAATCCGTTCCTTAGGGTTCAGTGGTTCGAATCCACTTTCCTCCATTAGGGGCATAGTTTAAAGGTAGAACAGCGGTCTCCAAAACCGTTAGTGTGGGTTCAATTCCTGCTGCCCCTGCCATTTTAATTTGTATCATTTTTAAGATTACGGCGATCGTGGTGAAGTGGTTAACACACCAGATTGTGGCTCTGGCATTCGTGGGTTCGATTCCCATCGGTCGCCCTTCGTAATTTTAATGGGGTATGGCCAAGCGGTAAGGCAACAGACTTTGACTCTGTCATGCGTTGGTTCGAATCCAGCTACCCCAGTTTTATTATTGTAATATGGCGGTATAGCCAAGTGGTAAGGCAGAGGTCTGCAAAACCTTTATCATCGGTTCAAATCCGGTTACCGCCTTGCAATATCTTTCATGCCGGCGTGGCGGAATTGGCAGACGCGCTGGACTCAAAATCCAGTGCCCGCGAGGGCGTGCCGGTTCGACCCCGGCCGCCGGTATACTATAAAACAGCTTTTCCATTGCGGTTAAGCTGTTTTATTTTTTTTTGTCCCTTTTTTGTCCCGCTTTTATTCAGAAATCTTGTAGTATAGTTCTAATACGCTCGTTTTCTTTTTCCTCTAATTCTTTTAGTACGTGTCCATAGGTATCAATAATTCTTTGAGTATCTTTGTGTCCCATGAATTTTGCGACGACAGCAATGTCAATTCCCTTTGCTAGCAGAACACTGCAATAAGTATGTCTACAGCCTGTAGCTGTAATAATTGGCTGTATTTCCAATTCTTTTAAATACTTTCTTAAGGCCTTATTCAAACCATTATTTGTAGGTATGCCTGTTTTATCATCAAAAAAAATGAGATTATCAGATATTTTGAGAATATTTATTGCTTCTTGTTTTTCTTTTAAAGACAACAATATATTTAAAACATCATCGCTTACTGGAACTTGTCGTACTGAATTGTCTGTTTTTGGTGGAACAAAGGTATGCCTTGCGCTATCAATTCTTCTATATGTAGAAATAACTTTCTTCTCATAGTTGATTTCATTCCATGTAAGAGCAAGAACTTCTCCAACTCTAAATCCTGTTTTAAGTTGGACATAAAAGAAATAAGGCATAATACTTTCTGGGTAGTTCATAACACTTTTTAAATAAGAGAGTATACTTTGATAATCAGATATACTCTCAATAAATTTTTCATTTGGTTTTTTAGCTTGTTTTTGGGCGTTAATTTTGACGCCTAAGGTAAAATCATTAATCGTAAGTAAATCTTTTTTAGCAAGGACAATTGAATGCCTAATCGCACTATTAAACCTAGAGAGAGTGTCTGAACCTACGTTTTCTCCATAGATATTTAATATTTCTTGATAATCACTATATTTCAATTTAGAAGCAATTTCATTTCCTAAATACTTCTCTATTTGATTCCCAACTTTTTTATATTTCTCTTTCGTTCTTTTACTTTTGTTAGAGGGGAGGATTTCCAATTCATACCATCGTTTCCAAAGGTCATAGACAGTAGAATGAGTGTCTATTTTATTTCCACGTCTTAATTCAATTTCTAACTCAGTTGCTGCATGTTTAGCCTCTTTTTTTGTTTTGAATCCCGATTTACTGATATTGTATTCTCGTATACGATATTCCCAGACTTTACCTCTCTGGCGGAATGTTGCCAATATATTCACTTCCTTTTAGCTCTATACCTAACATTTGATTAACAACTTCAACGGGTACACGATTTAATCGTTTATTTGCATAGAAGTTATAACCTTCATTAACCATGTATTGTTTAGCTTCTCGAATGATTCTACTTGCTATTGAATGAGTATAACCAGTTTGAATCATAATTTCATTTTTGCTTATCGTAATCATAAAATTTACTCCTTTACTCTAATTATCTGAATCGTTTTCGTCAACTAGTTTAATTTTTTTATATTTTACTGGATTATCAATAAGCAATCCATCCCGATAAATTTTACTTACGTATTCGGTTTCATATAAAATAGCTGACTGTTTAAATTCAAGTTTATCCTTCAGGAAAATTTTGGATTCTTCGGGTCGTAGTAAGTTTCTAGAACTTAAATAAGCCTTTTTACCAAAACTTTCTAAGAGCTCTTGACCGATACCCTTTTCAAAATATTTGGTAACGTAACGACCACGATTTTCTTTGGAATCTACATCTACTTTATTTATCCGAACAGCTCCATGCCCCCATAAATTTAGAAGTTTTTCATGTGGAACATAAGGAACTTTAAATAATAGTATATGGGCATGCCAGGCCTTTCTTTTTTGACGTTCCAAAACTGCTAAATATTTCAGTTTACTTTTTTTAGTCTTAAAAATATGGTAGTTAAATCTCTTTATAAATGTTTTTAGAAGGGAGTTAAACTCGTCTCGGTCTTGAACGTTCTTCTTAGTGGTTAAAGTAAGAAATGAAGTTTTATCATCAAAATTACAATCTACTATTCTCAATAATTTCCATTTTGCTTCTAATCTAGTCTTACTCATTCTTTCCAATCTTTTCTTTTGTTCATCATCATTGAGTTCATCAAATGTTCTTCGTTTAGATTTTTCTTTTATACTTTCTATACTCTGATCAACAGCTTCATCTACTATAGTAATTTCATCTTTAATGAAAATAGGCTTTTCATATTCCCAAATCTCAACATAAGAATTTGTTCGGACTATTTTTTGATTGTAACCAGTCATAAAAGTCAGTCCTTCTACAGCGATTTTTCGCCATAAGATTGTTTATATAATAAATAAACTAGGAAGGGAATGAAATTCCCTTCCGTACAACTAAAGCTAAGACCAAGAACAGTCGTTCCACTGACACGCTCCGCTTGCTCAACTGCGTTGGCAGTCCTGTTCTCGTTCTTAGCTAAGTAGTACAGATACTACTTGCTTACAGGTAAAACATCTGTGCAATTAAACCATAATATTCCATTGTATTGTCCGACTTGAATATTTTCTAAGATAATAGGGGTTGTCTTATTATTTTTTAATTCTTGAAAACTAACGGTAGGGGAGAGATTATTTACTTTCACTTGAATCATCTCCATGAAGAAGTCTGAACTCTCATCTTGAATAGACACATTTAAACGATAAGCAGATAATTTTTGTGTTTCACGGTCTAATACTTCAGAGTATCCTTTAACTGCTAGGAACTTTTCCCCAAGTAAATCGGATTTTAAGAAGTCATTTAATTTCATTTTAAAATTCCTTTCTGTCAGCTTTTATTGTCATTCAGATTTTGGACGTGTATTTTAGTATTTTCAGCTTTTCAAGCTGACTGCCCCAGTCACTCGGCAACCGTGAAGGCATTTCATAAATAATGAAAGCAAGCTTTAATCATTTACAAAACGCTTATTTAGTTTGAACATTTTTATTATAAGAATGTGCTACATGTTCCCATACAGGTAAAATCGTTTCAAATACGTTTGCTTCAAATCGTGGGGACTCAAATGATGTCGGTGCACTACGTTCAATAGAATACATACCTGCACCTTTCCCATTAACTTGAGGAACATCTGTTGTACCAAACATCATGCCTGCTGATTCTTTACTAGGATTCCCCAAGAAAATACAATTTTGCAACTGTTCTCGGATATTCGAACTTAAAGAGTCAGCTCTAGGCTGTTGCATGATAATCAGAATACCCATTGATAAACTTCTAGCTTTTTGGGCAATAATAGCCACCATATTTTCAAACTCTTTTTTCTGTTTAGAGTCCATGCTTGCAACTAACGAACTGTACTCTTCTATCACTAAAAGTGTGGGCTCCAAACCAATGTCTATACCCACTGAATCAAACGAAGGGCTTTCATCATATAGAGCCATCCTATGCTCCATTTCAGCCAAGTAATGTTTTACGATTCTAAAGGCATCTGCATTTGATGTTCCATAGTTCTCTGCAGGCATATTTACAGTCTTAAATAGCTTATAAAGGTCACTCTGCTTAGGGTCAATAGCCATAATCTTAGCATGATTGTTATTCACTTTTTGACTAATAAAACGAGTGAGGTAAAAGTACGTAAAGTATGACTTTCCCGCACCACTAGCTCCACTTATTAACATGCTATAATTGTTTCTCAAATTGATTATAAAATCACAATGTATCTGAATAAGCAAGGAGTCATCGTCTTTAGGTAAAGTAGTCACCTGCTCTCGTAAAGGCTTTTCTTTCAAAAAGGTATATTTAACAACATCAGGGAGAATTTCCTTATTTTCAATCGGGAGAGCTAGCAATCCTTGTAATTCTACATCGAGGGCTTCCATGCGTTTAGAATAAATGTCTCCTCTTTTATGTGCGAGTATAATAATTTCGACAGTTGTTTCTTGATAAGAAAATTGTGCTGAACTTTCTAGTACAACTCTGCTTTTTGTGCGAGATTTCCCATTCTCATATATTTCAAATTTGTCTTGCTTCTCCTTATAAAGATTATTATTCAAAATAAAATTATATAGAAGGCTCTCTAAATAATATTTTTCCCGTACCAACTTTGTAATTTTCTTTGAATACTGTGCTATTTTGAAAAAGCAAGCTACTGCTGAATACATGATAATCAGTAGAAGAAAACCATTGTTAATAATTGAAAAGAAGTACATTAAAAGTAGAAAGATAGAAAAATAAGAAATAAGAGTTGACACCTTAACAATTTTTAGCCAGTCAATAGGCTTTTTATGCAGAGATATCATACTAAATATCTCCTTTAAATTTATGAAACCAGTATTTACAGACCGCAATAGTAGATTCAAATCCAGACTTAACAAGGAAGAAAAGGCTTATAAACATAGCTAATATTCCTAAAGATAATAATGAATAACTTAGAAAATCATTATTAATAGTTTGGCTAATTAGTGCTAAAAATATTCCGATTGTAATTGAAGTCCAAAATATAGTTTTTGATTTTAGTTTATTGTACATTTACCTATTCCCCCTTATTTTGCTTTGTTTTTTACATATATTTCAAGAAGTCTACCTAAAATAGCTAAAAATACTGCCAAGAAAGTAAACAAAAAGAAACTAGAAAAAAGGCTTAACTGCAAAATACTTAAAGTAGGCCTATGAGCAATTGGATGATAATAACTTAAGTAGAAGCCCCCAATCAAGTAGGGGGCACTAACATCTTTAAAAGCTGTATTTGAAATAAAACATAGGAAAAGTCCAACAACTGTGCTAGTAAAAAATGTTGGCAACAAGAATATCAAGCTTGAAAGCTTACCTTCAGAGATTTTTTTCATCATTTGTTTCCTCTCCATTCTTATCAACAAAAGATTTAGGATAAATTCTTTTATTTTTCAAGTAGTAATCAATTAGAAAACTATTATCCTTATAGTGCCTTAAGTGAATAATAATATTAAAGATTGCTATTAGCTTTCTAGCATATTCAATAGGTAGGTACTTTAAATTGTTTTCTTCTTTAAGAACTTCAGCAACATGCACGACATGATTTGTGATAGGGGGAAGTATTAAATTAAACCCTTTTCCTATACGTATTAGTGTCCTGCGTTGGGCAGGAATAGTATTTCTAATTAATTTTTCGATGTTGATAGTTGTTCCAAGTTCAAATGTCATTTTTATTGTCCTCCATTAATCAGTTTTTTTTTGCGATAGTAGAATTCTTGTTATTATGGTTCAGCTCTAATATTCAAAATTTATCACTCCTTTAAAGTGTTACTCATGTGACGGACTTGTTTCTGGGAAAAGAATAACATATATTTTTTAGTCCGTCAAGAGAGTACCTTTTTTAAGGTAAAAAAAAGAAGCATCTAAAATACTTCTTTTCTACAATATAATTTTAGAGTAAATTGTTGTAGTCTAAAATTGCAGCAAATAGAATCATTTTAACAACATAAGCTTTATGGACTCTTTTCAAATTGAAAATTGAGAAAAAACTATTCTGAATTTCTTTTATGCCATCAAGGATATTTTGTTCTAAATTTAGAGTGGTTTTTACTGATTTTATATCCGAGGAGGGATTGTTACTTACGCCAGGAATGTTAGAAGTAGCCACTTTATTCCAGTCAACTTGTTTATTTTTAATTCTATTATATGCTACACCTACTACATAACCATTTGTTATAGTAATATTAGGGTCAGAAAATTCTAAATTTTTTATTTCTTGAATTGCTAGCATTGCATCTCTACTTAATTTCATTTGAATTCTCAAATTATTCACCTCACTTACTCTAATGACTGACTAGTATAATTATATTCCATTTCCTAATATGTTTCAACATATCTTAGGATTTATGAAAAATGATATTAAAAACAATTTTTATATGTCTCAGTATGTCCCGTTACTGTCCCGAAAAATAAAAAATTCTAAAGTTGGTTAAAAAAGGAGAAGGGGGAAAACCGTTTAAAATCTTTGCTTTAGAATAGTTAAAAATTTTAAAGGTTTATAAACATTGTAAAATATCTCGGCCGCCGGTATACTATTAACACCAACGTTTCTAAAACGATTCGTTGGTGCTTTTTTTATTGTCCGTTTTTTCTGGCTCATTGTCAACTAGTGTTGGTAGAGAAAAATCAGTAGAATAATGCCACGGAAGAACAAGTATGCAGAAGAGATTATTTTTCTGCAGGCTTGTTCTTTTTCATGGGATTGAAAAGGGTGGTTCCTAAAGTTAATAGAATTCTCAGTTTGAAGTTATAGAAGCTTCTAAAGCCATACGCATTTCGTTTCAATACTTTAATGTGGTTGTTCAAACACTCTAAGGAACCGTTAGAATAGGGCTGTTCAAGTGCGTTTAAAATGCCATCTTGATACTGTTTAAACGTCTGAATGGTTGTCGCATATTTCTCTGGTAGATGAGAATAGTTTTGTTTTAAGGCTCATTGTCAACTAGTGTTGGTAAACTCGAAATGAATTGTGAACAGAGAAAAATTCAACCTAGGATGTATAAAATGGATATGACGAACTTTTCAATAGATGAAAAATATCAAGCAATTATTGTTCCGACAGGCTCTTTCTTGCTGTTAGACACACTGGAAAAAGCATTTAATGCCTTAAACTGTTTCCACAAACATCTGGAAGAAGGTGGAAGATTGCTAATTGACAAATTTCTACCAAACGATCATGTAGAAGGATTTATTTCAAAACGAATGTTTACGAATGATCAGCAAGAGTTATTCACGCTAGAAGAGACACTTGTAGAGATTGATACGATTAAACAAGTAAATGTGTATCATAATCGTTATGAAAAATGGCAGAATGGACAATTACTTGATTCGGAACTGGAAATTTTTCCATTAAAATGGTATGGAATAGCGGAATTTCAGTTTATTTTGGAAAAGGCTGTTTTTGAAATACTTAGCATTTCTACTGACTTTAATCATGGTCAGTTGCCTACAAAAGATACTCAAACCATTACTTTTGAAGGGAAGAAAGTGCAAAAAAGTAAAAGCTGGATGTGAACTTGAAGTGCTCACTGTCTACCGGACAGGGAGCACTTCAAGTAAAAAGCCCTTTAATAGGTCTTTTTAATGTCTCTATTTTGATTTCTAATTGTATAGTGGAATTCATTTAGCCCAGTAAAGGAGTGTAGATGCACCTCTGGTAGTTATCGGCAGTGAACTAAATGGATCAAAAATTATTCTTTGTTTGCACCACAGCTTGAACATTCACTAACTTCTGCTTGATTCATATTTAAACAATAAGAACATTTCCAGTCTATTTTATTCATTCTGATTTTTTGTTTCTGTAATTCTGATTCTGTATTCTTTACTGCTAATTTTCTTTTTTCAAGTGCAAGTTGTCTTTCTTTTTCTTCAATTGATTTCACTTCTTTTAAGTGTTGTTTTCTTAACTTTTGTTTAGGATAATATTTAAAGTACCAAACTGCTAGCGCTATCAAAGCAAGTAACAAAAAAAAGGGCCAATAAGTTACAAAAAGGCCTATCAACATGAAAATCCCAAAGATAGTTGCACATCCACCTCCTGATTTTCTGTGAGTAACATACTTTCTTCCCAATGAATAATTCCTCCAAAATATATTTTATTTGACAATTTTCAGATAAAATCGTCTTTTTTAAAGAATTAGATTTATAATTTTCAATACCAATATGAGTAGGCTGGTATCCTAGATTAAAGTAAACGGTAAGCATCAATCTAGTCCATTATTGTACTCTTTATATTTCAGTAAGCTTCAATATATTATTATATCAGATGTAATTTAGATAATCACTAAATATTTGACACGCGTTACATAGTGAGTGTTATTTTTCAAACCAATTATATGTGAAAGGTAATTTGTAGGACGTGATGGCATTTTTATTACAGGTTAAAGATTGATTTATGGGTGTTTAGCAGCTGATATTATTAAAAAATCAGTATAAAAAGTAACCGAAGAGCGGCTATTTACTATATATATATAGATAGTTATAAATTAATCAATTATTTTTATTTAAGCATCGAAATATTTTTTAGTATAGTAAGATTGCATGTGAAAAAATACACTTGACGAAGAAAATTGAATGTGGTAGTTTTAAAAGTGAATATGATTCACTTTTTGTTTTTTGTGACTTTAGTCACTATAAGATAGTAAATAAGTAACGAGATTAATTAATTGTTGTTTTGTTAAGACGGCGTGACTATTATAACTGAAATTTTGACTATTCAACACATGCCTGTTTAAAAAATTTGCTACCGCAATAGCAATTTGCCAAAGAATAGCTGGCTGCTTTTGTTCCGAATGTAGCTTTGTAAGTTGTTGATAGATTGTTTCGACATATAAGTTATAAGCATCCGTCATTGCGATTTTTTGATTTTCTTCTACATGATACTGTGAAGAAAAGTATTTTTTGATAAATGGATGTTCACCATATTCCAGTGAACGATTCACAATTTTTGAACTAAATTCATTGATTGTTTTTACTTGATTAATTTCACGAGCGCTATCAATCATATATTCAGTAGTAAAATCTTGCCATAGTTCAAACAATAAATCTTCTTTACGTTTCCAATGTTTATAAAATGTACCAACTGCATATCCTGCATGATTTGTGATATCTAAAATGCTTGTTTGGTCAAATGTTTTCTCAGTAAATAAGGATTCTGCAGCTATTTTTAATTTTAACTTAGTGGTTTTTGATTTCTGTTGTTGGTTCATTGTATAAATCCCTCTTTTGAATCTTTTTTTTAATAATTTGATTTGTCAAATTAAGCTGGACAAATGCTTATCATTTACGTAACTCAAAAATACCTCTAATGGTGTCTGATACTTTAATGATTTTCTTGGTATA
>NZ_MIEK01000057.1 GCF_001742285.1 Enterococcus rivorum | reverse complement strand
GTGATCGCAGTGATTCGAAACATCGGGGACAACGATTCGACTCTCGACTTCTCCTTGTACTGTTCATCATCTGCTCCACAAGTGATCGCAGTGATTCGAAACATCGGGGACAACGATTCGACTCTCGACTTCTCCTTGTACTGTTCATCATCTGCTCCACAAGTGATCGCAGTGATTCACAGCAACTCTTCCATTACTTTTCCGAAAATCAAAGCAATTGTGATAAACTGTACATAAAAGCTAGCTTGGAGGGGATCTTATGAGCACTATTGAAAAATATTCAATTGACAGTATTAATCACGAAAATGCGCTTTTTTCAAGTTTTCGAAGTATTGTAGAGTCAAGTTTTTATGGAAACAATGTCAAAAAAGTTACTACTATTGCTGAAGCTTATTCTCTTGCCGAAAATTCTTTAGGTACAATTGTTACTGACCTACCAATCTATAAACCAGAAGAATTAGGAATTCCAGAAAATGCAAAAATCTTAGTCAACAACGATGGAAAAGTATTTGGTCGAACTGCTTCTGCAAGAAGAATTATTGGGCAACCGACGATTGATAAAAGTTATTATGAAGCCATTTTAAGAGAAGCTGTTTTTCATAGTTCTAAGCAAAATTGCTATCATAGTGAAGTAATTGTTGGTTTAGAGAAAAATTTTATGGTAAAAGCACATCTCATGATTCCTCAAGGCTATGAAAATTTGCTATACTCTTATTTACTTAATTTCCAAGAAATCTCTGATAAATACTCGTTACTATATAATGAATCCGTTTTCTATCATGAAGGAGATCTATATTTATTTAGCGATCCTGATTGGGAACATCCAGATTTCCCAGATGAACTTGCTATTTTTGATCCCGATCATAATGCAGCAGCTATATTAGGCTTACGTTATTTCGGTGAGTTAAAAAAGGCAACATTGACATTAGCTTGGAATATTGCGCATCGTAATCATTTTATCGCCTGTCATGGAGGAATGAAGCAATACAAACTTTCTGATGGTAAAAAGTACACGATGGCAGCTTTTGGACTGTCAGGGTCAGGAAAGTCAACGATTACATTGTCCAAACACAATAACAAATTTGACGTTTCGGTTTTACATGACGATGCCTTTGTTATTTCAGAAAAAAATGGTTCTACTATCGCTTTAGAACCAGCCTACTTTGACAAGACCCAAGATTATCCCATGTCGGATGAAACGATTAAATATTTTTTAACTTGTCAAAATATTGGAATTATACTAGATGACACTGGACGTAAAGTTCTAGTTACAGAGGACATTCGCAATGGAAATGGACGAACCATTAAATCCAGACTGGTCACACCTAATAGAGTGGATTATTTATCCGAAAAAATTAATGCCATTTTTTGGATTATGAAAGATGATAGTTTACCCCCTATTATTAAAATTACTAACCCTATTTTAGCAACAGTTTTCGGTGTTACCTTGGCTACAAAACGTTCTACTGCGGAGAACTTACAAAGTAACATAGATTTAGACTCGTTAGTTATTGAACCTTTTGCTAATCCATTTAGAGTCTATCCACTAGCACAAGACTACAAAGATTTTCGTTCTCTTTTTGACACTCAAAAAGCAGACTGTTACATTTTAAATACTGGTTATTTTAACGGTACTAAAGTAGAGCCTGAACAAACTTTAGCTGGAATTGAAGCGATTGTGGAAGGCCGAAGTGTTTTTTCGGATTTTGGTCCTCTTGCCTCAATGAGCTACCTTCAAATTGAAGGTCATTCGCCTGACTTTTCTAATAAAAGCTATATCTTAAAATTGAAAAAAAGAATGGAAAGTCGCTTAGATTTCATCCAAGAACAACGAGATGATTTAGATGGCTATAACGCACTACCTGAAGAATCTTCACTACTCCTGCAACATTTAATCTTAGAATTAGAAATCTGTTTAAATACTTTTAAATAACTAGTATTTTCTACTGTATTTTCTACTGTTTTTACTATGATTTCAGTTTGACAATCCTTCAAGCATCCCCTATACTTTTTTAATAAACAAATCATTAGAAAACGATGAAAAAAATGTTAGGAATATTTTAAAAAAAATTGGAGGAAACATAAATGAAAATAGAAAAAATTCCCTTTCGCTACGATATTGTAGGAAGTTTTTTGAGATCTGAAACTTTAAAGAAAGCTCGTGCAGACTACGCAGAAGGCCAGATAGCAAAAGATGCTCTAACCAAAATTGAAGATCAAGAAATCATCTCATTAATCGAAAAACAAAAAAATGCTGGTTTAAACGCTGTGACGGATGGAGAATTCCGTCGCCGTTGGTGGCATTTAGATTTTATTGCTGGCTTGAACGGCATCACTGTTTTTGACTTTCAGACAACTGCTTTTGGAATTGTAACTGAAGCTCAAGGAACTTATGTTAGCGGGCCTCTTTCTTTTTCTAAGAACCATCCGTTTCTTGACCATTTCCGTTTCACCAAAAAGCATGCTGCTCCTGTTTTAGCGAAACAAACAATCCCCGGTCCTAATATGATTTTCTTGGACTCGCTTATTTTATCTAAACAATACAACGCTACGCCTGTCTATGACTCCATTGAGCGTTTTAAAAAAGACCTCATCAAAACTTATCAAGATGCTATACAGGCATTTTATGATGCTGGTTGTCGCTATCTACAATTAGATGATACTAGTTGGGGCGGACTATTTGATGAACGCTTTCGAGAAATGATTAAAGCCAATGGTCTGGATGCTGATGAATTACTGGAAGACTTTCAAGAGGTAACGGAAAAATCATTAGCCAACAAACCTGACGATTTAGCTGTTACATTCCATTTTTGTAAAGGGAACTTCCAGTCACATTGGTTATACAATGGTTCTTACGACAAAATAGCGAAAAATCTGTTCTCTATTGAAGCGTTTGATGGTTTCTTCTTAGAATATGATGACGAAAGATCTGGTGGTTTTGAGCCACTAATCAATTTAAAAAATCAGAGAATTGTATTAGGTCTAATTACCTCTAAAAATGGTAACTTAGAAAATGAAGAAACTATTATCGGGCGAATCAGAGAAGCCAGTCAATTTGTTCCGTTGGAGCAAATCTGTTTGTCTCCTCAATGTGGATTCGCCTCCACCCAAGAAGGGAATCATCTTACTGAAGAAGACCAATGGAATAAAATTAATTTAGTCAAAACAATTGCCGAAACCGTTTGGAAAGATGCTTAAATATTAAAACAAAAAAGTCAGTTGATTGTTAATAAATCAACTGACTTTTTGATGAAAATTAACGATTAATTGAGCGAGCCATTCGGTTAATAGTATGTCTCATGCCACGAATAGTTAAAGACATTTCATAAATATTTTCAGCTGGAGCTAAACCACCATATCCAGCATCTCCTATATGTTGAATATCTACACCACAAATTTTATTCATCAGAGCAATTTGTCTGATTGTTTCCTTACTAGCACTTTCTTGACTCGTTCCAATCGCTGACATTGTTAGTAATTGATATTTTTTTGCTATAGCAACTGCAGCCTTCATATCCTCCTCTGTAAAGCCTTGAACGGTCCCTACTGCAGGTAATAATAAAATATCTGCACCAGCTTTTGCATAGGCTTCTACTGCTTCATTTGATACAACTGGTTCATCTGAACCTGCACTATGCATTTTACCAGCAATAATTAATCCTGAAAAGTTTTCTTTGGCCACTTTTACTGCTTCAGCAATTTTCTGATTTGTTACCCCTGTTCCTGGATTTCCTGTTAAACAAATAAAATCTACACCTAATTCATCCGCTTTTTTGAGCGTTTCTTTAGAGCTAGTTCTCCCTTGGCTAATTTCAAGTTTTTCACTGAACATCAACGAAGAATCATCTACGGGTTCTAAATTAATTCCAATCGGTCTCCCAATTAACTTTTTCAATTCTGCTATTGGATTCACAGTATTTTTTTCTGGATGACGCCAATAGTCCATTACCTCTTCCATTGACATTCCTGGTATCCCTTGAACAATTGGGTTAAAACAGTCAAATAGATTCAGCAAAATCAAGTCTGCACCAAAAGCAGTCGCAACTTCCGCATTACTAATATCACCGGCCTGTGGAGAAGACAACACCACATTTTCAGATAAAATAGTTCGTCCTTCACTTGCTTTAATTGACTGCTTCAATTCCTCAGCAGTCATTTTAGCCACTTCACTATAGCTTGCGCTAATCAGTCTTTTTACCATAAAATATCCTCCTAAAGTTATTAATTTAGTTCTATTATACGCCAAAAATAGCTTTCTCCCCAGTTTATTTGAATCATTTACAACAACCTTTCTGCATTCCTTTATAATTCAAGGGAACTTCGTTATAATGGATATACTATGCGAAAAGAAACGAGGAATGTTTATGTCATTTGATGGCGTATTTACTCATAAAATGGTGGCGGAATTGTCCCAGCAACTAATCAGTGGCAGAATTTCTAAGATCCACCAACCTTATGAAAATGAAGTGGTTTTAGTAATTCGGGCAAAAGGTAAAAATCAAAAACTATTACTTTCTGCTCATCCTAGTTATGCACGAGTTCAGTTAACAGAAATTGGTTATGCCAACCCAGAAACACCCCCTAATTTTGTTATGATGTTAAGAAAATTTTTAGATGGAGCTATTTTAGAATCTATTGCTCAAATCGATAACGACCGAGTGATTCATTTTTCCTTCAATAAGAGAGATGAATTAGGCGATTTGCAAAATATCGTACTAGTTGTAGAGCTAATGGGTAGACATAGCACGATTGTATTAATTAATAAAGAAACAGGAAAAATATTGGATGCCATTAAACACATCGGTAGCTCTCAAAATAGCTATCGCTCCCTACTTCCAGGAGTTGAATACATTGATCCTCCAAAACAAGAACAACTAAATCCATTTATAGCTAAAGATGAGCGAGTTTTTGAAATACTTTCGAAAGCACCAGAATTAAATGGACGGTACTTACAACAATATTTCCAAGGGTTAGGAAAAGATACCGCTGAGGAATTAGCCTATCGATTATCTCAACGGTCAAATGAAAAGATGCTTGTTTGGAAAAATTTTTGGCAAACGATTAACGAAAATGGTCAACCAACCTTAACAACTTCTAGTAAAAAAGAATTTTTCACTCCAATTCCATTCGTATCTCTTGAAGGAGTTCAACAAAATTTTGAGTCATTCAGTCAGCTATTGGATACTTTTTACGGCGGAAAAGCTGAGAAAGATAGGGTCAAACAACAAGGTGGAGAACTGATTCGAAAAATTGATAATGAATTAAAAAGAAATCAGAATAAACGCAAAAAATTAGAACAAACGTTGATTGAT
Organism: Enterococcus rivorum; assembly: GCF_001742285.1. Classification (GTDB taxonomy): domain Bacteria; phylum Bacillota; class Bacilli; order Lactobacillales; family Enterococcaceae; genus Enterococcus_L; species Enterococcus_L rivorum. The sequence continues at coordinate 5,744 of NZ_MIEK01000057.1, read as the reverse complement.
ACAGAAAGTGCAGAAAACTTTCGACGTGATGGTGAATTGCTAACTACTTTTATGACTCAGGTTCCTAAAGGGGCTACATCCGTTCAACTTCCTAATTATTATGATGAAGATAACCTGTTAGAAATTACGTTAAATCCTGCTCTAACCCCCAATCAAAATGCTCAAAAATATTTTCAAAAATATCAAAAATTAAAAAATGCTGTAAAAATTGTTCACTCACAAATTGAACAAACAAATCAAGAAATCAACTATTTAGAATCGGTGATTTCGCAATTAGAACTTGCAACTCCTATGGATATTCAACTAATTAGAGAAGAATTAATTGAACAAAGGTATGTGAAAAAAAGAGGACCTAAAAAGAACAAACAAGAGAAAAAAAGCAAACCAGAAGAATTTTGCTCAAGTGACGGAACCTCTATTCTCGTAGGAAAGAACAACCTTCAGAATGACCAGCTTACTCTTCGTACCTCAAAGAAAACAGATATCTGGCTTCATGCAAAAGACATTCCTGGCTCCCATGTGATTATTAAAGATTCCAATCCATCAGAAACAACTTTGTTAGAAGCCGCAAACCTAGCAGCTTATTACTCTAAATACCGATTGTCTGCTCAAGTGCCAGTTGATTATGTGCAAGTAAAACATGTTCATAAACCCAATGGTGCTAAACCAGGCTATGTCATTTACGAAAATCAAAAAACACTTTATGTTACACCAGACGAACTACTTGTAAATAGCTTAAAAAAAACTAAGATATAAGTCTTACAATCATAAAAACCACAAAAAAATCTTCTTTCAATACCGATTTTTTTGTGGTTTCTTAATTTTATTTCTAATTGTAATTAATCAGCTTTAATGAGCACTTTCCATTACGCTCACTCATTATTGGTCAACATTTTTCTAACCTAAATAAATGCGATTGATTGGAGGCTTTCCATGTATAAATTTGAAGAAATCACTAACTTAGTTACCAATGATTCTGCACAAGTTTTACTTTCAAACTGCTTCGTTTATCCAAATCAACCTCAACGATTTGCGGAAAAAATTAATCAATATTCACAGGGAAGTAAATATAAAACTTACAGTATAATTTCTAGAAGCAAAGAATTACTAGGCATTATTATAATAGAACAAAAAGACGCCCAAACTATTATTATTCAAGGGATTGCTTGTGAACTAACATTTAGAAATCAAGGAATAGGACGAAAAATGGTGAACTATATTATCGATATATGTCAACCTACAACAATTTTGGCAGAAACAGATGATGATGCCATAGACTTCTATAAAAAATTAGGCTTTAATATGGAAATGCAGAAAGAAAAATATCCAGAAAACACTCGGTATTTGTGCAAATTAACACTACACTAAAAGTAACAAAAACAAGCTCCTACAAAAGTAGGAGCTTGAAAGGAGTATTTACTCTAAAGAGTAAAAATGAAAAATAAAAAGGTTGTTGTTGGTATGATTGAATAATACCACCTCTTATTTTTTTTTGCCAATAAAACGATTTTAGTGTAATTTCTCTTAAGATTTCCTTAATTAATAATAAACGTTATTCCAATTTTTTCTTACATTAACCTGATTCAGTGAATAAAATTGATAAATGTTAAATATCTCAAAATTTCCATAGATTCTATAGTCAATTCTTATGCTCAAATAACAATTATTCTTTTATTTTTTTGAAAACATCTCGATTTTTCTTCACAAATCTATCAATATATATATATCCCCTATTCACTATATATTTATATGCGGATTATATAATGATATTAGTTCAGAGAGGCACCTCAACATTTTCAAACATAGTTTTAAGGAAGCTTAATTATTACGACATAGCACTCTCTGATACCATCACTCCATTGACGATCTTCTAGGGGAGGATCGTCAATTTTTAGTTTAAAGTCGCTAATAGTTCAGAAAAGAAAGTAGGAGTTCTATTTTGACAAAACTATTATTTACTGTATATATTTTTAAACTACTTAAAGAAAGTTGGAGACCAGAACCTGATTTTTAATTATATTTAAGAAAGTAAATGAGTAGCTATAGCGCTATTTTTATGTTTCTGGAGCTAGTATTTGTTCGATACTAGTTCATCAATTTTTTAAGAATCATTCACAAAATATGAAAAAGAAACAATTTACGATACAATCACTCCGGTCTATGGTACGCATAAGGAACTAAGCTAGTAATTCTAGATTTTTTAATACCAGCTTCTGTTTCTACTATAACATGACAGTTAGGCGCATATTCTAATATGAACTGACGACAATTCCCACAAGGAGAGTAGACTTTATCAGAATTATCCCTACCAATAGCAACTATGCACTCAAAATCTCTTTCGCCACAACTAATAGCATTACCAATAGCAATAACTTCTGCACAAGCCTCATGTATAGAAGAAACATTAACGCCAGAGTAAACATTTCCATTTGTATATCTCACAGCTGCACCTACAGTATGATTAAGGTTCTTACGATCAAAATTTAGCTTAATAATCTCTGTTGCACTATCAATCAAAGCTTTTTCTGTGACTGTCAACTTTTCCATCATACAAACTAACCCCTTCAAAATTAATCAATAATTCAAATCCAAATCCAGCATTGCATCTTTTAACCAAGGGTGTAATACTAAAATATCTGATAGTACCCAATTAATATAAACTTTGCATCCTTCATCTAAGGAAATATCTAACGCCACATTCAATTGATCTAAATAAGGTGCACTATCACTTCTGTCCCATTTTACCTTATCAGCAATAAAAACAACTTTATCCAAATCCGAGGCCTCTCTTTTAAGCGTTGTATGACATTCAATAGCGGATAATATTTCTTCGTCATATATATTAAATAGCTCTTCTGCTATAAATGCTGATTGCTTTTGATGAAGAATCATTGGGAATCTTTCTTCTTCTTTTAGTACTTCTTTTTTCAAATGCTTTTGTAATTTCACTCTTTCTTCATTAGGAATAACTGCACTGATATCATGGAGTAGGCCAGCCAGATATGCTTTATCTGGTGATACATGAAACTTACCCGCAAGTTCTTTAGCCTTATTTGCTACTTCATATGAGTGATGTATAATTTCACTTTTACCATAATAATTTAAAAATTCTTTCATTTGTAGTTCAATATTTATAGAAGTGAATGGTATCTTATAATCTATAATCTTTCTCATTCCCAATCCTCCCTTTCAATACTACCACTACAATATCAATTATACACTAAGTCACATTATAGATTCTATAATGAAATCTTGCTGCAACAACATTTTTCAAATTCTTTAACGTTACCTATGCTTTAGTAACAAATATGCACTCTCATAGTACTAAACATTTACTGCAACTTCATGACCTTGTTTAATACTTGTTGCAAAACAATCCGGCAGTTGACTGTCACCTATATTATAAACTTCAGAAACTTTCCCGACTAAAGAATCATATAAACTAGGATTTGGTCTTTCACCGACTGATAATAAAACAGTATCTGCTAAAATATGTTGACGTTCTCGATTTTCAGCCATTACTTCAACAAAAGATTTGCTTATTTCAATACACTTTGTTTTGTTCATAAAAATTGTGCCAGCAAGCTTTAAGTGATCTAATAAAATCGTTCGGTTCGTCATGACCATTTTTGCTGCCATTTTATCTGTTGCTTCAACAATTGTGACCTGCTTTCCTTGCTCAACTAAATATTCAGCCGTTTCACATCCCACTACTCCACCGCCAATAATCACAACATTTTGACCTGTATTTTTTCCCAAAAGAGCTTCTTTTGCTTCCATTACGTGGGGTAAATCTATCCCAGGTAAATTAATTTTAACAGGCGTTGGTCCTACTGCACAGATTACTACATCAGCATTTAGCGCTAATACAGCTTCTTCATCCATGAATCGATTATAATGAACTTTTATCGCTAACTCTTTAATAATAGCCTTAAAATAATCTAACATTGGTTTGATATTCTCTTTGTGAGGTGGTGTTGCTGCTAATTTTACCTGTCCACCAATTTCTGCATCTTTTTCGTAAATTGTAACATCATGACCTCTTAAGGTAGCCACTCTTGCTGCTTCTATTGCAGCGATGCCGCCACCAATAATTGCTATTTTTTTAGTTTTAGTCGCTAGTTCCAGTTCATAACGATTGTGTCTATTACCTAAAACTGCATTACTGGAACAACGAGAGCATTTATCATGTTGTAGTTGCTGATCAATACAAGTGTTACAGCCGATACAAGGTCGAATCAGCGCTTCCTTTTTTTCTAGAATCAAATTAGGTAAGTTTGGCTCTGCTAAAAGGCTTTTCCCCATAAAGACAAATTCGCACTTTTCTTTTGCAAGTGCTTCTTCAGCTACTTGTGCGTAGCCAGCTCTACCTCCACTTATAATTGGAATCGTTACCTCTTTTCCAGTTATCGCTTTAATTCCTGCCTTTATTCCTGCCGATACATCAAACATCTGTCCTTTAGGTGAGCCGGTATCCGCAACATCTTCTAATGTTGCCTCTTGTTTCCATGCACCTACCATCACCTCTAACGCATCAATCCCTGCTTCCTGTAAACGATAAGCATAGTATGTTCCTTCTTCGAACGTAATTCCAGCATCTTCACCTAGCTCTAATACGGTCAATTTAACGGTTACAACAAAATCATCTCCACAAAGAGCTCTAATTTTCTGAACAACATTTAAATGGAATTGAATACGCTTTTCTTTACTTCCACCATACTCATCGGTTCTAACATTAGCTTTAGAAGATAAAAATTGTTCGCCTAAATAATAACCAATACTATGCATTTGAATACCATCAAACCCCGCTTTTTTTGCCCGTAACGCTGCGTTAGCATACTTATCTTCAATTGCTCGTATCTCTTCAGCTGTTAGTTCACGCGGCTCTTCATTAGAAAGCCCCATCATAAAAGTATACGGCATTGCTACTGCCGAAGGTCCTACTGGTTGCTTACCTGTGATTTTACGACGTGAGCCACGACCTGTATGACTAATTTGTAAAAGGCATTTTGCACCATTTTCATGAATGGAATCAGCTAATTGACTCATACCATCAATATACTTATCATCATCAATTACCAACATATTGGAGCTATTTAATCCTTGAGGTGCGTCAACACAGCTCACTTCTACAATTAATAATCCTGCTCCACCTTTCGCTCGTTCAGTGTAGTGATTCATGATTGCTTCACTTACAAACCCCTTATCCGACATATTGATCCCCATTGCCGGTAAGACAATTTTATTTTTTACAACGAGACCACCAATCTTACCTTCTGAAAAAAGATTTGAATATTCCATAACAACTTCCTCCTTATAAATATATATAATTCCAAATAGAAAATAGTCTTCTATTTGTTACTATTCTTATTTATGATTTCATTAAATACTTTGACTATTTAATAGCTCTTTTTCTTGAATGATAATTTTTAAAATAGATTGATTTAATAAGAATATTCTAATCAAGAAAATAGAAGAAATGTTTGGCTTGTAGGTTTCTCTACACATATAAAATAAACATTAGATCTTATCCATACTTGTTGACTATTTTCTTAATTATTAAACATAAACAATTTTCTAGTGCACAATCAAAAAAGAGTATCATTGTTTGATAGAAAATTTTATTTAAATAAGCTATACTTTTATTATTACGCCGATAGTAAAATTAAGCTAGACAACTAAAAAAGTCATTTGTGCTACACTCAAAATAGTTCTGACGAAAGAATTATAAGGAGTGAAGACAA
>NZ_MIEK01000056.1 GCF_001742285.1 Enterococcus rivorum | reverse complement strand
TATACCAAGAAAATCATTAAAGTATCAGACACCATTAGAGGTATTTTTGAGTTACGTAAATGATAAGCATTTGTCCAGCTTAATTTGACAAATCAAATTTCTAAAAGTTTTAGATTTATCACTATATCTGCTTTTTGTATTAACCTTCTAGTGTTGAAAGCAATTCTTTTTCTTCAGCTAAAGCTTTGTTATCAGCTATTTTGAAGAATGGAAACCAAAGAGTGATATTAATAATAAGTGCTACTAGGAAAATAAATAAATATTTCCAACCACCTTGTAATCCCATCAAAATAGGCGCAGGTGTGGTCCAAGGTAAGGTGATTAATGGATTTAATTCAGTAAATGACAATAACTTAACCATCAACCAAGCAGAGCTACCCATTAATATTGGTGAAAGAACCATTGGTAAGAAAAAAATAGGATTCAGCATAAGAGGTGCTCCGAAAACTAACGGTTCATTTACATTGAAAATAACAGGAGGTCCAGCAAGTTTTCGCAGTTGTTTGTATCGATCCGATTTTGCAGTAAACATCGAGATGACTAAACCATAGGTACCTCCTTGACCACCGAAACCACTTCCGCAAACTTGTCCAATAACTGCCATTAATAAGAAAGGCAAAGGTTTCCCTGCACTAGCAGCATTCATATTAGCAACACCATTAGCCATCATCATTGGCATTACCACTCCGTATACCATGTTTGGATGGATGCCGAAAAACCAAAGCAAATTGGCAATTGTAAAAATAACGATAATTGCTAACGGACTACTAGTTAAGGCTTGCAAAGGTGCTTGAATTAAGCCATAAATAAAGTAAAAAATACTTTCAAACGGGGTTGCAGCAAATAACAAACGTATAATAAAGAAAGTAATAAAAATAATCCCAGAAATGATGGTTGGACTTAATGATTCAGCCACATTGGTAGGAACACTTTCAGGCATTCTAATGACTAAATTTTTCTTTGTTAAAAAGACGAATAGAACAGCTGTTAACCAACCAACTAAAATAGCTACCATCAAGCCTGTTCCACCAGTGAAGAAGGTTTTATAAGCTTCCACACTTTCGATATTAGTGACTTCAGCAGTACTAGGAAACTTTGTTACAGTTTCTTTAAGTGTAGCAACTTCAATTTTTTGAGGCATTAGAATCAAGAAACTTCCTAATGCTAATAATCCGGCTGTTAGTGGATTTTGTTTGGCATTTTTAGCATAAACATAGGCAAAGTTAAATACTAGAAATAAGGATATCGCATTGATGGTTCCTCCAATTACAGCATCAAAATGGACTTTTAAGCCAGATTCAGCAACAAAATTGAACCATGCCGGAATTGGAAAATTACCAATAATTAATAATAGCGCAGCACCTAATGTTACAGGGGTTGTGCGCATAAATGCTTCTGACAAAGCGCTGAAAAATTTGTTATTACTCATCCAGTTAGCAATTGGACCAAGAAATTTATTTAAAAAAGCCTCTAATTTTTCCATATTTTATCTCCTAAACTAATTGTTTTTTTCTATAAGTGATTGTCCATTACTTTTAATCACTTGTTGATACCAATAGAAACTATCTTTTTTATATCGCTTTAATTCTTTTTCAGAATTTTCATCTCGATCTACATAAACAAAACCATACCGTTTTTGATAGCCGTTTAGCCAACTGAGCAAATCAGTAAAGCTCCAAGTGCAGTAACCGATAACTTCAACACCATCTGTGATTGCTTCTTGGATAGCTAAACAGTGAGAGTGTAAATAATTGATCCGTTCATTATCGTGGATTTTACCATCTTCTAACGTATCAAATTCCCCTAGGCCATTTTCAGTAATTAACACAGGTAAGTTATAACGGCTAGAAATTCTTCTTAGACAAACTCTTAAACCGTTAGGGTCAATAGTCCAGTCCCAATTTGTTTTTTCCAAATAAGGATTTGAAACCATTTTAAATAATCCTGGCATTCCAGCTTCTTGCGTGGTTCCTTTTTCGCCAGAGTAGTTTGCTTTTCCAGAAAATGACACACCATCTAGCGGATTGCTTGCAATTGTTACCGACTGATAGTAGTTTAGCCCCATAAAATCTGGAGTTCCTTGCTTGAGTAAGTCGGTATCGGTAGGTAAAATAGTCGGTGCAATGCCCATTTTTTCTAAAGTTGTTAGCATTACTTTAGGATAGCGACCATAAACATAGACATCCATCCAGAAGTGTGCTGAATAGTCAGCCATATTTTCGTTAGCAATGATATTTTCTGGGTGGCAATCCACCGGATACGATGGAGTGTATGCAAAACTAGGGCCAATTTTCCCAGGGTAGCCGCCTTCTCTAAATGCTTTAATAACTGAAGCGTTCGCTAAATTAGCGATATGATTTGCTTCATACATCCGTTTTAAGTTTTGAACAGCTGGTGGATGAGAACCTAACATATAACCATGCATAATAAACACATTTTGTTCATTTAAGGAAACCCAGTGACGGACACGATCAGAAAAAGCGTCAAATAATATTTTTGCATAAGCAGTGAAATCCTCAATAATTTCTCTGGATTCCCAACCATTGTATTCGTCTTGTAAGGCTTGAGGTAAGTCCCAATGGTAAATAGTGACAATAGGTTCAATATCGTACTTTAATAATTCATCGATTAGTTCATTATAAAAATCAAGTCCTTTTTGGTTAATTGTTCCTTTTCCATTCGGTAAAATTCTCGACCATGAGATTGAAAAACGATAGGCTTTAAGACCTTGTTCAGCCATTAAAGCTACGTCTTCTTTAAAACGATGATAATGGTCAACTGCAACATTACCATTACTATTTTTGAATGTAGTTCCAGGCTTTTGAACAAAATTATCCCAGACAGAAAGGCCTTTTCCGTCCTCATTCCAAGCTCCTTCTACTTGATAGGCTGCAGAAGCGGAACCCCATAGAAAATTTTTGCTAAAGGGTACTAGTTTTTGATGAAACATATAGTAATCTCTCCTAACTTAAATTTATTATCAATTGATAGTGTTATAATACATGGTTATAAACGATATTGTAAGCGTTCTTCTATAAACAGATTCGTATTTCAGGTATGAAACAACTTGTTTCAGCGAACGAAAAAATATTGAGGGTTAAAACATTGATAGTTAACATTAGGAATAATTGTTAAGACCATGATACTATTGAGGTGTATAGGAAAATATTCGTGTCTTGAGGTTTTTAATACGGTCTATTGAAAAAGAGGTTTAGTCAAAGGGGAGAAAAAAATGGAAAAGAGAGAGTATGGTTTTTTATTTAGTTTTATGATTTTTGTTATTCTTATTTCCTTTAAGATTTGGATTAAGTTTACTTTTGAGCTGAAATTACTAGGATTAGTAGCATTATTTATAGTCTCTTGGACATTGAAATACTTTATCTTTAAAAAACTAAAAAAGAAAAAATCATAGATACTATAGTGGCTAAATCAATAATAAAGAAATAGGACAGCTTGTAAAATTGCTGTTCTATTTCTTCAATAAGTAGGAACTTATTCATTTTCGACTGATTCTAATTCTAAGCTTAATTCTTCCCATTCGCCAAGTAATTTCTCCTGTTCATTGCGATGGGTTTCAAGTTGTTTATTCAATTCTACCAATTGAAGATGGTCATCAATGAATGCTGGATTGCTCATTTCAGTTTCCAATTCATTGATAGTAGTATCAAATGATGCCAATGTTTCTTCAATTACTGCAATTTTTCTATTTAAGCTTCGCACTAATTTTTGCTGCTCTTTATTTTGATAAAAGTCATTTTTAGGTAGAGACTCTTTTTTCTGAGACGGTTCATTTTCACTAGCTAAGAGCTCTGCTAATTCAATTTCTTCATTTTTCTTTTCAAGGTAGTAGTCATAGTCACCTAGGTAAAGCTTGCTGCCTGTTTCAGATAATTCGACCACCTTGGTTGCAATTCGATTAATAAAATAACGGTCATGAGAAACAAAAAGTAATGTGCCTTCGTATTCAATCAACGTATTTTCTAAGACTTCTTTATTATCAATATCAAGATGATTGGTTGGTTCATCTAAAATTAGGAAGTTTTCTTTGTCCATTGATAATTTTGCTAAGGCTACACGAGCTTTTTCTCCACCACTAAGTAATGGAATGGTCTTTTCAACATCATCTCCGCTAAATAGAAACCCTCCTAAGACGTTTCGAATATCTTTTTCAGGTGTTGTTGGATGTTCATCCCATAATTCAGCTAATACGGTTTTGTTTCCATGGAGATTTGCTTGTTCTTGATCGTAGTATCCGATTTGGACATTGGTTCCTAAAGTAGCTTGACCTTTAATAAAAGGAAGGCGCCCGATAATTGATTTTAACAAGGTCGATTTTCCAATCCCATTTGGACCAACTAAAGCAATTGCTTCTTGACGACGAATATCTAAGTTGATAGGTTCTGCTAAAATTTTTTCATCGTACCCAATGGCTGCATCTTCCACCTGTAAAACAACATTCCCAGATACTTTTTCAATATCGAAAAGAAAGTGGGCAGATTTTTCCTCTCCTTGCGGTCGATCCAAGCGATCCATTTTTTCCAAAACTTTTCTTCTGCTTTGGGCACGCTTCGTTGTGGATGCACGAACCAAGTTTCTAGCGACGAAGTCTTCTAATTTATTAATTTCAGTTTGCTGTTTTTCGTAAGCTTTCCATTCACTAGCTAGCTGTTCGGCTTTTAGCTCTAAGTATTTTGAATAATTTCCTTTGTAAAAGTGCATTTTTCTACGACTAATTTCATAGACTTCGGTTACTACTTTATCTAAAAAATAGCGGTCATGTGAAACAATCAATAATGCACCGGAATAGCTAGGTAAATAAGTTTCTAGCCAAGACAACGTGTCGATATCTAAATGGTTTGTTGGCTCATCTAAGATTAAAATGTCAGGCTTTTGTAGTAACATTCTGGCTAAAGCTAGGCGAGTTTTTTGGCCACCAGACAAGGTATCAATATGCTTTTGATAAAACTCTTCTCCAAAACCAAAACCGTGAAGAACTGAACGAATTTCATTTTCATAGCCATAACCATTGATAGCGGCAAAATCATGCTGTAAACGATCGTATTCTTTTAATATTCCTTCATAAACAGGAGCATCTTGAGCAACTTCTCCAATTTGAATTTCCAATGCACGCATTCTTTGTTCCATCTTTATTACTTTGTCAAAAGCTTTCAGCATCTCGTCCCAAACAGTATTTGTTGAGTTCAGTCCTGTATTTTGTGCTAGATAACCTAAACTAGCTGTCTTATTCTTGGCAATTGTTCCTGCATCGGGAGCGTCAATACCAGCAATAATTTTTAAAAGAGTTGATTTTCCTGCACCATTACGGCCAACTAAAGCGATTCTGCTATTGCTACCAATCTCTAAATGTATATTTTCAAACAAAGTATCAGCTCCAAAGTAGCGAGCAATCTGATTTGCTTGGAGTAAAATCATAAAATTCTTCCTCATTTCTAATTCATTGTTCTTAGGATGTTTATGAAAACACCAGTAACAAATATTTTCATTCATTGTATGTAACTCATCGCCATAAAGCCTCACTTATGGCAACATATAAGCCGCTTTTTGTTCGTAGTTTTCACCACAATTCTCTGAAAAATTAAAATTTCTCCATCGTTTTCAGACACATCCTAGTTTAGCATAGAATTACAAAAAATATTACTATGATTTGACCTTTTGCAATAGGTAATTTGTTTGTTATTCTATACACAGCCTAGAAAAAAATGAGCTGTGAGCTACAGAATTGCTTTTTTATGGGAACAACTGCTATTATGGTAGTGGAACAAAGGTTAAGACATAGAGTATTGGAGGTTCAAATGTGAAAGATCAAATAATTCCAAAAGCAACGGCGAGACGCCTGCCTTTATATTATCGTTACTTAAGAATTTTGCATGACGCTGGGAAAAATAAAGTTTCATCTACTGAATTAAGTGAGGCAGTTCAAGTTGATAGTGCCACAATCCGCCGTGATTTTTCCTATTTTGGTGAATTAGGGAAACGTGGCTACGGTTATGATGTAGAAAATCTAATGAATTTTTTTGCTAAGACACTGAATGATGACGAGTTGACGAATGTCGCGTTAATCGGTGTTGGGAATTTAGGTAGCGCTTTGTTAAAATATAAATTTCATCAAAGCAATAGCATCCGCGTAAGTTGCGCTTTTGATGTTAATGAGGATATTATCGGTAGAATTGTTGACGGAATTCCTGTTTATCCCATGGCAGATATGATGGAACAAATCCGTATCCAACAAATTGAAGTAGCTATTTTGACGCTACCAGCTCGTAAAGCGCAAGAAGTGGTTAACCAACTTGCAGATGCGGGTATTAAAGGGATTTTAAACTTTACTGCGGCTCGTTTAGTCGCGCCATCAGATGTACTAATTCAAAATGTTGACTTAACAAATGAATTGCAAACGCTAATTTATTTTTTACATAACGACAGTGAATTAGTGATTCCAGAAACAGAAGAATAAAAATATGCGTGTATTTGTTTTAAGCAAATACACGCTCTTTTTTATTTAGGAACCATAATACACAGCTAATTGGGCTAAGACGACCAAAGCATTCATCCCACAATGAGCAATAATTGGGGTCCAAATTTTTCCCGTTATTTTATAAAGAAAGCAGAAGAATAGTCCCATACAAAAATAGACAAAAAAATGTCCATCTTGATGCGCAATTGAAAACATGGCTGAACTAATTCCAGCGCTAATCCAAAATCCAGAATATGGTTGCATCAAGCTTAGTAAAGAGCGTCTAAAAACAAATTCTTCCATGATTGGGCCAGCAATGGTCGTGGCTAAAATGAAAATTGGCTTTTTCAAAATTACATCAATAATTTTTTTCGTATTTTGTGAACTAGGTGGCATTCCTGTAAAAATAGATTCAATACTAAAAACAATACCTTGTAAAAGCATTGCGAGAAAAATTCCGCTAACTCCTAATAGAAACATAAAAACTGGAGAGGAAAGTTTGCTGTTTTGTTCGATAAGCGCAGGTTCTTTTCCGGTAAAATAAAGAAAAATCATTAGGCAGGAACTAATAATATAGAGAAAAGTCACTCCAGGGACTAACATGTTTTTAGAAATTAAAACAAGAAAAAATGGGGAAAAGAAAGTAAAAAAATAAATGATTATTGATAAAATACTGACTTTTTTTATAGACACAAAATAATCTCCTTTAACTAATAAAATAAGAATAAAAACGGTGAACTATTTTTTGTTTTTTCGGTAACCTAACAATAAAAAAATAAAAATGAAGAAAAACAAAGACTCCCATAAGGTTGTTGTCCAGTCGAAACGACGAGTCACACCAAATAGGAAGTTTCCAATATTCGCAACCATTAGATATAAAATTGTGGCTAAAAAAGATTGTAATAAACGTTGTTTCATTTCAAAGACTCCTTTCTTCGTGGCGCTCTTTGTAACTATTTCCATTTTAACATGAATAAAACATTAGGTGAACAGCAATAAAATAGGTTCTTATGAGAGAGTATTCCTTTTTTTATAGAGTAATTAGAAATAATAATAGAAAAATGAACAAAAGGCTTGCATTATTCAATTGAAATGAGTATTATAAATAGTGTGAGTTAGCACTCGTTGTCATCGAGTGCTAACTGAAACTTAAAACTTTTTATGGAGGGATTTATTGTGTTAAAACCATTAAGCGATCGCGTCGTTATTGAAGTCGCAGAAGAAGAAGAAAAAACAGTTGGTGGGATTGTCTTGGCCTCTGCTGCTAAAGAAAAACCACAAACAGGAACAATCATCGCAGTAGGTGAAGGCCGAGTTCTTGATAACGGTACAAAAGTTCCTACTGAAGTTAAAGAAGGCGACAAGGTAATGTTCGAAAAATATGCTGGAACAGAAGTAAAATATGATGGAAAAGAATATTTGATTGTTTCTAGCAAAGATATTATCGCTATTGTAGAATAAAAAACATTTATTAATAAAGAAGATTTAGAATAGAAAAAAATTATGAGGTGAAGAGAAAATGGCAAAAGAAATTAAATTTGCAGAAGATGCACGCGCAGCAATGCTTCGTGGAGTTGATATTTTAGCAGATACAGTAAAAGTAACATTAGGCCCTAAAGGACGTAACGTTGTTTTAGAAAAATCTTACGGTTCACCATTAATTACTAATGATGGTGTCACAATTGCAAAAGAAATCGAATTAGAAGATCATTTTGAAAATATGGGAGCAAAATTAGTCTCTGAAGTAGCTTCTAAAACAAATGACATTGCAGGAGATGGGACTACTACAGCAACTGTTTTGACACAAGCGATTGTTCGCGAAGGGTTGAAAAACGTAACGGCTGGAGCGAACCCATTAGGCATTCGTCGTGGAATTGAATTAGCAACAAAAACAGCTGTTGAAGAGCTACACAACATTTCTACTGTAGTTGATTCTAAAGAAGCGATTGCACAAGTGGCAGCTGTTTCTTCTGGTGATGATCGCGTAGGCCAATTAATTGCAGATGCAATGGAAAAAGTTGGAAACGATGGTGTTATCACAATTGAAGAATCAAAAGGAATCGAAACAGAACTAGATGTTGTTGAAGGAATGCAATTTGACCGTGGTTATTTATCTCAATACATGGTTACAGATAATGACAAAATGGAAGCTGTTTTAGAAAATCCATACATTTTGATTACAGATAAAAAAATCTCTAATATCCAAGATATTTTACCTTTACTAGAGCAAATTCTACAACAAAGCCGTCCATTACTAATCATTGCTGATGATGTAGATGGAGAAGCATTACCAACATTAGTATTAAATAAAATTCGTGGTACTTTCAACGTAGTCGCTGTAAAAGCTCCTGGTTTTGGCGATCGTCGTAAAGCGATGCTTGAAGATATTGCAACATTAACAGGCGCAACGGTTATTACAGAAGATCTAGGTCTTGAGTTAAAAGATACAACAATTGAAAGTTTAGGAAATGCAAGCAAAGTAGTTGTTGATAAAGACAATACAACAATTGTTGAAGGTGCAGGCGGAAAAGATGCAGTAGATGCCCGTGTTCAATTAATTAAAAATCAAATTGGTGAAACAACTTCTGATTTTGACCGTGAAAAATTACAAGAACGTTTAGCTAAATTAGCTGGCGGTGTAGCAGTCGTTAAAGTTGGAGCTGCGACAGAAACTGAATTGAAAGAATTAAAACTTCGTATTGAGGATGCTCTAAATGCCACTCGTGCAGCAGTGGAAGAAGGCATGGTATCAGGTGGAGGTACTGCGCTAGTTAACGTAATTGGTAAAGTATCAGCGCTAGAAACTGAAGGAGATATCGCAACTGGTGTGAAAATCGTTGTTCGTGCTTTAGAAGAACCAATTCGTCAAATTGCTGAGAACGCAGGCTATGAAGGTTCAGTTATTGTTGACAAATTAAAAAATGTTGAACTTGGTGTTGGTTTCAATGCAGCCAACGGTGAGTGGGTAAACATGGTTGAAGCAGGAATCGTTGACCCTACAAAAGTAACTCGTTCAGCTTTACAAAACGCTGCCTCTGTAGCGGCATTATTGTTAACAACCGAAGCAGTTGTTGCTGATAAACCAGAACCAGCTTCAGCAGGTGGAATGCCTCCAATGGATCCATCTATGGGCATGGGCGGTATGATGTAAACGAATATTAAAAAAAGAAACTCTAAGTAAAACGTTTGTTTTACTTAGAGTTTCTTTGCGGTTAAGAGGTGCTTATTTCAATTTGATGATAACTGATTCGGCTTCTTTTTTCTCAAAATAGTCAGAAATCTTTATTTCAACATTTGTTGTTTCATCCGATAATTCATAGGCAACTGCACTTTTTAATGATCCGCCTTTTTTTATTTCTGCTGACTGGTCATTTAAGAATGCTTCATCTGGGGTTGAAGCAACTCTTAATTCATTGACTTTATTTGGATCATTGTCTTGAATTACCTTTGTGTATGAAACCCATGCTAGTGGAGAGAAGGCCCGGTCAGAGTTATTAGTAGTTGTATACCAGATAGCTAAAACAGGAACATCTCCATACTCGTTCCCTTTTTCTCCAACAGGGATGATTGAAGCTTTGTTAATCGTAAACTCTAAATCTTTAGTTTTCATTTTGTTATTATTAATAGGTAATGAGTCACTGTCTATTGGCGATTCTGAATTTACAATGCTCTCAGATTCAGACGACTGCTTTAATGATTCTTCACTAGATGATTTGGTTAAGCTAGTTGTCGTGGTAGCACTTGATTCTCTTTCCTTTTTTTGAGCTTTTTTATTTTTATCTTTTTTTTGAGGTTTTAATACAAGTGTTTTATCTTTATTTTTTTTATTAGTAAAGATAACGTCAGTTCCTTTTTTGCTAATTGCAAAACTATTGTCTAAGTCCAATCCTTTATTTTTTAAATGTATAGAGTCGCCCTTTAGTTCATATTTTACTTCATAAGACATGTTTCCAAGAAATGATTTGGCCAAACCTTCACCAATTTCTTCCCACTCATTACTTGCTTCACTTGCTAGGCTAGACGTATCAAAAGATAGGTTCATAACATCGTCAGAGAAATCAGCAATAAATTTTGCTTCGTCATCATTTCCAAAATTTACTTCCCATTGATTTGCTTCCAACACCTCTTTCGTCACTTTACTCCCACATGCTGATAGGATGAAAATAGAACTCCCTAACAAGATAACACGCATTATTTTCTTCATTTAAAACTCTCCCCGTTTCTGGTATAATATTATATAGCATTACAATATTATTTTTTATCTGATAAAACCCTATCTTTAGGCTGAGATAGGGTTTTTTCTGAGTTAGTTATGGTTCCTTAAATTTTAATTTTCTTATTAATTATTATACCTCTTTGCTGTGCTTTCAAGCAATCCCATTCTAGTATATGGATAAAAAATCTGTCTAATATTTCTACTAAAAATAAGGAACCACAATAAATCTTTTTATACCAACTAATAAAAGCAAATGTACTGGGTAAAAAAGATAGAAAAAGTATTTCCATTGTTTTCCTCGTTCCCCATTATAAAAAGAGAGAATAAAAAAAGAAAAGATACCAAAAAAACTATTTTGAAGAATAATTAAGCTTCCTACTAAAGATTTATACAAAAGATTGTATCGAAGAAGATAAAGAGCCACAATTAATAAAACGTCAATATTTCCTCCATAATCTGTTTGGAGCCATTCCGCAAGTTCTACACCTAATGCAACAATACCAATACTATAGAAGACGTTTTTGAAACTAAATTTCTTAAATTTATCCAATCCCATCACAACTAAAAAGCCAATCAATAAGGTAAAAAAAACATTCAGCTCTCGAAAATCAAATAATTGATGAGAAAAAGCTAAACTATAAGGAATTTGAGAGAGAAAAGCGAAAATCAGTAGTCGAAAAGCATATTTATTTCTATTAGAAGTATGAATAAATCCTTCTACAAGTAAAAAACAAAAGATTGGAAAAGCTAATCTGCCAAGTGTAGTGCAAACGGTAAAAATTGCTTGGGTGGCTTCATAAAAAGGTTCATTTGTTGATTCATAAGGAACTGCAGCAATAATTGGTGGCTGAAAGGAAATGATTTTTGCTGTATGATCTAAAAACATAGTGATAATTGCAATCCATTTTAATTGGCTACCAGAAATAAATTTATTTTGTAACAAAATTGATTATCCTCCTGTTATTTTAGTACCTTCATTCTAGCTTACTTTTACTTAAATGAATATCTATTTTCTAATTAGTGCCTGTTTTTTCAGTATTCAATTATGTTATACTCAGGGGAGAAAAAAGTGAAGGAGTAAATAAATGAATATTGTATTTTGTGACATAGATGGTACTTTTCAAAATTTGGCTGGACCAATTCCACAAGTGAATTTTGATTCAATTGAAGCATTACATAAACAAGGCGATCACTTTGTATTTGTGACTGGCAGAGGCTATGGGCAACTAGATGAATTAATGAATCAAATGGATAGTGAATGTGATGTTATTTTTGGGAATGGCTCTGGCTATAAATTAGTTGGAGATGAAGTGAAATATCGTCAATGCTTAACGATAGAGGAAGCAGAAAGAATCCTTGGAATTTTGGAGGACCGTGCTATTTTTTATCATATTCATACAAGTGAAGGAATTATCTTAAAACCTGTTTCTACCTACCAAAAAAATATTTTAGCTTTAAGGGAAAAAATGGCTTTTATGGGGGAAACTGGTAAAGAGATTATGGATTTTAAAGAGAATTTTTTTGAAGAACAGCAACAGGTTTCAAACCCGTTAGCTTATTTAAAAGAACATCCAGAAGTCAAAATAATAAAAATTGAGTTAATGGAAGCAAGTGATGAGGAACGTGACCTTTTACGGGATAAATTAGCTTCAGAAATGGCTTATGTTTTTTCATCTTTTACTCAGTGTTTAGAAGTGGTTCATCCACAGAGTACAAAGGGACATGCAATCCAAGAATTTATGGAAAAATTTCCTGAAGCAACTAGCTATGGAATTGGTGATGGAGAAAATGATTTGGCTATGTTGGCAGTCGTGGATGTATCGGTCGCTGTTGCAAATGCTAAAGAAATTGTGAAAGAGCAGTGTAGTAAAATTATTGGTGACTGTGAATCTGGTGGAGTAGGGAACTTCATTTTTGAAGAGCTGATCAAATAATCAAAAAAAACCTCTAAGTAGTATCTGGTTTAAACATCAATCAGATATTGTTTAGGGGTTTTTTAGGTGCAGAAACTCTAGCATTTATTGAATTGCATATTTTTGAATAATTTTATTTAGAACGTCGGACGCTTCATCTCCAACACGGCTATTATAATATGAAGCAAAGCGTTCATCTGCTATATACATTTCTCCAAGACCACGATGCATTTGCACGGAATAGTGAGGAGTGGTAAATAATAGCCATTCTTTATGAGACTCGAAGGCTTCTTTTGCTTCAGGGGAATCATAATCTTTAGACTGAATAACTTTTTTTAGCGCTGAAAAAAGATTCTGTTCTGTTTGTTCCATTTGGTTGAATTGTTCTTTACTTAGATTTAGCCACTTTTTGTTAGATGTTTCAACGGTTGATTCTCCGTATTTTTCACGAATTTCTTTGCCATAGAGCTTTTCGTTTTTTTGTAAAGCTTCTCGTTTTAATCCTTCAAATTTTTCTTGATCGTTCATCGTAATTTCTCCTTTTTGGTAGCGAATGGTTTTTTCTACAGTTAAAAGTAGGGAGTCTATCTGTTGGCGTTTAAGCAACAGCTGATTATAGTGTTCTTTTAGTGAGTGCTGTATGTCGACTTCAGATTGAGAAAGTATGGTTTGAATATCTTCGAGTTTGATATCTAATGATCGATAAAACAATATTTGTTGGAGACGATCAACTTCTTTTATTCCATAAATTCGGTAGCCAGAAGAATTGATTCGAGTGGGCTTTAATAAGTTGATTTCATCGTAATAGCGCAGTGTTCGGGTGCTGATACCAGACAATTCTGCGATTTTTTTGATTGTGTATTCCATGTATTTCCCTCCTGTATAATTCTATACTAATCTACTAAACCACTTTTAGAAACAAAGATTCTTAGTCTTGTATAAATTAGATTAGTCTATTCTGATTTTCCAATAAAAAAGGGAGACTAAGCTCTACTACCAGCAGTTGCTACCAATGGAAAACCGTGGAACCGCTTTGAGCTCAAAGGTCAGGTCTCAGAGCTTCCAAGCTTTTAACTTGGGCTAAATAAATGGCAAGCCCAAGTCATTCACATTGGCTTCTGGTCACGGTTACTAACACCAATTGCTGGTAGTTCCGCTGTTTCTTTGGAGACCAACCCTTTTTTTAGAACTGATTAAACTAGAAGAAGAAACTTTCTTTAGAGTCTTTTGCTTATGCGACACTTGAGAATAAATTTTTTATTATAGAGACATGACTTATGAAAAAAGATCTTTTGAGTCAAAATTACTTAGTTGCTTATAAATAGGTGTGGTTTAGTCTAGCATCTTGACAATGTTTAAAGTTACTTTTGAGAAAATTCATTTTTTAAATATTTTGTTTAACAAACAGAGAAGTTTCACTATCAAGTACAAGTAGCCTTAGAAGTAACAGGAGAATTACTAGCTGTTTTATTAGGCTTCTACAGCTAGTTTGACTCTAGTTAACTATGGAATCGGCGCTTTTTGCCGAGTCGCTTGTGTGCTGGCTGCTTGCTCTGTGATTTTGAACTTTTGCTGAATTATAACATTGTCATAATACTAGCATAAACCTTTCCCTAACGTTAAGGTCAAGTAAAAAGACAAAAATCTTGTAAAATAAATACAAAAAGAGGTAAAATTATTCCAGTTACATTTATTCTATACTTATGTGGGGAGTTGATCAGAAATGAAACTGATCGAAACATCAATGAACAAAAATCTTGATTTGGAATATTTTTATCCGAATATTACCAAGTATGTCTTTGGTCAAAAGGCGATAAAATTTTTCAAACTTTATGCGCTTGATCGAACACAGATTATTTATGCGGACGCTTTTGATAAGATTGACATTATTATGATTAATACGAAAAAGAAAATAACAAAACATGAAATTGATTTTGCTATCAAAAGGTTACTACATACGACTCGTGAAAATGTTGAGATTACTATTGATGTGAAAAAGCAAATGGAGCGAAAGGGTTATTCTTTTAGCGCACCGAGAAAAGATATTATCGTGATTCAACAAAATATTGAATAGAAAAAAGCATTTATCTACTGTTAGTTGTAGATGAATGCTTTTTTTAGTTTTTTAAGCAGTCTTAGCAAAGGAGATTTTTAATCCGCCTCGATCCCTTCTAGTTACCATCGCTAATAGGAAAAATAGAAGAGCGAAGACTAGCAGAATTAGTGCATTAAACTGAAAATCAGCTGAAAAGTTTGCATCGAAATGAACTGTCTTTCCAATTAGACTACAATTTTTTGCATACCAATAAGAAGGTGTAAAGGCTGCAACTTTTGTTACAATATCAGGTAGAATTTCTGTAGGAACAAAGATCCCACTAATAAAGGCACTACCTAAAATAAATACGTTGTTAATTCCCGAAACCATATCCATATTGCTAATGAGGCCACTAATAAATACACTGAAACTAAGAGCAACCAAGAGTAGAAGAAAAGTGTTGAGAATAAAGTAGATGCCATGTTGATCAAAACGAATGTTAGAAAAAAGTTTGGCAAATGATACAAAAACACCCCATACAACGATTGAAAATAGAAAACCCACTAAAAACTGTTGACGAGAAAATTTTCGATTTGAAATGGGTGAACAACTATTTCTACGCTTGATTTCAGGTTTATTAAATGAGAGATTAATCAAGGTGATTAAGCTAAAGATTGACGCGAACATGGTGTAAGCAAGAACAGAAAAGACTTTTCCTGCTGAACGATTTGCTTTTATCAAAGCAAAGGAAGAATCAAATTTTATTTTTCCTTTGGTTTTCACATTGTCAGTGGTTAACTGAACAATTTCTTGACTACTTTTTTCTGGAAAGGCTTCTCTATAAAATTGGAAAGTTGTTAAATACGTATTGATAATTGAGTCAACGTAAGCTTTATTAAAACTATTTGGTTTTGTTTGTGTTGTTAAATCAGGTTGCTTATTTTGTTCAATCATTTCAGAAAAATTTTTGGGTATTGTTAATACATAATCGACTTTTTCAAAGAAAATAGCATCATCAATTGCTGCTTGTTGTTTTTTTAAAGGAACAACATGCATTGTTTTTTTTAGATATTTAGTTAAACCTTGAGAATCAGAGCCTTTATCTTCGTTAAAAATAGCAATCGTCATTTTATCTAATTCAACATTTTCTGAAGGTGTTGATGAAGAAGTTGAATAGGCGAAAGAGATCCCAATACTAATCGCCAAAGTTAAGATGAACGGGTTTAAATTTCTTTTTAATATATTGAAAGAGGCTTTAAAGACTGACATATTGTGTTCTCCTTTCGTAAAAGATACTGACGGCAATAAAGACTAGCGTAAGGATAATTAAGTTGAGTAAAGTACTATAAAAATTGTCAATATTTTGATAGTAATAAAGCTGATAAAGTGCTTCACTGACTAAATTGACTGGATTTATTTTGTTAATAAAGGGGATATTTTCATTAATTAATAGTTTTACTTGAGGAATCATCATTCCTGCTAAAAAGCTACAAATCATTTGAATACTGACAGAGATTGAGATTTTTTGATTTAAAGGGACTTTCAAGATATTTGATAACATCATCCCTAAAGAAAGGGCGGTTAATACTGTCAGTGAGCACGTTAAGAGAATTAAGCCCCAGCGAGTGCCAAAGTCTACCTTGTAAACAAAACGGAAAAAAGCAAGAATAAAATAAATTTCAGCAATAAAAATAGTAAAAGATGAGGCTAAATTTGCCAGCACAATAAACATTTTTTTGTTTGGACTCATACTTAGGCGAATGCCGTTTGGCGATTGGTTCGCTTGCTGATCGTTGGAGTTGCTAATTCCCCAAAAGACGCCAAACATACAACTCATTCCAACTAATGTGAAAAAGTAAAAACTTTTTTGACTGCCTTTTGAAGCAGTTTTATTTTTCATTGTCAGATAGTTTGTTTGTTTTCCGATTTTTTCAACAAGAGCTGTTGCAAACAAGGCTGGATTTTCTTTTTGAATCGTAGAGACAGTTTCTTTTGATTGTAAAAACTGATTCATAAACGAGTCTAGCACATTTTGCTGAATCCCTTGTTTACTGATAGTAAGGGAAATCTTATCATCGTTAATTGTATAATACCCCGCAATTTTATCATTAATGAGTTGTTGATTCGCTTCTTTTTTAGAAAGTATAACAGGAGCAAAAAGTTTTACCTCGTCGTTTTTAACTACTTTTAATGTATCTTCAAAAAAAGTATCCGAAGCAACTTTATCAGTGACTATGCCAACAGGTATTCTTTTGACAACATTTAGGTTATCTAAGTTACTAAATGCTGCAGTAAAAAATAAACCTAGTAAAATCGGAAATATGAGTGTCCAAAATAGTAGGATTCTATTATTTAACAGAACTTTTAGACGATAATGATATAAATGCCAAAACATAAAAAATCCTCCTTTCTAGTCTCTTAATTCTCTTCCAGTAATTTCAAGGAAAACATCATTCAGGGTTGGTTGCTGGGTATAAAAATTACCAAATGATACTTGATTGTCCTCAAGGATATGAAAGACTTTTGAGAAGACTTTCTTGTTTTCTTCTGTATTTAAGGTAACTAGAGCATTATGATACAGGAGATCTGTAACTCCTGGTAATTGTTGTAATTGCTGACGGACAGTTTCAGGGAGATCAGGAATTTCAATGATGATTTTTTCGTTAATCTGGATCATTGCTTTTAGTTGTTCGTTGGTTCCTTCTGCAATCACTTGACCTTTTTCGATAATCACAATGTTATTACACAATTGCTCGACTTCTTCCATGTAATGAGTGGTATAAATAATCGTTGCACCATTTTTGTTTAGTTCTTTAATGCTGTCTAGAATTTTATTCCGGCTCTGAGGATCAACTGCAACAGTTGGTTCATCCAAGAAAATTAGTTCAGGCTTATGAACAATACCACAAGCAATATTTAATCGGCGTTTTAAGCCACCACTCAATTTTTTTGGTAAAAATTTTGTGAAATCTTCTAAACCAACTAAGGAAATTGCATCTTGTACATATTGTTTTCTAATTGATTTGTCAGTAATATATAAACCGCAATAATAATCAATATTTTCAATGACTGTTAGTTCTTCAAAAACAGCTACTTCTTGCGGAACGACACCAATTCTTTTTTTGATGGTGTAACTAGTAGGAGTCATTTTTTCCCCAAAGATTCTAATTTCTCCATTATCATAAGAAAGTAAGGATAACATACAGTTGATAGCAGTTGACTTTCCACTACCATTAGGCCCCAAAAGACCTAAAATTTCTCCCTGTTTCACGTTTAGATCAAAATGATTCAATGCAACTAAATTTCCATATCTTTTGACTAAGCCTTTTATTTCAATTATCATATGAATTTCCTCCTTTTTTCTTTATAATGAAACTATACCTTAGATTGAAAAACTAAATAAGTGAATATTTTCCTAATATCGAGATGACATTTGTCATATTTTACGAGAAAGCGAGGTAAAAGATGAATAAAATTGATAAACGGACTCTTATAGATAAAGCAATGTTCTTAGTGCTAGGAGCATTTATGCTAGGGCGAAATGGATTTGAAGAACGCATGGTTATATTTGTCTTGGTTTCTTTTTCAATTAGTCTTCTTCCTTTATTAACGAAAGAATCGAAGCTTTCAATTTTAAGTGTTTTTATTCTATTATTTTTGTCGAATTTATGGCCTGAGTATGGTTACTTTTTACCAGTCATTGTGTACGATACTGTATTTGATACTAGTTTTTTTAGTTCTGTATCTAGCGGAGGAATGATTTTTCTCTTCTTTTTAACGAGTTCTGAGTATGATTCAATAACCAAATGTTGGCTTTTGTTTCTATGTTTTTTTTCAGGGTATTTATCGCATCGAGTGTTGCTAGAACAAACGCTGAAAACTAAGTATAAAAAATTGGAATTAGATAGCTTGGAGAAAACTTTTTCGTTAGAAAGTAAAAATAAAGATTTGATTGAACAACAGGAAACAAAAATTGCTCTAGAAATTTCAGATGAACAAAATCGGATAGCTCGAGATATTCATGACAATGTCGGCCATTTGCTTTCTAGTTCGCTCTTGCAAATTGGCGCAATACGCACAATTAATCAGGATGGAACATTAGCCTCTTGTTTAGAACAGCTTCAAGCAACCATTGATGAAGGAATGAATAATATTCGGGAAAGTGTTCATAATCTTCATGAAGAATCATTAAGCCTGTCATTAGCTGTAGAAAAGATGCTAGAGCATTTTACTTTTTGCGAAGTAACCCTATCAGGGACGATTTCAGAAACCATTAGTAAGGACTACAAAATAGCATACTTAATGATTTTGAAAGAATCGCTAGCAAATGTAATGAAGCATAGCAATGCTACGAAAGTAAACGTTGATTTTCAAACCTATCCAGGATTTTATAAAATGACCATTTCAGATAATGGAACTTCTACTGAAGAAAAAGAGTTTAATAAACTGGGCATTGGCTTAGTTGGAATGAAAGAACGAATGGAAAAATTAAATGGACGATTAAATTGTCATCAGACAGTTTCAGGTTTTTCTATACGTGCAATTTTACCTAGATAAACGGACTAAAGGAGAAAACGGATGATTAGGATACTGATAGTGGATGATGATGCGTTGGTAACGATGTCGCTAAAAACAATTGTGGAAGCGACAGGGCAGATAGAAGTTGTTGGGACCGGGAATAGTGCAGAAGAAGCAGTAAAGCTTTACGAAGAATACAAACCAGATATCTTATTGATGGATATTCGCATGGGAGAAGCAACAGGAATTGATGCCGCCAAGGAAATTTTTTCTAAAAATCCATCAGCAGCAATTTTACTACTAACGACATTTTCAGATGATGAATACATTTTAGAAGCAATTAAGATAGGAATAAAAGGCTATTTGTTAAAACAAAATTTAGAGGCCATTGTCCCTTCAATTAAAGCCGTAAATAAAGGGCAATCGGTTTTCGGGGATACAATTATGAATCGTTTACCTGAGTTGTTAAAAACAGCTGACAATAATTTGTCTCCATATTTAGAATTGAGCGAAAGGGAACAGTCAATTCTAGTATTGGTTTCAGAAGGGTTAAATAATAAAGAAATTGCGACCAAATTATTTCTTAGTGAAGGAACAGTTCGAAACTATATCAGTCATTTACTAGAAAAATTAGCGCTGCGTGACCGAACACAATTAGCTGTTTTCTATTATAAAAATGTTCAAAACTGAGGGAAATGAATCGAATTTTTGAGTTATTTTCAAAATCTACTACTTACTGTGTGAAAAAAGTCAAAATCAGTGGGATTTCTCGGCTAACTTTGATAAAATAAAAAAGATGAAAGGATGAGTGGAAGTTGAAAGAATTATTTCAGAAATATCGTGAAGTCCTTGCGTATCTCTTTTTTGGTGTAGCAACAACCCTAGTGAATATCGGTGTCTTTTTTGCTTGCGAGAATGTACTTGGACTTCAGTATAAAATAAGTAATGTCGTCGCATTTATCCTGTCAGTTTTATTTGCTTTTTTTACTAACAAATATTTTGTGTTTGGTAGTAAAAACTCTAACAGCAAATCCTTCTTGAAAGAAATGTTCTTGTTTTATTGGTATCGAATGTTGTCTTTTGTGATTGACATGGGCATGATGATTATTATGATAGAATTGATTAAAGTATCTAACTTTTGGGCGAAAATGGTCACCCAAGTTGTCGTAGTTGTCTTAAATTACTTCTTTAGTAAATTTCTTATTTTTAAAGAAAAGAAAATTTCCGAACAAGAGTAAGATAGTTCAAAAGATTGAATGAAACATAAATATATTTTGTTAAAACAATGGATTGGAGCATTAAGATGAAAAAAGTTTATGCTGATGATAGTTTAACCTTGCATACCGATTTATACCAAATTAATATGATGCAAACTTATTGGGAATTAGGCCGTGCTGAATTACATTCAGTTTTTGAGTGCTATTTTCGTGAAATGCCTTTTAATCATGGGTATGCTATTTTTGCGGGCTTAGAGCGGTTAGTTAAGTATTTAGAAAATTTAACTTTTACCTCAGAGGATATCGAATATCTAAGAGAAGTAGAACAGTATCCAGAAGGTTTTCTAGAGTATTTGAAAAATTTTGAATTTACTTGCACTGTTCGTTCTGCTTTAGAAGGAGATTTGGTTTTCAATAATGAACCATTAATTCAAGTGGAAGGGCCATTAGCACAATGTCAACTAGTTGAAACAGCCTTATTAAATATGGTTAATTTCCAAACATTAATTGCTACTAAAGCAGCCCGAATTAAATCGGTAATTGAGACAGATCCATTGTTAGAATTTGGGACTCGGCGAGCGCAAGAATTAGATGCTGCGATTTGGGGAACTAGAGCGGCTTACATTGGTGGAGCAGATGCCACAAGTAACGTTCGGGCAGGGAAGGTTTTTGGTATCCCCGTCAGCGGCACGCATGCTCATTCATTTGTTCAATCATACGGCAACGATTATGATGCTTTTGTAGCTTATGCTAAAACCCATAAGGATTGTGTCTTTCTAGTAGATACTTATGAAACTTTAAAATCAGGTGTTCCTAATGCGATTCGAGTAGCAAATGAAATGGGCGATAAAATTAATTTTCTTGGCGTTCGGATTGATAGTGGAGACATGGCGTATATTTCTAAACGTGTTCGTGAACAACTAGATGAAGCAGGGTATCCAGAGGCAAAAATCTATGCTTCCAACGATTTAGATGAAAATACCATTCTAAACTTGAAGATGCAAAAAGCTAAAATTGATGTTTGGGGTGTCGGAACCAAATTGATTACAGCCTACGATCAACCGGCTTTAGGTGCTGTATTCAAACTAGTTGCAATTGAGGGGACAGATGGTGAAATGCAAGATACTATCAAATTATCTAGCAACGCTGAAAAAGTAACGACTCCTGGTAAAAAGCAAGTTTGGCGTATTACCCGTAAATCTGACCAAAAGACGGAAGGAGATTACGTGACTCTTTGGGACGAAGATCCTAGAGAGCAACAAGAAATTTATATGTTCCATCCGGTTCATACTTTTATCAATAAAACCGTTCGTGATTTTAATGCACGACCTGTGTTACAAGATATTTTTGTAAAAGGAAAATTAGTCTATGAGTTACCTGCTTTAGATGAGATTAAGGCGTATGCAAAACAAAATATGAGTTCCTTGTGGGAAGAGTATAAGCGCGATTTAAACCCTCAAAAATATCCAGTGGATTTATCTACAGAATGTTGGAACCACAAAATGCGGATGATTGAAAAAGTCAGAGAAGATGTAAAAACTTTAGGACAAAATAAATAATTGGAGGACGATCTCGTATGACGCCACAACAAAAAGCTATTATCGAAGAATTAGGCGTAAAAACTCATATTGATCCAGAAGAAGAAATTCGTAAAAGTATTGATTTTATGAAAGACTATTTGTATAAACATACTTTTTTGAAGACCTTTGTACTGGGAATTAGTGGTGGGCAAGATTCAACTTTAGCAGGTCGATTAGCGCAACTGACAATGGAGGAAATGCGTGAAGAAACAAAGAATAATGAGTATCAATTTATAGCAGTTAGATTGCCTTATGGAGAGCAAGTTGACGAAGAAGATGCTGAAAAAGCCCTTCAATTTATCCAACCAGACATTTCATTGCGTGTTGACATCAAGCCTGCAATTATGGCTAGTGTACAAACCTTAAGTGAAGCCGGGATAACAATCAGTGACTTCAACAAAGGAAACATGAAAGCACGACAAAGAATGATTGTTCAATATGCTATTGCGGGAGAAAAAAGTGGTGCAGTGATTGGTACCGATCATGCAGCTGAAAGCCTGACTGGTTTTTATACAAAACACGGGGACGGAGGTGCTGATATTTTACCTCTATTTCGCTTGAACAAACGTCAAGGAAGAATGATGTTAAAAGAATTGCATGCACCAGAAGCCTTATATTTAAAAGTTCCGACTGCAGATTTAGAGGATGACAAACCATTACTTTCTGATGAATCAGCGCTAGGTGTAAGTTATCAAGAGATCGATGATTACTTAGAAGGAAAAGTAATATCTAGTGAAGCAACAGCGATTATTGAAAATTGGTATCAGAAGACCCAACATAAACGCCACATGCCTATTTCAATCTTTGATGATTTCTGGAAATAAGCTAGACTATAAAAAATACTACTGGAAAAAATAAGTAAAATAAAAATCTTATGACTAGATGGAAGAGGTTCAGACAGAAGTCGTTTCGGGGCGAGAAATTTCCGAAGACTCAGACTGTTGGCCACCGTTTATTCGGATTTAGAGGATGAAAGAAAACTGATTTTTGGTTTTGTTTCATCCTCTTTTGCATTGGCTATTTTCGCTGATTGACTAAATTTAAAAGTAGGGTTGAAATACATTTTATATCAATATACTATAGACACAGACACCGGTGGACTAAAAGTAAGACAAGGAGAAGTGAATGAATATTAAAATAATTCCTGAAACAAAGATCATCTATAGAAGAAGAATAGGTGCATACGGAATGGAAAATAAGAATTTAATGGAAGATTTCAAAAGATGGTTAAAAAATAACGAACTACTTAATAATGAATCAATCATTTTAGCCATCCCAAGAGATAACCCTCAGACGACTAATCCAGAAAATTGTCGGTATGATGTAGCACTAATAGTTGATTCTTTGGATACTATTCAACAACTTGATATTAAAAAAGGCGTTTTAAAATCTAGTAAGTATGCAATCTTTTCCGTTATACACACAGAACAAGCCATAATACAGGCTATGCAAAATATGTTACCCGAAATAGAAAGTAAAGGTTATAGCTTTGATACGCAACATCCAATGATTGAACGATATGCTGTAAAGATGGTAGAAAATAATCTTTGCGAGATCTGTATACCAATACTATAGAATTTATCAATTTGGACTTAATGAGCATAGTTTCCGTGGGTAAACATTCTTATTGCAGCCTTTTTTGCGAACGATTTTGAGGAAACAATAAAATAATAGAATACAGAAAAAACAGAATAGACAAGCCTATACAAGTTAAACGATAAGCCATGTTTATTCTGTTTATGTGTCGGATATTAAAAGTAATCGCTTTCATTTAGAGGCCAACACAATAAGATTTTCAGCATCTGTGATACAAGTTTGTAAAGTAATTCGTTCTCCTCCACCAGTACCAATCGTTAAATCCCAATAGTTTACTTTAGTAGAGAGATCATTTCCGTAATCATCCACCCGCAATATATTGTTTACAACGTAGGTTGTTGCTTGTCCGGTAGAGTCTGTAACAATAATTGGACTTCCGATACCAGCTGAAAAGAGGATCGAGAAGATGCCAGGATTGTGACCAATAAAGTGAGTGTTCATGCCATCACTACCTGATTGAACAGGAGCGCCACCCCAAGTCGAAGCAGTGCCATAACTATCGCCATCAATTATACTTTGACCGGCACCTTGACCTCCATTTTGATAAGGAACTGCGACTCCGGCAATAATTAAGCTATCAGCAACTAATGGTGTACTTGTTGGTTCAGAATTATTCGTAGTTTCATTGCTTATAGCAGGAGCTTGCTGCTGAGGTGCTTCAGCAGTGCTGGAATTACTTACGGATTCTTCAGTGATTGATGCAGCTGGAGTAGCTTGTTGATTATTTCTTTCTTCAAAAGTTTTAATTACATTTACATTCCTATCTGAACGAGTAAGGTTTCCACTAGAATCTGTTACTTCATAAGATAATTTGTATTGTCCAGGCACGCTGGAGTCAACTGTTCCGTTTACTACAATTTTTTGAGTTAGGTCTTTATCTACGTTATCTTCTGCAGTAACACCGGCTAATTTATCAAAGGAGTCATTTTCGTTAATTGAAAGGTCTGGCATCTTAATAATTGGTTTCTTAGTATCTACAACAGTTAAACGAATCAAACCTGTTGAAATACTATTATTTTTTTCGAAAGTGACATTGATATCTGTGGTGCCAATTTTTTGGACGCTGTAATTAGAAGTATTGATAGTTAAGTTCAATCTGTCATCGGGAGCAATAGAAAAAAGATCGTAAATTGAAAAAGATTGTCCATACTCAATTTTTTTGTATTTTGTTCCAGATGGTAAAATAGTTTCTTCCATGTTTCTATTTGCGGCATTATTGATTGTTGTATGATTTTTTGAATAAATAGTAAATGCAAAAAGTAAAACAGCCCCGATCAATAAAATCATTGTGTAAGTGAAAATAGCAACTTTTCTGGCAGTGTTTTTCATGATCAATGCCTCCTTAAAATGTTTTTGTTTTTTGTAAGGTAATCATAAAAAAAAAAGACGATTTCGTCTAAAAGTGTGTTTAAAGCTACTAGTAAAAAAGCTTCTAAAGTGCTGGTTTAAAAGGATTCTTCAGTTTTTTTTAGGTGTTTAAAAAAACTGAAAATTAAATATTAATAAAAAACAAGATAAAATGAAGTGTCCCGTCTTCGCTTTATCTTGTTTTTATTTAATATTTCTATTGAATGTATTTAAAGATGTGTTTTTGATCGGATAATTGCTGATAAATCAAGCCAATTTTTATTTGAAGGAATGTCATCAACCACTATCAGATTATCTTCGTCAATATTTGCAATCGTATAGTTAGAGATACAGAGATCATAATCTAAAGTTTTGTCTAACGTTAATTCATCTCCTGAAAAGCAAATAGTAATTTTTTCTTGAAATCTTTTTTGCAGAAGATAAGAAAGAATATCCGAATGTTCAATACCAATATTACTTAAAATGACTACAGAGATTTTAGGTTGTAATTGTTCCAGTGAATCAAGTAAATTTGCCCATAACAGTAATATTTTATGGAGCATTTCATTTAAGTAAGTTGTTTTCCAGGGAAATCGACTTTTCTTTTCTATTTGATCTAAGCATTCAGCTACTTTCTGTGTATAAAAAGTATAGGTTCTTTTCACTGATACAGTTGCATAATGGTAATGGTCATACAAAATAAATTTTTCGTAAGGGTAAAATTGATGACGAGCATATATATGCATCATCCATGTTACAATGGCTTCATTGCTTTCAGCAGAAGGTTTGATTCCAATAGAATCACTTAAAAGAGACATGAACTGTTCGGCATATTGGCGTACATTCTGTTTTTCTTGGGCATTATTCCAAGAATAGTTCCACCAAAAAATAGAGAGGTAAAAGCTGTTTTTATCAACTTCCGGAAAATTTTCTTGTAAAAAAAGGTCCAGATTTTCAGAGGGTTCAATAGGATTCACATTTAAATGTTTATTTATAATAGAGGGTCGAATTTTGAATCCCTGTTGTTCTCGAATGATAGTGATAGCCATTGCATAAAGTAAGTAATTAGAAAAGCTGACATTCATTTTAAATTCGTAAATACTTTTAACAATTTCGATTGTCTTCATAAGTTGCTTTTTATCCAAAGGAAAGGGCCAATCACTAATTTTGTTTACCTCTAAAAAGTATAAGATTAAAAAGTATCTAACTTGTAATTCATTAGAACCTGTCATTGTGTAGGAGGTTTGAGCAAAATCAATTCCTCGTTCTTGCAAAAGAGGTTTGAGAGATCGAAATACTCTGTATAAGCTAGAATCACTTATAAATAATTTCTGATGGTAAAAAGCTGAATTCATTCCTGGATTAAAAAAAGCAGCCTCCATTAATGCAAAAGTTAGCGCCTCTTTCATTATTTCTTTGTACAAATCTGAGATTGGATGATTTTTCACCATTTGGAACCGTAGTCCTCTTTTTTTTGAAAAATCAATGGTTAGATAATCTGGCCATTCATTCTCAATATGCTCACAATCAGAAATAACAGTTTGTGGAGAACATCCCAATTCTTTTGCTACATAATTAACCAACACCCATTGACTAGAACTGTTTAATAGTTCTAGTAGTTTTAAGCGTCTGCTAGTTGAATTTAGAAGCATTCTATCCATATTAATATTCGCCCTTTCTTTGAACCAAAAAATCTAAAGTTCATCAAGTATAATATTCTCTCATTAATATATCATAGTTTCTATGAATAAACATAGGGCATAAATTGAACTTCAGCTAGATATCAACTTTTAATTGTAATAAAGCTTAAAAAAGGGTTAAAATTAAAGTAGCTTTCAGATTTATTATTTTTGTTACTTTAAAATGAATCTAGATGAAAAGGGAAAGTAGTTGAGAATATGAAAAAATGGTTTCGTAAAGAAAAAGATATTGATGGAGAAAAGCAAATTTCTTCTGAAAAAATCAGTAGTTCTGATGATAGTCTTTTAAAAATTCCTGAAACAATAGTAGGACTTACAAACCTAGAGGTAAGCAGACTTTTTGATGAAGGATTTTACAATAAGGAAAATGAAGACTTGTCAAGGACAACCAAACAAATTATTTTGGATAATTCCCTGACCTTATTTAATTTTATTAATTTATTTTTAGCTATCTCGGTTTTTTTAGTTGGGTATCCCAAAAATGCTTTGTTTTTCTGGGTAATTATATTAAATACTGCGATTGGTGTATTTCAAGAAATACATGCAAAAAGAACAATTGATAAGCTTTCAATTGTGAATAAAACGGAAGTGACTGTATTAAGAGAAGGGCAGATAGGTAAAATTTATCAAGACGAAATCGTACTTGGTGATGTCTTGATATTACGATTGGGCAATCAAGTGCCATCCGACGGAGTTGTTATCCATTCTGAAGGGCTAGAGGTAGATGAATCACTTTTAACAGGAGAATCAGACAAAATTGCCAAACAAAATGGCGATCCTGTGATGAGTGGGAGTTTTATTACTTCTGGATTAGGATTTATAAAAATTACAGCTGTTGGTGAAGCGAATTTTGTTTCAAAATTATCAAAAGAAGCAAAAACAGAAAAGAAATCCACCTCAGAATTAATGAACTCTTTAAACTTAATGATAAAAGGGTTAACGTTTGCTATTATCCCAATCGGGTTATTACTATTTTGGTCACAGTATCAATCGACAGGTTCTTTTCCTAAGACAGTTTTAGGTGTTTCTGGCGCGCTAATTAGTATGATTCCAGAAGGGTTGATGTTACTGACAAGTGTTGCTTTCGCAGTAGGTGCTGCTAACTTAGCTCGAAAAAAGACCTTAGTTCAAAGACTTTCTTGCATCGAAACTCTAGCAAGAGTTGATACGATTTGTTTAGATAAAACAGGGACGATCACCGATGGCAGTCTTACATTCAAAGAGTTGATTCCTCAAGCTGGTTTTCCAGCAAGTGAAATTGAACGGGCAATGGGAGAAGTGATGACTGCACTATCAGATCAAAATTCTACTGCAAAGGTACTGAGAAATCGTTTTTCAGTAAAGGAAAGTCTTTGGAAAGCGAAGGAAGTGATTCCATTTTCATCTGATCGAAAATGGAGCGGTGTCACATTTGAAGAAAAAGGTTCTTTTGTAATGGGAGCTCCTGAGTTTATTTATTCAGAAGTTCCAGAAGAGCTAGCAGAAAAGCTAGATTCTTACAATAAGCAAGGTGATCGTGTATTGATTTTGGTTCATTTTGTAGAAAACTTGACGAGTCCTAAACTACCAGAAGAGAAGGAAACTGTTGGGATTTTTATTATTGCAGATACGATTAGAGAAAATGCGATAGACACCTTTACTTATTTTGAAAAGCAGGATGTGACATTAAAAGTTATTTCTGGAGACAATCCTATTACGGTAGCTCAAATAGCAAAAAAAGCGGGGATTCGTGGCGCTGAAAATTTTGTTGATATGACGACTATAAATGATGAAACGGATTTTTCTGAGCTTGTGGAGAAAACGACTGTTTTCGGACGGGTAACTCCTTATCAAAAAAGAGAACTTATTCAAGCGTTGAAAAAAAATGGACATACAACTTGTATGACAGGAGATGGTGTCAATGACATTTTATCATTAAGAGAGGCTGATGTGAGTGTAGCGATGGCTAGTGGTAGTGACGCAGCGCGAGCAGTTTCAGATGTTGTCTTATTAAATTCCGATTTCAGTTCAATGATTCAAGTGTTAAATGAGGGACGTCGAGTGATTAATAATATTGAACGCGTTGCTTCTATGTATATGGTAAAAACTATTTATTCAGCTATTTTGGCAGTTACGTTTATTTTCCTCTTTTTACCGTACCCATTTGCTCCGCTTCAATTGACGCCGATTAATGCGCTGACTGTCGGAATCCCTTCGTTTATTTTGGCATTAGAGCCGAGTTATGAAAGAATTAAAGGGAATTTCCTGACAAACATATTGCGAATTTCTGTTCCAGGTGCGTTAACAGTTGTCTTTAGTATTTTGGTCTTACAGTTAGCAGGAATCTGGTTTGACTTACCTAGTACAGATGTTTCAACAATGTGTGTCTTATTAACAGGAACTGTCGGTTTTCAAGTGTTGCTTCGTGTTGCTCGTCCATTAGATTTAAAGAAAAAAAGTATGATTATTCTATTAGTTATTGGTTTTCTTGCGTGTTTCCTATTTTTTGGAGATTTTTTCATGCTTACGAACTTATTTAATAGAAATGTCTTTTTCTATTTGCCACTTCTTTTAGGTAGTCGTTCTATTTTTAACTACATGTCTTTATTTATGACAAGAGTGAGCTATAAATGGCGAGAAATACAAGAAAAACGTCAAAAAAAGAAAAATTAACTGAAATGAATATGAGAATAATAATAGATTGGCATAAGACACTTTTGTTTTATGTCAATTTTTTGCTTAGCTGACAATCATTTTCATTTAGGCAGTTTTATTTCAACTATTATGACAAAGATAGTATTCTAAAGTAAGAGGGATCAATTATAGGGGGGAGTGGAAATGAAACATTTAACGAAATTAATTATTACCATTACAACTGGAGTCTTAGCTTTATTTTTTGAATTTGTTTTACATCAACCATTAATTTCTCATAGTGTGATTATTTTTACTGGAGCAATTATGGCATTTTCTATGTTGATAGAGATGGTAAAGGAG
This sequence comes from Enterococcus rivorum, assembly GCF_001742285.1. Classification (GTDB taxonomy): domain Bacteria; phylum Bacillota; class Bacilli; order Lactobacillales; family Enterococcaceae; genus Enterococcus_L; species Enterococcus_L rivorum. Next base: position 114,690 of record NZ_MIEK01000056.1, on the reverse strand, counting down.
TTGCGATCTGGTAAATACGGGGTGGATATTCTTGCAATTACAGCTATTGTTGCTACTTTAGCAGTTGGGGAATATTGGGCTAGTTTGATGATTCTAATTATGTTGACTGGTGGTGATTCTCTTGAAGATTATGCCGCTAAACGAGCTAATCGGGAATTAAAAGCATTATTAGATAACTCTCCACAGCAAGCACATAAACTGGTTGGAGAAACATTGACGGATATCAAGGTAGATGCTATTTCAGTTGGGGATCAATTGGTGGTTAAACCTGGGGAAGCTGTTCCAGTAGATGGTATCATTACAAAAGGAACTTCTACTTTTGATGAATCCTCTTTAACAGGTGAATCAAAACCCATCAGTAAATTAGTTGGCGATTCCGTGATGTCTGGTTCTATAAATGGCGACAGTTCAATTACCATGAAAGCAGAAAAGAGTGCTGAAGATAGTCAATATCAAACGATCATCAAGTTAGTTCGTGAATCCGAAGCGCAGCCAGCAAATTTTGTACGATTGGCTGATCGTTATGCAGTCCCATTTACTATTGTTGCTTATGTTATTGCAGGAGCGGCTTGGTTTTTCTCAAAAGATCCTAAACGTTTTGCTGAAGTATTAGTTGTTGCTTCGCCTTGTCCCTTAATTTTGGCAGCACCTATTGCATTGGTTGCAGGTATGAGTCGTTCTAGCCGGAATGGGATTGTTGTAAAGACAGGGACTACGTTAGAAAAATTATCTAATGTAAAATCAGTTGCTTTTGATAAAACTGGCACAATCACCAAGGGAGCCTTGTCTGTTGAATCGATTGTTCCTGCAACAAATATTAGTGAAGAAGAATTAGTTGTATTGGCTGCTAGTGCAGAGCAGGAATCAAGTCATATTTTAGCTCGTTCACTTGTGTCGTATGCTCAAAAAAGGGCATCATTAAAAGCGGTAACGAAACTTGAAGAAGTCACTGGTGCTGGTGTTGAGGCAGTTATTGACAATCAAAGAATCAAGGTCGGAAAAAGAGCGTTTGTTTCTCAAGAACCTGTAGATCAGTCCGTTGATAAAACGGCTGTTTACATTTCGAAAGATGGAATATATCTAGGCTATATTAGTTTTACTGATGTGATTCGACCAGAAGCAAAAGTGACAATGGAACAGTTAAAACAAATGCAAATCAATCATTTAATGATGATTACTGGTGATCGCAAACCAATCGCTGATACTATAGCTAAAGAAGTGGGGATAACGGATGTCCATGCAGAATGTTTACCACAAGACAAAATTAATGCTCTAAAAGAACTGACAGAGGAACAACGACCTGTTCTAATGGTTGGTGATGGTGTAAACGATGCTCCTTCATTAGCGATTGCAGATATAGGAATCGCCATGGGTGCCCATGGTTCAACAGCCGCCAGTGAAACAGCAGATGCAGTTATTTTGAAAGATGATTTAGAAAAAGTTAGCAAAGCAATTAAAATATCGAAAGATACTATGCGGATTACGAAACAATCCGTTTTAATAGGTATCGCAATTTGTACGATTTTAATGCTAATTGCCAGCTTTGGAGTGATTCCCGCATTGGTGGGTGCAGTGTTACAGGAAGTGGTGGATACCGTTTCTATTTTATCCTCACTTCGCGCAAGGAACGATTAAGTTCAAAAGTATGTAGTGAAATAAAATTAAGAGACTACTAATTTATTCAATGTTGAAAGGAGCAAATTGATAATGAATGGAAATAAACTGAACGGAACAATCGCTACAGAAGCAACTCTTAGGCAGGAAGGGTATCGCAAATATCGAGGAGAAGAAATAGATGTCTATTACAATGCCAGTCTTTGTGTACATGCTGGCAATTGCGTCCGAGGAAATTCAGCCATTTATGAAGTTGGAAGAAGACCTTGGATTATTGCTGATAATGCCGATGTGAATGAGAATATTCGTGTGGTTAATTCTTGTCCTAGTGGTGCCTTGAAGTATGTTGCAAAGGATACAAAATAGCAGTGGACATCAAAGAAGAAAGCAGACGTTTTGTGTTATACAATGACGAAGGTTTAGAGATTGGTGAAATGACTTGGTCAGAAGCAGGTGAAAAGCTACTAATTATCGACCATACCTATGTTGATCCAGCATATCGAGGCCAAAAACTTGCAGAGAAATTAGTATTAAAAGGGGTCGAGAAGGCACGAAAAGAACGAAAACAAATTATTCCATTGTGCCCTTTTGCTAAAAAAGAATTTGACGAGAAAAAAGAATATAGTGATGTTTTGCGGAAATAACAGAAAAATATAGTTTAGGCAACCCCATCCTATAGAACTTTGGTTATCATCTATACATCACGAGTGAAAAATTTTACGAAAGAGGAATGGTTTGTTAAGTTCTGTTACTTTTTCCTAGTAATTCAATTAAAAATATGCTAAAGTATAATAGATGTATTTTGTGAATAAGGGAGAATTAATGTATGTATAATCTGATATTAACACTTGTACTTATACTTTCAGTCTTAATGGTAATTGCAGTATTAATGCAACCAAGTAAACAAAATAGTGCAGCTAGTGCATTTACTGGTGGAGCAGACAAACTTTTTGGTAAACAAAAAGCGCGTGGGTTCGAAGCTGTAATGCAAAGAGCTACTGCTATTATTGGTGCAACTTGGATGGTATTGTTATTTGTTTTATCATTATTATCTTCAAAGTAAAAATGCTTGAAAGTCTCTCGATTAAAGAGGGACTTTTTTTGTTTATTAAAACCGAATCTGATGGATTTCTTTTCTGAAGGATTTGGCTCTATTATGTGATAAAATAAGGTTGAGGTGACCTACTTGGAAAAGAAAATCAATTTACCAAAACCATTGTTTACAGAAAATGGGCCTTGTGCAGTTTTGTTATTACATGCCTATTCAGGAAGTAGCAATGATGTACGAATGTTAAGCCGCTTTTTAGAGAAAGCGAACTATACTGTTTATTCACCAAATTTTACTGGTCACGGAACGTTACGACCGGAAGACATTTTAGCGGAATCAATAACTAAATGGCAGCAAGATGCTCTCGATGCTGTAACATTTTTAAAAGAAAAAGGCTATGAACAAGTAGCTGTTTTTGGGTTATCACTGGGTGGGCTTATTGCGACGCATCTTTTGACGGAATCTTTACAAGGAATAATCGGCGGTGGCTTTTTCTGTTCTCCCATTTTCCCAGTTAAAAATAAAGTCCCTGAAAACTTTTTGAAGTATGCAGAAAATATTTTTTCTATTACAAAAATTAATGAACCCGATAAACAGCAACGATTGCAACGTATTCAAAGAGATGTTCTTCAACAAATGGAAGAGATTGAATTGTTCTCAGTAAAAACATCTGAAAAATTGAATCAAATTTCAGTTCCTGTTTTCATGGCGCAAGCTGGTAACGATGAAATGATAGAGGCTTCCGGAGTTTATAAAACAGCAGAAGCCTTAAAACAAACACGCTATACATTAAACTGGTATCCTAAGAGTGGTCATGTAATCACTGTAGGGCCCGATCACAAACAATTAGAACAAGATGTGTTGCATTTTTTAGAAACACTTTCTTGGCATGAGGAGAAACTATGACAAAACAAACGATTAAGGAGAAAATCCTATTTTTCATGGAATCACAAAAGAAGAAAAGTTTTTCTATGGAAGAGATTGCAGAAGCTTTGCAATTACAAAAAAGTACTGATTTCAAACTACTCGTTCAGACAATAGCAGCAATGGAACGGGAAAAATTAGTAGAATTTAATAAAAAAGGAAAAATTCGTTTACCGAACAAAGAATTAGCTCTTGAAGGTGTTTTTAGAGCAAATGAAAGAGGTTTTGGCTTTGTAAATTATGATGAAGAAGAACCAGATATATATATTCCTAAAGAAGCCGTTAATTTTGCTATGGATGGCGATACTGTTGCAATTGACATTGTTCAACCTGCTGATCCTTTTACAGAAAAAGGAGCCGAAGGAAAAGTTGTCGCAATTAAAAAAAGAGCAATCACACAAGCGGTTGGAGAGTTTGTGGCTTATGACGAAGACCAAGTGACAGAAACTGATTTATATGGCTATATGATTCCAAAAGATAAAAAAATGACTGGATTGACGTTTTTTATCGCTGCAATAGGAATAAAGCCTGTTGATGGAAGTATTGTCATTGTTGAAATTACCCATTATCCAGAAAAAGAATACACAAAAAGTTTAGAAGGAATCGTGAAAAAAGTTGTTGGACATAAAAATGATCCAGGAATGGATATTTTATCAGTTATTGTTGCTCATGGCATACCTACTGCTTTTCCAGAGGATGTACTAGCAGAAGCTGATAAGGTACCAGATGCTATAGCAGAATCTGACATAGAAGGTCGCAGAGATTTAAGAGAAGAAGTGATCGTAACCATTGATGGAGAAGATGCTAAAGATTTGGATGATGCAGTGACTGTCAGAAAATTAGATAGTGGACATTATTTTTTAGGGGTTCATATTGCAGATGTCTCTTATTATGTAACAGAAGAAAGTCAGTTAAATCGCGAAGCTTATGAGCGAGGAACTAGTGTTTATTTAACAGATAGAGTCGTGCCAATGATTCCACAACGTTTATCTAACGGAATTTGTTCTCTAAATCCTAAAGTCCCTCGATTAACGATGAGTTGTGAAATGGAGATTGATCCAGAAGGAAATATTGTGCGTCATGAGATTTTTCAAAGTGTGATTAAAACAACAGAAAGAATGACTTATACTGCAATCAATGAGATTTTAGAAGAACAGAAACCAGAAACGATGGTGCGTTATAAAAATCTTGTTCCAATGTTTCAGGAAATGGGTGAATTACACCATATCCTTGAAACCATGAGAGAAAGACGTGGAGCCATTTCTTTTGAAGACAATGAGGCAAAAGTATTGGTAGATAGAGACGGGCATCCAGAAGACATTCTTCTAAGAACCCGTGGCGTGGGAGAGCGATTGATTGAATCCTTTATGTTAGCTGCTAACGAAACGGTTGCGAAACATTTCCACGATTTAAAAGTTCCTTTTATTTATCGGATTCATGAACAACCAAAAGAAGAAAAAATGCAACGATTTTTTGACTTTGCCAGTGTCTTTGGTATCTTAGTTAAAGGGACAAAAAATGATATTACACCGAAGGATCTTCAACGAGTTCTTGAACAAGTGAATGGCAAACCAGAAGAACCTGTAATTAATACGATGTTATTACGTAGTATGCAACAGGCTCGTTACTCAGAAGATAATTATGGCCATTACGGTTTGGCTGCCGAATACTATACTCATTTTACTTCTCCAATCAGACGGTATCCAGATTTGATTGTTCATCGATTAATTCGTACCTACAGTGAGTCGATGAGCGAAAGTACCAAAGAAAAATGGGCAGAGCTATTACCGGATATTGCCGATCATAGTTCGAAAATGGAACGCCGTGCGGTGGAGGCTGAGCGCGAAGTTGATTCAATGAAAAAAGCAGAGTTTATGGCAGACAAAATTGGTGAAGAATATGACGGAATTATCGGATCAGTTGCTAAATTTGGTTTATTTATTGAATTGCCAAATACGATTGAAGGTCTGATTCATGTAAACAGTTTAAAACAGGATTACTTCCATTACATTGAAAATCATATGGCCTTAGTTGGCGAGCGGACAGGTATGACTCTAAAAATCGGACAGAAAGTTAGAATTAAAGTTGTAAAAGCCGATCCGGAAACAAGAGAAATTGATTTTGAATTACTTGATGCAGAAGAAGTTCAACGTTTAGAAGCGCCGAAACAGAATAGACGACAAAGTGAGCGCAGACGTGGAAACGACCACCTTCAGAAACGAGTAGATGATAACCAATCTAAACGTAAAAATAATAAGAAAAAAGGGAAGAAACCTTTTTACAAAGAAGCAGTTAAAAAGAAAAAAAACAAAAAAGGTAAGAAGAAAAAATAAGAATTGGAGAGTTGCAAATGCCAAAAGGAGAAGGGAAGCTTATTGCTCAGAATCGTAAAGCTAGACATGACTATACGATTGTTGACACGATGGAAGCAGGAGTTGTGTTACAAGGAACCGAAATCAAATCAATTCGTAACGGAAGAATCAACTTAAAGGATGGGTTTGCTCGAGTTCGTAATGGAGAAGCATTTCTTTATAACGTGCACATCAGTCCTTACGAACAAGGAAATATTTTTAATCACGACCCTTTACGAACTAGAAAACTCTTACTGCATAAAAAGCAAATTGCAAAATTAATTGCAGAAACAAAAAATACGGGAATCACAATTGTTCCATTAAAAGTGTATATCAAGAATGGGTATGCAAAAGTCCTAATTGGTTTAGCTAAAGGGAAAAAGCAATACGATAAACGAGAAGACTTAAAACGCAAAGAAATTAATCGAGAAATTAGTCGAACACTGAAAAACGCATCACGATAATTACTTACTACCAAAAGAAGTATCGTAAGTAAAAGTGATAAAATATATCCTTTTTCACATATTTTATCGTTTTACTTACTATTATTGAAAGAATTTGATAAAGTTAAGAAAAGCACTGTGTTTTCAGTGTTTTTTCGCTAATCATTCTTCTATCCAGCTAAAAAAAGCGATAAATAAGGACTGCTTTTACTTAGAACAAAAATAAGGTCGATTAACCATTTTTTTGTCAGATTAGAAAAAGTGTCATGTTTTCATGAAATTTTTTTGAAATTATTCGCTGTTGGTGTTATGATACGGATGGTTATGAAAGTAAAGGAGTTATAGAGGAACTTATTTTACGAGAATATCAAGAAAAAAGTTGAAAAATACTTTTGAGACAGAAAAAACTCGTCTAGCTCTTCAAATGAACTTCCAGAAGATTGTTTGAAAAGAGGTGAATTGAATTGGAAGAGAAGTCACTGCTCTTCAAGATTGGACCGATTTGGTTTGATGGTACGATTTGTATAATGGTACTGTTAACTTGTATCATTGTATTTGGCATTGTTTATTTTTGCACAAGGAATTTACAGATGAAACCCAAAGGTAAACAAAATGTCATTGAATTATTGATTGATTTTGTAAGAGGAATTATTACAGATAATATGCCTAGCAAGGAAGTAACGAATTTTCATCTATTAGCATTCACTATGTTCATGTTTGTATTGGTTGCCAATATTATTGGTTTAGTGACAAAAGTCGTTGTAGGTGATGACTTGACTCTATGGAAAAGCCCAACAGCAGATCCAATGGTAACACTGACGTTGGCATTAATCATGATTGTGTTGACTCACTTATTTAGTATTAATCGTTTTGGTTTAAAAGGATATTTTGTAAACAGCTTTTTAAAACCTGTTGCTTTTCTAATGCCAATTAAACTAATGGAAGAATTTACAAACTTACTAACATTAGCATTACGGTTGTACGGAAATATTTTTGCAGGTGAAGTTTTACTAGGATTGATTGCTAGTATCGTATCAAGTGTAGGACTTTGGTCAATTCCCTTAGCCTTACCACTAGAAATGATTTGGGTGGCCTTTTCACTATTTATCGGTGGGATTCAAGCTTTCATTTTTGTGACCTTGTCTATGGTTTACATGGCTCACAAAATTGAAGTGGAAGAATAAAAAAAGAAAAACAATTATCTAGGAGGATAACATAATGAATTATATTGCAGCAGCTATCGCAGTTTTTGGAGCCGCTATTGGAGCAGCTTACGGTAATGGAAAAGTAATTTCTAAAACAATTGAGTCAATGACTCGTCAACCTGAAATGGCAGGACAATTAAGAACTACAATGTTCATCGGTGTAGCCTTGATTGAAGCTGTGCCTATTTTGGGTGTAGTTATTGCGCTTTTATTAGTATTTAAATAATTTTGGAAGGCAGGACGCCGATTGTTTCGGAACACCGTCACTGCTTTCTTCTATACCTTAAACTATTTTAGTTCATAAAGAGAATTAAGTTTTTATTAGAACGAACAAAGTATGCTTTTTAATAAAAAGACTAGTACTGATATCGGCAGGAAAGGAAGTTGAGGCTTCATGATAGATCATTTAGTTATTGGTGAAGTACCCCCCAGCACAACATTAGGCACAATCATTGTTGTTAGTGGAGCTTTTTTACTCTTAATGCTTCTCATCAAGAAATTTGCTTGGGAATCGATTAGTGAAATGTTGAAAAAGCGTGAAGATAAAATTGCCAATGATTTAGATTCTGCAGAACAATCTCGAATCGCAGCAGCCAAGTTAGAAGAAGAGCGTCAGCAAAAACTACTTTCTTCTAAAACTGAAGCAGCAGATATTATAAAAAATGCGAAAGAGAGTGGCGATCAAAATCGTCAAAGAATTTTAACAGAAACCAGTGAAGAAGTTTCACGTTTAAGAGAAAAAGCTCGTCAAGATATTTCTCAAGAACATGAAGAAGCAATGGCGGAAGTTAAAGACGAAGTGGCTGCGTTATCTTTACAAATAGCAGAAAAAATATTAAATAAAGAATTAACACAAGATGTGCACGAAGCGTTAATTAATTCTTATATTGAAGGCTTAGGTAAATCAAATGAAGCTTGATAAATACACTGTAGGCAAACGTTATGGGAAAGCCTTGTTTGAGTTGGCAATTGAAAAACAAGAAGCCGATAACGTTTATCAAGAGTTATTGACGCTTAGAGAAATTTACCATGAAGTCCCAGGCTTAGGAGATATTTTAAGTGATGCTCGCTTGGAACCCTATGAAAAAGATGAAATTATGAATAAACTAATTGCCAGTTATGAAGGCATGGTTAAAAATTTCTTGATGGTTGTTTACAAATATAGCAGAATGAATGATTTGTTATTAATGATTGATGAATATGAACTTAGATATGATGAGCATCGAAGCTTGATTTTGGGTACGGTTTCAACCGCCATTCCTTTGACAAAAGAACAACATCAAGCAATGGAAGAAAAAGTTGCCAGTATGTTAGGTTATAAGCATGCACATCTAATTAATTTAATTGATCCTGAAATAGTTGGTGGGGTTGTTATCGAAGCGAATCACCAAGTAATTGATGGAAGTATTCACAAACAATTAGAACAAATTCGACAACGTTTAATGAAAAAAGAATCAGTACAATAAAGAGGTGAATTGAATGGCTATCAGAGCAGAAGAAATCAGTGCCTTGATTAAAGAACAAATTGAAAATTATCAACAAGTATTAGAAGTAGAAGAAGTCGGTACTGTTACGTACGTTGGAGATGGAATTGCTCGAGCTCATGGATTAGAAAACGCAATGAGTGGAGAGTTGCTTGAATTCTCAAATGGTTCATACGGTATGGCACAAAACTTAGAAATGAATGACGTAGGGATTATTATTTTAGGTGATTTTGAAACCATTCGTGAAGGAGATACGGTTAAGCGAACGGGCAAGATTATGGAAGTTCCTGTAGGTGAAGCGATGATTGGACGTGTCGTAAATCCTTTAGGTCAGCCAATTGATGGGTTAGGAGAAATTAAAACAACTAAAACTCGTCCCGTTGAAGCTGCAGCCCCAGGAGTAATGCAAAGAAAATCAGTTAGTGAGCCTATGCAAACGGGGCTTAAAGCAATAGATGCTCTTGTACCAATTGGTCGTGGACAACGTGAGTTAGTCATCGGTGACCGCAAAACCGGGAAAACATCCATTGCAATTGACACGATTATTAACCAAAAAGGGCAAGATGTTATTTGTATCTACGTAGCAATCGGACAAAAAGAATCAACAGTTCGTAATCAAGTAGAAACACTTAGAAAATTTGGTGCGTTAGATTATACAATTATTGTCACAGCAGGTGCTTCTCAACCGGCACCATTGCTATACATTGCCCCTTATGCTGGAACGGCTATGGGTGAAGAATTCATGTATAACGGCAAGCATGTGTTGATCATCTTTGACGATTTATCTAAACAAGCGGTTGCTTATCGTGAACTTTCGTTACTTTTACGTCGCCCCCCAGGTCGGGAAGCTTATCCAGGAGATGTTTTCTATTTGCATTCACGTTTATTAGAACGTGCGGCGAAGTTAAGTGATGATCTTGGTGGAGGTTCAATGACAGCATTACCATTTGTAGAAACACAAGCGGGAGATATTTCTGCTTACATTCCTACCAATGTTATTTCAATTACTGATGGACAAATTTTCTTAGAAAGTGATTTGTTTTATGCTGGAACTAGACCCGCTGTTGATGCTGGACTTTCAGTTTCGCGTGTTGGTGGCTCCGCTCAAATTAAGGCGATGAAAAAAGTGGCTGGAACGTTGCGTTTAGACTTAGCTAGTTATCGTGAATTAGAAGCATTTACACAGTTTGGATCAGATTTAGATGCTGCAACACAGGCAAAATTAAATCGTGGTCGCAGAACGGTAGAAATTTTGAAACAAAAATTACATGCTCCTTTAGCAGTTGAAAAACAAGTATTAATTTTATATGCACTAACTCATGGCTTCCTAGATAGTGTTAGTGTAGCGAAAATTTTAGACTTTGAACAAGAGTTGTTTGATTATATTGATGGGAAGCATCCAGAGATTTTTGAAACAATTCGCACAACAAAAGATTTACCAGATACTGATTTAATTGATGCTGCTATTAAAGAATATAAAGATATTTTTAACGCAGCAAATATTGACGGTTCAATCACAAAAGATAAATTGCAAACACTTGAGAACGCATAAGAGAGGTGAACGAAATTGGGTGCTTCGCTAAATGAAATAAAACAGCGCATTGCTTCTACAAAAAAGACGAGCCAAATTACTAAAGCGATGCAAATGGTTTCAGCATCAAAATTGACTAAGTCTGAAGTGGCTTCTAGAAGTTTTCAAGAATATTCTTCAAAAATTCGTTCAATTGTTACCCATCTTGTGGCTTCACAACTAAATGACTTACAAATGCTAGATGATTTTGGTAATGGTGAGTCCGAAGTAAATGACTACCATATGATGCTAAAAACTCGTCCTGTGAAGAAAACAGGTTATATTGTGATTACATCTGACAAAGGACTTGTTGGAGGCTATAACAGTTCTATTTTGAAGCAGACGATGACGATGATGGAAGACGATCATAGTTCCCAAGAGGAATTTGTTCTAATCGCTATCGGGGGAACAGGGGCTGATTTCTTTAAAGCTCGTGGAATCAATGTTGCCTATGAATTAAGAGGGTTAACAGACCAACCAAGTTTTGATGAAGTTAGAAAAATTGTTTCGACTGCAACGACAATGTACGAAAATGAAGTTTTTGATGAATTATATGTTTGCTACAACCATCATATAAATTCATTAACAAGCCAGTTTCGTGTAGAAAAAATGTTACCAATTTCAGATTTAGATCCAGGAGAAGCAACTTCTTATGAACAAGAATATATTTTAGAGCCTTCTGAAGAAGTTATTTTAGATCAACTGCTGCCTCAATATGCAGAAAGTTTAATCTATGGAGCAATTATTGATGCAAAAACAGCTGAGCATGCAGCCGGCATGACCGCAATGAAAACAGCGACAGATAATGCTCAAACGATTATTAATGACCTTACCATTTCTTATAATCGTGCTCGACAAGGGGCGATTACACAAGAAATTACAGAAATTGTTGCTGGTGCAGCTGCACTAGAATAATCTAGTCTTACATTCTTTAGACGGAGTGTGTGACTTTAATAAGACTGGAGGAAAGAACTATGAGTTCAGGAAAGATTGTTGAAGTAATTGGTCCCGTTGTTGACGTGGAGTTTTCACTAGATCAGTCTTTACCAGATATAAACAATGCATTAGTCGTTTATAAAAATGGCGAAGAGAAACAAAAAGTAGTCCTTGAGGTAGCTTTAGAGCTTGGCGATGGTGTTATTCGTTCAATTGCAATGGAGTCAACTGATGGGCTACAAAGAGGAATGGAAGTAATCGATACAGGAAAATCCATTTCTGTTCCGGTTGGAAAAGAAACCCTAGGGCGTGTATTTAACGTTTTAGGGGAAACAATTGATTTGGAAGAACCTTTCCCAGAAGATGCAGAACGTAGTGGAATTCACAAAAAGGCGCCTGCATTTGACGAATTAAGTACAAGTAACGAAATCCTAGAAACAGGCATCAAAGTAATTGACTTACTTGCTCCTTATTTAAAAGGGGGGAAAGTTGGCTTGTTCGGTGGTGCTGGTGTTGGAAAAACCGTTCTGATTCAAGAATTGATTCATAACATTGCTCAAGAACATGGTGGTATTTCAGTATTTACTGGTGTTGGAGAGCGTACTCGTGAAGGAAACGATCTTTACCATGAAATGAAAGATTCTGGTGTTATCGAAAAAACAGCAATGGTTTTTGGTCAAATGAATGAACCACCAGGTGCACGGATGCGTGTTGCTTTAACTGGTTTGACGTTAGCAGAGTATTTCCGTGATGTTGAAGGACAAGATGTTTTACTATTTATCGATAATATATTCCGCTTTACACAAGCTGGTTCAGAAGTTTCCGCGCTGCTAGGTCGTATGCCTTCAGCAGTAGGATATCAACCAACCTTGGCAACTGAAATGGGACAATTACAAGAACGGATTACTTCAACAAAAAAAGGGTCAATTACATCTATTCAAGCAATATATGTACCGGCTGATGATTATACTGACCCAGCGCCAGCTACAGCCTTTGCCCATTTAGATGCAACAACCAACTTGGAACGTCGTTTAACAGAACAAGGGATCTATCCAGCTGTGGACCCATTAGCTTCTTCTTCAAGTGCTCTAGCTCCTGAAGTTGTAGGAGAAGAACACTATGCTGTAGCAACTGAAGTTCAGCATGTTTTACAACGTTACCGTGAGTTGCAAGACATTATTGCAATCCTTGGAATGGATGAATTATCAGATCAAGAAAAAGTATTGGTTGGACGTGCGCGTCGCATTCAATTCTTCTTATCTCAAAACTTTAACGTTGCGGAACAATTTACTGGACAGCCAGGTTCTTATGTACCTGTATCAGAAACAGTTAAAGGGTTTAAAGATATTCTTGAAGGAAAATATGATAATCTTCCAGAAGAAGCCTTCCGTAGTGTAGGTAGAATCGAAGATGTTATTGAAAAAGCTAAAAAATTAGGCTACTAGGAGGCGGCGAACACAATGGATAGCACAAAAGATTGTCTAACTGTGAATGTAGTAACTCCTGATGGTTTAGTTTACGATCATCATGCCAAAATTGTTGTTGCGAAAACAACTGATGGTGAAATAGGAATTTTACCGAAGCATGCCCCAATTATTGTTCCATTAGCCATTGATGAGGTTCGAGTGAATAGAACAGAATCAGAGACTCATGTCGATTGGATTGCAGTAAATGGTGGAATCATGGAAGTTCGAGATAATATTGTTTCGATTATTGCCGATAGTGCTGAACGGGAGAGAGACATTGATGTTTCTCGTGCTGAAAGAGCTAAAAAACGAGCAGAACGCATGATTGAAAAAGCGAAAGAAAATGCGGACCGTGACGAATTAAGACGTGCAACGGTTGCACTTCATCGCGCGATTAATCGAATTAATGTGTCTAAACACACATAATTAGGGAAAAGGAAAAGAAGTAGTTGCGTGATGAATTAGCTCTTCTTTTCCTTTTTTAGTACATAAGAGTTTTTGGATAAAGCTAAAGCCCTATTAAAAAGATCACATTCCTTTCAATTTTTAATAGTTTTATGCTAGAATGTTCAATGTGAGATTATCATCAAGGAGAGAAATTTATGCAATTTTATGGAATAGATGCAATGGTACGGATTGTTAGTCATATCTCATTGATTTATCTGAGCTTTTGGGCATTACAATCACTGAAAATAGAGCATTTTTTTAAAAGTTATCGAACATCTCAAATAAGATTAGTGATGATTTTTCTTTCAATTGCTCTAGGCTTTACAGTTAGCACATTTGTATTGGAATTGTTGGCGCTATGCCGTAATTTATTCATTCCACTTTTTCCATAATTGTTATAAAATGAAGAAACGATACTAATTTATTTTAAATAGTGGTATAATAGAAAAGATTTTGTATAGGATGAATTCTATTTCTAATTTTTTGGGGGGAACATAATGGAACAGATTATTGTTCATGGAGATAATCGACTAGAAGGTACAGTAAAAATTGAAGGAGCAAAAAATGCTGTTTTACCAATTTTAGCTGCGACACTTTTAGCAGAAGAGGGCGTTACTACATTAAAAAATGTACCAATATTGTCTGATGTATTTACAATGAATCAAGTGATCCGTCACTTAAATGTGGATGTAGATTTTGACCAGGACTTAAATCAAGTTACGATAGATGCAACAAAACCTTTAGGAATTGAAGCTAACTATGAATATGTCAGCCAAATGCGTGCCTCAATTGTTGTTATGGGACCACTTTTAGCCCGTAATGGTCATGCAAAAGTTGCGATGCCAGGTGGTTGTGCAATTGGGAAACGTCCAATAGATTTACACTTAAAAGGATTTCAAGCACTAGGTGCTAAAATTATTCAAAAAAATGGCTATATTGAAGCTATTGCAGATGAATTAATTGGTAGCACGATTTATTTAGATTTCCCTAGTGTAGGGGCTACTCAAAATATTATGATGGCAGCTGTCAAAGCCAAAGGAACAACGATTATTGAAAATGTAGCTAGAGAACCTGAAATAGTTGATTTAGCGAATGTACTGAATAAAATGGGTGCTAAAGTCTTTGGTGCTGGTACCGAAACGATGCGAATTGAAGGTGTTGATTTCCTTAAAGCTGTGCAGCATTCGATTGTTCAAGATCGTATTGAAGCAGGAACGTTTATGGTTGCTGCAGCAATGACAGAAGGAAATGTTTTGATTGAAGAAGCTATTTCAGAACATAATCGTCCGTTAATTTCTAAATTGACCGAAATGGGTGCAACGATCCGTGAAGAAAATGATGGAATTCGAGTAATTGGACCGAAACATATTAAACCAACCGATGTAAAGAAAATGCCCCATCCTGGATTTCCAACAGATATGCAAGCCCAAATGACTGCCATTCAGCTATTAGCAGAAGGTACAAGCGTAGTGACTGAAACAGTTTTTGAAAATCGTTTCCAACATTTAGAAGAAACGCGTCATATGAATGCAGATGTAAAAATTGATGGGAATATAGCGATTATCAATGGTGGAAAACAACTTGAAGGAGCTTCTGTCAAAGCAACAGATTTACGTGCTGCTGCAGCTCTAATATTAATAGGATTGCGTGCAAAAGGAATTACCCGTGTTTCTCATTTAGAATATTTGGATCGTGGCTACTATGAGTTCCATAAAAAACTTCAAAAACTTGGAGCAAAAGTAGAACGGGTAAATGATGACGTGGTTGTAACAAAAGAAAAAACAACCGTTAGTTAAAAGGAGTAATAAACGTATGAGTTCAACACGCTATATAGTCGTGACTTTATTGAAAATTTTAGTAGTAATTGCCTTAGTCATTATTCTTTTTGTAGCTGGTACAATGATTGGCTACGGTGTTATTGGCGGAGGGGATCCCAGAGATGTATTCAAAGAAGAAGTCTGGACTCATATTATGGAATTTCTAAAATAATGATTGAATAAATAATAGTTTTTTAAGAAATATTGTTGGGAGAAAAAGAGTTGTTTCCCAGTATCTAATTAGAATTTTAGGAGGGAAAGAAAAACTTTTTTAAGTTTTGTCTAACCCTCTTTTTCTAATAGTTGAGCATAAATCATTCGCTAAAATCTTTAAATAAGAACAAGCAAACTATGGTATAATTGTTTATGATAAAAAAGTTAGGAGCGATTAATAGATGAAAGCACTAATTACCGAAATTGGTCCCCATGCTCTTGGAGGATCAGAACCAATGATTATTCTTTTTGGTGAAACAGCTACTGAAGGGTTAAAAGAACATGCTGTTATCCAAAAATTTCAAGAAACAGAAATCATTGAAATGAAAGCCGGGGATACCCTAAAAATCGGCGATAAAACATATACTATCCATTTTGTCGGTTCTTTTGCAAACGATAATTTAAACAGTATTTCACATGTAACATTAGTATTTTCTGATGTTCCTCAAGAAAATGTGATTATGAATGGTTTGTATTTATCTCCATATGAATTACCCAAAATTACTGTTGGAACATCAATTGACTATATTTCTGCTGGAGCGTGATAAAAATGGAGAAACATGAATCAAAAGAGAAACGATTTTCATGGTTCTGGCGTTGGTTTTTAAATAATCAAGTAGTTACAGCACTGCTAGTGGTTTTATTAATTTTACTGATTTTACTTGTATTTACAAAAGTCTCTTATTTATTTCAACCGATTTGGCAGTTTTTTAGTGTTGTCGGCTTGCCTATAGTTATGGCAGGTATTTTGTATTATTTGATGAATCCTGTAGTAGATTATCTTGAAAAGAAAAATGTATCCCGATTAGTAAGTATTATTGGTCTATTTGTTTTAGTTGTAGCCTTAATTATATGGGGAATCGTTGTAATCATTCCTAAAATTCAAGAACAGACCATTAGTTTTGCCAACAACTTTCCACAATATATTGATACAATTGATAAAAAAACCCAAGAAATTCTTAGCAATCCCCTGTTTGAACAGTTTAGACCTCAACTAGAGGATGCAAGCGATCGTATCATTAATTCTTTAGGTGACATTATAAAAAATGTTTCGAGCCTTACGGTAAAAGGATTGGGTAGTTTTGTCGGAGCTGTAGCAACAGTGGTTTTGGCCGTTATTACTATGCCATTTATTCTATTTTATTTATTGAAAGACGGTAAAAAATTGGCTCCTTATGTAACTAATTTTTTGCCTACTCGATTAAGAAAGCCTACATTAAAAGTGTTAGGAGAAGTAAATTCACAAGTTTCATCTTATATTCGAGGACAATTGACAGTTGCTTTTGCTGTAGCGGTAATGTTCATTATGGGATTTAGTATTATTGGTTTAGATTATGCTGTTACTTTAGGGATTACAGCGGGCTTCTTGAATTTAATTCCTTATTTAGGTTCATTTTTAGCTATGATTCCAGCAGTATTTTTAGGCATTGTTGGTGGACCGATCCTACTAGTAAAAGTACTGATTGTATTTGTTATTGAGCAAACAATTGAAGGAAGAGTTGTCTCACCATTAGTTTTAGGTAGCCAGTTAGATATTCATCCAGTAACGATCCTATTGGTGTTATTAACTTCAGGAAAACTTTTCGGCATCGTTGGAGTTATTTTAGGAATTCCAGTTTATGCTGCTGCAAAAGTAATTATCACTCATTTATTTGAATGGTACAAAGATGTTTCTAATTTGTATCATAAAGAAGAATTAGTTGAGAAAATAGAAGCAGAAGAATAGAAAAAGACATCCAGCCATAAGTTTGACTGGATGTCTTTTTTTTATAGATTAGAATGTTTTTCCTAATTGGATTGCTTTTTCTTTTGCAACAGCTAATAATTCTTCCGCTTTTTCAGGATGATGGTCAATTCCTTCAATAAATAATTGATCGATTTCATTAACACCGATAAATCCTAGTATTCCCTTAACATATTGTGAAGAAAAATCTTGTCCTTCATAAAAACCACCATTAGATTGAATATGAAGAGCTTTTTTTCCACTAATTAGTCCTTTTGGTCCTTCTTCAGTATATTGGAATGTTTTTCCAGCTACATTAATTGTGTCCATCCAAGCTTTTAAGCGAGTAGGAACATTTAAATTCCATAATGGATTTACAATGACAATTTTATCTGAAGCAAGAAACTGTTCGGTTAATTCATTAAAACGAGCAATTTTCTTTTGTTGGCTTTCGCTAAGTGCAGTAAATTCAGTTCCAGTTCTAAGTGCTCCCCAACCAGAAAGTAATTCTGCATCAATTTCAGGAATAAAGTCGCTATATACATCTAAAATTTCGATTTCATCTGTTGGATTTTCTTGACGGTAAACCTCTAGAAATGCATCCATAGCCATCACAGAACGTGATGTTTCTTTAGTGAGTGGGTGTGCTTTTACAACAAGTAATTTTGACATGTAAAATCTCCTTTAAATAATTTAATAATAACAGTTACATTTTACTAATAAAAAGTAAGAGAAAGCAAGTTTTTTGCTTTTCGCAAAAAAATGTTGAATATAGTAGTAAGAGACTCATAGACAAAATGAAAACCATAGTTGAACAGATACAGCAACTATGGCTAAAAAAATAAATTTGTTAAAGGGTTAGGCAGATAGTTTTTGCTGAAGCTGTTTCATTCCACCAATAACATGGATAGCCTTGAAACCGTTGGCGCTCATGAATCCAGCAATTGTTTTTGAACGACGTCCGCTATAACTAATAATATAATAAACTTTAGATTTATCTAAGCGATTTAAATTATTTGGTAAGACAGTGGCAGGTAAAGAAATCGATTGAGGCAAGTGACCTTCTAAGTAACTTTCAGTGTTTCTAATATCAATAACGTTAATAAAATCCTCTTGACAAAGAGATTCAAAATCTTGCATGGTGATAGATTGATGCATGTAAACCATTCCTCGCTTTAATTTTTAGAGCTATGAGAGGAATTCTACTATGTTTTCAGAAAGTTTGCAAATAGATTTTCTTTTGTCTTAAACTATCTTAAGTATTTATTCACATCTTTTTCTTATTTCAATAAAGAGAGGTTTAAAAATGCTATATCCTGTTCCAAAAAAGTCACAAAGCATAAAGTTAGTGAAGAGAAAGTCAGGATGGAACAAATTACATAAGAGTATCTGCTATTTGTTTATATTTCTTCTCTAATAATTCTTTTTAGGAATAATCTATCGAATGAATCTACTTTACTTAATTCCTTAAGAAGGAGAATCTAGACTACAAAGGGGCTTTTTTATTATTGAGTAATAAAAAATAATGTGTTATTTATAAATTAAAAGGTACAAAAAAATGAAAAAAATTTTTTTTTTTTGGAAAGGATTGCAAATAGTAAAAAATAATGGTATGCTGTCATTACAAATAAGGATTGTTACTGTTCGGCAGGCAAAACCAGAATCTTCCATATCTTTTGCTGTGGTCGTGTTCTAGGTTTTTTTCATTTGTAAAAGTGGGGTTCTTAATGAATATAGAAAAAATTTTAAATAACAATGTTGTTTTATCTAAGAATGAAGCAGGGGAAGAAATAGTTTGTATGGGCAGAGGACTAGCTTTTCAGAAAAAAATTGGGGACACAATTGACCTAGCTTTTGTTGAAAAGGAATTTGTCTTAAAAGATTCTGCGACTGCAGGACACTTTCAGCAGTTGTTTTCAGACATACCAGCAGATGAAGTTGATTTGGTAAAAAAAATTGTTGATATGGCAGAAACAGAATTAGGAACAGAACTTTCTTCTAATATCTATCTTACATTGACGGATCATGTCCACTATGCGATTATTCGTGCAAAGGAAGGGCTGGAAATGCCTAATCCGCTGATGTTTGAAACAAAGAAATTCTATCCTAAAGAGTTTGCTATTGCAAAAAGAGCTGTTTCCTTAATTGAGGAGAAAGTTGGTGTTGTTTTTGCTGAAAGCGAAGCTGGCTTTATTGCTTTCCATATAGTAAATAGTGAACAAGCTAATGGCAACATGGAAGTAACCATGTCTGCTACCGAGATGGTTCGCGATATACTAACAATCATTAGCCGTTACTTTGGACAGCCATTTGATGAAGAATCATTAAATTATCAAAGAATTGTTACACATCTACAATATTTTGCGCAGCGCTACTTGCAAAATGAAATCCATGATGATGAAGATGAGTTTTTATATGAGCTGATTCAGAGTAAGTATCCAAAAGCTTTTCAAGCGGTACAACGAATCAATGATTTTCTACTTAAAACCTATCAAAAGCCGATTGATGAAGCGGAGCAAATTTATTTAACGATTCATATTCAGCGAGTTGTTGCAGGTAAAAAAAGTTAATGCTATTTAAGTATTAAGTAATTATGATCTTTTTAGAAATCATTTAGTAAAATTATTTTTTATTCAATCATAGTGGATTGTTACTGATTATGCAGGCAAAACCTATATTGAAAAAACAAACTGACAAAAATGCACATATTTATTGTGTGTAACGAGTCAAGTGTTTTTTCAGTTTAGGTTTTTTTATATACAAAATTAAAGAAAAGAGGAGAAAAAATGAGTAAAAATCAAGAAATAGCTATGCGCGTTTTAAAAGCGGTAGGCGGGGAAGGAAATGTTAACTCAGTTGTTCATTGTGCAACTCGTTTGCGTTTCAATTTGAAAGATGAAAGTAAGGCTGATACAGAAGCTTTAAATCAAGATCCTGATGTTATCCAAGTAGTTAAAAGTGGTGGTCAGTATCAAGTAGTTATAGGAAGTCATGTAAGCGAGGTTTATAAAGAATTAGTAGCAAATAGTAAATTAGGAGATAATGAAGGTTCTGTTGATGAAGGACCAAAAGGCAATATTTTTAACCAATTAATTGACATTATTTCTTCTATCTTTACACCATTCCTTGGCGCAATGGCTGGAGCGGGTATTTTAAAAGGATTTTTAACTTTAGCAGTAACCTTAAATTGGTTAAATCCTGAATCAGGAATGTATGTTGTTCTTTTTGCTATCGCAGATGGAATCTTTACGTACTTACCAATAATTTTAGCGTTTACAGCTGCGAAAAAGTTCAAAACGAATCAATATTTAGCTGTAGCCTTGGCGATGGCTCTTGTTCATCCAAGTATTACAGCTTTAGCAGGTAACACACTAAGCTTTTTAGGAATACCTGTTGTTATTGGAGCAAGTGGTTATACTTCATCTGTTATTCCAATAATTTTAGGTGTTTATTGTCAAAGTCACATTGAACGTTTCTTTAAGAAAGTAATTCCAACGTTCTTGCAAATTATATTTGTTCCTTTAGCAGTCTTTCTAGTTATCGCTCCTCTAACATTTATCGTATTAGGACCTATTGGCAGTATTGCTGGTGATTTATTAGGTCAAGGTTACAATGGTCTGTATAATTTCAGTCCGATTGCTGCTGGAGCGATCATGGGTGGTTTCTGGCAAGTATTTGTAATGTTTGGTATGCATTGGGGCTTTGTGCCAATTATGATGTTGAACTTAACGCAATACGGTAGTGATACGATGGTACCAATGTTATTACCAGCAGTTTTAGCTCAAGGCGGCGCAGCATTAGCAGTCTTCTTCATGACAAAAAATGTGAAATTAAAAGGATTATCTTTGTCATCAGCGTTGACATCTGTTTTTGGTATAACAGAACCAGCTGTATACGGTGTAACATTACCACTTAAAAAACCATTTATTGCCGCTTGTATTGGTGGTGCAGTGGGTGGAGCGTTTATTGGTTTTAATCATGTGCAAAACTTTACCTTTGGATTAGTTAGTTTGTTAAGTTTACCTGGGTTTATTCCTCAAGAAACAAAAGACACGTCGGGGATGTTTGCAGCAATTATTGGCACAGCAATTGCATTTTTTGTAGCATTTGTTTTAACATTCGTTTTGAAATTTGAAGACAAACCTGAAGCAGGTTCAGATTCAACAAAGAGTAATGACAAAAATTTAGCATCAAATCAGGAAAAAGTAGCAACAAAAACGATTTTGGTTAGTCCATTAGAAGGAACAATTGTGCCTTTAGAACAAGTTGAAGATCAAGTGTTTTCATCTGGTGCATTAGGAAAAGGTATTGCAATTGAACCTAAAAAAGGTGAATTGTATGCCCCAGCAGACGGCGTAATTACTACACTTTTTCCAACAGGACATGCAGTTGGCTTAACATCAAATGAGGGTGTTGAAATTTTAATGCATATTGGAATGGACACTGTTGAAATGAAGGGTGAAGGCTTTGAAGTTTTCGTAAAACAAGATGAAAAAGTGAAAAAAGGCGATCTTTTAGTAAAATTTGATATCGATAAAATCAAAGAGGCAGGTTATGTAGTTGTAACTCCTATCGTTGTAACTAACAGTGGGGATTATTTAGATGTACTAGATATGAATCAAAAAGAAGTGCTAAATGGCGAAGATTTCTTAGCAATTGTGAGATAATAAAATAGTAACGACGATAAGAAGTTGATTGAATAGCTTTGTTTAAATGATTAAGGAGGACAATCAAATGACAAATCAAAAAACAGCATTTCCTAAAGGGTTTTTGTGGGGCGGAGCAACAGCTGCAAACCAATTAGAAGGAGCTTATTTAGAAGATGGTAAAGGTCTTTCTGTTGCAGATGCAATGCCAGGCGGAAAACAAAGATTTCAAATATTAGGTAGTGAAACTTTTAACTGGGAAATTGATGAAAGCAAGTATGTATATCCAAATCATCGTGGGATTGATCATTATCATCGCTATAAAGAAGATATTGCTTTATTTGCAAAAATGGGTTTCAACTGTTATCGTTTCTCAATTGCTTGGGCTAGAATCTTTCCCAAAGGCGATGAAACAACACCTAATGAAGCAGGTCTAAAATTTTATGACCAAGTGATTGACGAATGTTTAAAACATGGGATTGAACCAGTAATTACCATTTCTCATTATGAAATACCATTACATTTAGCTAAAGAATATGGTGGTTGGAAAAATCGTCAACTGATCGACTTTTTTGAAACCTATGCGAAAACAGTTTTGACTCGCTATGGAAAAAAAGTAAAATATTGGATGACTTTCAATGAAATTAACTCAGCATTTCATTTTCCTGCATTAAGTCAGGGAATGGTAAAAGCGACTGGTGGCAGAGATTATCAAAATATTTTCCAAGCATGGCATAATCAGTTTGTTGCAAGTGCGAAAGCAGTGAAAATAGGACATGAAATAAATCCTGACATGCAGATTGGTTGTATGATTATTTATGCAACAACCTATAGTATTGATGCGAATCCAATTAATCAAGCAGAAACAATGATTCAAAATCAAGAATTTAATTTCTATTGTACGGATGCTCAAGTTCGTGGTGTTTACCCATCTTACCAGCAGCGTATGTTTGAAAAATATGGTGTAAAAGCATTAGATATTGCGGAAGAAGATCTTGAATTAATGAAAGAATATCCCGTAGATTACATCGGATTTAGTTATTATATGTCAACTGCTGTTAATGTGACAACAGAAGAAGATGATAACGTTGCAGGGAACCTTTTAGGGGGTGTTCGGAATCCTTTCTTAGAAGCAAGTGAATGGGGTTGGCAAATTGACCCAGAAGGGCTAAGAATTGGTTTAAATGAACTGTATGATCGTTATCAAAAACCATTATTTATCGTTGAAAATGGTTTAGGTGCGATTGATAAAGTCGATGAGAATTTTTACGTGGAAGATGATTACCGAATTGATTACTTGCGTCGTCATATTGAAGCAATGTCAGAGGCTGTAAAAGATGGTGTTGACTTAATGGGCTACACACCTTGGGGATGTATCGATTTAGTTAGTGCATCGACAGGGGAAATGAGCAAGCGCTATGGCTTCATCTATGTAGACTTGGATGATGAAGGTAACGGAACAATGAATCGTTACGAGAAAAAATCATTCCATTGGTACAAAAAAGTAATTGAAACGAATGGACAAGATTTAAACTAGACAAATAACATACGGAAAATGATTTAATGTAAGTAAAAGATTGGTTTATTAACTGATTTTTTAACGAACATCGATCATTTATCCGTATGTTTTTTTATTGCCAACGAGCTATTATCAAAATCAAAGACTATTGATATAAAAACGCGTATACTTAAAATAGTAGAAAGTGAACCATTGAAAGGAGAAGTCTACCATGGATAACCAACCTTTAAAGCATCATTTTTTTGTCATTATGGGTCCTAGTGGATCTGGTAAAACGAAAGTAACCGAGGCTGTTTTTCCAAGTGAATATAAAGTAGTCTCGCATACAACCCGGAAAATAAGGGAAGGCGAACGGGATCACGTAGATTATTATTTTGAAACGCCAGAAGAGTTTGAAAAATTAATCCAAAATGATGCATTAGTTGAATATGACTTTTATCATGGCAACTATTACGGTGTAGGAAAAGCAGCTATTTTTGAAAAAACTAATGATCATTGTGCCTATGATGTCTTAACTTTTAAGGGATTTCAGCAAATTGAGCAATTTTTTGGTTCTAAAGTTATTCCTATTTATTTTGATGTGTCCAAAGATAAAGTGGTGTCTAGATTAAACATCCGTGAATCAAATCCAGTAACTATTGAACAGAGATTAAAACTGTATGATGAAGAGATTTTAGTAAAAAATCAAGTTAGTAGCTATCCAAATAGCTTTATTATTAATGCTAATGATGATTTTGAACAAGTAGTAGCATCACTAAGGCAGATTGTTGAGTGTATCGATAGTATTCATTGTCGTGAGTAAAGAGCAAAAAAATAAATCTATATAACTATGATGAAAAAGATTGAAAAAATATGGAAATTTGATTAGTATCTATTGCATTTCTATTTCATGGTGCTATAATGACATTGTGTCATATGACAGGTTGTCACAAGGAAGGAGGATATTAATGCCAACGAAAACGTTCTTTCATTTACCAAAAGAAAAACAACAAAGGCTACTTGATGCAGCAAAAACTGAATTCTCTAGAGCTTCATTACGGGAAGCTTCAATAGCAAATATTGTAAAGTTAGCAGAGATTCCAAGAGGGAGCTTTTACCAATATTTTGAAGACAAAGAAGATTTATATTTTTACTATTTTGATAATTTACGAAGAGATAGTAAAAGAGACTTGGAGAAAGAAATCGAAGCTGCCGAGGGTGACTTAGTTGAAGGATTTGATCGCTATTTTACAAAAATGATATCGGAAATTTTGAAAGGACCGAATGCCGCATTTTATAAGAACCTTTTTATGAATATGGATTATCGAGCAAGTGATCGTGTAACCCCTTCTTTTTCAAAGGAAAAGTACTTAAAGCATCATTCACATTCGAGAACTAAAGAAGAAATGGGACAAAAATTGTTTGAGTCTGTAGATCATCAAAAGCTTAAAATTAAGGATACTCGAGAATTAGGACTGGTTATGCAGCTTATGATGAGCATTGTGATTTCTACAATAACCAATGCCTATAAACATATCGGAGAAGATCCTACATACGATACAACACAAGCAATTGCGGATTTTCAACTAAAGATAGAGTGGTTAAAATATGGGATTTATAAACAGAAAGAAGGGGAATAAATGATCAAAATAATTAAGCGGATGTCAATTGTATCTGGGTTGGCAGCGATAGCGTTTATGATGGTGCAAGTAACGGCAGATTTATACTTGCCAACTCTGACTTCAAATATCATTAATAATGGCGTAGCAAAAGGGAATATCGATTACATTTGGCAAACGGGTATATATATGATTGGATTCTCCTTAGTAGGAATTATCGCTTCATTTGGTAACACTTTTTTTGCAACAAGAGAATCTCAAAAATTAGGAAAAAAATTGCGTTCCGAAATTTATAATAAAGTAGAGAATTTTTCTAACAATGAATTCGATAAGTTCGGAACAGCTTCTTTAATTACAAGAACGACAAATGATGTTACACAAGTTCAAATGGTAACACAAATGTTTTTACGTTTAATGATTAATGCACCAATTACATTAGTCGGGGCAAGTTTTATGGCATACTCAAAAGACCCGCAGTTAACAAAAATCTTTATTTATGTTTTACCAATTATGGCTGTTTTAGTGGGTGGTATTATGTTTTTCGCAGTACCATTATTCAAAAGTATGCAGAAAAAAACCGATCGATTAAACTTGGTTTTCCGTGAAGGATTAACTGGAGTTAGAGTTATTCGTGCGTTTAATAAAACAAATTATGAAGAAAAACGTTTTGATGAAGCGAACAAGGATTATACTCAAACGGCAATTAAAGTGAATACTATCGTAGCTGTGATGATTCCTTTGATGACTTTAATTATGAGTGGAACGAACGTTGCAATTACATGGTTTGGTGGTCAATATATCAATACGATGCAACTGGAAGTAGGGAATTTGATTGCCTTTATGACCTATGCGATGCAGATTCTAATGAGTTTTATGATGTTGGCAATGATTTTTGTAATGGTTCCTCGGGCACAAGCTTCTGCAGATCGAATTAATGAAGTATTGGAAACAGAAACAGAAATTATCGATAGTAAAAATCCAGTTAAATTGCCTTTTGAAGGGAAAAATGCGTCTCTAATATTCAATCAAGTGAATTATCGCTATCAGGGAGCTGAAAACCTAGCTTTAGAAAATATTAGTTTTTCAGCGAAATCTGGCGAGATTGTTGCAATTATAGGTGGAACAGGTTCAGGAAAAACGAGTTTAGTGAATCTAATTCCCAGATTCTATGACATAGAGTCTGGCAAGATTTCTTTAAACGGCGTCGATATAAAAGATGTTACGCAACATGAGTTAAGAGATAACCTTGGTTTTGTGCCTCAAAAATCAATGCTATTTACAGGAACTATAAGGGAAAATATGAAGTATGGTCATCCTGATGCTACGGATGAAGAAATTTGGAAAGCATTGGAAATTGCTCAAGCGAAAGATTTTGTATCTAAGATGGAAGATGGCTTAGACAGTCGTGTTGAGCAAGGAGGCGGGAACTTCTCAGGTGGTCAACGTCAACGTTTGGCGATTGCTAGAGCACTGGCTAAAAAAGCCGATGTTTATATATTTGATGACTCATTCTCGGCATTGGATTTCAAAACTGATGCGAAACTACGAGAAGCGTTGAATGCAGATATGAAAGACTCTATTGTTGTCTTAGTAGCACAACGTGTTAGTACAGTTATGGATGCGACAACCATTTTAGTTTTGGATGAAGGGAAGTTAGTAGGTAAAGGAAGTCACGAAGAACTACTTAAGACGAATGAAACGTATCAAGAAATCGTTCATTCTCAACTGAGAGAGGAGGAACTTGCATGAGTGAAAAACGATCAACTTCCAGTTCAGCGCCAAGAGGTCCAATGGGTGGCGGGTCCTCAAGAAATATTGGTGCGAAAGGGCCGAAAGCCAAAAACTTTTGGGGAACTGTGAAACGATTATTCAAATATATGTCTAACCGAATGATAGCAATCGTGATTGTTTTAATCCTTGCAATTGCTTCTGTTTTATTTCAAATTCAAACACCCAAAATTTTAGGGGAAGCAACGACTGAAATTTTCCAAAAGGTAATGATGGGTGCACAAAAAATGGCGGCTGGTACCAAAATCGATAATTTTGGCATAGATTTTGATAAGATAGGTAGAATCATTCTAATCGTTATTGGAATGTATTTGATTGCTGCTGTTTTTAGCTTTTTACAACAATTTATCATGACTCGTGTCTCACAAAGAACAGTCTATAAATTGCGTCAAGAACTTGAACAAAAAATGAATAAAGTGCCTATTTCATATTATGATACTCACAACAACGGTGATATTATGTCTCGTGCAATCAACGATATGGATAATATTGCTAGTACACTGCAACAAAATTTAACGCAACTTATTACTAGTATAGTGACGTTTGTTGGGGTTCTTTGGATGATGCTAACAATTAGTTGGCAGTTGACATTGATTGCTCTAGCTACTGTTCCTTTAAGCTTAATTGTTGTCATGATTGTAGCACCAAAATCACAAAGGTTTTTCTCTGGACAGCAAAAAAGTTTAGGCTTACTGAATAATCAAGTAGAAGAAACCTATGGTGGACATATGGTGGTTAAAAGCTTTAACCATGAAGGTGCAGATCAAGAAGTTTTTGAACAAGAAAATGAAAAGTTATACGAAGCAGGTTGGAAAGCTCAATTTATTTCAGCAATCATCATGCCATTAATGAACTTTGTCAAAAACTTAGGGTATGTATTTGTGGCTGTTTTAGGGGGAATAAAAGTCGCTAATGGACAACTTCCACTGGGGGATGTTCAAGCATTCTTACAGTATACTAACCAGTTTTCTCAACCAATTACCCAAATTGCCAATTTAATGAACACCATTCAATCTACGGTGGCATCGGCAGAACGTGTCTTTGAAGTGTTGGATGAACAAGAGATGCAAAATACTCCTTCAGGGATTCCAGCAGAAGAAAATAGCCCCTATAAAGTCCGTTTTGAAAATGTTCAATTTGGTTATTCACCAGATAATTTATTAATGACTGATTTCAGCTTAGATGTAAAACCCGGACAGATGGTTGCAATCGTTGGACCTACTGGAGCTGGTAAAACAACGCTTATTAATTTGATAGAACGCTTTTACGATGTTAGCGGTGGTAGTATTAAATACAATGGAACGGATACGAGAGATTTAAGCAGAGATGAACTTCGTGCAAATTTCTCAATGGTTTTACAAGATACTTGGCTGTTTACCGGAACCATTTACGACAATATCCTCTATGGAAATGAGCAAGCAACAAGAGAACAAGTATTTGAAGCTGCAAAAGCCGCTCATGTGGATGATTTTGTTAGAAAATTACCTCAAGGATATGACACGATACTGAATGAAGAAGCAAGTAACATTTCTCAAGGTCAGCGTCAGTTAATCACTATTGCGAGAGCATTTCTTGCGAATCCAGATGTATTGATTCTGGATGAAGCGACATCAAGTGTTGATACACGAACAGAAATCCTTATCCAACGTGCAATGAGTAAGCTTCTAGAAGCAAGAACAAGCTTTGTTGTCGCGCATCGACTTTCAACGATTCGGGATGCAGATAATATCATTGTAATGAACCATGGCTCAATTGTAGAAACAGGAAATCATGACGAGCTAATGGCAAAAAATGGATTCTATGCTGATTTATATAACAGCCAATTTTCTGAAGAAGTAGCTTAATACTAAAGAACAGTCTAAAACCGATGGTTTAGGCTGTTTTTTTTTGAAAAGCTTCAATCTAAAGAAAATGATTCTTTAATGGCTCAAGTTATTTTTATTCTCTAATTACCTTTTTAGTATAAAAAATACTGAATATTTCTATAAAGAAAATACCTTTTAATATATATAATTTAAATAAATATGAATATAAGAAGTATCGTAGGGATATATTAGTGATAATTAAGTGATAGAAAAATTAAATTGATTTTTCAAGTTAAATTACTTGTTATTAAAAGTGATTTTACTTGCCGAAACAGAAAGAGATGTATAGAATTAAGGAAGAAAACATTCGAGGGGGAAGACGAATGGAAGTGTTTCAAATGTCAAAAGAAGTAACTTTAGAGACAATTGCGTTACGCATGAAGAAAGCCGAATCAATGATAAAATTCTATAAAAATATACTCGGCTTTATTTTAAAAAATGAAGAAAATAATTTGTCTATTTTTGGTACGAAGGAAATTGGAAGCCAACTATTAATTTTAGAAGATGTTTCGTACAAAGTAGTTGAAGTGGCGGAAGAAAAAAAACTTGCTCGGTTTACGTTACTGATTCCAACTGAAGATGAATTTATAAGTGTTTTAAAAAGATTGGAAGCTTTTCATTATCCAATCAATAAAGCATCTGAAAATAAGTATGAGCAAAGTTTGTTGTTAGAAGATCCAGATGGAAATGAAATTGAAATTTTGCATAAAAGTAGTTTTGTCTTGTGTGACGAAGAAAGAGTCCTGGATCAACAAAAATTATTAAAAAAAAGTACAATTAATCATAAAATACTTTCGCCAGAAGTGAAGTTTAGTAAGTTGTATTTAAATGTAGAAAGTGTTTCTGAAATGAGTTTGTTTTATCAAAAAATTCTCGGCATGTCTGTTGAAGGAGAAGACCAAAGACAGCTATCAATCGATAATGCTAATTTGTCTGTTTATTTACAGGAGTCTAAATTTAATCAATCAGTTGAGACTGCTGAGGATCGACTAGGTGTAGATTTTTTTATAAGCTATTTAGAGGATAAGGAAGCAATGATAAATCTAAAAAAACATCTAGAAAACAAGAAAATGGATTTTTTCATAGATAAAAAAATGAAAATATTAACAATTTTTGATCCAAGTGGAATTGAATGGTGGTTTATTAGAAAATAGGCTAGATTGAGATGGGAAATATAAATTTTTTCCGTCTCAATCTATTTTTGTGTATAATGTCAGAATAGAAAACAAATGAGGAATGAGCGAATGTACGAAAAAACCAAAGAGCAGATTGAACTTTTTTTATCCGAGGGCGTTTTTCCATCGGTCAGTTTTTCATTTATCAATAAGGATGATTCTGAGGATTTCTATTTAGGGAATGCCCAAGTAGTTCCTACAAAAGAAAAATTAACCTCAGCAATGCTTTTTGATGTGGCATCATTAACGAAAGTCGTTTGTACGACAACGGTTGTTTTACAACTTGTCGGAGAGCAACGAATTGAGTTGGATGCTCCTTTAAGTCAGTATTATCCTAAATTTAGAGACGAGAGGATTACGATTCGCCATTTATTGACACATACGGCGGATATTCAAACTTATATAGAAAATAGAGATTTGTTAAATAAACAAGAGCTACAACAAGCTTATAATGGATTGAAATCTGGTCAAGAAATTGGTAAAAAAGTTGTTTATACAGATGCTGGAACGATTCTATTAGGTTTTATGTTAGAGGAGTTATTAAATAAGTCTGTTATAGAGATTTTCTACGAAAGAGTATTACTTCCTTTAGGGATGGATAATAGTCGCTTTTTGCCAACCAATCTAACGTTAACTGTTCCAACTGAAAATCATAATCAACGAGGATTGATTCGGGGTGAGACCCATGATCCTAAGGCTTTTATATTGGCTGAACATGCTGGAAATGCTGGCTTATTTACTAATATTAATGATTTGAAGAAATTTGTGCAGATGTATCTTAATTTTGGAAACGTTGATGGACGGGCATTTTTAAAATCTGAAACAATTTATTCATTATTATTAGATCAAACGCCAACTAAAGAGCTGAAACGGTCTCTAGGATGGGATTTTAAATATGAGTTGAAAACGAAGAAGCCAATCTTGTTCCATACTGGATACACGGGTACATTTATTTTTATTGATCTTTTTGAACAAGAAGCCTTTATTTTTTTATCGAATCGAGTTCATCCAATAGATAACAGGGAAAGCTACATTCAAAAAAGAGATCAGCTTCTTGAAATATATTTAAAGGAAAAGGCTTGCTGGAAGATGAATGAGTAAATCATTAGTGGTATAATAGCAACGTATAGAGTTGGAGAGGAGATTGGACAATGCAACAACCTTTGTTTTTAGAACCTGTTTTTCAAGAAAAAATATGGGGTGGGAATCGATTAGAAACTGTCTTTAATTTTGATCTTCCAAGTGATAAAATTGGAGAAGATTGGGCCATTAGCGCACATCCTCATGGAGTTAGTACGGTTATAAATGGAGAATATAAAGGCAAAAAATTAGATGAACTTTGGGCAAACCATCGGGAACTTTTTGGACAGGCAACAGGAGACGTTTTTCCATTATTGATAAAAATATTAGATGCTGAAGACGATTTATCTGTTCAGGTCCATCCAGATGATGCTTATGGGTTAGCACATGAAGGAGAGCTAGGTAAAACAGAGTGTTGGTATATTATTGATGCGGAGCCAGGAGCAACAATTATTTATGGACACCATGCGAAAACTAAAGAAGAGCTAGAACAAATGATTCATGAAGGACGTTGGGAGGATTTATTGACCAAAGTTCCTGTAAAAAAAGGTGATTTTTTCTATGTTCCGAGTGGGACAATCCATGCAATTGGTAAAGGTATTATGATTTTAGAAACCCAACAAAGCAGTGATACAACTTACCGAGTGTATGATTATGATCGCAAAGATGATAATGGTCAAGCAAGAGAGTTACACATTCAGCAGTCAATCGATGTAACAACCGTACCAGCAGCTGATATTCAACTTTCGATTCAGCAACAAAATCAAGGTCAATCAAGTATTATTACTTATTTAAAAACACCGTTTTTCAATGTTTATGAGTGGCAAGTTAAAGGACTTTTGTCTGTGAAAAAAAATGCACCTTATACTTTAGCGACAGTCGTTGATGGAGTAGGAAAATTAATCATTGAAGACTCAGATATAATGAAGACAACAAGTTATGAACTGAACAAAGGAACTAGTTTTATCTTACCTAGTGAGATTCAAAAATGGCGATTGGAAGGCGATTTAACGATTATTGCTTCTGAGCCAGGGAATTAATCATAAATAAAAAGCAGAGAATGGCTGTTTTAAGGCTCATTTTCTGCTTT
Source organism: Enterococcus rivorum (assembly GCF_001742285.1). GTDB lineage: Bacteria > Bacillota > Bacilli > Lactobacillales > Enterococcaceae > Enterococcus_L > Enterococcus_L rivorum. The sequence goes on along the minus strand of NZ_MIEK01000056.1, from coordinate 82,688 downwards.
CTTTTACTATTTATTCGATAGTACTTGTATCCAAAGGCTCGTTATATTTTTTTTCTAAAGCTATTTTAAGCAGCCGAATAGCAAGGTTTTCATTCCGAGCTAAAATTGGACCATGGAAATAAGAACCAAAGACATTTTTGTAAATAACTCCCTCAGAACCATCCTCTGCATTATTACCTTTTCCTTGCACAACTTTTCCTAATGGGCGTTCTCCTTTTCCTAAAAAGGTTCGACCGTTATGGTTTTCAAAGCCATAATAGGTTTCATTAAATTCTTCGTTATGAATGACAATATCTCCAATATAGCGATTGCTTTCTTGACTCAATGTGTAGTGATCTAAAGCACTAATACCACTAATTTTTTCTCCATTGGCACCCATGTAGTAATGTCCCAACAGCTGATAACCACCACAAATCGCTAACATAACGCCATCGTTCTCAATATATTCAGTTAGTTCTGCTTTTTTTGTTTGAATATCTTCTGAAATAATCAATTGTTCAAAATCTTGTCCACCACCAACAAACACCAAATCATATTTTTGTGGATCAAAAGGTTCATAGATGCTAACAATTTCGGAACGAAAGGCTACACCCATTTTTTCAGAAAGATATTTAAGGATTAAAAGATTCCCATTATCTCCATATGTGTTTAGCAAATTTCCATATAAATGACAAACTACTAGTTCTTTAGGCACCATTCATCCCTCCTTCAATATACCCCTGTGAGGCTAATGATTTTCTGAGCTGCAAGACAGCTGTATAGGTTGCTAAAATGTAGACTTTATCTGTTGGCAAGCTTTTAATAGCAGTAATAACATCTTCTAAGTTAGGAATTTCTGTTAAGCGTTCTTCAGGGATTCCGGCTACTTTTAAGCGTAAAGTCATATCTTGATGACGGTCACCGCCCGCAATTACTTTAGGAATAGTCATTTCGGAAAATTGTTCGTAGTCTCCATCCCAAATCCAGCTAACATCAATACCGTCTGCATAGTTGGCATTTAATAGTGAAACTAAAGAGAATTGGTAGGGAGCTAATGCCATCATGTCAATTACTTGATTCAGTCCTACTGGATTTTTCACTAAAACAAGAGTACATTCTTTTCCTTCGATTGTGATGGTTTCCTGACGTCCGAAAACTTTTTCATCATAGCTTAGTCCAGCTCTAATTTTTTCTGGAGCAACTTGATAATATTCTGCAACTGCAGTAGCTGCTAAAGCATTATAGACGTTGTACATTCCACCTACAGCAATGCCATACTTTGCATTATCTATAACAAAATCTGCTGAAACATTATCCATATGAACCATTTCAGTCAATTGAACATCTAATTCAGGTCGATGGAAACCACAATTTGGACAGTAATAGTCTCCTAAGTTCGCATAAGTAATCATTTTGAAATGTAAAATATGGTGGCACTTGGGACAAAGAACACCGTCCGTATTGTAGTGAGCCAATTGCTCTTTTTCTGGTAAATGGTTGAAGCCGTAATATTTACGTGGGTTTTTCGTATCAATAGAATTAAAAATAGGTGAGTCACCATTACAAATAATTGGTGCATCAGGTGCAGCGGCAGCACCGTCAACAATCAGGCGGTAAGTTGTATAAATTTCACCATAGCGATCCATTTGATCACGGAAGATATTTGTAAATAAAAATAATTTTGGTTGAATGTATTTTGTCACACGGCTTAAACTAGCTTCATCGATTTCTAAGACAGCAAATTTTTTCTGCCCTTTTTTTCTTTTAGCTGTTAAAAAAGTTGAGACGATTCCTTGTTCCATATTAGCACCAGTTGGATTTGTTAGGACTTCATCAAATTCTTGACGAAGAATATTTACTGTTAAAGCAGTCGTTAATGTTTTTCCATTTGTTCCAGTAACAACGACTATCTCATAATCTTTGGCCAGTGTATCTAAAATTTTAGGATCAATCTTTAAGGCTAATTGACCTGGGAAGCTACTTCCGCCCTTAAAAAAAGTTTGCAAAATCCATTGGGATGACTTCCCAGCGGTGATTGCGAATTGAGTTCTAATTCCCATCAGTTATCCTCCAATTTAATCAAACGACATTATTTTTTAACTCAACCTATCATACCATAATTAAAAAATTTTTTTAATTGGTTTTACTCTTTCTTACTATAATTAGTGCATGGAAAATAGCTTTAGAAAATATTTAAGAATTTAACGATAAAAAACAGTTCTATGATTAGAAAATCGTCCTATGAGGATAGAACATTTTCCAACATATAACTGTTTTAATAAATCTAGTTAATCGTTTTAGCTATTTTGCATCTATGTAACTGTATAAAGTGTATTTAGAGATATTAAAGAAATTTGCCACTTTATCGCCAGACTTAGTTACTAAAAATGCACCTTTTCCATTTAAAAATTGAATACACTTGATTTTATCGTCTTTATTCATTAAAGGAACAGGTTTACCAACGAGTTTTACAGATTCTTGAATAAGATCATCCAGCAATTCGTTAATGTCTTGTGGGATATATTCAGGCTCTTTATCGTTTTCTTCTTCATTGATAGAAGTCAGTGTTTGTAAAGTTGTTTCTGCTGCAATTAAATTAGTTATATCATAATTTATAGCAAAAATGACTTCCAAATTTTCTTCCTCATCTTTAAAGTAAACCGTACTTGATTTTAAAATCCTACCATCATGAGTACGAGTTAAATAATTAATGTGATCTTTTATATCAGCAGGCTTCTTTTTTAACGCTTCTAAAACTACTTGAGAAGGTCCATCTCCTAATTGGCGAGAGGATACATGGCCATTTTCAATTGAGACAATCGTATTATTTATGTTGTCTTCATTTATTTGGTGAATCACTATTTCACAATTATCCCCGAATTGTCCAGCTAATGCTTTAGCGATTTGAGTTAGAAACTTCAGTTTTCTATCTGAAAGCATAATCTCAATCCTTTCCATATAATCTAACAAATATAAAGCGTTAATAAATCGTTATCTTCGAAAGTAATGATAGCATGGTGCAAAAAATAATACAAGTTTTGTAAGGAAAAATCGCTAAAAAAATTTTTTAGGTAGCATTGTTTTTTTTTAGTTTTAGTGGTATACTTTTCTCGAGATGAGATAAATCATTCGAATTCTCTGTTATGCAAACGCTTATTATTATATATGAGTAAAGTCTTCGTATGATTTTTAATAAATCTAGTGAATAATTGAGCTAACGGATTTGTAAGCGATTACTAATTTATTATACACGATATCAAAAAAATAAAAAAATAGGAGGATCAATGATGTTATTAGTTGGAAACGGAAAGTTGATTACGAGAAATGAGAAAGGAGAGTTTTTCAAAGATGGTTGTGTTGCCATTTCTGGTAGCACGATTGAAAAAGTTGGAACAACATCTGAATTAAAAAAAGAGTTTCCTGAAGCGGAATTTATTGATGCAAAGGGCGGAGTTATTATGCCTGGGTTTATCAATATGCACAATCACATCTATAGTACTTTTGCTAGAGGATTAAGCATTAATAATTATCATCCTAAGAATTTTATGGATATTTTGGAAGGTCAATGGTGGAGAATTGATCGTACGTTAAATTTACAAGATTGTTATCACAGTGCAAAAATTGCTTATTTGGATAGTGTAAAAAATGGAGTAACTACAGTTTTTGACCATCATGCTAGTTATGGTGCAATTGAAGGAAGCTTAGGACAACTTTCCCAAGCTGCTGATGAGTTAGGTGTTCGTACATGTTTATGTTATGAAGTTTCTGACCGAGATGGTGAAGAGAAAATGAAAGCAGCAGTGAAAGAAAATGCTGATTTTATTAAAGCTAGTAGCCAAAGAACTGACGATATGCAAAAAGCAATGATGGGTATGCATGCCGCATTTACATTGTCTGATAAATCCTTAGAACTTTGTGCTGCTAATACACCTGATGGAGTTGGTTATCACATCCACGTAGCAGAAGATATTGCAGATGTTCATGATTCTTTGGCAAAACATGGCAAACCAATCATTCATCGTTTATATGATTTCGGTATTCTTGGCAAACAATCAATGGCAGGTCACTGTATTCATATTGGACCTCATGAAATGGAGCTTTTGAGAGACACTGACACGATGGTTGTAACAAACCCTGAATCTAATATGGGGAATGCGGTAGGTTGTCCACCAGCAATGAGAATGCACAATGAATACAATATTCTTATGGGCTTAGGAACAGATGGCTATACAAACGATTTAACAGAATCTTATAAAGTTGGCAACATCATTCATAAACACCATTTAGCAGATCCTAATGCAGCATGGGCTGAAATTCCTGATATGTTATTTAACAATAACCATAAAATGGCTAACCGCTATTTTAATAAGAAATTAGGCGTATTAGAGAATGGAGCAGCGGCCGATGTCATTGTTTTAGATTATAAAGGTCCAACACCTATGAATGAAACGAATTACAACTCACATATTCTATTTGGAATGAATGGTGGCGCTGTTACCGATACTATCATTAATGGTGAAGTTCGAATGAGAAACCGTGAAGTTCAAGGCGTAGACGAAGCAAAAATTTGGTCAGATGCACAAGCACAAGCACAAACCCTTTGGTCTAGAATTAACGCTTAAAAATATAAAGATAAAGAATTTAAGGAGTGAAGTACATGAGCGACATTATGCACCCGATTTCAATTGATGCCTTACTAAATTGGGTTTTAAAGGAATATAAAAATGAATCATCTATTTTTGGTGTTCGCAAGTTTTACAAAGCAGATACTAATAAAATGATTTCATTATTCGGGGAAAAAATGGAAACACCCTGTGGACCAGCTGCTGGGCCACACACACAATTAGCACAAAATATTATTGCTTCGTATTTAACGGGCTCACGCTTTTTTGAAGTAAAAACAGTCCAAATTATTGATGGCGAAGATTTACCAGTAAGCAAACCTTGTATTACTGCAGCTGACGAATGTTATAACGTTGAATGGTCAACGGAACTTCGAGTACCACAAGCATATGATGAGTATGTTAAAGGTTGGTTCGTTCTTAAATTACTCAGTAAAGAGCTAGGTTTAGGTAATCCAGACGGCTTCATTTTCAATATGAGTGTTGGGTATGATTTAGAAGGGATTAAATCGCCAAAAATTGATAAATATATCACTGATATGCAAGATGCAGAGAAAACACCCATTTGGCAAGAATGTAAGGATGTAGCTTACAAATATTTATCGGAATTCAAACAAATTGATAAAGAATACATTGAGGCAATCAGTCCAAAAGTCTGTCGTTCAATTACTCTTTCTACATTGCACGGATGTCCTTCAGATGAGATTGAACGAATTACAACTTATTTATTAGAAGAAAAAGGCTTAAATTCATTCATTAAGTGTAATCCTACAATGTTAGGTTACGAATATACTCGTAAAACGCTTGACGACCTTGGCTTTGACTATATGGTATTTGACGATCATCATTTCTTAGAAGATTTACAATTTGAAGATGCTGTTCCAATGTTAAAACGTTTACAAGCATTAGCAGATAGCAAAAACTTAAGTTTTGGAGTGAAAATTACTAATACCTTCCCAGTCGGCATCGCTGAAGATGAACTTCCTGGAGAAGAAATGTACATGTCAGGTCGCTCACTCTTCCCACTAAGTATTTCATTGGCTAAAAAATTATCTGATGAATTTAATGGTAAATTACAAATTTCTTATTCAGGTGGAGCCGATGTATTTAACATCAAGGATATTTTTGATGCAGGAATTTGGCCAATTACGATGGCAACAACACTTTTAAAACCTGGTGGCTATCAACGAATGAATCAAGTAGCCAATTTGCTAACTGATTCTGAATATCCAAAAAATGTTCAAGTTGACTTAGAAAAATTGTCTGCAATTGTTGAAAAAGCAAAAACACAAGCACGCTATAAAAAATCAATTAAAATTTCAGAAAGTCCTAAATTAAAAGCGACTGTTCCGTTAACAAATTGCTACACAGCGCCTTGTCGTAGTGATGGAGGTTGTCCAATTAATCAAGATATTCCTGCTTATTTAAGATACGTAAATGAAGGCAACCATTTGGAAGCATTGAAAGTTATTGTAGACAAAAATCCATTGCCGTTTATTACAGGAACAATCTGTGCACACCCTTGTATGACAAAATGTACGCGTCAATTTTATGAAAGTTCTATTCAGATTCGTGAAATGAAGCTAAAAGCAGCTGAACATGCGTATGATGAGTTAATGGCATCAATGGAGAAACCAACACCTAAAAAAGATGCTCCTAAAACAGCTGTTGTAGGTGGCGGACCAGCAGGGATTTCTGCCGGATATCTATTGGCTAGAGAAGGAATGCCAGTAACTGTTTTTGAAAAAGCCGATACTATCGGTGGCGTATGTAGCCAAATTGTTCCAGAATTTAGAATTTCTATGGAATCTGTTCAAAAAGATGTGGATATGGCGAAATTCATGGGAACTGAATTTAAAACTGGAAAAGCAGCTCCAAGTTTAGAAGAGTTAAGAGAATTAGGTTATACCAATGTTATTTATGCAATTGGGGCTTGGAAACATGGAAAATTGAAATTAGAAGTAGGAGAAACAATCAATTCTTTAGATTTCTTAAAAGCTAATCGAGAAAATCCGGCAATCAATCCTTATGGCGAAAAAGTCGTGATAGTTGGTGGCGGAAATACAGCAATGGACTGTGCGCGAGCAGCTACAACGCTTCCTGACGTTAAAAAAGTTTCAGTAGTTTATAGAAGAGATAAGCGAAATATGCCAGCGGATGAAGAAGAACTGTATCTTGCTTTAGAAGATGGTGTTGAATTTTTAGAACTACTGTCTCCAATTAAATTGGAAAACAATGTATTAACTTGTGAAAAAATGCGTTTAGGTGAACGCGATGCTTCTGGACGCAGAAAACCTGTACCAACTGGTGAGTATACAGAAGTACCAGCTGATACTGTAATTGCAGCAGTTGGTGAAAAAGTTGATACAAGCTTCTATGAATCTATCGGTATCCAAACCAATCAATATGGAAAAGTGGTTTCTAACCAAGAGACATTAGAAACCAACTTAAAAGATGTTTACGTGATTGGTGATGCTAACTTAGGCCCAGCGACAATTGTTGAAGCAATTGCTGATGCAACAAAAGCAGCCAAAAATATTTGTGAGATTCATAATAATCATTACGAACAAACCAATATCAATGAAGATGTAGCGGAAGTTCGAAATAAACGTGGAATCTTGATTCCTGAAACATCAAAATGTAGTGATGCTGGCCGCTGTTTAGAATGTTCAACCATTTGCGAATCTTGTATGGATGTTTGTCCGAACCGTGCCAATATAGTTGTACAAGTCAAAGGGCAACCTCAAATTGTTCACGTTGATCGGATGTGTAACGAATGTGGAAACTGTGAAACATTCTGTCCTTATGCTAGTGCACCTTATAAAGATAAATTTACATTATTTAATACAAAAGAAGATTTTGAGAACAGTACCAACTCTGGTTTCTATGTGATAGATCCAACAACAAAAGAATGTCTTGTAAGATTGTGGAATAATATTCAAACAGTTAAGCTGACCGATCAAGGCTCAGATATTCCTAAAGACATTATTGAATTGATGGATACAATGATAGCTAACTATGATTATTGTATGGAAATGTAAGAATAAGATACGAATGACCAAAACTTCTATAAATGGAGGTTAAAAAGATGTCTATTTTATTAAAAGGCGGCATTGTCGTATCGGCAGAAGGTCGAAGAAAAGTAGATGTTCGCATTGATGGAGAGATAATCAGTGAGATTGGTACAAATTTAGCTATTGATAATTCTGAAGTAGAAGATGTGTCTGGTTGTTATTTATTGCCAGGATTTATTGACGCCCATACACATTTAGAACTAAACAATGGTAAAGGTTCGATTGGAACTGCGGATAATTTTACTACTGGAAGTCGTGCTGCAGTTGCGAAAGGAACAACTGCAGTGATTGATATGGCAACTCCTAGCAAAGGAACAAGTTTAAAGCAATGTCTAACTGATTGGAACAGACTAGCGGAGGGAAATAGTTTTTGTGATTATACCTACCATATGTCAATTATTGAATGGAATAAAGCGATTTCTAGTGAAATTAAGGAAATGATTGATGAAGGAATCACATCATTCAAAATGTACATGGCTTATGACAATTTGAGAACAACCGATGCTGAGATATTTGAAGCAATGACTGAAATAAAAAAATACAACGGTATGTTAGGTATTCATTGTGAAAACGGCGATATGGTCAACGAAATGATTGCTAAGTTTGTACGTGAAGGGAAGTTGACACCTCATTATCATCCGTTAACACGTCCTGATTCTGTAGAAGCAGAGGCGGTTGAGCGTTACTTGATGATTGCTGATTTAGCAGGATTGCCAGTAAATATTGTTCACCTTAGTACAGCTAGATCATTAGCCGCTGTCAGAAGGGCACGAGCACGAGGTCAAAAGCTTTTCGTTGAAACTTGTCCGCAATATCTAGTTTTAGATGACCATTTGTATGATGGACCTGATTTTGAAGGGGCTAAATACGTTTGTTCACCTCCATTGCGAAGTAAAAAAGATCAGGAAGTTCTTTGGGAAGGAGTCATGGATGGTTCAATTGATACCATTTCCACTGACCACTGTAGTTTCAATTTTGAAGGGCAAAAGACATTAGGGAAAGATGATTTTAGCAAAATTCCTAATGGCATGCCGGGAGTTGAAACCCGACCAGAGCTGATATATACCTATGGCGTAACAACAGGGAAAATCACATTAGAACGAATGGTCGAGTTGCTTTCAGAAGGAATTGCAAAACAGTTTCATCTGTTTCCGCAAAAAGGCATTATTCAAAAAGGTAGCCATGCAGACATTGTTATTTGGAATCCCGACACAAAAGGTGTAATTTCTGCGAAAACTCAAATTCAAACAGTAGACTATACTCCGTTTGATGGGATGGAAACGAAAGGTAGTGCGCAAGCTGTATACCTCAGAGGAAAAAAAGTAGCAGAAAATGGGCAATGTATAGCTGAGATGGAAGGGAAATTCATCCATCGAAAAATTGTAAAGGAATCAATCAACCCGTGTTGATTTAAATAAATTTTATGGAGGGGTAAGATTTTTGGAAAAAATTAAATGGACGGCAAATGAAATGCCGAAAACAGACGATCAGTATATCAATCTGATGTCAAGGGAAGCAATTGAGAAGGCATTAACGTTTCACAAAAGTTTTCCGCAATATTCTAGAACACCACTAGCAGATTTGAAACACATGTCGGAATACTTAGGAATCAAAAACTTTTTTGTTAAAGATGAATCCTATCGTTTTGGCTTAAATGCTTTTAAAGTGCTAGGTGGCTCATTTGCAATGGCAAACTACATTGCTGATGAGTTAGGTAAAGACGTAGCAGATTTAACTTATGATGTGTTAACTTCTGATAAATTGCGTGACGAATTTGGTCAAGCAACATTCTTTACAGCTACAGATGGCAATCACGGACGAGGTGTTGCCTGGGCTGCAAATAAATTAGGTCAAAAATCAGTTGTATTGATGCCAAAAGGCTCAACACAAACACGATTAGAAAATATTCGAAAAGAGAATTCAACAGTTACGATTGAAGAAGTCAATTATGACGAATGTGTTCGAATGGCGAATAAAATGGCTGAAGAAACTGAAAATGGTGTAATGGTTCAAGACACCGCTTGGGATGGTTATGAAAAAATTCCAACGTGGATTATGCAGGGGTACGGAACAATGGCTTTAGAAGCTTCTGATCAATTAAAAGAAGCAAAAGCAGAACGTCCTACACACGTTTTTGTTCAAGCGGGTGTTGGTAGTTTAGCAGGAGCTGTTGTTGGTTATTTTGCTAATCTATATCCAGACAATCCACCAATTATGACTGTTATTGAAGCACAAGTAGCAGATTGTTTATACAAATCAGCAATCGAAAAAGACGGTAAGATTCGTTTCGTTGAAGGTGATTTACAAACAATTATGGCTGGACTAGCATGCGGAGAACCAAATACAATTTCTTTTGACATTTTAGAAAACCATACGTCATTCTTTGTTTCAGCGCCTGACTGGGTATCTGCAAAAGGAATGAGGATGCTAGGAGCTCCACTAAAAGGAGATCCACAAGTGATCTCAGGTGAGTCTGGTGCAGTAGCAATGGGCTTAGTAGAAACAGTGATGCATAATCCGGAATACAAAGATTTACGTGATGCGTTGAAACTTGATGAAAATTCATCTGTTTTAATGTTCTCAACAGAAGGCGACACAGATCCAGATAACTACAAAAAAATCTTATGGGGGTAATAATAAATGGATTTCAAAGCAATTAACGCAGCAGCAGAAGGTTACAGAGAGGACATGATCAAGTTTTTAAGAGACTTGGTTAAAATTCCAGGAGAAAGTGCTGAAGAAGGCGCAAAAATGGAACGTGCAAAAGCTGAAATGACAAAACTAGGCTTTGACAAGATTGAAGTTGATCCACAAGGAAACGTATTAGGATTTATGGGAACAGGTAAAAAAATCATCGCTTTTGACGGCCATATGGACACTGTTGGAATTGGTGAAATGAGTAACTGGGAATTTGATCCTTATGATGGTTACGAAACTGACACTGAAATTGGTGGACGTGGTACTTCTGACCAAGAAGGTGGAATTGTATCAGCAATTTATGGAGCAAAAATCATGAAAGATCTAGGTCTTTTAAATGATAAATATACTGCATTAGTAACAGTGACTGTTCAGGAAGAAGACTGTGATGGTTTATGTTGGCAATATATTATTAAAGAAGACAAGATTCGTCCAGAGTTTGTTGTATCTACTGAGCCAACAGACGGTGGAATTTATCGTGGACAACGTGGACGTATGGAAATTCGCGTAGACGTTAAAGGGGTTTCTTGTCATGGTTCAGCACCTGAACGTGGAGATAATGCAATTTTTAAAATGGCTGACATTTTACAAGATGTTCGTGCATTAAATAACAATGGAGATACTGAAAGTACAGCAATTAGAGGATTGGTTCGTATGTTAGATGAAAAATATAATCCTCAATGGAAAGAAGCTCGTTTCTTAGGAAAAGGAACTGTAACTGCTTCACAAATTTTCCACTCGTCTCCAAGTCGTTGTGCAGTAGCAGATGGATGTACAGTATCATTAGACCGTCGTATGACTGCTGGTGAAACTTGGGAAAGCTGTTTAGATGAAATTCGTAATTTACCAGCTGTTAAAAAATATGGAGATGACGTTAAAGTATCAATGTATGACTATGACCGTCCATCTTATACTGGCTGTGTTTACCCTATCGAATGTTACTTCCCAACTTGGGTAATTCCAGAAGACCATGATGTAACAAAAGCATTAATGGCAACTCATGAAAACCTTTATGGTACAGAACGTGAAGGCTCAAAAGAAACAATTGATATGCGTAGAGCTCGTCCACTATTAGACAAATGGACATTCTCAACAAATGGTGTATCAATTATGGGACGTAACGGAATTCCTTGTATTGGTTTTGGACCAGGTGCAGAAGCACAAGCACATGCGCCAAATGAAAAAACTTGGAAAGATGATTTAGTTCGTTGTGCTGCAGTATATGCGGCATTACCAAGTGTTTATTGTGAAGGTAAATAATTAGGTATAACGATATATAGTGAATAGGTGAGGTGGCGATTGAAAAAATCGCCTTCCTTAACCGACTAGATATTGTTCGAAATTGAAAAAATTCGCTGAGTCTCAAGTTATGGGGTGACAACGCCCTCTGCGTTCGCCTTCCTTCAACTCTAGCATGTTTCATGCGTAGAAGTTGATGAGATCGAAACGTAGTGAAGTGTACTGTTCGACATCAGCTCATAAAAAAAATTCGCTGTGTCTCACAGCAAAGGGAGAGTTAATATGGAAACGTTTAAAGAATATATTGCAAAATTGGATAAATTAGAATTTGAGAAAATGTACAATAATGACTTTTTCTTAACTTGGGAAAAATCAAGAGATGAATTAGAAGCTGTTTTCACGGTAGCTGATACATTACGTTATTTACGTGAGAATAATATTTCAACGAAAATTTTCGATAGTGGGTTAGGAATTTCTTTATTCCGTGATAACTCAACTAGAACTCGTTTTAGTTTCGCTTCTGCTTGTAACCTTTTAGGGTTAGAAGTGCAAGATTTAGATGAAGGTAAGAGCCAAATTTCTCATGGTGAAACTGTTCGTGAAACAGCGAACATGATCTCTTTCATGGCTGACATTATTGGTATTCGTGATGACATGTATATTGGCAAAGGAAATGCTTATATGCATGAAGTATCAGAATCAGTTCAAGAAGGACACAAAGATGGCGTTCTTGAGCAACGTCCAACATTAGTAAACTTACAATGTGATATTGACCATCCAACACAATCAATGGCAGATGCATTGCATTTGATTCATGAATTTGGTGGCATTGAAAACTTAAAAGGGAAAAAAGTTGCTATGACTTGGGCTTATTCTCCTTCATATGGTAAACCATTATCTGTTCCTCAAGGAATTGTTGGGTTAATGACACGTCTTGGAATGGATGTTGTTCTTGCTCATCCAGAAGGCTATGAAATCATGCCTGAAGTCGAAGAAGTTGCGAAGAAAAATGCTGCTGAATCAGGCGGTTCATTTACAAAAACAAATAGTATGGCAGAAGCATTTAAAGATGCAGACGTTGTATATCCTAAGAGCTGGGCTCCATTTGCAGCAATGGAAAAACGTACTCAGTTATATGGAGAAGGCGACCAAGCTGGAATTGATGCTTTAGAGCAAGAACTATTAGCTCAAAATAAAAACCATAAAGATTGGGAATGTACAGAAGATTTAATGAAGACAACTAAAGATGGAAAAGCATTGTACATGCATTGCTTACCTGCTGATATCACTGGTGTTAGCTGTGAAGAAGGGGAAGTTGAAGCATCTGTCTTCGATCGTTACCGTGTAGAATTATACAAAGAAGCAAGCTACAAACCTTATGTTATTGCAGCAATGATTTTCTTAAGCAAGGTGAAAAATCCGCAAGCAACATTAAAAGCATTAGAAGAGAAAAAGACTCCAAGAGAAACAAAATAGTCATTAAATAAAATAGTTATTGCTTATTAACGGCATGAGGTAAAATACCTTCTCATTAAAAAACTAGAAATAAACGAATTAACTTTTATCGTATAGAAGAAGTAAGTTAAAGACCTTTCCAAGTCCATTTCTTGAAATAAATAAATCGTTTAAGTTTGAAAATCATTCGAATAAAATAGTCTGCTGTCCACAGATTATGAATACTCATGCAAAGAATGAAATTTTTTCACTTACTACCTAGTACAAATGAGAGGGTATTTTGCATTATTATAAATAAAATAGAGAAATAAAGTATTTGATTTTATAGAAGATGAGGTGAATCATTGAATGGTTAAAAGAGTTGTAGTAGCACTAGGTGGGAATGCTTTAGGTGGGAATTTAACAGAGCAAATGACTGCTGTAAAAGAAACTTCTATAGCAATTGCTGATTTGATCGAAGCGGGATATGAAGTTATTTTGTCTCATGGGAATGGTCCTCAAGTAGGGATGATTCAATTAGCAATGGAAGAGTTGTCGTTAACAGACCCTAAAAAATATCCAACGATTCCTTTATCAGTATGTGTTGCAATGAGTCAAAGTTATATTGGGTATGATTTACAAAATGCTTTACGTGAAGAATTATTAACGCGTAACATCCATCAACCAGTTGCAACTGTTATTACACAAGTTGCTGTTGATCCGAAAGATGCTGCGTTTGATGCACCGGCAAAACCAATCGGACGTTTTATGTCTAAGGAAGAAGCCGACGCATTAGTGAAAGAAAAGAATGTTACTGTAGTAGAGGATTCGGGTAGAGGATATCGTCAAGTAGTGGCTTCTCCTAAACCTAAAGAAATTATTGAAATTGAAACAATTTCTTCGTTAATTGATGCGGGTCAAACAGTAATCGCCTGTGGTGGCGGCGGAATACCAGTTATCAAAGAAGGAAACAAGCTAAGTGGAGTAGGAGCCGTTATAGATAAAGACTTCTGTAGTGAAGTGCTGGCAGAACAAGTAGATGCCGATTTATTAATCATTTTAACTGCTGTAGAGAAAGTTTGTATCAACTACGGAAAAGAAAATCAAGAAGAACTTAGTGATGTTTCAATAGAAAAAATGAAAGAATATGCTAAAGAAGGGCAATTCGCTCCAGGTTCTATGTTACCAAAAGTAGAAGCAGCGATTCAATTTGCGGAATCAAAACCAGGAAGAAAAACATTAATTACCTTACTTGAGAAAGCAAAAGACGGTATTGTTGGTAAAACTGGAACTATTGTTCAACAATAGTATTATCTAGCTATATTTTTATTAATAAAGGTGAGTCAAATTCTATTAAGAGGAGTAAATAGAATGAAAAATAATATCATAAATTCAAGTAAAGCCCCAGCAGCTGTTGGTCCATATTCCCATTCTGTTCTAGCAAATAATGTTCTTTATGTTTCTGGACAATTAGGATTGGATCCTGTTACTGGTGAAATGCAAGCAACGGTAGAAGAACAAGCAGAACAAGCGTTACAAAATCTAGGGGAAATTTTGAAAGAAGCGAATATGTCTTACAGGGATATTGTGAAGACAACGGTCTTTTTGAAAAATATGACTGATTTTGTGGCAATAAATGAGATTTATGGAAAATATTTCTCGGAAAATCCACCTGCTCGCTCATGTGTTGAAGTAGCTGAGTTACCTAAAGGTGGGCTATTTGAAGTTGAAGCAATTGCAAGTAAACAAGAATAACGACGAACACAAATCAATGAAAAAGACTGTCTGTCTTCCAACATTGATTCAGCCTGAGATGCTGATTGAGAAGACTAAGAAGCTTTAATATGTTGATTAGGATGCAGCCTTTTTCAAAATAAAATTTTAGAAGGAATATTGCATATGAGTGAAAAAAAAGTAAATGCATTGTTTGATTATGATGCCAAACTACCGATAAAAGAAGCGATTCCTATGGGACTGCAACACGTTGTAGCTGCAGTAGTAGGAATTGTTACCCCAGGAATTATGATTTCAAAGGTCTGTAACCTTAGTCCTGGTGACACAACGATTATCATTCAAACTTCGTTGATTTTTTCTGCTATCGCAACATTGATTCAACTTTTTCCTATTTTTGGCCGAGTTGGTTCAAGACTACCTGTTATGATGGGTGCTAGTTTTGCTTATGTTCCTATTTTAATGGCAATTGGTGCTGATTTTGGCATTGCTGCTATTTTTGGTTCGCAAATGGTTGGAAGTGTTTTAGTCATATTAGTTGGTTTAGCCATTAAAAAAATTAGAGTCTTGTTTCCGCCGTTAGTTACTGGTACAGTTATTTTGAGTATTGGATTATCTCTGTTTCCAGTAGCGATTAAATATATGGCAGGTGGAGTTGGAAGTGCAAATTTTGGTTCTGCGAAAAATTGGCTAGTTGCAATGATTACATTCGTTATTGTATTCTATTTTAACTATTTTTCAAAAGGATTTCTCAAATTATCTTCTATTCTTAATGGAATGGTGATTGGCTACATTTTAGCTTTAGTTTTGGGAATGGTAGATTTTTCTCCAGTCCAAAATGCATCAGTTTTTCAAATGATTACACCTTTCCATTTTGGAGTAGATTTTCAAGTTGTTCCCATTTTGACACTAGTTGTAATGTTTATCGTGGATGCAGTACAAGCGATTGGTCAATTTACAGCAACGACAGTTGGAGCAATGGATCGTGAACCGACTGATAAAGAACTTTCAGGAGGAATTATGGGAAGTGGATTAGCCAATTTCTTAGGTAGTTTCTTCGGTGGCGTTCCTGTTGCGACTTTTGGTCAAAACGTTGGTTTGGTAACGGTTACTAAAGTAATTAATAAATATGTAATGGTTTTTGCAGCAGTAATTCTTATTGTAGCGGGATTTGTTCCTAAAATTGCTGCAATCTTAACAACAATCCCATACGCTGTTATTGGTGGCGCAACGATTTCAGTTTTTGCGACAATTTCAATGACAGGAATTCGAATGATTTCTTCTCAAGAGTTAACACCACGAAATACCGGAGTCGTTGGTTTAGCTTTAGCATTTGGTGTTGGTGTAGCATTGTCTACAGGTTCACTAAGTGGTTTTCCTGATTGGGTGACAACTATTTTTGGTAATTCAGAAGTTATTTTAACAACGATTGTAGCTGTTATTTTGAACTTCTTATTAAACGGTACAAAGCCAAAAAGTAATCCCTGAAGCAAATGAAAGTGATTGATTTGATTAATCGTTGATTTGGTCTATCAACTGATTAAGTGATAATAATTGAATGTTTTAGTACATGTGATTTTCTCCTTTGAAATGATACGAAAGATAAAGAAGCCGGTATTTTTTATCTTTTGTATTCATTTTTAAATGAATGATGAAACGATAGAAAATCAAGAGGGATAGATGATGGAAAAATTTTTCTTTGAAGGAGATAAATTTATCGGAAAATCTACGTTGCTTAAGAAATGTCTCCGATATTCTGATTACTCAATTAGTGGTTTTTATGTGGATCGTTTATTGAATGAAAAAGCTGAGATTACTGGTTTTGTCTTGAGAGACGCTAAAGCACTATTTAAGACAGAGTTTGGACAAGAGGATTGCAAAGAGCATTGCTTTCTTAAAATTGAAAATGGCCAAAGAATTAGAAATTTAGCTGTTTTTGAGCATTTTGGCACACAACTACTACAGGAGGCACAGAGCAATAAAAGCGAGATTGTACTATTGGATGAAATTGGTGGTATGGAGTTGTTGATACCAAATTTTACAGGTGAACTCATGGAGTTAATGACTCAGCGTAGAAAAATTTTAGGTGTGTTCAAATCAGATAAAAATTATCAAAGACAACGACGAAACAGTCTAGAAAAATTAAATATAAACGATCAACGGCAAAAACTAAGAGAGCAAATTTATTTGCATAATGGAGATATTCTAGAGTTAACGGAAAAAAATAGAAATCAGTGTGAGAAGAAATTGCAAGATTTTTTAATGCAATAATTTTTTTGGTTTTCGTTATCTTTTTAAAGTATAACGAAACAACTAATTTATTTTAAGGTGGTGGAGCTTCGATGGAGGAGACAAGAAAATTTAATTACACGCTAAACCTTAAGTTGCAGACGGATAGAATTTTTTTTGGACCAGGAGTTGTGGAGTTATTACAATTAATTTCAAAAACAGGTTCTCTTAATACGGCTGCAAAGAAAATGGGTATGTCGTATAACAAAGCTTGGAGAATAATAAAAAAAGCAGAGGAAGAATATGGTTCTCCTCTGGTCATAAAAAGTGTTGGGGGAAATAAGGGTGGAGGCTCGACTGTTACCGAAGATGGGGAAAAGTTGACTGCTCAATTTTTATATTTTCAAAAAAAGACATATCAAATTACCAATCAATTATTCAATGAAATATTTTTTGAAGGCACATCAAATGAACTGAATTAGGGGGAACGGAAATGAGAAAACTTTTTCAAGCGTTAAATAAAGTAATCGCAGAAAAAAAAGATAGTGTTTTAGTGACAGTTATTAATAGCTCTGGTTCGACACCTAGAAGCACAGGAGCAAAAATGTTGATTACAAAGGCAGGCAGAGTGTGTGGAACCATTGGTGGTGGAGCTGTTGAATTTCGTTCGGAACAACTAGCTCAAAAGGTACTAGAAGCCAAATCAGTTGCTTTAGAAAAATTTATATTAGCACCTAATGATATAGCCGATTTAGGGATGATCTGTGGTGGAAATGTAGAGGTCTTTTTCCAATTTATTTCCTGGCAAGATCCTGTGATTGCTGAAATTTGTTCAGAAGTTAAAAACCATTTTGAATTGCATCAACAGTGTTGGTTACTTACTAATATTGATGAAACAGTTACTGCTAAGTTAGGCTTTTTTAGTGAAAAAACGGGCTTTCTGGGGATGGTTCCTGGGAAAGTTAAAGAAAATCAGTTAACAAAAGGTTCCTCAATTATTACTGTTGATGAGGAAAAGTATTATATAGAATCGCTAGTCTCTCCAGGAAAAGTATACGTTTTTGGCGGAGGACATGTTTCGCAAGCGTTGGTTCCTGTTTTAAAAAGTGTAGATTTCTATTGTGTAGTTGTAGATGATCGTAGTCAGTTTTTGACAAAAGAATTATTTCCTTCTGCTGATGAACGTTTAGAGGTTGATTTAAGTAATATTGCAGCATCAATTGAATTAACAGAGGATGACTATGGGGTAATCATGACAAGGGGACATAAATTTGATTATCAGTTAGAAGAACAATTATTAAGAACAAAAATGCGTTACATTGGTGTAATGGGAAGTAAGCACAAAGTGGCAACACATATAAAAAAATTGCAAGAAAATGGGTTTAGCTTAGAAGAAATTAACAAAGCTCATATGCCAATTGGGATGAAGATTAAGGCTGAAACACCAGCTGAACTAGCTATTAGTGTGGCCGGTGAATTGATTTCAATAAGGGCAAGTGAAAAGTAGCGTGATAAGAACATAGTTGAGGTGAGTCGGATGAAGAAAACGCAAAAAACGAATAATAAACAACGAGGGATTATTTTAGGAATAGTCGCTATGTTCTTAGTAGTTTTTACTATCTCCTTTTTTTTAGGGAAGTTTCCCATTCCGATTCCAGATTTTTTTCAAACGATTTTTAATAAAATTTTTTTGACAAAACAAAGTGTAGATACACAAGTAGAAACAATTTTATTTAAGATTCGTTTTCCTAGAATTATTATGGCGGTAGTGATTGGAGCGGGAATTTCTGTTTCAGGATCTACTTACCAAGCTCTTTTCCAAAATCCAATGGTGTCTCAAGATATTTTAGGAGCTTCACAGGGAGCTGCCTTTGGGGCTGCTTTAGGACTGTTTTTGTCTTTTAATTATGAACGGGTCATTCTTTTCTCCTTTATTTTTGGCTTGCTTGCTGTGGGGCTTGTTTTACTTATTAATCGGTACTTACGTATTGGATCTATCTTAAACTTGATTTTGATTGGTATGATGGTGGGGTCTCTTTTTTCTTCGGCAGTTTCTTTTTTGAAATTGGTTGGAGATCCAACGAATACATTACCGGCGATTACGTATTGGCTGATGGGAAGTTTGTCGTCGATTAAAATCCAAGATGTTTATTTTGCAGCTCCATTAATTTTAGTAGGAATGCTTCCAATTATTCTTTTTAGATGGCGTTTAAATATTCTCTCATTGGGAGAAGAAGAAGCGAATAGTTTAGGTGTTGACGTAGGAAGATTAAGGATCATTTTTATTTTAGCAGCGACATTAATTACTGCAACTGCCGTTTCTATTAGCGGATTAATCGGTTGGGTGGGATTGATTGTCCCACATTTTTCCAGAATGTTGGTTGGTAACGATCATCGGGTTGGAATTCCTGTAACGGCAATTCTAGGGGGAACATTTTTATTGCTCGTGGATGATATTTCCAGAGTGTTGACAACAAGTGAAATTCCAATAGGGATTCTGACCTCGTTCATAGGCGCACCGATTTTTCTGTTTTTAATTGTAAAGGAAAATCAAGCAAAACAGGCAGATTAGGAGGGATAGAATGTTAAGGGTAAAAGATTTAGCATTTTCATATCGAAATAAAACGATTTTGACACAAGTCTCTTTTGAATTAAATTATGGACAATCTGTTTGTTTGCTAGGGAAAAATGGTGTGGGGAAAAGTACTTTATTCAAATGTTTGTTACGTTCTATTCAACCCGATTCAGGTCAGGTACTAATTGATGGTGTGAAAGTACAGGACTATTCAAGAAATGAACTAGCAGGACTAGTTTCTTATATTCCGCAAAGTCCTAAAGGGATTTTTCATTTTACCGTTTTTGATATGGTTTTAATGGGAACTGCCTCTCGCTTGAAAAATTACCAGCAGCCCGGACAAAGAGAAAAAGAATTAGCAGATCAGGCATTGAATCGATTAAACATTGGGCATTTAAAAAATAAACATTATTCAGAAATTAGCGGTGGTGAGCAACAACTAGTTATTATTGCTCGGTCAGTTGCTCAACAAAGTAAAATGATTATTATGGATGAGCCTTGCGCAAGTTTGGACTATGGCAATCAAGTGATGGTGTTAGAAATGATAAAAAAACTATCTACAGAAGGTTTACTAATTATTCAAGCAACACATGACCCAAATCATGCCTTGCAATATGGCGATCATGTCATGATTCTACAGCAAGGAACATTAACTCACCAAGGAAAGCCTTCTGAAATACTAACTGGCGATCGATTGGAATCTCTTTATGGTGTGCCAATTGCTGTACATTATTTACAAGAACAAGGACATCAGTTCTGTGTGCCTAAGATGCGAGAGGAGAGTCTTTATGTGGAGAATGTATGATGAACTAATTGAAAAAATTCCTGCTGGTATCATCATAAAAGAGATTCAACAAACGCCAAAATGGACGATGATTGCTTGTGAAGATATGGTTGGTGCGGCAATGAGGTTTGATAGCCAAAAAAATTTGATTGTATCAGATTATTTAGGCGTTGATCTTCAAGAAGTTGCCAGATTGATTAAATCTTGGGATTTTGAAAAAGCTAGTTTAGGTTTGGCAGCAATCAATAGCTATTTTAATTATAAAGAAAAGGTAGAAATGACTAGGGATTTTATGATTCAGGGCCATCGAGATATTTTGGAAGAGTTACAGACGGTTAAAGATGATACGAAAGTTGGAATGATTGGTCATTTTCCTTATGTTGATCGCTATCCAGACGTGGCAAAAAAGCTGACTATTTTTGAATTGAATCCAAAAGAAGGTGATTTTCCAGCCAGTGCCAGTGAATATTTGCTTCCTGAAATGGATATTGTTTATATCACGGGATCAACAATAGTCAATAAAACATTGCCAAGACTATTAGAACTATCCGAAAAGGCACAAACAATTCTTTTAGGTGCCAGCTGTACGTTGAGTCCAGTTCTTTTTGATTATGGAGTAGATGTTTTAGCAGGAACCGTTTATCAGCAATCATTGACACAAATTTTAGAACAGAAGAAGACGAGCCCAATTCATTTACCATTAAGTAAATGCGGAGAGCCTATTATATTAACAAAAAAGAGGAGTAATAGGAAATGAAAATAATAAAAAATTTGCTTGTTGTCGTTGCCTCTCTATTCATTCTAACTGCCTGTGGTGGAACAAAGACAACACCATCAGAAAGTTCGGTTTCAGAATCATCCGTCAAAACAAATAAAAAGGTAGCAGCAGAAAAGCGTATTTTCATTGATTCTGTTGGAAGAGAAGTAGAGGTACCAAAGAACATTACCAAAATAGCTCCGTCAGGTCCACTTGCACAAATTGTTTTATATACCAGTTCGCCAGACTTACTTGTTGGGTTGGCAACTCCTTTTTCGAAAGAAGCACAAGCATATATTGATAAAAAATACCAAGAACTTCCAGAATTTGGTCAATTTTATGGTAAAAAAGCAAGTTTAAATATGGAAGCATTGAGTGTAGCTGCGCCAGATGTAATTATTGATATCGGAGAGCCAAAGAAAACTGTAAAAGAGGATATGGATAAGCTACAGTCACAAATTGATATCCCAACAATTTTTATTGAAGCAAATTTAGAAAATTTACCTGAAACTTACAAGAAGCTTGGAGAGTTATTAGGAAATACAAAAGAAACTGAAAAATTAGGTGCTTATTGTAAAAAAGTGCTTGATCAAGCTGAAGAAAATAAATCTAAGTTATCAGAATCAAAGAAAAAAACAATCTATTATGCGTCAGGCAATGTAGGGTTAAACACAAACGCAGAAGGTTCGTTTCATGCCCAAGTAATCGATGCAATTGGAGTGAAGAATGCTGTAACGGGAGTAGATATTACTTCACAAGGGGGAGGAACTGTTGTCTCTATGGAACAATTAATTCAGTGGCAACCAGATTATATCCTGGCCGATTCTGAAAAGGTTTATCAAATAATTCAAACAGATGCCTCTTGGAAAGAACTAACAGCAGTAAAAGAAAAACATGTGTATAAAGTACCGACAGCACCGTATAATTTTATGGGCTTTCCTCCATCTGTCAACCGAATAATTGGGATTCAATGGCTAGGAAATCTGGTTTATCCTGAACAATATGAGTTAACTATTGATGAAACTGTAAAAGAATTTTATGATTTATTCTATCATGTACAACCTTCAGAGAAACAAATAGCCGAAATTTTAGCAAATGCTAAATAAAAAATGCATACAGAAACTACTTTTTTATAAAAATAGTGAGAAAGTATCAGCACATTAAGGACGATTATTGAATCGATGACCTTAATACTTGAAGAAATTAAGACACGATACTGAATCACAGACAAAATAAACACCATCAGTGTTGTGTAAAAAAGAATAGACTCTTCTGATTCTTCCATTGAAAAAAAGAGACTAAGCTCCACTAATAGCAGTTATTTCCAGTGAAACACCGTGGAACCGTTCTAAGCCCAAAAGCCAGGTCTCAGAATTTCCAAGCTTCAAACTTAGGTTAAATAAATGGCATGACTAAGTAATTCAAATTGGCTTCTGATCACAGTTATTGAAATCAACTGATGGTAGTTTCTTTGTTACGTTGGAAGCGCCCTTTTTTTGAAAACAGTTTACACTAGAGGAAGAAATGTTGGTTAGTCGCATTTGATTAGGCAATACTAGTGAATGCATTCTTTATTTTAAGGATACAATATTTTTTGAGTAGGTTCATTATTTTAAGGATTTTGTCTGACCAACAGAGAAGTTACATCATCAAGTACAAGCAACTTTAAAAGGATCTAGGGAATTGTTGTGATGCAACGATTTTATTATGTAAAGGAGTGAGCTTGGTTTATAAACGTATTCGCTTGTGTGCAAGCTACCTACTCTTTGATTTTGAACCGTAGCTAAATGATATTTTTGTAAAGACATAAGGCAATCAAGCTAAGTTTTATCCATTGTTACCAAGCTAATGTCAATAAAGGTCAAAGAAAACACGCAGAAAAATATTTTTTACTAAAAAAAATATTTTAGATAGAGATTTTGTGTTATAATCATAGTGATTAAAAGCTATCATTATAATAGAAACTGAGGTGTAAAAATGTATTCACTAGTAGTAAATGGTAAGACGGAAACCTGTGAAACAAACAAAAAATTGATGGACTTTCTTCGCGAAGATTTGGGCTTGACGGGAACCAAAGATGGTTGTAATCAAGGCTCATGCGGCGCTTGTTCTGTCTTAATAAATGGAAGGGTTTCCAAAGCTTGTTTGTTCTTTTTGGAAAAGTTGGAAGGAAAAGAAGTTGTCACAGTAGAAGGGCTTAGTCAGCATCAAAAAGATGTTTATGCTTATGCGTTTGCCCAAACAGGTGCGGTGCAATGTGGTTACTGTATTCCAGGAATTGTTATTTCTGCACAAGGATTAATTAATAAGAAACCAGATCCAAGTGAGGAAGACGCTCGTAAGGCGATTAGAGGGAATATTTGTCGTTGTACTGGTTATGCCAAAATTGTTGAAGCTATTTTGTTAGCTGCTAAAATCTTTCGTGAGGAATTGAGCATACCAGAAGAGGAATCGACTGGTAAACTAGGAGTAGATTTTAAACGGGTTGATGCAGTAGAAAAAACGCTAGGCACAGGGATTTATGTTGATGATGTAACAGTTGAAGGAATGCTTCATGCTTCTGCTTTACGGACGGAATATCCTCGAGCTAAGGTTTTGTCAATTGATGTGTCAGAAGCCCTTAAACACCCTGATTGTGAAGCGGTATTAACAGCAGATGATGTTCCTGGAAACAATAAAATTGGACACCTGGAATTTATTTCAGATTGGGATGTCATGATTCGTGTAGGAGATATCACTCGCTACGTTGGGGACTCAGTGGCTTTAGTTGTTTCAAAAAATAAAGAATCTTTAAACGAAATTAAAGAACTAGTGAAAGTAGAGTATGAAGAACTAACTCCTTTAACAACCATTGAAGAGGCTTTAGCAGAAGGAGCTCCTTTGATTCATGAAAAAGGAAATATTCTTTCTCACGAACATCTAGTTAGAGGAAATGCCGATGAAAAGTTGGCAGCATCTAAATATGTAGTAACCCAACACTATTCTGTACCTATAAATGAGCACGCTTTCATGGAACCAGAATGTGCGATTGCTATGCCAGAAGGTGAAGATGGGATTTTGTTATATAGTGCTGGCCAAAGTATTTATGATGAACAAAGAGAAGTGGCACGAATGCTTGGGGTTGAAAAAGATCAAATTCATGTGCAATCAAAACTTGTCGGTGGCGGTTTTGGTGGAAAAGAAGATATGAGTGTTCAACATCATGCCTCTTTAGCGGCTTGGTGCTTGAAGAAACCAGTCAAAGTGTTACTAACTCGTCAAGAAAGCTTGATGGTTCATCCTAAGAGACATGGGATGGAAATGGACTTTACAACTGGTTGTGACGAAGAAGGAAACCTAACTGCAATGAAAGCTGTTATTTATTCAGATACAGGTGCTTATGCTTCATTGGGGGGACCCGTTCTTCAACGAGCGTGTACTCATGCGGCAGGACCTTACAAATATCAAGATATTGATGTAGAAGGGTTTGCGGTCTATACAAATAATCCTCCAGCTGGTGCGTTCCGTGGTTTTGGTGTATGTCAGACAGCTTTTGCAATTGAAAGTAATATTAATATGTTAGCGAAAAAAGTTGGTATTACACCTTGGGAGATTCGTTATAAAAATGCAGTTGAACATGGAGATTCTCTTCCGAATGGTCAATTAGTGTCTAAAAACGCAGCATTAAAAGAGACTTTGTTGGCAGTTAAAGATGCATATGATCATGCCGAAGTTGCTGGGATTTCTTGTTTCTTTAAGAATAGTGGGATCGGTGTAGGATTGCCAGACGTTGGACGTTGTATTGTTTCTGTTGAAAATGGAAAAATTCATGTTCGCACAAGTGCGGCTTGTATTGGACAAGGAATGGCAACTGTAGCGATACAAGTTGCTTGCGAAACGTTAAATCTACCACCAGAAATGATTATTGCTGAAGCACCAGATACTCGCCGGACACCAAACTCTGGAACGACAACTGCTTCAAGACAATCACTCTTTACAGGGGAAGCAATAAGACGGGCTGCTGTGCAGTTGCGTTATGAATTAGATATGGGAAGAGCCTTAAATGACTTGGAAGGACAGGAATTTTATGGTGAATACTCTGCTGTAACAGATCCACTAATCAATGATAAAACAAATCCAGTCAGTCATGCTGGTTATGGTTATGCTGCTGAAGTAGCAATCCTAGATGAAAAAGGAAAAGTTGAAAAATTTGTGGCTGCCTATGATATGGGGCAAGTCGTTAATCCAAAATCTGCCGAAGGACAAATCGAAGGTGGAATTGTTATGGGAATGGGTTACGCTTTAACTGAAAAATTCGCAATGGATCAGAGTTATGTAAAAGCAAAATATGCGACATTAGGTTTATTGAATGCTACACAAGTACCGCCAATTGAAACAATTTTGGTACAAGCAAAAGAAATTCATGATGGACTTGCTTATGGAATTAAAGGGGTTGGTGAATTAGCAACAATTCCAACTGCACCAGCATTGGCAGGTGCCTATTATGCACTCGATGGGAAATTGAGACCAACCTTACCAATGGAAGATACTTTCTATCAAAAAAAGAAAAAATAAAAGTTAAACATAAATAAGCGATAGTGTAATCGAATTATTTACAAAAGCAAGAAATACATTCATACTTAGTACGTAGCTAGTGAATGTGTTTCTTGCTATACATAGTGTTTTTTAGAAAAAGTAAATAAATAGTTAGAGGAAAGGAGACGATAATGATTGATGTAAGTGTTATTATTATGGCTTCTGGTTATTCTAAACGAATGGGAGAAAACAAACTATTTTTAAAATATAAGAATAAGACCTTTTTAGAACATACCTTAACTTTAGTCAATAAAGTTGATTTTTTTGAGCGAATCCTTGTTATTTCACCTGAAAATGTAAAGGATATTGTGCTACCTGAGAACATAACTGTTGTTCTCAATAGTGAGCCTGAGCTTGGTCAAAGTGCTAGTGTTCGTTTGGGAACCAAAGTAGCTTCAGGTCAAGGCTACTTATACTTGCCGATTGACCAACCATTATTGAATAAAGAAATTATTGAGCAGTTATTAAAAGTTTCCACTAATGAAAATATTGTCTTTCCAGTTCATGAAAATGGTCATCCAAGTAGCCCTGTTTTTTTTGGAAAAGATTTTCGTTCAGAGTTATTGGCGGTATCTGGAGCGTCAGGAGGGCGAGAAGTTCGGAAAAATCATCCAGAAGTCTGGAAAAAAGTGAAGATCGATGAGCCAGAAAGGTTATTGGACATTGATACTCAGGAAGATTTTACCTTTTTAAAAACATTCAATTAATTTTACAACGACACCTAGGAGAAGAATATGAATGAACCTGTCTACTTAAATTATGCAGCGACCTCAAATAAGCGACCAAAAGTAGTAATCGATCAACTTTGTAACTATTTACAAAATAATAACAGCAAAGCAAGCAATCGTGGACTTCAAGAAAATGATGATGCCAGTATTGCTTTTGAAACACGCCTAATTTTATCTTCTTTTTTTAACGCACCTGATCCAGCCCATGTCCTTTTTACACAAAATATAACGACTTCATTAAATATGTTGCTTAATGGGCTTTTACAAAAAGGCGACCATGTAGTCACCACTTCCATAGAGCATAATGCCGTTGCGCGTCCATTGCACTTATTAGAAAAAAAGAGGGCGATTTCTGTTACCTATGTGAATTGCTCTTTAGAAGGACAATTGACCGCTAAACAAATAGAAACAGCCTTTCAACCAGAAACAAAGCTTTTAGTGATGAATCATGCATCCAACGTTTTAGGAACTATTTTGCCGATTAAAGAGTGTTTTGAGATTGCGAAAAAGCATGGCATTATTACTGTTTTAGATACTGCGCAAACAGCTGGTTTTTTGCCAATTGATATGAAAGAAATGAACATTGATATTTTAGCTTTTACTGGGCATAAAGGATTAATGGGAATCGCTGGTATTGGTGGTTTTGCATTAGGAAAAGGAATCTCAACAACCATTTCTCCTTGGCTGACAGGAGGGACAGGAAGTACGTCTCAGTCCTTTCAACAACCTGATTTCCTACCTGATAAATTTGAACCAGGAACGCCAAATACACTAGGGATTCTAAGTTTAGGAAGCTCAGTCAGCTATCTTCAAGAAGTTGGTTTAGAAACTATTTACACGCATGAAAAAAAGCTGACAGAACAATTTTTAACAGGAATCACAGGGTTGCCTTTAAACATTTTAGGAACAAAAAATGCGGCGTTGTCAGTTCCAGTCGTTTCCATTGTTGATTTTAAAAAAGATCCTGGGGAGTTAGCCCAGCAATTGTATGAAGACTATGGCATTATTACTCGTTGCGGCTTACATTGTTCTCCTTTAGCTCATCAAACTGCTGGAACCATTGAGACTGGGGCGGTTCGTTTTAGCTTTGGTTGGCATACAACGCCGAGTGAAGTGGACTATGCAATTTCTGTATTAAATAAGATTTACCGAAAATCATAATGGTTTAGAGGAGAGGAAAGAATGAATTTTTTATCTGAATGTACATCAGGAGGCTGTGGAGCTAAAATTGGTCCAAATGAACTAGCTGGATTTTTAACGAAACTACCTAAAGTAACAGATCAAAACCTACTGGTAGGATTTGATTCTTCTGACGATGCAGCTGTTTATAAAATTTCAGAGAGTCAAGCATTAATTGCTACAATGGACTTTTTTTCACCGATGGTTGAAGATCCCAAAAGATTTGGCAAAATTGCTGCTGCAAATGCTATGAGTGATGTTTACGCGATGGGTGGAGAAATTTTATTTGCTTTGAATATTGTTTGTTTTCCTGAAAGAATGGATAAGGAAGTTCTCTCAGAAATTCTGCTTGGTGGTGCTGAGAAGATGCAAGAAGCAGGTGTTTCACTTGTTGGAGGACATTCTATCTATGATCATGAACCCAAATATGGCTTGTCTGTAACCGGACAAGTTCATCCAGAACAAGTGATTCGCAATGATACCGCTCAAGTAGGTGATGTTTTAATTCTTACAAAAGCATTAGGCGTTGGCTTAATCTTATCTGCGCTAAGAGGTGGGGTAGGAGCACCAGAAGCAGAAAAGGCAGCATTAGACTCGATGGAACGATTAAATAAATATGCTGCCGAAAAAATGAAAGATTATGATGTTCATGCGTGTACGGATGTTACGGGATTTGGTTTGCTTGTCCACGCAGCAGAAATGGCTGGGGTAGATAAAACATTTGTCATTGATACCGCTCAGTTACCATTATTACCACATGCTTATCAATACGCAGAAGAATTTTTAGCCACTGCTGCAGGACAGCGGAATCGAAACGCCATGGAAACACAAGTTGATTTAAAAAATATAAGTCCCGCTTTTCAAGAGATTCTTTTTGATCCCCAAACGTCAGGGGGGTTACTAATTAGTGTGGCAGGAAAAGATGCGTCGGCTCTTTTGGAAAAAATAAAAGAAGCAGATCCGGCGGCAGCCATTATTGGCGAAGTCATAGAAAAAGAAGCAGATCAAGTCATCATTGTCTTATAGGAAAGAAGGAAATCTGATGGAAAAAATAAACGCATTAGGCAAACCTTGTCCCATCCCTGTTATTGAAACAAAAAAGGCGATTCGAAAATTAGCTGGGCAAGCTGGAACTATTGAAGTATTAGTTGATAACGATATTGCTCGGCAGAACATTGAAAAAATGGCTACTGGAATGGGGATTCAAACGATCTATAAAATTCAGGAAAATAATGAAATTCTTGTGACACTGACTGTTGCAGCAGCAGATGAACTTAGCCCTGAAACAAAATCAGATAGCGGATTTGTTGTTGCATTTGGCAAAAAAACGATGGGAGAAGGGGCACCAGATCTGGGAGAAATGCTTTTGAAAAGTTACATTTATTCTTTGACAGAGCTAGATACGCCACCAGAACATTTGCTATTTTTTAACAGTGGTGCTTATTTAACCAGTCAAGGTTCTGATGTAATAAAAGATTTAAAAACATTATCAGAAAAAGGAACAATGATTAGTACTTGTGGAACTTGTTTAGATTTTTATGGTATCCAACAAGATTTAGCCATTGGAGAAATTACGAACATGTATGGCATTTCAGAAATCATTGCGCAAGCAAATAAAGTAATGACTTTTTAAAAAGAGAGTGTGACTAGAATGGAATATCTTTTTACTTTTCAAAATACCCACTATGCTATTCATAGCGAAAAAATCTTGAAAAAGGGCCATCTCCCAGTCTATGTGATGTCATTACCTTCAAAGCTAGGCGATTTTTGTGGTATTTGTTTGAGAGTAGAGCCTGAACATTTTTTAGAAGGGAAAAGCCTATTAGAACAGCAAAACATTCCCATAAAAAAAGTATTTACCATAGAACAAATCAATGGTGAAAGGATTTATAAGCCATGGAAGAATTAAGTAGATGCTTTGATTTTCAAGGACAGCAAATTATTTCTATTATTGGTAGTGGTGGCAAAACTAGCTTAATGTGGTATCTAGCAAATTGCTATCGCCAAGAAAAAGTCCTAGTCAGTACGACCACTAAAATCGGTTATCCAGTGAAAAGAAGGCATGATTTTTTTTACAGCAGTCATTTTTCAGCTTTGGAAAAGGTCGGTCAGGGTATTACTCTTGCTGGAACTCTGGTAGCAGATGGAAAAAAATTAGGCATGATTCCTCTGAAAGCGTTAAAAAAGAACCTTTTAACCTTTGATAAAATCTTTTTAGAAGCTGATGGTTCTAAACAATTACCCTTAAAAGGCTGGGCAGATTTCGAACCGGTTATTTTACCTGAAACGACCGTTACAATAGGAATCTTACCAATTATCGCTCTTGGAAAAAAGGCTAATGAAGAAACGGTTCATCGACTGCCTATCTTTTTGAAAACAACTGGAATGGCAGAAGGGGATACTATTACTGAAAAAAGTATGGCTTTGATTATTTCTAGCGCCTTTGGTTTATGGGAAAAGAGTCGAGGGGAAAAGATTTTATGCTTAAATCAAGTAGAATCCACAGAACAATTAAATCAGGCGAAAAAAATTGTTGCTTTACTACCAAGCGATTGCTTAAAAAGCGTAACAAAAGTTATCGCTTGCAGCGTTAAAAATGGAAAAGGTGTGATTATATGGAACAAAAACTAGCAGAGACGATTGTTGCTGTCAGAGGTGGGGGGGATTTAGCTACTGGAGTTATCCAAAAATTATATCGTGCTGGATTTAAAGTCGTTATTTTAGAAACGGCTATTCCATTAGCTATTCGGAGAACCGTGGCTTTATGTTCAGCGATTATCCATGGGAGTTTTAAAGTGGAAGATGTAGAAGCCGTTTGTATTTCTGACATTTCTCAATGTTCTGACATTTGGCATAATAATCAAGTGCCGATAATTATTGATCCCGAGGGAAACTCAATAGACAAACTGCAACCAACGATTGTTGTAGATGCAATTTTAGCTAAAAGAAATTTAGGAACAAAAAAGGCAATGGCGCCAATCGTTATTGCTTTAGGTCCCGGCTTTTCTGCACCCCAAGAAGTAGATGTTGTAATCGAAACAATGAGAGGTCATCAGCTAGGGAGACTCTATTTTGATGGCATGGCTATTCCTAACACAGGAATTCCTGGAGAAATTGGTGGGAAAAGTGCAGAACGAGTAGTTCATTCTCCAGCTACAGGAAAGGTCAAGCATATTCGAGAAATTGGCGATATTGTGCAAGAAAATGATGTTCTATTTTATGTGAATCAAGTGGAAGTCCGTTCTCCAATAGATGGTGTTCTAAGAGGGCTAATTACAAACGGCATTGAAATTACCAAAGGATTGAAATGTGCGGATGTCGATCCGCGTTCGGCAGATAAAGTTGATTGCTATACAATATCCGATAAAGCTAGGGCTTTGGGTGGGGCAGTACTAGAGGGAGCTCTCTATTTAGGAAGACAAAAGAATTTATTTTAAATAGTTAAAATATTAATAAAAATCTCTTATTTCTATAATATATTTATAGAAATAAATAGGTTGTTTTCACTTTACTTGAATTAAAGTAAGAATAAAATCGGACACTAAAAATTATTTTTTTTAACTAAAAAATATTGTTTTATTTCCGCTGTATGGTATAGTATAGATAACGTTTGCATCCCGATAATTTGCGTTTAAAACAATAAGTTATAAGTTACTTTTCTCCTCTTGTGAAAATAGTAACTTAATGGTATATTCAATTAAAAGATTTTCAATTTTCTAAATAATTTACTTAGAAATATGGTTCAAACAATAGGTTATTAAGTACTAACGAATGAAAGTGGTTACACAATCGTCGTAGTACTTTAAAATATTAAACACTAAATAAAAGACAAATGGAAAGGATGAGTACAAATGGCACTAGTAAAAATCGTTTATGCAAGCATGACTGGAAATACGGAGGAGATTTCTGAAATTTTAGAAAGCACCATTCAAGAAGCAGGATTTGATGTAGAGAGAGAAGAATGTTCGGAAGTGGAAGTAGATTTTTTTGATGATGCAGATGCATGTGTAATTGCAACCTACACATATGGAGATGGAGAACTGCCATTTGAGTTCGAAGATTTCTTTGATGAATTAGAAGATAAAGATTTATCAGGTAAAATTTTTGGCGTTGTAGGTTCAGGGGATAAAGAATATGGAGACTTGTACTGTAAATCTGCTCATGATTTTGTTGAAGCATTAGAAAAAACTGGTGCTGAAAAAGTTGCAGAAACCGTTGAAATTGAAAATAATGCTGAAGAAGAAGATATTGAAGCACTGAAAAAATTTGTTCAACAATTAGCTGCTAAACTATAAAAGAGTAGATAGGAGATCAGTTGATTAGACGCAACTTATCTGAAAAGGGGTAACTAGTAAATATGTATAAAATAGTAAAAACCGCGAAGCTCTCTGAAAACCAGTATGATTTCTGGATTGAAGCACCCAAAATAGCAGCAAAAACTAAACCTGGACAGTTTATCATTCTTCGTACTAACGAGGAAGGAGAACGGATTCCATTCACTGTTGTTGAAACAGATCAAGACAAGGGATTGATTCGTTTTATTTTTCAAGTAATTGGAAAATCAACATCAGAACTAGCTTTACTGAAGGCCGGTGATTCAATCAAGGATGTCTCAGGACCTTTGGGCATGCCTACTGAAATAGAGAATTACGGAACTGTGATGATTGTTGGCGGCGGCGTTGGTATAGCGGTAATCTATCCTGTACTTAGAGCATTAAAAGAAGCTGGAAACAAGGTAATTACCATCTTGGGTGCAAAAACTGCTGATTTGCTTATTTTAAAAGATGAGTGTCAAGAGTACTCTGATGAGTTGATTATAACGACAGATGACGGATCTTTAGGCATGAAAGGTCTCGTTACAGATGCAATGGAAAATATCATTGCAAAAAATAGTATTGATCACTGTTGGGCGATTGGTCCTGGGATCATGATGAAGTTTTGTACCATGACAGCAGCAAAACATGATATACCAATTTTCGTTTCTTTAAATCCAATTATGATTGACGGTACTGGTATGTGTGGTTGTTGTCGTGTGACCATTGATGGCGAGATTAAATTTGTTTGTGTGGATGGTCCTGAATTTAAAGGGACTGAAGTAAATTGGAAAGAATTTTTGGGAAGAATGAAACAGTATGAGGAAGAAGAGGGAGTCAGTTTAACAGACTATCAAAAAGTGCAGGTGAAGGATCATGGCTAGAAAAAGTAGAACGAAAACACCTATTGCTGAACAAGCTCCAAATATTCGTAAATCGAACTTTGAAGAAGTCTGTTTAGGCTATACCGTAGAAGAAGGTATGGAAGAAGCTGTCCGTTGCCTACAATGTAAAAATGCTCCATGTATCGCTAACTGTCCTGTAATGATTGACATCCCAGGTTTTATTTTAGCGATTAAAGATGGCAATATGGAAGAAGCTGCGGAAATTCTAGGAAAATACAGTAACCTCCCAGCAATTTGTGGTAGGGTTTGTCCACAAGAAAAGCAATGCGAAGAAGTTTGTAAGCTAGGGATGGCAAAAAACTTTGAACCAGTTGCAATTGGAAAGCTAGAAAGATTGGTTGCAGATTGGGCATTAGAAAATAAAGATTTTTCTAAAGCGATCCAATCAGACACACCAAAAATTGGGAAAATTGCTGTAATTGGTTCAGGCCCTTCTGGTTTAACGGTAGCTGGGGATTTAGCAAAACTAAACTATGAAGTCACTGTTTTTGAAGCCCTTCATGAACCTGGTGGTGTATTAACGTATGGAATTCCGGAATTTAGATTGCCAAAAAGAATTGTAAAAAAAGAAATCGAGAGTATTGAAGCTTTAGGGGTAAAAATCGAAACGAACGCAATCATTGGAAAAACGATTACTATGGATGAGATTATAGAGGAGTTTGATGCTTGTTATATTGCAGTTGGTGCCGGAACTCCTAATTTTATGGGAATTACTGGAACGTCACTTAATGGAGTTTATTCATCTAGTGAATATTTAACGAGAATCAATTTAATGCATAGTTATGAATTTCCTAAGTATGATACACCCATTAAACAATCAAAAAATGTGGTCGTAATCGGCGGCGGAAACGTAGCAATGGATGCGGCTCGTTCGGCTAAACGTCTTGGAGCAGAGAATGTAAGCATTGTTTACAGAAGGTCATTAGAAGAACTTCCAGCAAGAATTGAAGAGTACCATCATTCTGTTGAGGAAGACATTCAATATTACTGGTTAACTAACCCAGTCGAGTATTTGGATGACGGTACTGGAAATCTTAGTGGAGTAAAATGTATTCAAATGGAATTAGGAGAACCAGATGATTCTGGTCGCAGAAGACCCGTTCCTATTGAAAATAGTGAATTTATTATCGAAGCTGACACAGTCATTGAAGCAATTGGTCAAGGATCCAATAAAGTGTTGTTATCAACATTCCCTGAATTAAAATTAAACAAATGGGGTTACATTGAGGCGGATCCAAAAACTGGGATTACATCAATTCCAGGAGTATTTGCCGGCGGAGATATCGTAACGGGGGCTGCAACCGTTATTCTAGCTATGGGTGCTGGAAAAGTCGCTGCAGTTGAAATAGACAAATATGTAAAAAACGAAAAACAAACGCCAGTAACAACAAATGTCTAATGAAAGATAAGGGATGAAATGATGAAAAAAACAAAAACTATGGACGGAAATACGGCTGCGGCTTATATTTCCTATGCGTTTACAGAAGTTGCAGCAATCTATCCGATTACTCCTAGTTCCAATATGGCTGAACTAGTGGATGAATGGGCTGAAGATGGGTTAAAAAATATCTATGGACAACGTGTCCAAGTCATCGAAATGCAGTCTGAAGCTGGAGCAGCAGGTGTCGTTCATGGCTCTTTAAAAACAGGCGCTTTGACAACCACCTATACAGCTTCTCAAGGACTATTATTAATGATTCCTAATATGTACAAAATTGCAGGAGAATTATTGCCTACCGTATTTCACGTAGCAGCCAGAGCGATTACTACAAGTGCTTTGAGTATTTTTGGCGATCATGGGGACGTGATGGCAGCTCGTCAAACTGGTTTCTGTATGTTAGCTGAATCTAGTGTTCAAGAAGTAATGGATCTATCAGCGGTTGCTCATTTAGCCAGTATTGAAGGGAGTCTGCCATTTGTAAACTTCTTTGATGGTTTTAGAACGAGTCATGAATTACAAAAAATTGAGGTTCTTGATTATGAAGATTTAAAAGGGATGTTAAATCAAGAAGCTGTGGATCGTTTTAGAGCTGGGGGCATGAACCCTAACCATCCAACTATTTCAGGTACTGCGCAAAATCCAGACATTCATTTCCAACAAAGAGAAACAGTTAATGCGAATTATGAAGTTATGCCAGATATCGTTCAAAAATATATGAAAAAAATTAATGCCTTACGCGGCACTAACTACGATTTAACGGATTATTACGGTGCAGAAGACGCAACAGAAGTAATTGTTTCAATGGGTTCTGCTTCGCCAGTTATTCGACAAACGGTAGATTATCTAAACCAACAAGGACGAAAAGTTGGTTGTATTAATATTCACTTATATCGTCCATTCCCAACAGAAAACTTTTTAGCAAAACTACCTAAAACAGTAGAGAAAGTAGCTGTCTTAGATCGTACAAAAGAAGCTGGATCAGACGGAGAACCATTGCTTTTAGACGTTCAAAGTGCATTGTATCAATTTGAAAGTAGACCAGTTGTGATTGGTGGACGTTATGGATTAGGTTCTAAAGATGTTACACCAAGTCAAATTAAAGCCGTGTACGATCATTTACTATTGCCTTTTGAAGAAATGAAACAGCGTTTTACTATTGGAATTGTAGATGATGTTACGTATCTTTCCTTACCACAAGGAGAAGTATTAGATTTAACACCAAGCACTACTTTCCAAGCAAAATTCTGGGGATTTGGTTCAGATGGAACAGTCGGAGCCAATAAACAAGCAATTAAGATTATAGGTGACAATACTGACTTGTACGCACAAGCATATTTCAGTTACGACTCTAAAAAATCTGGTGGGTTAACTCTGTCTCATTTGCGTTTTGGAGAAGAACCGATTAATTCAACGTATTTAGTAGAACAAGCAGATTTCATCGCCTGTCACAACGCATCTTATATTCATAACTATGATTTATTAAAAGGCTTGAAAGATGGTGGTATCTTCCTATTAAATACAATCTGGGATGAAGAGAAAACAAAACGTTTGTTGCCAGCTAAATTAAAAAAATATATTGCTGAACATAATATTCAATTTTATATTATCAATGCGGTAGAATTAGCTCGTGAAGTTGGCTTGGGTCGCAGAATCAATACCGTGATGTCAACAGCTTTCTTCGAAGTGACAGATATCATGACGCGTGATGAATATATGCCATTACTAAAAGGAGAAGTCCAAAATACGTATGGTAAAAAGTCAAAAGAAATTGTAGAGAAAAACTTTGAAGCAATTGATCGTACCTTTGATTCTCTTCAAAAAGTTGATGTGCCAGCTGAATGGGCAGAGCTAGTAATAGAGCCAACAAAAAAGAATGAAAACGTTCCAAGCTATATCACAAATATTGTTGAACCAATTAATCGTCAAGAAGGAGACTCTCTTTCAGTTTCTGATTTAATTGAAAATGGAATGAAGACAGGTGAAATGCCATTAGGAACAGCTGCCTATGAAAAAAGAGGGATTGCATTAGAAGTACCAGAATGGCAAATGGATAAATGTACAATGTGTAATGAATGTGCCTTTATCTGTCCTCATGCAGCAATTCGACCATTTTTAGCTGATGAAGAAGAATTGAAGGAAGCACCCGAAGGCTTTACTATGAGAGAAATGCGTGGGGCCGATGGTCTAATGTATCGCATTCAAGTATCATTAGAAGACTGTACCGGTTGCGGACTTTGTGTGGAAGCCT
Source organism: Enterococcus rivorum (assembly GCF_001742285.1). GTDB lineage: Bacteria > Bacillota > Bacilli > Lactobacillales > Enterococcaceae > Enterococcus_L > Enterococcus_L rivorum. The sequence continues at coordinate 46,178 of NZ_MIEK01000056.1, read as the reverse complement.
GTCCTGTTAAGGAAAAAGCGATTCTTATGAAACCATATGAAGAACAAAAAGAACAGGCAATGAATTGGGCATTTGCAATGACATTAAAACAAAAAGCGAACCCTGTGAAAAAATTATCTGTTAAAGGATCACAATTTAATCAACCGTTGCTAGAATTTTCTGGTGCCTGTGAAGGGTGTGGTGAAACGCCTTACGTTAAATTACTAACTCAGTTATATGGTGACCGTATGATGATTGCTAATGCAACAGGCTGTTCTTCTATTTGGGGCGGATCTTCACCAGTATCACCGTATACAACAAATGAATGCGGACAAGGACCTGCTTGGAGTAATTCACTGTTTGAAGATAATGCAGAATATGGTTACGGGATGTATATTGCGAACCAGACGAAGCGTCAATATTTAGCAGACCAAATAAAAGAAGCGTTAGATAAAAAGTTAGGCTCTGAAGATCTACAAGCCTTATTGCAAGACTGGCTAGACCATCATTTAGAAGGCGATGGTACGCAGCAAAGAGCAACGAAGCTTGCGGCAGCATTAAGTGAGGAAGCACAAACAGACCCACTTTTAGCAACGATTTATAAACAAAAAGATTTATTTGTTAAAACAAGTCAATGGATTGTTGGCGGAGATGGTTGGGCGTATGACATTGGATTCAGCGGAATCGACCATGTTTTAGCAAGTGGAGCAGATGTGAATATCTTTGTTATGGACAATGAAGTTTATGCAAATACAGGTGGACAAACCTCTAAAGCAACGCCTTCAGCAGCCATTGCAAAATTCTCTGCTGGTGGTAAGCGAACTTCTAAGAAAGACTTAGGAATGATGGCAATGACCTACGGGAATGTTTACGTTGCTCAAATTGCTTTAGGAGCTAACTCAATGCAAACCATCAAAGCCATTGATGAAGCAGAAAGATACCCTGGGCCATCGATAATTATTGCCTATACACCGTGTATCGCTCATGGTATTAAAGGCGGAATGACAGAAACCTTGACATTAACTAAAGAAGCTGTTGAGTCTGGTTATTGGCAATTGTATCGTTACAATCCTATGTTACTTGAAAAAGGAAAAGATCCAATGGTGATTGACTACAAAAAAGCTGATTTCACCAAAATGCGAGATTTCTTGGAGAAACAAACTCGTTTTTCTGCATTGCATAACATTAAAGAGGACAAAGAAGTCGTTGATGATATGTTAACGAAAACTAAAGTAGATGCACAGGATCGTTCTGAAAGCTATGGAAAATTAATTACTCCAAAAAAATAAGGATTTAAGCAACCGTCTAATCACTTATTTTTAATAGTTGAAAGAGGTTGAGCCAAAAGTCGTTTAGGTTTGAGCAATTGAAGGGATAACGTACAATACGCTTTTGGTATTACTCGTTTTTGTAAAATTGCCGAAAAATCTGACTTTTGGTTACCGTTTATAAAGAGATAGAGTCCGTGATAAAACTGGTCTTTCGTTTTATCACGAACTCTTTTTTATTATTTAAAAATTTTAACCGATAATAATCTTTTCAGAAGGATACTCATAGCCAATGTCGCGGGTTTCTTTAGGAACAAACAACATTAAGGTATAAAGCATTCCAATGCGCCCAATAAACATTAGCAAAGCAATCATTAATTTTCCAACAGTGGTCAAACTAGCTGTAATTCCCAATGAAAGACCAGTCGTTCCAAAAGCAGAGGCAACTTCAACAATAATTGCGATTAAGGGATGTTCTTCTGTAGCAGTTAGAAACAGAACGGCAAAAAAGCACATTAGGAGAGATAACATGAACACAACAATTGATTTTTTTACGTCATCATCGTCAATTCTTCTACCAAAGATATTGATATTGTCTTCTCCTTTTAAAAATGCGTAAAGGTATAATCCGAGAATAGCAATCGTTGTGGTTCGTACACCACCGCCAACAGAACTAGGGCTACAGCCGATAAACATTAATAGAGAAAAAACAATCAAGGTAGTTACTTGGAAATCCGCAAGATTGTTGATTTGTAGTCCTGCGTTTCTGGTTGTCATTGAATAAAACATTGAGGTAATCCAGCGATTAAATTCATCCACACCCGTAAAGAGATGATCTTTTTCTAATAGGTAAATAAGGATGGTTCCGCCAACAAACAGAATGACAAATGCCAGCAATGCTAATTTACTGAAAAGTGAGAAGCGAAACGGTAAACCACGTTTCTTTTTCTTAAAAAATAACCATTCTCTGAACTCCATTAATACTGGAAAGCCAATACCACCAATAAAAATTAAAAACATAATCACAATTAAAAACAAATAGTCATGGGCAAAAGGCATGATAGAATCCCCAGTAACATCAAATCCAGAATTTGTTACGGCAGAAATAGATTGATAGAAGCCAAAGAAGATAGCTTCACTCCAACGGCTATAATAGCCACTTAAATAGAAGTAAATAGAGAAAAAAGTACCAAAAATCAGTTGAAACCATAAAATAATGGTAAATGTTATCCGAATCAAACGAACGATTCCACTAAGACGTGGTTGATTCATATCAGTCATAATCAATTGTCGTTGCTTCAATGTAATTTTCTTTTTTGAAAAAATAAAGAACGCTGTGGAAATCATCATAATACCGAGTCCGCCAACCTGAAAGAGAAATTCTAAAAGAATAACCCCCCGATCATTGAAAACTGAATTGATATCAAATGTTGTGAGACCAGTTACACTTACAGTGCTAACTGCCATGAAAAGTAAATCAATAAAACCAACTTGAGAGTTGGGTTCTCTAAAAAAAGGTAAAGTAAAAAGTATGTAAGAAACAATTGTCATGATAATATAGTATGAGACAATGATTTGAATAGATGTAAAATGCCGTGAAACAAACTGTCTTCCTTTTCTTTGGGTTGTCCATAGAAAGCGTGTTGGGTTCATAAATACCTCCAGAATATCATTAATGTAAGTATAGCAGAAAAAGAAAATGTTTCGAAATAAAGTTTTAGCTATAATCGCTTTTTAAGTCTATTTCTTAAGACGATTTCCACTCATATGTTACTTTCTTATGAAAAATTGCCGCCTTTTCGTCAAAAATACTGATTTTTTCTCGAAAATATAGTAAAATACGAGAGGAACAAAATTGAAAGGTGAAGACTGACAAATGGCACAGTTATTTTTCAAATATGGCGCTATGAATAGCGGAAAAACAATTGAGATACTAAAAGTAGCTCATAACTATGAAGAACAAAATAAACCAGTTGTCATTATGACAAGTGGATTGGATACAAGAGATGGTGTAGGAAATGTCTCTAGCCGTATCGGCCTTCGCCGTGAAGCAATTCCAATTTTTGAAAGTACCAACGTATATGATTTAATGAAAGAACTGGATTACCACCCGTATTGCATTTTGGTAGATGAATCCCAATTTTTAAGTAAACACCATGTCATTGAATTTGCTCGAATAGTTGATGATTTAAATATTCCCGTGATGGCATTTGGACTAAAGAATGATTTTCGAAATGAATTGTTTGAAGGGTCAAAATACTTACTCCTGTATGCAGATAAAATTGAAGAATTAAAGACAATTTGTTGGTTTTGTCATAAGAAAGCGACGATGAATCTACACTATGTAGATGGAAAACCAGTTTATGAGGGCGACCAAGTTCAGATAGGTGGAAACGAAGCCTATTACCCTGTCTGCCGCAAACATTATTTTAATCCTCCGATTAGTGAGGAAGAACACTAGATAATTTGCTGGGATACTATTAACAAAAGATGTAAGACCTCTAAGCAAGAAACGAAAAGAAGAGTTTCCATGAAATAAATAGAGCGTTTAATGATGGAATAAAAGACTATTAAACGTAATGTATAAATGAAAAGGAGCACGCAATTATGTACGATCAGTTACAATCGATTGAAGATCGCTACGAGGAGCTAGGGGAACTACTTAGTGATCCGGAAGTCATTAGTGATACGAAGCGATTTATGCAATTATCAAAAGAAGAAGCCAACACGCGCGAAACCGTTGACGTTTATCGTCGCTATAAACAAGTGGTAGAAGGCATCAGTGATACAGAGGAATTACTAGGTGAAAGCTTAGATTCTGATATGGCTGAGATGGCGAAAGAAGAATTATCTGATTTAAAGAAAGAAAAAGAAGTTTTGGAAGAAAGAATTAAGATTTTACTATTGCCAAAAGACCCTAATGATGACAAAAATATTATCATGGAAATCCGGGGAGCCGCTGGTGGAGACGAAGCAGCACTCTTTGCTGGAGACTTGTTTAACATGTATCAGAAGTATGCTGAAGCGCAAGGGTGGAAAGCAGAAGTTTTAGAAGCAAATGTGACAGGTATCGGCGGTTACAAGGAAGTTATCATGATGATCTCTGGAGATAATGTCTTTTCTAAATTGAAATATGAAAATGGCGCTCACCGTGTTCAACGTGTACCTTCTACAGAATCTCAAGGACGTATTCACACTTCAACTGCAACGGTTGTTGTTATGCCAGAAGCAGAAGAAGTTGAAATCGATATTGCTGACAAAGATATCCGAACAGATATTTATCATGCTAGTGGAGCGGGTGGTCAGCACGTCAATAAAACGGCATCTGCTGTTCGTTTAACCCATTTACCAACAGGAATTGCTGTTGCAATGCAAGATGAACGATCTCAAATTAAAAATAGAGAAAAAGCAATGAAAATTTTACGTGCTCGTGTTTATGATATGATTCAACAAGAAGCGCAAAGTGAATACGATGCTAACCGTAAATCAGCGGTAGGAACTGGGGATCGATCTGAAAGAATTCGTACCTATAATTTCCCGCAAAACCGAGTAACGGATCATAGAATCGGATTGACGATTCAAAAACTAGATCAAATTTTAGCTGGAAAGCTAGATGAAATTATCGATGCGTTGGTTTTATATGATCAAACATCGAAGCTTGAAGAGTTACAAAATGGCTAAAACATATTTTGAAGTCCTACAACGGGCTTCTTCTTTTTTAGAGTCATTAGGAAAAGAAGGGCACGGCATTTTATTTGTATTTTTACAAAGAAAGAATTGGACGAAAACAGATTGGCTAGTTCATATGCATGAAGCTATACCTTTAAACGAGCAAAAGCAAGTAGAAGCAGATTTAAATGCCCTAGCTAAAAACTTTCCACCACAATATCTTTTAGGGTATGCTGAATTTTATGGACATCAATTTTTAGTAAATGAGCAGACCTTGATTCCAAGGCCGGAAACGGAAGAGCTAGTGGAACTTTGCTTAAAAGAAAATAGTGAGGAGCCTAAAACTGTAGTTGATGTTGGTACTGGAACCGGAGCTATTGCATTGAGCTTAAAAAAAGATCGACCTAACTGGCAAATAACAGCGATAGATATCTCCGAAGAGGCGTTGAAGATAGCTGAAAAAAATGCAGAGGGTTTAAATGCAAAGGTAACTTTTATTTTAGGAGATGGCTTAAAACCAGTTGGAAATAAAAAAATAGACATTTTAGTTTCAAATCCACCATACATCAGTGAGGATGAATGGGACTTGATGGATGAAAGTGTGCGAACCTTTGAACCGAAGACTGCGCTTTTTGCGAATGATAATGGCCTTGCTATTTATCGTCAACTTGCAAATGAAGCCAAGCAATGTCTTAAAGAAGATGGTAAAATCTACTTAGAAATCGGATTTTCTCAAGGGACAGCAGTGAAAAAAATATTTACAGAAGCTTTTCCTAACAAGGACATCAGCATAATCAAAGATTTATCTGGAAATAATCGTATAGTTAAAGTGGTACCTACTGGAAAATAATGAATAGACGACAAAAAAACGTACTTATACAAGGGAGGGAAAGAAAAGTGGAAACTAAAATATTTCAAGCTGATATACTAGACGCAGCAAGACTTATTCAGCAGGGTAAATTAGTCGCTTTTCCTACCGAAACAGTTTATGGTTTAGGTGCCAATGCCCTAAATGAAGAAGCGGTAAAGCAAGTTTATCAAGTAAAAGGAAGACCTAGCGATAACCCACTAATTGTTCATGTTAGTAGTTTTGAAATGGTAGAGCAGTATGCAGAGGACATTCCAATCTTAATGAAACCCTTAGTAGAAGCTTTTTGGCCAGGACCTTTGACACTAATCGTCAAAGGAAAAAAAGGTGTTTTTCCTGATTGTGTCACAGGTGGTCTAGCGACTGTTGCGTTTCGAATGCCTGATAATCAAAAAACATTGCAGTTGATCTCTCAAGCAGGCGTTCCGTTAGTTGGCCCTAGTGCAAATACTTCTGGAAAGCCAAGCCCAACAACAGCTGCTCATGTCTACCATGATTTAAAAGGAAAAATTGCTGGTATTTTAGATGATGGCGCCACACAAATTGGTGTCGAGTCAACCGTATTAGATTTAACATCAGAAGATAACATACCTATGATTCTTAGACCAGGAGCGGTTACTAGAAACGATTTAGAGAAGGTTGTCGGAACAGTTGCAATAGACCAACATCTAATCAAAGAGAATGAAGCACCTAAGGCTCCTGGGATGAAGTATAAACATTATGCTCCAGATACGCCAGTACTGATTGTTGAAGGCTCTAAGGAGCAGTGGAAAGAAGCAATCAGTTGGGCAACAAATAATAAGAAAAAAGTAGGAATTTATGTTAGCCAAGAGATAGTAGATTTTCTGGGAACTAATGATTTTATAGCAGTTTCATTTGGTAAAAATACTGTAGAAAATGCGACTAGGTTTTTATTTGCTGGGTTACGAGAACTGGATGGAAAAAATGTTGATATTATTTTTGCGCAAGCTTTTCCAGAAGAATTATTAGGCGCTGCTTACATGAATCGTCTAAAAAAAGCTGCAAATCAAAATTTTTTTAAAAGTTAGTCTCTTTTCTAAGTAGAGTTAATTTAAATGTGATACAATCGTAAAAAAGAAATCAAATTGGAGGTTGTTTAATGAACTACAAAGCATTTGATCCAGATTTATGGGAAGCGATAGAGAATGAGCATCAACGTCAGGAAAATAACTTAGAGTTAATTGCCTCTGAAAACGTTGTGTCAGAAGGAGTAATGGCAGCTCAAGGCAGTATCTTAACAAACAAATATGCAGAAGGTTATCCAGGAAAACGCTACTATGGTGGTTGCGAATTTGTTGATGTTGTTGAAAATTTAGCAATCGAGCGAGCAAAACTATTATTTGGGGCGAAATTCGCGAATGTCCAACCTCATTCAGGTTCACAAGCGAATACAGCAGCGTATCTTTCTTTAATCGAACATGGAGATACCGTTTTAGGAATGGATTTATCTGCGGGTGGGCATTTGACTCATGGTTCTCCAGTCAACTTTAGTGGAAGAACCTACAATTTTGTTAGTTATGGTGTAGACCCAACCACTGAAGTGATTGATTACAATGTTGTTCGTATTTTAGCAAGAGAGCATCAACCTAAATTGATTGTTGCAGGGGCAAGTGCTTATTCTAGAACGATTGATTTCGCCAAGTTCAAAGAAATTGCGGACGAAGTAGGGGCAAAATTGATGGTCGATATGGCACATATTGCTGGTTTAGTTGCAGCAGGCTTGCATCCTAGTCCAGTTCCATATGCTGATATTACAACAACGACAACTCATAAGACATTGAGAGGTCCTAGAGGCGGTCTGATTTTAACAAATGATGAAGCTTTAGCCAAAAAAATAAACAGCAATATTTTCCCAGGGATTCAAGGGGGACCTTTAGAACATGTTATAGCAGGAAAAGCAGTTGCTTTTAAAGAAGCCTTAGATCCTGAATTTAAAGAATATAGTGAACAAGTGATTGAGAATGCCAAAGCGATGACAAAAGTCTTTAATCAAGCGCCAGAAGCTCGTTTAATTAGTGGTTCAACGGATAATCACTTATTATTAGTTGATGTGACTGGTTTTGGCTTAAACGGAAAAGAAGCGGAAGCTATTTTAGATCGTGTGAACATCACTGTTAATAAAAATTCCATTCCATTTGAACAATTGAGTCCATTTAAAACGAGTGGGATTCGTGTAGGAACACCAGCAATCACTACTCGAGGCTTCAAAGAGCAAGATTCAGTTGAAGTTGCAAAATTGATTGTAAAAGCACTACGTGAACATAAAAATGAAGAAATGTTAGCAGAAGTTCGAGAAGAAGTAAAAGTATTAACTGAAAAGCATCCATTGTATAAATAAATTTCTTTGATTTTATGAAAAAAATATGAAAAGATTAGAGTGATTGACTAGTCAATCACTCGTTTTTGTTTTACAATAGGTAAGAATAAATTATTGAAGGAGAATGAACATGGGAAAATTCCAAGTAATTGATCATCCACTGATTCAACACAAATTAACAATCATTAGAGAAAAAGGCTGCGGAACAAAAGTTTTTCGTGAAGTGGTTAATGAGATTGCTATGTTAATGGCATACGAAGTATCACGTGATATGCCTTTAGAGGATGTTGTGATTGAAACACCAATGTGTACAACTACTCAAAAAATGTTATCTGGTAAGAAAGTAGCAATTATTCCAATTCTTAGAGCAGGAATCGGTATGGTTGATGGTATTTTAGAATTAATCCCAGCAGCAAAAGTGGGGCATATTGGATTATATCGTGATCATGACACTTTAGAGCCAGTTGAATATTTTGTTAAAATGCCAGAAGATATTGATGCACGTCAACTATTTGTAGTGGATCCAATGTTAGCAACTGGTGGTTCTGCAATTATGGCGATTGATGCATTGAAAGAACGTGGCGGAAGCAATATCAAGTTTGTTTGTTTAGTTGCTGCACCAGAAGGCGTAAAAGCATTGCAGGATGCACATCCAGATATTGATATCTATACAGCTGCATTAGATGAAAAATTAAATGAAGATGGTTACATCGTACCTGGTTTAGGTGATGCTGGTGACCGTTTGTTTGGAACTAAATAAAGATAAATGAATTTTATAGAGTGATTTTGTTGAAAGAAGGTAATGACTTTTTCAACAAAATCACTCTATTTTTTTGAAAAAAAAACCCATCCAATTAGTTGGATGGAGAACTGTATAACTTTTGAAGTTTTTTATAGTTGATGACAATGACCCCATTGTTTTCTACAAGCATGCGGGCATTCGTTTGGTTTTCATCAATTTCTACAACAGCTGAGTTAGTCAATTGCTTCGTTATAACACCAGTGTGTTGTTGGCCATGAATCAAGAAAGTGACAGGAGTATCGACAGTGAACAATTCACCTTCAGAAGAAGGGACAGTGGGACGATTATAGTAACCGAAATTTGACATTCACAAAAACTTCCTTTCCTATTATATCCATTATACCATAGTTGAAGAAAAGTTTCAGAAGTGTTTTTTTGTCTGCATTCCTTTACAAAAAAAGAAGCAACGGTTATAATTTTTTTAACAAAGCCAGCTTAGCTCAGTAGGTAGAGCAATGCACTCGTAACGCATAGGTCACAGGTTCGATCCCTGCAGCTGGCATAGAGAAGGAAAGCTGATCTAACAATGGTTTTAGGACATTGTTAGATCGGCTTTTTGTTTTCTGAATATTTTATTGGTTGATTTTGAACTTTCATGATGTGATTACTTCATCGATTGATATTCCGTAGGCAAATAAAAAAGAACCTAAGTTCAAGTACTTAAGTTCTTTCGTAAATAATGTTAAGCCCAAACCAGTTGCCAGGTAACATTAAATTTATCTGTTACCCATGCCACTTTGCGAAGGTTCATAATCGGTTCTGGCCCCATCATTACAGTTCCCTCTTTAGCAAGGTTAGCAAAAATCGTATCAAGTTCATTCTCAGTAGCACACTCTGTATAGATTGATATAGCCCAACTTAATTGAGGTGCTTGTTCAGGCATCATGTCCATAAAGTATATAGTTTGACCTTGGATTTCAAGTTCTCCATTTAAAACTTTTCCAATCATTTCTTTTGAAGCATTTGGGACGTTCTCAGTATATCGAGTAATCCGTTTGATTTGTGCTTTAGGAAAACTAGTTTCGTAAAATTTCATAGCTTTTTCGGATGTAGCAGGCAATGTTAAAAATGTTGTCATTTTCATAAAATAAACTTCCTTTCTTATGAACCAGGATACAGTACTAATTAAAAAAATTGTATCACATCAAATGAAATAGAAGAAATATATCTATCTAAAAAGAACCTTTATTTCATCTTTAATCAAAAAGTAGCGATAATTCCCCTAAAGATAGCAATGAGTTCGATAACATATAGGACAATAAGAGGGGATTCAATAGCGTTGATATATGTTATGGTTTTTACAAGAAATTAGTGATTAATAGCTAGTTCTTTATTATTAACATTTTGTTTGATTGCAACTGTGCGATAATCTGCTTAACTAATATTTTTTCCTGTAAAATAAAAGCAACTGTGGTGTTACGGTTTATTCTAATTGACTTATTATGATTGCCAAAAATCAGTGATGTCAATTGTTCTTTAGTCAAAGAGAGTAGTAAAAATGGTTTACTCGGTTACTGAAATTCTCAAATATTGAGAGGATTTTGGTAACTATTTTATTTACAATAATTCTTCCCAAATAATGTGGTTTCAAGCCATAGTTCTGTTATAATTGGTAAAATACAACCTATTTTTATATTTATTAGAAATCGTAACATTGATAGATTGACTTATTTTAAACAAGAGGGGTTCTAACGTGAAGAAAAAACATCGGAGAAGAAAAAAAACTCACTACATAAAATGGATTGCGCCTTTTGTTCTTTTAATAATTGGAGGGGTTTGTTTGGGTTATTGGGGGTATAGCACTCTAGATTATCAGAACAAAGAGTCTACTAGCCAAGATCAAGCGTATCAACTTTCAACCCCTGAATTTATAAAAACATCAGCTTCTATGTTTTCTGAACAAGAGAAGCACACCATGATAAATAATATTTGGAGCAACCCTAATTTTTCGGAAGATCCAATAAATAAATTCATGAAAGGTTCAGGTCAAATAAGTTCAAAGAATTATTTTTCTGTTCATCCAGTTTTTCATTTGATTGATATAGATGGCAAGCAAACCAATTTTCGCTTAATTGCTGATCTTTCAACGATAAAAAAAGTAAAGAGTGTCACATTTCCTACTTGGGGTGAAAAAGAAGGGCCTGGCGATCTAAAAATGTATGAAGGAATCTTTGATCCTGATACAAATACTTGGCAAGTGACAGTTCAAGTTAAGGATCATGGAGAAGCAGGATTGTACAAATCTCAAATTTTAGTGAGGAAAGAGAATGGTAAAGTTGAAGAAACCGAATTTGGTCAGTTTCTAATTTCTGAACCAAGCCTTGAAGCAACAGTAGATACTAGTAGAGTAAGTAAAGGACAATTTTCAGTAAATATAACGGTAAATAGTGTCGCCGATGTTGAAAAGTTATCTATCCCTATCTGGTCAAAAAATGATCAAAGTGACGTGGCTTGGTACGAGGGAGAGCGCCAAGAAGACGGTACGTATAAAGCAAATATGGACTATGAAAAGCATCAATTCAATAATGGAACCTATACTGCAAATGTCTATTTGACAACAGCTAATGGTTTGAAAGTTGAAAAAAATGCGGGAAGCGCTGAGATTCATATGAGTCATCCGGTTCGCATACGCTTGTTACAGAACACGACTATTTTTCAAGATAGAGCTTTGACGAAAATAAAGAAAGAAGCAGCTATTAATAGTATGGCTTATGTTAAGGGGATTGTTTTTAATGGAGAGGAAAAAATTTATAAAACAACAGAAGGCTATATTTTAGCCAAGGATAATCAAGTCAATGAAATGGCAGAGGATATTCGCTATGTGGCGCATCGGGGAAATAAAAAATCGGCGCCTGAAAACTCACTTCCAGCCTTTCAACAAGCCAATACTTGGGGCGTTGAAACCGATATCTGGTTAACAAAAGATAAGCATTGGGTCGTGATGCACGATGAAAGTGTAGATCGTATGACAAACGGGAAGGGAAAGGTCAGTGATTTGACCTTAGAGCAAATAAGAGCGTTACGTATTCGTTCTGGTTCAAACGTCACTAGTTATGATGAAAGTCAATTGATTGTCCCAACGTTAGAGGATTATCTGGTTATAATGAGAGACTATCAGAAAACACCTTTTATTGAAATAAAACCAAAAGCTTTAGCACCAAGTGATTATGACAGCCTAATCCAGCTCATCGGTGGGTATGGTTTTTCAGCAAGTGCGCGCGTTATTTCTTTTGACTTTAACAATTTAGTTGAGATGAAAAAAAGAATGCCTGGGCTACAAGTTCAGTTTTTGACCAACACGTTGAATGAGCAAACAATTTCTCAAGTGAGCAGTTTGGGAAGCAATGCTGGGTTAGACATCGAATATAAAGATGTTTTATCAAAAATTGAAATGGTTACGAAAGCACAGAGTCAAGGACTATTAGTTAATTTGTGGGTAGTTCCTAAAAGCAATCTAGATAACGCGAAAGCTTTAGGAGTGGATAATTTAACGGTAAATTTTTAAACGAAGTTATTGACAGGAGGAATCATTCTGTTTTTCCTCTTGACTAATCGTAGGAAAGAGGATGAGGCAAAACCAAACATCAGTTTTGCTTCATCCTCTAAATCGGAATAAACGGTGGTCAAAATTCTGGGCTTTCGGAAATTTCCCGAAAATCAAACAATCCATAAAGCGTATTGTGCGCTTTGCGGTCCAATTTCTCGTCCCAAAACGACTTCTCCCTTAACCTCTTTTTAGTCTACAGAAACTTTATCTTACAATTTGGACACTACATTCGGCATGTATTGCGACATGATACGTTAATGAGCCCATCAAAGCGCCAGAAATAAAATGTTTTCCAGTGGCTCCTAAAACGATTAAATCAATATTTTCTCTTTTCGGAATCGATGTTGCAATAACTTCTTTTGGTGAACCGACTTCGATAACAGAATGTACATCTTCAAAATCTAAATTTTTGGCTTGGTCTTTTAATTCTTGGAATAAATTTTTACAATCTTCAACAAGAATATCAATCGATTCTTTTGGTAAATAATTCAATTTGTTATTAATGACTTGAGCAACATACAATTTAGCATTATTTCTTTTAGCGATATAAATCGCTTCTTTAAAAGCTATATTAGAAGCAGTTGAACCATCCACCGCAACCAAGATATTTTTGTAACTTCCTTTATTAGGCATAATTAGCTCTCCATTCCAAAATGATTTATTTCATATTTAATTCTATCAATAAGGAGCCGATAAGGAAAGGAATATATAAACGATTACTTTTGGCTTTAAAAATTTTTACAAGGTTCTAAAACCGTGCAGGGATATTTTTCGAGGGAATTTGTTGAAATAGTTGTAATTTTGAGCGAACTATGTGACAAGACACCTAAACAAGTGTACACTTAATCTATAATAAAAGAAGGAGATGATTCTCATGTTTGCGACCTATTTATTCGTTCAAGTATTATTGATTTTAGCTTTCTATTTAATGGTATACCTTGTTGAAGCAGTTCATTGGGCAAAAGTTCGGGTAAGAGTTCGTAGCCAAAACATGGATGATCATTCTCATAGAAAAAATAATCAGATGAAATGAAGCTAATGTTGTACCTATGAAGTATTAAAAAATAGTTTTCGATAGCAACCTCAAAAGGCTGAGAGAAAAAAGCTTTTTGAGGTTTTTTATGTTTTTATGCAAAGAAGAAAGCTCTTCAATCTTGTCTTTTTTTGAAAAATAATTTGATTCTCTAAAGTTTTTCTGAAATAATTCAGTCAGTACTTTCTTTTCTTCACTGAGAAAGATATAATTAAAGGCGTATGATTTAAGGAAAAGGGATGACGAATGGAAAAAACTAAAAGAGTAAACATAGATAATAGAATTGATTATGGTGTGATATTACCGGTTTTTCTTTTGTCTTTAATTGGAATATTGTCATTATATGTTGCGTTAAGTCAAGACCCCAATAATCCAAACATCTCAGCAATGATGTGGAAACAAGGGTTATGGTACTTGATTGGTGGGATAAGCATTGTAGTAGTGATGCATTTTAGTTCAAAATTATTATGGCGTTTAACCCCATTCTTTTATGGGATTGGCTTGTTAATGATGGGGCTGCTATTAAAGTTTTATGATCCATATTTAGAATCTCAAACTGGTTCTAAGAACTGGATAAGTTTTGGTGGTACGACCTTTCAGCCTTCCGAATTGATGAAAATTGCTTTTATCTTAATGTTGGCTTATGTTGTTACGATGCACAATGTGAAACATACTGATCGAACAACGAAATCTGATTTTTGGTTAATCGGTAAAATGGCCTTGGTAGCATTGCCGGTTATTGTGCTGATTCTATTGCAAGATGACTTTGGAACAATGTTAGTATTTATCGCAATTCTTGCGGGTGTATTTTTGATGTCAGGTATATCTTGGAAAATTATCGTGCCTGTTTTTGCAGCAGCTTTTATAATCGGAGCTGGAACGATTTATTTAGTAACTACGGATACTGGACGACATCTGCTTTACGGCATTGGTTTTAAACCCTATCAGTTTGAGCGAATTGATTTATGGTTGAATCCTTTTCATGGAGATAAGGATCGCTCATTCCAACCTGCTCTGGCATTAACAGCGATTGGCTCTGGTGGCCTTTTTGGAAAAGGATTTAACGTCAGTAACGTCTATGTTCCTGTCAGGGAATCAGATATGATTTTTACCGTTATTGGCGAGAATTTCGGCTTTATTGGTGGTTGCTTAGTCGTATTGCTTTACTTTATTTTAATTTATAGAATGATTCGCGTTTGTTTTGAAACAAACAATGAGTTTTATGCGTATATCGCAACCGGGATTATTATGATGATTCTGTTCCATGTTTTTGAAAATATCGGAGCAAATATCGGACTTCTTCCATTAACGGGAATTCCGCTGCCGTTTATCAGTCAAGGTGGTTCTTCTATTTTAGGAAACATGATTGGTGTCGGATTGATTATGTCTATGAAGTATCAAAAGGAACTAACAGTCAAAGAGCAAGAATAAAAAGAGAAAGAAGGCGTTAAAATGTATACATTTTTCTGGTATCCTAAATGTTCAACTTGTAAGAAAGCAAAAGCGTGGTTAGATCAAAATCAAGTCCCATATGAAACCATCGACATGATTGAAACACCACCAACTGCTAAACAATTAGCTGATTGGATGGAACAAAGTGATTTACCGATTCGTCGTTTCTTTAATACAAGTGGTATTCGTTACAGAGAACAAGGTCTGAAAGACAAAGTCAATGATTTTTCAATTAAACAAGCTAGTGAGTTATTGGCTACAGATGGAATGTTAATTAAGCGTCCGATTTTTATTAAGGATAACCAATTTATAGCAAATGGCTTTAAAGAGTCTGATTATGAAGGGGCTGTTAAATAGTGACCTCAGAAAATCTAAAAATTGCTGATAGCTTATGGGTTTTGAAAACGGCAGAGGGCTACAAAATTGGCTTAACTAACGCAGCCCAAGAAGAGTTAGGAAAAATATCATTTGTAACGATGCCTAAAGTGGGAAAAGAAATCAAGCGTGGAGAGTCTCTAATCGAACTTGAAGCAGAAAAATCAGTTAGTGATTTTAGCACTCCGATAAGCGGTAAAATTGCCCTTATTAATGAAGCAGTGGAAGAAGATCCAAGTGTTTTAGATCACGCAGATCAGAAGGAAGCATGGATTGCTGTTTTGACTGACGTAAATGAAGAAGACTTTAATCGTTTATAGATAGTTGACATTTGTTTTTGATGTTGCTATAATTTTTGTATTAGTATAGTAGTAAAGCTTTGAAAAGAAGAGTACATGTCAAGAACGTTTGCAGAGAACCCTGTTTGCTGAAAAGGGGTAACATGATTGAGGTGGAAGATGGTCTTTGAGCAGAATAGGTGAGCGTAAGTAAACTTATTACGGAAGTGCCCGTTACAGCACCACAGTATGCGAGATTCAAGTACTGGATAAGACTATTATTGTGAAATGATAGTGAATCAAGGTGGTATCACGAAAGTCAAGCTTTCGTCCTTTCGTCAATTTTGGCGAGGACGGAAGCTTTTTTGCATGCGAATATACGTCAGTCCATCAAGTTAAAACGCATTTAGAATAATCAAGGAAAGCAGGGAAAATACATGGCTCTTATAGAATTACGTCATGTCAAAAAAGAATTTTCAGGAAAAAATGGCAAAATCACGGCTGTTAATGATGTTTCTTTAGACATAGAGCAAGGAGATATTTATGGGATTGTAGGTTACTCAGGTGCTGGTAAAAGTACCTTAGTTCGTTTATTAAATGGATTGGAGTTACCTAGCTCAGGAGAAGTCATTGTTCAAGAAAATAATGTTGCAACGATGAATAATGCTCAATTACGCTATTTTAGAAAAAAAATAGGTATGATTTTTCAACATTTCAATTTGTTGTGGTCACGGACGATTCTTGAAAATATTATGCTGCCGTTAGAACTTGCGGGAGTTCCTAAGAGTGAAAGAGAGAAACGAGCAGAAGAATTATTAGTTTTGGTTGGGCTTGAAGGAAGAGGCAAAGCTTATCCTAGTCAATTATCAGGGGGCCAAAAGCAACGTGTTGGTATTGCAAGAGCATTGGCAAATAGCCCAGAAATCCTGCTATGTGATGAAGCAACTAGTGCTCTAGATCCTCAAACGACAGATGAAGTGCTGGATTTACTTTTAGAAATTAATGAAAAGTTAGGTTTAACCATTGTTTTGATTACTCATGAAATGCATGTTATTCGAAAAATTTGTAACAAAGTAGCAGTGATGGAATTAGGGGATATCGTGGAAGAAGGTAATGTAATCGAAGTCTTTAAAAATCCTCAAGAAGAAGTGACAAAACGCTTTGTACAGCAAGAACTAGAACCAGAAGAAGATACTAAAGAGTTATTGCAAGAGCTGATTGTAGAAAACCCTAATGGACTTATTGCGACGTTACAGTTCAAAGGAGATAATGCTAACGAACCCATTATTTCTCAAGCAATCCGGAAATTTTTAATAGATATAAATGTTGTTCAAGGACAAGTTCAACAAGCAAAAGAAGGAGCGTTTGGTTCTTTAACAGTTATGATTACTGGCGAGAAAAGCGAAATCGAAAAAGCGTTGTCTTTCTTTAAAGAAAACGAAGTGGGCTTGGAGGTGATTCATCGTGGCTAATCAAACTTTTGCAGAGAAGTATTTGGATTTTAGTCGAGTAAACCCTGAAACAATGAAACAAGCTACGATTGACACGCTCTTTATGACAGCAATATCGATGGTATGTGTGATTATTCTTGGTTTTTTACTAGGCTTAGTCCTTTATAATTTAAGTCGAAGCAGTCATCCTTTTGGAAAAGTTGCTTACGGTGTTTTATCGGTAGTCAGTAACATTTTCCGATCGATTCCTTACATTGTATTGATTATTCTATTGATGGATTTTTCAAGAGCATTGGTGGGAACAGGAATCGGGGCAGTGGCGGCCATTCCATCATTAGTTGTTTCAGCAGCACCATTTTACGCTCGTTTAGTAGAAATTGCCTTTCGTGAGGTTGATAATGGCGTATTAGAAGCAGCAGATGCGATGGGGGCTTCAAAAATACAAAAGATTGTCAAAATTTTAATTCCAGAAAGTAAACCTGCGCTATTATCAGGGATTACTTTAACAACTATTACCATGATTGGTTTTACTGCGATGGCAGGAATCATTGGTGGTGGCGGCTTAGGAGGATTGGCCTATCAAGAAGGGTTTAGTCGGAATAACAATACCGTGACCTTAGTCGCAACAGCCTTAATTTTAGTGATTGTATTTATCGTACAATTTGTTGGAGATCAATTAGTTAAACGCTCTGATAAACGATAACAAATAAAAAATATATGGGAGGAAATTACGTATGAAAAAGAAATTATTTGGTTTAGCAACACTAGCAGTCGTGGCCCTTACATTAGTAGCTTGTGGAGGCAAAGGGAAAACAGAAGACAGTAAAACAGCTACATCGGACAAAGAATCCAATGTACTAAGAGTTGGAGCGTCACCTACTCCACATGCAGAAATTTTAGAACAAGTGAAACCAATTCTTAAAAAAGAAGGCATTGATTTAGAAATCATTAAATTTGATGATTACATTTTACCCAACAAAAATTTAGCTGAAGGAGATTTAGACGCTAACTATTTCCAACATATTCCATACTTTAATTTAGCAGTCAAAGAAAACAATTATAAATTTGCCAATGCTGGTGGTATCCATATTGAACCAATGGGCTTATATTCAAAACGGATTAAAGATATTAAAGATTTGAAAGAGGGAGCAACCATTATTACCTCTAACTCAGAATCTGATTGGGGTCGTATTATTACTATCTTGCAAGATGCAGATTTAGTAACGGTGAAAAAAGGGGTAGAGCTTGAAACAGCAACCTTTGAAGATATTGATAAAAATCCTAAAAACTTAAAATTTGTTCATAATATTAATCCAGAAGTATTAGCAACAACTTACAATAATGATGAAGCAGATTTAGTCGCTATTAATGCAAACTTTGCTTATAATGCAGGTTTAAACCCATTGAAAGATTCAGTGTTACTAGAAGCTGATAATTCTCCTTATGTGAATATTGTCGCAGTTCGTGAAGAAGATAAAGATAGCGATAAAATCAAAAAACTAGTGGAAGCACTACGCAGCAAAGAAGTTCAAGATTGGATTTTAGAAAAATGGGATGGTTCTGTCAAACCAGTAGATAAATAATTCACAATTATATTTTTAGTTATTTAAGAAGGAAAGAGCGTAGTCTCTTTCTTTTTTATTTATCTTAGAATAATCTAATAAAAACTTTGTGTTTTGATTCACAATTATATGCTAAAATAATATAAGGGCAAAATAATTTTGGCCTGTAATCTTATTTTAGGGAGAGAAATGATGAAAAAGAAAATGTTTAAAGGGCTTATTGCCTCACTATCAATTGTATTCTTACTTGCCGGCTGTGGGAGTGGCGGCAAAACTGCAACAAGTAGTAAAGAAAGT
Organism: Enterococcus rivorum; assembly: GCF_001742285.1. Taxonomy (GTDB): domain Bacteria; phylum Bacillota; class Bacilli; order Lactobacillales; family Enterococcaceae; genus Enterococcus_L; species Enterococcus_L rivorum. The sequence continues at coordinate 27,259 of NZ_MIEK01000056.1, read as the reverse complement.
GAAAGCAAAGAAAAAACAGCTGAAACTTCTGACGTTACCTCGGGGGCATCTGAACAAAAATATACTGATATTAGTGAACTAAAAGATGAATATGATGTTATTATTGTTGGAGCTGGTGGAGCTGGAATGGCTTCGGCAATAGAGGCAAAAGAGGCTGGAATGAATCCGGTAATCTTTGAAAAAATGCCTTATGCTGGTGGTAACACACTTAAATCTTCAGCGGGCATGAACGCATCAGAAACAAAATTCCAAAAAGAACAAGGAATTGAAGATTCCAACGATCTATTTTATGAGGAAACATTAAAAGGTGGAAATAACACTAACGACAAAGAATTGTTACGCTACTTTGTAGATCATTCTGCTTCAGCGATTGATTGGTTAGATGGCATGGGTATTCGCTTAAACAACCTAACTGTAACAGGTGGGATGAGTGAAAAAAGAACCCATCGTCCGGAAGATGGTTCAGCAGTTGGAGAATATCTAGTGGCTGGTTTATTGAGAAATATTGAAGAAAAAGAAATTCCGCTATTTGTAGATGCTGATGTCAAAGAAATTAAAGAAAAAGATGGTCAAGTAAATGGTGTGAAAGTTGTTTTCCAAGGAAAAGATAAGAAAAATATTTCATCAAAAGCAGTCATCGTTACGACTGGTGGTTTTGGTGCAAATATGGATATGGTAACCGAAAATAAACCTGAACTTAAAGGCTATGTTTCTACGAACCAAGAAGGTAGTACTGGCGATGGAATTAAAATGATTGAAAAATTAGGTGGCGCAACGGTTGATTTAGATCAAATCCAAATCCATCCAACTGTTCAACAAGAAAAAGCCTTTTTAATTACAGAAGCTGTTCGAGGTGAAGGCGCCATTTTAGTTGCTCAAGATGGAAAACGTTTCTTTAACGAATTAGAAACACGAGATAAAGTATCGAAAGCGATAATTGGTTTAGAAGATAAATATGCCTATCTAGTCTTTGATGCTGGGGTTAGAAGTCGTGTCAAAGCAATTGATTTCTATGATAAACAAGGATTTGTAAAAACTGGCGATACAATTGAAGCTTTAGCAAAAGAAATTGATGTGCCTGCGGATCAATTAAAAACAACCCTAGATCAATGGAATGAAAATGTAAAAAATAAACAAGATCAAGAATTTGGTCGTACAACTGGGATGGATGAAGATTTATCTAAAGGACCTTTTTACGCAATTAAAATTGCGCCAGGAATCCATCACACAATGGGTGGAGTAAAAATTAATACTAATACTGAAGTAATGAAAAAAGATGGTTCTACAATTAAAGGATTGTACGCTGCTGGTGAAGTAACTGGTGGGTTACATGGTGGGAATAGAATTGGCGGAAACGCTGATGCTGATATCATTATCTTTGGACGCCAAGCAGGTGCCCAATCAGCCATTTTTGCTAAAGAACAAAAATAAGAAGTGCTCTAGACTTGATAATTAAAATAAAGCTTGGTGTATAATAGAATTATGCATCAAGCTTTTTTGCCTATTTTAACAAAAAAATTTTTTAAGGAGGGATAGCATTGAAAAAATTATTATTGGTTTCTACGTTTCAAAATGTTTCACAAATAGTAAAAAAAGTTGAACCGGATCTAAAAAATAAAAAAATCACTTTTATCCCAACAGCAAGTAAAGTAGAAAAGCTAGGTTTTTTTGTGAAAATTAGCAAATGGAAGCTAAAAAGACTAGGTTTGGTTGTAGATGAATTAGATATAGCTAACGCGTCTCATGAAACTATCAAACAAAAGTTGCAAAACAATGATTACATATACGTATCTGGCGGCAACACTTTTTACTTATTACAGGAACTAAAAAGAACGGGGGCGGATAGGTTAATCATTGAGGAAATATACAAAGGAAAATTATATATTGGGGAATCGGCTGGTGCAATCATTGTGGCTCCAACGATTGACTATTCTACAGAAATGGACGATAAAACCAAAGCTCCTAATTTAACAGAATATACTGGCTTAAATCTTGTTGATTTTTATGTTGTCCCTCATGCTGAACATTGGGAATTTAAAAAGGCTGTCGCAAAAATCATAGCTAGCTATTCAAATAAACTGAAATTGAAAGTCATTAACGATAACCAAGCGATATTCGTTGAAGGAGAAAAGGTAACCATTTTGGAAAAATAAGAAAACCGAATGGAGTCAGATTATTCTAATAAGCATTTTAGTTTTATTTTAATGAAAGCGATATCTTTAAAAAGCTGAGTTCCATGCTTTTTTTGCCAATCAACCCCATGAAACAAGGGAATACTTGATCTAAAGAGAATTTCTAATTTAGAAATATTCTAAATTAGAAGTCAGTTCTTAGAAAAAAAATCAGAATCGTTAGGATTTTTCATGTAAAGAGATTGCTTATCATTCTCAATTAGGATAAAATGAATGAGAAAGCAAAATATATTTTAAAGTTGGAGGGAATTGTGAATGTCCGTATTAGAAATTAAAAATTTACATGTATCAATAGAAGATAAACAAATTTTAAAAGGTGTGAACCTGACAATGAAAACAGGGGAAATTCACGCAATTATGGGACCAAACGGAACAGGGAAATCAACTTTATCTGCTGCTATTATGGGAAATCCTAATTATGAAGTGACTGAAGGCGAAATTTTATTTGATGGCGTAAATGTATTAGAGCTTGAAGTAGATGAACGCGCTCGTTTAGGCTTGTTCTTAGCAATGCAATACCCAAGTGAAATCCCAGGAATTACCAACGCTGAATTTATGCGTGCGGCAATTAATGCGAAACGCGATGAAGATAATAAGATTTCAGTGATGGAATTCATTAAAAAATTAGATAAAAAAATGGACTTATTAAATATGCCAGAAGAAATGGCTGAACGTTATTTAAATGAAGGCTTTTCTGGTGGTGAAAAGAAACGTAACGAAATCCTGCAATTGTTGATGTTAGAACCAACCTTTGCAATCTTGGATGAAATCGATTCAGGTCTTGACATCGATGCCTTGAAAGTTGTTTCTAAAGGAGTTAACGAAATGCGTGGAGAGAATTTTGGCGCGTTAATTATTACCCACTATCAACGTTTGTTGAACTATATTACACCAGATGTTGTCCATATTATGATGGAGGGCCGTGTTGTTAAAACGGGTGGTGCTGATTTAGCGAAACGCTTAGAAACGGAAGGTTACGCTGGAATTAGTAAAGAATTAGGTATCGAATATAAAGAAGAAGCATAAGGGGGACAAGATAAATGAAAGAAATAACAACAAAGAATTATCTTGATAACATCAACGCTTTTTCTGCTAGTAAAGAAGAACCTACTTGGATGACGGACTTCCGTATTGATGCTTTGGAAAAAGTAGCAGGGCTAGAGCTTCCTATGATTGAGCGCGTGAAATTTCATCGTTGGCCTTTATTCAACGTCAATAATGAAGACTACACACCAGAAACGCTCAACATCCCTAGCTTTGATGAAATGAAAGATAATCCAGTGATTGTACAACAAGGGTCAGTAACAGCTTTTGAACAACTTTCAGCTGATTTAGCGGCAAAAGGAGTCATTTTTACAGACTTGTTTACAGCTTTACAAGAACACCCAGAATTGGTAAAAGAATACTATATGACGAAAGCTGTGACAGTCGATGAAGACAAACTGACTGCATTTCACGGTGCTTTTATGAATAGCGGTGTCTTCTTATATGTACCGAAAAACGTAGTCATTGAAGAACCGATTGAATCTATTTTTATTCAAGATGGAAATAGCGAAGAATCATTCTTTAAACATGTTTTAATTGTAGCGGATGAACACAGTGAGTTTAGCTACTTAGAACGATTCCAATCAATTGGTGAGAAGCAAATGAAAGTCTCAGCTAATATTGTCGTGGAAGTGATTGCTAAAGCAGGAGCAAAGGTCAAATATTCTGCCGTGGATCAATTAGGTCAAAATGTTTCAACTTACATGAATCGTCGTGGTCATATTATGCGTGATGCATCTGTTGATTGGGCGTTAGGTGTCATGAATGATGGCGATGTGATTGCTGATTTTGATTCAGATTTAGTTGGCGAAGGGTCACATTCTGAAGTAAAAGTAGTTGCAATCAGTGCTGGCAAACAAACACAAGGAATTGATACTCGAGTAACGAATAAAGCGTCTCATTCTGTAGGTCATATTTTACAACATGGGGTGATTCGTGAACGTGGTACTTTAACATTTAATGGCATTGGTCATATTCTAAAAGGAGCTAAAGGTGCGGATGCGCAACAAGAAAGCCGTGTACTAATGCTTTCTGACAAAGCTCGTGGGGATGCGAACCCAATTCTTTTAATCGATGAGAATGAAGTAACTGCTGGACATGCTGCCAGTGTTGGCCGTGTTGATCCAGAAGAAATGTACTATTTAATGAGCAGAGGGTTGCGTAAAGAGGATGCAGAACGCTTAGTAATTCGTGGCTTCTTAGGTTCAGTTATTACAGCAATCCCAGTTAAAGCAGTTCAAAAGGAATTTGTAGAAGTTATTGAAGGGAAGTTAGATGCATGATAAACGCAGATAAGATTCGGCAACAGTTTCCCATCTTGTTTCAAGAAGTAAATGACGAGCCGCTTGTTTATCTGGATAATGCAGCAACCACTCAAAAACCAAAAGCAGTTTTGGATAAACTGACTTATTACTACGAAAATGATAACGCCAATGTCCACCGCGGTGTGCATACCTTAGCGGAACGTGCAACGAAGGATTACGAAGGAGCTCGTGAAAAAGTTAGAGCTTTTATTAATGCCAATGAAACAGCTGAGACATTGTTTACTAGAGGAACGACAACTAGTTTAAATTGGATTGCTAAAAGCTACGGCGATTTGGCAGTCAGTGCTGGCGACGAGATTGTAATCTCTTATATGGAACACCATTCCAATATTATTCCTTGGCAACAATTAGCAGAACGAAAGGGCGCTACCCTTAAGTATATAGAGATTACCAAAGAGGGCTTTCTAGATATGGAAAGTGCTAAAAAACAAATCACAGCTAAAACCAAAATCGTGTCAATTGCACATGTTTCTAACGTTTTAGGCGTGATTAATCCTATCAAAGAGTTAGCTGATTTAGCTCATAAACATGGAGCGGTAATGGTAGTAGACGGTGCTCAAGCTGTTCCTCATATGCCAGTTGATGTTCAAGCGTTAGATGCTGATTTCTATGCATTTAGCGGACATAAAATGTGCGGACCAACAGGAATCGGTGTTTTATATGGCAAACGTGCTCTTTTAGAAAAAATGGCCCCTGTTGAATTTGGTGGCGAAATGATTGATTTTGTTAATCTTTATGACAGTACTTGGAAAGAGTTACCGTGGAAATTTGAAGCTGGAACGCCTAATATTGCTGGAGCCATTGCTTTAGGTGCAGCTATAGACTTTTTAACTGAAATAGGTTTAGAAGCGATCCATCAACATGAAGCGGAGCTAGTAGCCTATGTATTGCCTAAGTTACAAGCGATTGAAGGGATTACCATTTATGGCCCTCAAAATCCTAAAGATCATACAGGCGTTATTGCCTTTAACTTAGAAAATTTACATCCTCATGATGTTGCAACGGCTTTAGATATGGAAGGCGTAGCTGTGCGAGCAGGACACCATTGTGCGCAACCACTATTGAAATATTTAGATGTACCAGCAACAGCGAGAGCAAGTTTTTATTTATACAACACTAAGGCCGATGCGGACCGATTAATCGAAGCTATTTTAGCGACAAAGGAGTTTTTCCAACATGGCTCTATCTAGATTAGATAATTTATACCGTCAAGTAATTCTTGACCATTCCAGCCATCCTCATCATCATGGGACACTGGAAGATTCAAGTAAAAAAATTGAAATGAATAACCCGACTTGTGGGGATGTCATCGAATTACAAGTAGACATCCAAGATGGCATTATTAAGGACATTGCCTTTTCTGGTAGTGGCTGTTCCATCAGTACAGCAAGTGCCAGTATGATGACAGATGCTGTTATCGGAAAATCACTCGCTGAAGCAGAAGCACTTGCAGAAGATTTTTCTCAACTTGTGCAAGGAAACGAAGTGTCAGACGAAGAAAAACTAGGCGATGCGGCGATGTTAAGTGGCGTAGCGAAATTCCCAGCCCGAATTAAGTGTGCAACATTGGCTTGGAAAGCCCTAGAACAAGCGGTTGAAAATGATGGTGAAGGCACAGCAGGACAATTACACTGTGAAGAATAATCAATAAAACGAGAATTCAAAATGAGCTTTAACCTAAGAATAATCAGTGAGAAAACAAGCAGATTCTCGGCTATTTCCTAAAAGAATCAAAATCCGAAAAGCAGATTGTGATTCTTTTAGTCCAATAGCTCGAACCTAAACACTTGTTTCTCAACCTAAGAAAAGGACGTGAGATAATTTGAGTACTGTACCAGAGTTAGAAGAATATAAATTTGGTTTTCATGATGATGTGAAACCAATCTTCAGTACGGGAGATGGACTAACAGAGGAAGTCGTTAGAGAAATTTCACGTAAAAAAGAAGAACCAGAATGGATGTTAGATTTCCGTTTGAAGTCATTGGAGCAGTTTCATAAAATGCCGATGCAAAAATGGGGTCCTGATTTATCGGATATTGATTTTGCTAAAATCAAATATTTCCAAAGAGCCAGTGATAAACCAGCTCGTGACTGGGAAGATGTACCAGATAAAATCAAAGAAACCTTTGAAAGAATCGGAATTCCAGAAGCCGAAAGAGCTTACCTAGCAGGCGCTTCTGCTCAATACGAATCCGAAGTAGTTTACCACAACATGAAGGAAGAATTTACGAAACTAGGGATTGTTTTTACTGATACAGATTCGGCTTTAAAAGAATATCCTGAACTGTTCAAAGAATACTTCTCAAAATTAGTTCCACCAACGGATAACAAATTAGCTGCTTTGAACTCTGCTGTATGGTCAGGGGGAACCTTTATTTATGTCCCGAAAGGCGTTCAAGTAGACGTGCCATTACAAACATATTTCCGGATTAATGCTGAGAATACAGGACAATTTGAGCGAACACTAATTATCGTTGATGAAGGGGCAAGCATTCACTACGTTGAAGGCTGTACAGCACCGACTTATACAAGCAACAGCTTGCATGCTGCGATTGTTGAAATCTATACACGTAAAGATGGCTATTGCCGTTACACAACCATTCAAAACTGGTCAGATAACGTTTATAACTTGGTAACAAAACGTGCCAAAGCTTACGAAGGGGCAACGATTGAGTGGATTGACGGAAACTTAGGGGCCAAAACAACCATGAAATATCCAAGTGTTTATTTAGATGGAAAAGGCGCTCGCGGCACAATGCTTTCAATTGCCTTTGCTGGCGAAAACCAAATTCAAGACACTGGAGCTAAAATGATTCATAATGCACCAAATACCTCTAGCTCAATTGTTTCTAAATCAATTGCTAAAGATGGTGGCGAAGTAAACTATCGTGGTCAAGTAACCTTTGGCAAAGATAGTGCAGGATCAATTTCACATATTGAATGTGATACGATTATTATGGATGATAAATCAAAATCAGATACCATTCCGTTTAATGAGATTCATAACAGCCAAGTGGCATTAGAACACGAAGCAAAAGTTTCAAAAATTTCAGAAGAACAACTTTATTACTTAATGAGTCGTGGGTTGAGTGAAGTTGAAGCCACTGAGATGATCGTAATGGGCTTTGTCGAACCATTTACCAAAGAATTACCGATGGAATATGCGGTGGAACTTAACAGATTGATTAGTTATGAGATGGAAGGCAGTGTGGGCTAACCTTTAAATATGAGCTAGAACCCTTGATACATATAGGTTCTAGCTTTTTATTTTGCTTAAAATGTGAGTTTGTAGCCAATTTTGTAGCCAAAAATTAAAAGTTGACGTATTGAGCGAATTTCTGGCCAGTTTCTTCTTTAGCCTTTTCTGTGACATGAGCATAAATGTTCATAGTAGTTCATGAACCACACTTTGTTATTCTTGATGATATTAAGTAAAAATAGTTATTAAACGTGTGGAGTTTAAGCATATTTGTTTCTATTTTAGCAGTAAATTATATATAAAAACAATGACTGTAAGACAGATGGATAGAGAGGTGTTCTTTTTGAAAGAGCATCTCTTTTTTTTGTTATATCAACAGTTATGCTACCCCTGTCGAATAATTTTGACTGATTTTATTAATTTTGGGAACCGGTGGATGGGGTCTACTGTCCAAATATATGCGATGAAAATTTTTACTAGGGGGTGGGGGGCTTAACAGAGTGTGTTTCTTTATGTATAATTTGAGTTGTGAGGAGGAAGAATATGGATATTAAATATTGGATAAAATTCATGCTTGGTGTAATGTTTTTTAGTTTAATTTTTGCTTTATTAATAATGCTGATTCCAGAATTAGCTATTATAAGCGGAACACCTGATGGCTGGTTGGGTTATTGGGGAGGGATTATTGGTTCTTCTTTAGGAGTATTTGGAGCTTATCTAGTTATGAAAAATCAGCTTGATTTTGAAAAGAAAGAGACCAAAAAAGAAAAAGAGGCTAATGTTTTAATGTCTAATACTAGTATAAAGAAAGGTGCAATGCTAATAGATAGCTACTTTGATAAAGAGAAAAAAGAGATTTTACGAGGAATACCACTAGTCAATATTGGCGCTACAGCTATTTCTCATATTGAATATTCATTTAGTATCATTAATTTTGAAGATGCCACATCAGATTATTTTTCTGGAGGAGAGGAGACGAGAATTACAGAAGGTTTCAATCCATATACAAGTTATTCTGGTTTAGATAGCGTTCTTAGTGTTAGCCCAATTAAACTAGGAACAGGTGATGGTTTTATTTTAACGTTATCTGATGGTAATGAACATCAGAGCATTAGGTATGATACATCGAAATCTAGTGGAACAATCCCAGTATTAATGCCAGGTAATATTTCCTATATAACTATTCCCAATGAAATTGTAGGATTATATATATATCATATGGTTTGTTTTATGGTTGCACCTACTGTGGACTATGATGATATGGACCCCAGTGTAGGAGGGTATCCACAACTGAAAATTGATGTAACCTTTTTAGACTATTTAAATGTAAAGCATAAAAGAAGTTTTGAGGTATATTCAAAAAACTGGAACTTTGATGATTATTCTTTTGATCTTCAATCAAAAGCTATTTAAATATACATATATGCCCTCATGAATGATAGAAATGTGTACCTATTTTTGTAGTCAAAAATATTTTTAGGCTCATTGTCAACTAGTGTTGGTAAAGAAAAATCAATAGAATAGTGTCAAGGAAGAACAAGTATGCAGAAGAGATTATTTCTCTACAGACTTGTTCTTTTTCATGGGATTGAAAAGGGTGGTTCCTAGGGTTGATAGAATTCTCAGTTTGAAGTTATAGAAGCTTCTAAAGCCATACGCATTTCGTTTCAATACTTTAATGTGATTATTCAAACACTCTAAGGGACCATTAGAGTAGGGGTGTTTAAGTGCGTTTAAAATACCTTACTGATACTGTTTAAACGTCTTAATGGTTGTCGCGTATTTCTCTGGTAGGTGAGAATAGTTTTGTTCTAAAAGCTCTTGAAACCAGTGAGAATCTTTCGTCCGAATCGCCGCTAGAAAGTCTTGATAAACCTCATATCCTTGCTTGAGCTCTGGGCTATAGGAAAGCAAGCGGTCAACGACTTCTGATTCGGTCAAATGCGCCCTAAAATTAGGATGCCAAACCTGTTTTTGACCTTCTAAATGCCAAGCATTTTTTTGAAGCAATTTCCAATACTTCTTTAAATGCTTGTAGTGTTGTTTTTCTTGATAATTTTTTCGATTCAGCTGATTCATCTGTTGGATTCGGTGCGTCAGAAAGGTACGTCCAATATGTTGAACAATATGAAAACGATCAATGATCAATTTTGCATTGGGAAAAAGTTTTTTTACAAGAGTGACGTAAGGCTTATACATGTCAATGACAATATATTGAACGGTGGCTCTTGTTTTATAAGCATAGGAATAAAAGTATTTTTTCAAAGAGTTTAGTTTTCGATTCTCTACAATGTCCAGTAACTGCCATGTTTGTTCATCCATAAAAACAAAGCTCATTGCCCCAGAACTTTCTTTCACAGACTTAAATTCATCAAAACAAAGAACGGTAGGTAGTGTCTTTTTCTTTTGAGGGAGCGGTGTATAGTATTCTTTTAGAACCCGATAGATAGTGGTTATAGAGACATGTTTGGTTCGAGCAATCCCTGTCATAGAAGTATTTTCTTTCAGTTTCTCTGTAATGGAGACATTTTTCAGGAAAATACGTCAGAGTACCACTATAAACCTTACAACTATCTTCGCCTATTTTCTCATGGGTCAAACAATTTTCAGTAAAAATAAGGTTTAGGTCTAGAATATCGAGGGTTTCTTTGATAAGATTTGAGAGAGACATCTTCATTCCTCCTATAGATCGGTTTTCGTCGACTTTATTCTACAGGTTTTGAAGATGTCTGTCTTTTTTTATGCAAAAAAGTGCTGGCGACATCTGTCACCAACACTAGATATTATAGAGCCCTTAATGGAGAAAGTATTTGAATAATAAATTTTGTGAGATGAAAGCGGAAATACTTTGAATGAGGTATTTCTGTTTTTTTTATTGTCCAAAATAAGACTTTGAAACGAATAAAGATTATGAAGTAAATGTTTTAATTATTTTAATTGACCTTTGCAAATTGTGATATAATTTTAGGTGTACATATATGTAGATAAAAATTCTAAATAGTATTGCATTTAATTTACAGATAACTAAAAAACAGGAATGATAACGCTTTATTTTTGTGTAAAGGAGATTATATGAAAAACATATTCGAAGTAGTTCCAGCAAATTTTTTTAGTGTATTGAGCAGTGAAAACAGAGATGAATATAATGACTGTTTGCTTACCTATGCTATATTTTTGGGAGGTTTTTAAGTAATGAAGAAAATAATGCCAGCCAATTATTTGACAGTAGAAAATTTTGAACGTTATAGACGAATTATGGGGCGTTTTTATCAACGACATCGGCAAATGCAAGGCTCCTTATATCGACCAGAAGTGATAGAAATGATGCAGCAGGACTATTCGGAAGATTATGGCGCATTAGAAGTTGATCAAGATTTGGAAAATTTAGTTTCGTGGGGAAATTTAGAGAAGCAGCAAGAGATGATCCAACCTCGATCTATTGAAGAGTGGCGTAACAAAAATTTCCGTTATCAAATCACTGAAGCGGGTGTATTGGTGGAAGAAATGGTCTATCAAATAACACATTCTAAGCAAGTTTCAAAAGGGGCGCTAGATGAAGGGGACTTCCGTAGATTATTACAATTATTAACGGATTTAATTAATAATGCTGGAGATCCAGTAGAATTATGGTTGGACATTCGTACCGAGTTTGGGCAGATTCGTAAAAAAACAGCAAATTACATCCGCTATATTACAAGTCCGGAAGTTGATAGTCGAATGAAGACAGAGGCTTTTCTCATTTATAAAGATAATTTCATGAATTATTTGCGGGATTTTATTGTTAGTGTACAAAATCTTTATTTTCGATTTCAAGAAGTGATTCTAAAATTTTCAACGATCAATCAGCAGGGGTTAATTGCAGGTTTATATTTAAAAGAACAAGAAGTTCCCATTTTTGATGGAATAACTGAAGCAGAGGTAGCTGATCAGGTAGTTGGGGAAATGAATGCACTTCATGATTGGTTTATTGGCAATGGGCAACGCCCTAGTGAATATGATAACTTGATGGAGCAAACCAATCAAATGATCGCCAAAATCACGAACTTGATTTATTATTTTGGACAGGAAATTAGGCAATATCAAAGTCGGAAAAAGGATTATCTCCATCTAGCAAGTTGGTTTTCCAAAGTAGAGGATTTGTCAGAAGCTCAGAAAATGTATGCTGGAATTTTTGGTTTAGAGCATACTCGTCATTTTTATGTTACTGAAGGTATGGATGCAACAAGTAATCGGGAAAATAGTTGGACATTAACGCCTGGGACTCTTTTTCTTAATAAACGGGGACATGGAGCGCGTCAGGAACGGAAAGCTTCTAGCTTCAAAATGAATGTAACCGCTCAGTTTGAAGTACAAGAGCAGTATCGTCAGAAGGTATTAGCGCAGCGTGAACGGATTGATAGCTATTTCAAGGAGGGCTTACTTGATTTTTCAACGCTTGATCGATTAGATACTGGAGCTCGTCAGATGTTTTTAAAATGGATTAGTAGTGCAATTTCAATGCAAGTACCTAATCATCAGAAGATAGAAAAAATAGTACAGCAGACAATCGTGACTGAATTAGACTTTGAAGTTACGATTAAAATCGATTTAAGTCAAAGTATTGAAGTAGCATGTGTTGATGGTCAGCTAACCATGCCTCATGTTGTGATGGAAAGGGTGGAAGAATGAAACCTGAAGAGTTTGGACTGGCAGTAAAATTGTTAGTTGAAAATTTTTGGATTATTCGAGAAGATCAACCTGAAAACTACAACTTTTTACGTCGTCATCAGCAGTATATTCAACGAGAATTTCGGCAACGTTTTGGGTTAAATTTTACGATACGTCCTCAATATATACAAGTGCTAAAACGTCCATTTCAATTAGAAGCATGGATGGGCAATCATGAATTCATTATGCCTATGGATTTTTCTTTATTTTGTTGTGGTATGGCTTATGTAGAGGAACTGGAAACAGATGCGCCTTTTATGATGCATGAGTTGGTACAAGGCATTCAATTGATGATTCCTGAAGCGTTGATTATAGATTGGACAAATTACAATCATCGTAAAAGTTTAGTGCGAGCAGTAAAAAAAATGGAGCAATTACGGTTAATTAAGAGAATTGAAGGAGAAGTGTCAGATTTTGAGCAAGGGGAAGACAACACAGAGATTTTATTTATGACGACACCAATGGCTCGTGCTTTTTTGGCAAGAGCACCACAGTCTTATACACAGTATGAGTCCTTTAATGAATTTAAAAAAGATTTAGAGGATAGTCGTAGTAGTTTAGAACGGAATCAAGTGATTTATCAACGATTGTTAATGACACCTCAGATTAAGCGAACGGTCCAAAATGAAGATATTTTTGCTTTAATGAGAAATTATTATCGATATACTCAGGAATATGTTGAAAGCAATACACCCTTTCATTTTGAGCTTTATCGAGATTATGCGGCCTTTACATTGGAACAGCGAGATAATTGGCAGGAATTATTCCCTAGTAGACAAGTAGTGGATGAGATTTTAATACAATTAGCCACGATTTTACGCCAGAATGAATTCGTTCCAACAGCTTACGGAGAGATCTACCTGGCAGAGGATCAATGGTATAGGCTTGTAAAGGAGCTGCAAGTAAATTATTGCATCTTTTGGTCAAAGGAATTTAAAGAGAAGTCTTTAAGTCAGCTATCTGACACTTTATTTCATCGAGGCGCTTCATGGGGGATGTTTGAGTGCATAGAAGATAAGATAATTATCCAACCGGCTTTCGGTCGTTTGGTAGCGGAAATGAGGAAAGAAAATGACGAATAGATGGGTAATGAATCGAGTTGGCTTGTTAAATTTTTGGTATTACACAGAAGAAACTTTTGAATTAGCAGAAGGCCGAATGCTCCTTAGAGGGACAAATGGGTCAGGAAAGTCATTGACGATGCAAAGTTTATTTCCAGTGCTATTTGATGGAGACACCAGTGCCTATCGTTTGGATTCTTTTGGTTCCAGAGATCGAAAAATGGAAGATTATTTGTTAGGTGAAAAAGGTGTATCTCAACGAGATGAGGGGATAGGCTATCTATTTTTAGAAGTAAAACGGGAAGTTAGAGAGGAATATTTGACCGTTGGAATTGGGATGCATGCGAATCGAGGGGGGAAACTCACAAAATGGTTTTTTGCTATTGAAAATAATCAGCGAGTAGGCAAAGATTTTGAGCTTTATGAAGAACTTCATCGAGATGAATTGACGCCTTTAACCAAAGCAAAATTAAAGAATCGTATAGCGGGAAAAGGCCGCATTTTTGAAACACAAAGAGAGTATAAGCAATTTGTTAATCAGCGGATTTTTGGTTTCGATCATTTAGATCAGTTTGATGAATTGATTACGTTATTGTTGCAGCTACGTTCCCCAAAACTATCTAAGGATTTTCGGCCATCTGTGATTTATGGCATTTTGCGTAACTCTTTACCAAAAATGAAAGAAGACGAATTATTGACATTGTCGAAAACGATTGAAAAACTAGATCTTCATCGAGAACGTTTGGAGGATTTAACCCGTGAAATGAAAGAATTGAATTCTTTTGCTAAAAATTATCACAATTGGCATGATGAGTTAGTCTCTCAAATTGCTGGAAAGTGGTACCAGCTTTTTAATGATATGAAACAATTAGAGAAACAAGTTGCTGAACTTAAACAACAATTGGAAAATCATAACATAGATTTATTGAAAAACAGGAAGAATTTTGAGAGAAATGAGCAGGAAGTAGAGGCCTTGACGGCCACTATCTCACAATTAAGTCAGCACGAAGGAATGAATTTAGTCCATCAGGGGTTAGAACTCAACAAGCGACTTACTCAAACATCAGAGGATTTAGCTTATACGAAAGAGCAATTGGTGAAAAAACAACAGATAGTGAAAGAGCAACAAATGGAATTGGAAAATCGAAAATATTTACAGGAGGAGCTTTACAATGATTTAGAAGAACTCATTCAAGATAACCAACAATATCTTTCTTATTTGCGTTTTGAAGAGTTAGATAGTTCCTATTCAGAAAAGTTGCGTACAACCATTACAACCTTTGAACGAAAATATTGGTTAGAACAAGTTCGTCAAAAACAAAGTCATTTCCGTAAAATATTGCAAATGTTATCGAAATTGGTCCATTTAGAGAATCAGAAGGTGGATCTGGAACGCTTGGTTGGTAATGTGCAGCAAGAACTGGATGAGTTACAACGAGATCTTCGGCATTGGCAACAAACACGACTCGATGAGCTAGAAAAGTGGAAATTAGCGATTGATGCCTGGTTGACTAGGTCTCCCTTTCAATTATCAAAGAATCAATATCATGATTTGCTTTATTGCATTGATAGTTTGTTGGAAACAGAAGAGCGTGAGGAAGTTGTTCTATCTCCTTTGACAGATTCTTATCAGGAGACGTTGAAAAAGGAGCAATTAGAATTAGTACCTTTGGAATCTCGTTTAGAAGAAAATCAAACTAAAATTGAGTATATTCAACTGGAGATTGAAGAATGGAAGGAGCAGAAAGCGCCAAAACCGTATCAGAATGAAGGGCGAAAAAATAATCGAAAGAGCTGGAGTGAGGCTGCCAAGTATGTTTTATTTTATGAAGGAGTAGACTTTCAAGCAAATGTAACAGAAGAAGAACGAAATCGCATCGAAGGAGCTTTATTCACGTCAGGTATTTTAGATAGTGTCATTAGTGAGGAATCGTTACAATTGGCAGATGACTGGATGATTAAATCCAACCCGCAGTTAATGTCTTCTACTTTAGCAAGCGTTTTGACTGTAAATTCAGATTTGCCTCTTGAGTTGCAGAGTCAGGTTGCAAATGTGCTAGATAGTATCTTTTACAATGAGATGAACCCGATGATAGACTTACCAATAATACATCAAGATGGCCGTTTTCAGATTGCCAACCTTAGTGGTGAAATGCCTGTTGATTATAAGGCTTCCTTTATTGGTGTTGCCAGTCAAGAACGATATCGTCAGGAGCAAATTGAGAGACTGAAAACAGAGATTCAGCGATTAGAAGAAGCAAATCAGGAGCTTTCTACTCAAATTAGAGAACAAAAGCATAAGCTTAAATTAATTGAAGAAGCTTATCAAGAGCGTCCTAGAGGAACAGAAGTGTATCAAACATATATGGAAACAAAAAATTTGGCGCTAGCATTAACAGTTAAGGAAAAGGAATTAACAATTAAAAATGCTGAATTAGGTACCTTGCAGCAGCAACTTTTAATGATGAAGACGCAAATAACGGAGAAAGCAGCTGGGGATAAACTAAATCAAAAAGAGGAAACGTATGAAGAGGCGTTACAATATGCACTAAACTATGAACAGAACCTTCATGAGGCTTTCAGTAAATCATCAGAACTCGATCGGCAACAGGAAATGTTAGAGACCATTGTTTCCCATGTTAGTAACTATCAAGAAGAAGAGCTTAGTTTGTTAGATAAAGTGAGTATGTTAATAGGTGAAATAACTAAATTGGAACGACTGATTAAAGAGAATGAAACACAGCAGCAAATCATTAATGTTGCTGAACTTACTGCTAAATTGATGGCAGCAACAGAGGAGCAACGGCAGTACCAACAAGAAATCAAACAGTTAAATCAAGAGCAAATTAAGTTAGAAAAGGCTAGGACAAAAATTACAGGGAATATAGAGCATGAAGACCTTCGCTTGGTTCAATTAATCAAGTTAGAAAGTAATTGGCGTGCTTTATTTGAAAAAGAGCTACAAAGATTCAATCTTCCAAGCACGGATCTGTTAATGATTGCTAAGGAGCAAGGCAAAGAATTAAATGTTAAAGATTTGAAAAGGTTAGAAGATCGTTTTTCGAATCAGTTTAGTTTTATCGCAGATCAATTACAGAGTTATCGACCTGAGTTGGTGAATGTTAGTGGTGTGGACTTGTCAGCGGAAGAAGAACAAAGACTGGGCGAATTTGCTTCCTTTAATCACAATAAGGAACCAAGATTTTTAGAAGATGGACAGCTAACCACAACTAGTGAGTTACTGGAGCGACTGAGAGAACAGCGTTTGACATTACGAGAGTTATTGAAGATGGATGATGAGCAACTCTTTAAAAAGGTTATTTTGGAATCTGTGGGAAAAGTCCTTCGGATCCGCATTCGGCAAGCCCAGCAGTGGGTAGCGCAGATGAACGAACTGTTGCAAGAACAAAAAAATTCTTCAGGATTATCTTTAAGTATTTGCTGGAAAGGAGTTTCTGCTAATTCTGACCATGATCTTAGTACCAATCAACTTGTTCGCCTATTAGAAAAACCAACGGAACTCTTGTCAGAAGATGATCGAGAGGTAGTTTCTCGCCATTTTCAGGAAAAAGTTCGTTTAGCTCAAGAACAATTACACAATGAACCAGATGATCGAAGTACTTTATTCCAAGCCATTGCAAGTGTGTTAGATTATAGAGATTGGTTTGAATTTGAGCTGAAATATAAGCGGGCAAATGAAGGCTATCAGCCTCAACCATTAACTGATCGTCGTTTTAATCAATTCTCTGGAGGAGAAAAAGCGATAGCAATGTATTTACCGCTATTTGCTGCAACTTATTCTCGTTATGAAGATGCTGGAGAGCAATGTCCTCGAGTCATTACATTGGATGAAGCTTTTGCTGGAATTGATGATCAAAATATTGCAGAGCTTTTTAAAGCCTGTGAGCAGCTTAATTTTAACTATGTGATGAATTCACAGGCACTTTTTGGTGATTACCCTACCGTTTCTAAATTAGCGATTTATGAGTTGTTACGACCACAGAACGTCAATTTTGTTACAACAATCCGCTATTATTGGGATGGACAAAAGAAGCATTTGCTAACAGGAGGTGTGGAACTTGTCTGATCCTAAAGAATACTTTAAACAACCTGTTTTTCATTTGTTGGGTAAGGAATTATTGCGTCGGTACTGGTTGAAAGGAGCATTTGGAAATAGTGTTGGTTTGTCTCTTTTTAGTAAAGTTGACACTGATCCATTGCGATCTTTTCTTGGATTGACAGTACTTTCTTGGGATCAAAAGAAACGAATTCAGATTGTAGATTTAGAGCAAGCTTTTATAGAAAGTATTTTAGAATGGTCATTATCAGATTTTGTTGTTTTCATTACAAAGAAACCATTAACTCTAAAAGCAACGTTTGAACAGTCAGAAGCACTTGCTTTTGAACATTTTAAAGCAACTGTAAAAGCTATTGATGCTAGCTTTACCTCATTACTAACAGAGCGTCAACTGAAAGAGTGGTGGAAGAAGAAACTGCCGAATTTGCTTATCTTTAATCAAGTATCAAACGCTATAAAAAGCTTGCCTAAAAATGATTTTTTACGCTTGCCAGTATTTGCTTATAAAGTTACAGGTTTGCCACATGCATTTGATGAAAATAATGATGGCGGAGTGTTATTTTTACAAATGCTGACAGCAATGTCAAATCAACTGCTGGAGAATCAAATTGAACTGGAAAAAGCGGAACAACGTCATGGTTTACTAAATGAATTTTACTTATTGAAGGATGACATTATGAATTATGCAGCTATCCGAGGATTGACTGCACGAGATGCAAAAAATAAAGAAAATAAAATGTGGCGACAGGCTTGTATTGAAGGAATTAGTTGGAATGTTCCTTTAAAAGAAATTTTACGAATGACGACGATTCATCCCTATGTTGGTGAAAAGGTTTTGGTAGTAGAGAACTCTGGTATTTACTCGATTTTAGTGGAATTACTACCAGAGCTGCCAATTCTTTGTTCTAGTGGTCAATTAACCTTTGCTATTTGGCAGCTATTGCGTAAATTAGCAGCTACTGGAACCATTATCCATTATAGCGGTGATATTGATCCAGAAGGTCTAGGAATGGCTCAAAAATTGAAAAACACTTTTGATTCTCAATTAAAATTTTTAGGAATGAACCAACAAAATTTTAAATTAGCAAAATCTGATTTGACTATGAGTAACAGTCGATTGAAGAAGCTAGATAGCCTTAGGGATTATCAATTAGTAATGCTAGGAAAGTTGATTCATAAAGAACAAAAAGTTGCCTATCAAGAGGGCTTCTTACAAGAATTGATAAAACAGATTATTTGTGAGTTTAAAGATGAGACATAGTAGCGGTTAAGGTTATCATTAATAATCAGTGATTTAGTTTTTGATGTTTTGCTGGAGCTACTGATACCTCTTGTATTGAAACGTTATCCATTAATCAGGGGTATAAAATATTTTAATTATTTTTCTCTCCATCTTTCTTTTACTTATTGCATTTGTCTTTTGAAAAGAACTGTCATTCAAGTGGAAACTACTAAAAATTATATATGAATGAAAGTATGATGAATATGGCAAGAGATTTGGAAGAAAGTTTATATGAAAGAGAAACGAAAGCTGAACAGATTAGAGCTCTAGAGTTAATTGAAAGGGATGGTATTGAAGAGACTTATCGAACAACTAAAAGAATTACAAAGAATGATGATGAACTTTTTTTTGGTTGGGGTATGATTTTAATATTTTATTTAAAGAACAATTTCAATATTTACTGGAGCTTAGGATAAAATTAAGTGAAGAAATAAAAGAACTTGTTAAAGAGATACAGGAATTGGCTAGAACGTAAATTCTTATCATTCTTTGATGACAAAATATCTATCAAGCGTTCGCCCACGAAAGTCAAATTTTTATACACCGCAACTTACATCGGTTGACTTCAAAATTAATGAAAATCATTGAAATATTTAATTTCTTAAACTACCTAAACCCCTTGATATGACAGATATTTCAATCTGTATCAATCAAAAATCGGTATTGTGAGGCAGTGTGGGCTAACCATATTATATAGGCTAGGAAAGGCGATACAAAGCCAATCCTAGTCTTTTTTTGATGTTTAAAAAGCGAAAGGTCTGTGCTTTTGTCTGTGAATTGCTTTAAAATCCAACAAATTTAGAAGCGGTTTTTTCAGCTTCTTTTGGCATAACATGAGAATAGATTTCAAGCGTTATTTTAATATTTTTGTGTCCTAAACGCTCAATAACTTCTTTCACTAATATACCAGCTTGCAGTAATAAATTAGCGTGTGAGTGTCGGAAGTGGTGGGGGGGATTCTAGGTAGTTTGTACTTATTTATTACATAGTTCAGCCAATCATTTACCACTTGTGGCTAATGCAGTTCATTCCTGTCATTAGTGAAAACGTATTGATCCTCACTGGTTGTATTAAAGCCCATTTTGTAATAGTCTTGCCGTTGAAATGATCGCCAGTTCGATAGAATCTTGATTGTTTCATCATCAAGGCTTATTTTACGTGTACTAGAGGACGTCTTAGGCGTTTGAGCAACTACTTCAGTGTTTTCATCAAGCGCTAGCATTTTACCTATAGAAACGTTCTTATTGAACATATCAATATATTTTCATTGCAACGATAGATCTTCACTTTTACGAACTCCAGTAAAGGCTAATACACTAAAAAAGCCAGTTGTTTATAATTACCAAAGTCTTTTAAGCAATCAAAAAAATGAGCCATCTCTTCTTTAGTGCAGAACTGCAGCTTTTTTCTTCTTCTTTTTTTCGTGGAAGAATTATTTTACCATTCAAAGAGCCATAATCCTTGATAGAACAACATTCTATTTCAATGACGTACTTGATTGTAGTACTACAATCGGTAGGGGTGAAGTACTACAAAAGGTTGTACCCCTGAAAAATAAAACATGAGTATCTAAAATAAAAGAGAAGAGGAAGCAGTATGAATGAAACAACGGAATTTGACGACATTTTAGGCGAAGTGAAAAAAGAGAGGGAACTTGATCGAAGACATACAAATTTATTAATGAGCGAACATAATATTGATGAAACCAAGCGGAATGAATTAGAAGCCTTGAGCTACAAAGAACGTGAAGCAAAGGCTAAAGAACTTGCCAACTCAAAGGAAAGCTCACAGAAGCAAACCCCAGGACAATTAGGCAAGCGATTAGGACAAGTAGCCAAAAGTATTTTGGACAATAAAGAAAGTCATTACTTCAAAAATAATCAAAAAAATAGCTATTTCAATCAGGAAGACCAGAAAATGAACGAATCAATTAAAGAACAGCTAACGAAACAAATGAATATCCTAGTGGAACCAGAACAGAAATTAACCAGGATCAAAAATGAATTGGGCAAAGTGATCAGTGAGGGAAAAGCACTGGCGGAAGAAATTGAACAATTCCCATCTGCTGAGAAGCTGAAGAAACTAAGCGAATCAGAAAATGCTCGTAAGTATCTTGATACTCGTATCAAAACAGAGGAGAAAGCCTACAATGAGCTTAAAAGGAATCCTAGCATTGCGATTAAATCCATTGCGAATAATTTTATTAAAAGTGAAATAGAAAGCAGTGAACGTTTGGCAGCTAAGAAAAAGGAGCTAGACGAACGACTGCTGTAGCTTAAACAAGTAGTCAAGGAATACAATGAACTTTGGGTGGAAGAAGAGAGGAGCGCTATAGAACATCTAGCTGAATGTGATGTCGAGCGATTTATCGATCATTCAACTGGTCGCCCGTATCCAGATGTTTATAGCATTAGGAATAATCGCTACAGCATGGAATTCTTACATTCTGTGGATAGGGAGATTATGAATAGAGGGTTAAAAGAATAACTGATTCTTTTGTATAGAAACGAAAAGACACTTTAATGAGTTGGGTTTAAAACCTACTTGTTGAAGTGTTTTTTTAGATTAACTTATTTGTTCATCTAGTTTTAAAAAACGTCAAATAGCATGTCGATAGTAAACAAAATGGGAAACAGCATGATAAAAGCGCCAAAAATGAAAAATATGATTCCACTCATTTTCTTATTAAATTCTTTGTCAGCTTCAACTAAAACATGATACTTATTTTTAGGGTTATATAATAAAACAAAAGTTTCTCCTATTTTTGTTTTTGTATAATGTCCTATAGGAATATTTTTGAATCGGATGGGTCTATTAATGACAAAATCCTTTTTATATAATTTGTTATCAATCTCATATTCAACGAGGGATATACATTTACTATGACCGGCCTCTGTAGAATGTAAAGTTTGATGTTTTATGACAGTACCTATTGTTTTAAGTGAACATTTTTTAAAATTGTTTTTTCGAATGACAAAATTTAATATTCCAATAAAAAAACAAATGGAAGATAGTGAAAAAGATACGGCAATGACAATTAATGTATCAGACAAATTGTTTTCTCCTTTTGATTTATTTTAATTCCTTCACCCTGTCATAGTCATCAAAAAAGACTTCGAAATTAGATTTCTGATTAGTTGTCCAACTAGCAGTACTTACTAAATTACTTTTAAATTTACTGGCAAAAACCGGAGCTCCAAGAACTTTTTTTACATCTGTATAACTATTTCCAAGTTTTATTTTATCGATTTTATACTTTGATACTTTAACGGATTTATTAGAATTAAATAGCATTAAATTGAAATCTGAATACTCTAAAGCTTCTCCTATTTTTGAGATAGATACATGGTTATTACTTGATTCAAATTTGTAAGAGTGTAACATACTAATTAATTTCATTTGATAATACATAGAGTTATACGAAGTTTTGGAATAATCCGTTCGATAGAATATCCTCTCTATTTTAGTTAGTTCAAAAACCCCAATAAATAAAAAAAACAGTAAAACTAAACAAATGCCAATAAATTTCTTTTTAGTCCATTTTATATCCATTTGTCACTCTCCTTCTAAACTATTATTAATCACCTTTTCATACTACTGCAATCCTATTTTTACACCATCGTTCAAAATCAATGAATCTAAGATAGGTAGAACAATTTTTTTCATAGTATCAGTTTAGCATTAATTCTGGAAAAACTTGAAAATAGAAAAAAGTTACGATAAAATTAATAGATAAAATCATGAAGGAGAATGAAATGAAAAGGAAGATTGCTAAGGGATCAGTGCTTTTATTTTTAGTATTTTTTTTAGTGGCATGCGAAAAAGAATTGAGAGAAGTGAAATATAACTATAAAATTGGAAAATTTGAAATTAGTTCTACATATTTAGTTAGAGGTAACGAGATTACCCAACAGATATCAACTGTAACCGTTCCGTATTTCATGATGGATGTTTCTAATGAAGAAGAAGCAAAAGTAAAGATAGAATCAGTATTAGAGCTTGTTGCGAATGTCAAAGGGGTGGAGTACAAAGTTAAGTATGAAGATGTTAGAATTGTTCAGGAGTTTAAAATTGATTATTCTGAAGCTGATCCTGTAGAAGTATCAGAAATTACGGGAATAGCAGTATATCCTAATAATAGTGGGAAAGTAAATTTTGAAAAGACAGAGGAAATATTGTTAAAAGGTGGATATAAAAAAATAGATTAATAAACAAGTCAGCCACTAATCATTCTGAGGTTGGCTTTTTTTGTATTTACATCATAATAAATAGAACTCGAAACCATCTTTAGGCTCTCCTACCTCGTACCCCATTACTACAGATGCTTTCTTCTAGAAAAGTTCAATCCATTCATTCCATTCGTCCTGGGGAAGCTCTGCATAAAAAGATAGACCACTAGGCTCCACAGAAACATCTATCATTTTGCCATCAGTTCCATACCAAGTGGGAGTATTATCGATATAGCCATTCCAATTATGTTTTTCCATAAAAACTCCTCTATTTGTGTCATATTTAGTAAGTACTATTTTATATTGAATTTAGTTTTTTAGGAGTGCATTTTTATGATTAAATATTTTTTTGATTCTAAACTTAATGTAGTAAGAAGATAAAATAATGAAGAGGGGAATAAAATTCTCTTACAAAACTGTTTGGATTACGTGTAGCTAATTTTTGTACAATAAACTGTTTTTTTATTATCAATCATAAGTCATTGACATCACTTAAAGACAAATGTTACCATTTTATTACAAGTTCAAGCCTAGACATTATACTATTTTTAGCGGTTAAACAATCAAGCTTTGACAATAGAAAATCGAGGTATAAAAATTAATGTTTTTTTATTTGCTTGCATCTATAGAAATAGTACTTTTTACAAATATAAGGTGGCAAAGAACATTCTATGAGTCGGTTCTTCAAAAAGAGATATTGAGAATTATTAAAAAAGAGAGGAAGTAGTGTTAATAGTACGTTAGACAATTGGTGAAAGGCGTGAGTATATGGGGAAAATTGCTTCAGATATCAGTGCTGCTTCGGGAGCAGTCGCAGGAATAGAATCGGTAGCCGTATCAAAAGGAAAACAAGTTTCTTTCGGTAAAAGTACGATTAGTAGTATGAAACAAGGTAAAGAAGTGAATAATCAGTTGTTGACTAATTTGTCAGAATTAGTTGAATGTGTCAAAAAACAAAGTCAGAAATTTCCTGAAATTGCTGAAATCATGGCAATTGAAGATAGTAAAATGAAATTCTGAGAGGGGAACTATGGATAAGAATAACTATGACCAAGAACGAGCAAGGTATAATCGGCTGATTCTTGAAAATGAAAATAAGAGTGATTCATTGAAACAAGAGCAACGGAAAGTAGAAGAACATCTGTACCAATTAAAAGAAGATTTACAAAGAGGCTATCGTACCTTAACGATGTTGAACGAAGAGGAGAAGAGCACAGAAAATCAGAAGATACATCAGAATCAACAACAAGAAGACGAGCAAGAATACTTTTTTAGGCGACAGATACAAGGGCTGGAAGAAGCTTTTACGGAGAGCTATTCTTCTGCTAAAAAAGTCCTGGAAAAAGAAACAGAAGAACTCTACAGGAAACGAGGGGATATTCCTTGGGATTAATTTACTCCAGTTCTGATTCAGACCAATTAATGCAAGCCTTACAAAGTAATCTACAAGCTGGTAAAGAAGCGACACAACAGTTAAAAGCAGGCAGCCAAACCGTTATTTCAGCGGTCAATGGAAAGACACTTTCGGGTGCTGCTTATACCGCTGGTAAAGGATTATTTAGCGAGCTTGTTCTTCCAACCATTGGCAAAGTAACGACTGCCATGGGGGAAATAGAAGCCGACTTACAAGCCTATCGTTCTGCCGACGCACAGGTGGCCAGTGAAGGGCTTTTAGACGAAGACAAACTTATGCAACGGTTGGCAACGAAAAAAGCTATGAAAGCATCGGTAGACGCTTCTGCTTCCTTTGTGAGATCACTCTCTCGGAGCAATCCTGTCGCCAGTCTCTTAGATACCTTGTTAAATGCACAAGCTATGTTGAATCGAATGTCGAACGATTTAGACAACGATATTCGAGAGATTGAAAAGAAATTAGAAAAACTTCACAACTTTTCTTCTCGAACCAATGGTCTTTTTAGCAATAGTTTGAACGAAATGAAACTAGCTATGCAAGGGGTTCTCGTGTTAAACAATACTGTTGTTAATAGTGATGGAACGTATACGTTGCCTACTGGTGTTGATAAGAGTTGGTTTACTTCTACAAAAGGTAAAAGTCAGAAAGAAATCCAACAACAATTGGTATTATCTAAAGGAATGACAGGACTTCATTTACCGAAAGAAGCGCAAAAATATTACGAAGAAATTATGAGAAAAGCGTTGGAAAATGTTCCTCTGGAGAATTGGGAAACGGCGTTAAAAGAGTTAAATCAATTATTGATATTTGATGATGAGGGGAACATTTTACGTGTTTTACCAGTCAACATGGGTGCAGGTAATGGTGTAATTATCCTTAAAAATGGTGTCAATAATCCTGAATTGACAGCAATAGCCAATCGAGAATTAACTAAGCAACAACGAGAATTGTTGAATCAATCATTGTTACAACTGGCGACAGGAGTGACAACGGCTCTTACTGGTTTAGGTATTACAGGGTTAGATTTAGCAGGCACTTATTTCTCTGGAGGAACATTAGCATTAACAGGAATCACACAAGCTGGTGTCGTTGCAGGGACAGCTACAACAGGGGTAGGTCTTGCGATTGTTTCAGATGCCGTTAGCAAAATGGGTGTGGCTAACTCTAACGTAAGTTATAGCTTTGCGAATAATTATAATCAACAACTAAAAAATGGACATTTAGCAGGCCAAAACCACCCAACAACAGACGTTCCTTTTGATTCAGATGGTTTTCCCATCTTCGAATCTGAATACAAAATGAAATTAGATCCCGCTGATTTTTTAAAAACTAGAAAAACACATTTTAGTCGAGCTAGTAAGGATTTGTACAATCAAGCGATGAACGACAGCAACCTAGCGAGTAAATTTACAGCTGAAGAATTGGCAATTTTTAAGAAAGGTGGAGTTCCAGAAAACTATACTTGGCACCACCATCAGGACACTGGTGTAATGGAATTGGTTGATAGTCTGATACATGGAAAAACAGGTCATACCGGAGGCTTCAGTATATGGGGACGCGGAAACTAAGGAGGTAAACATTCAATGTCTAGTAAAATTATTTGGAACTTTTCCAAAGGGACTTTAACAGGTCAAGAGATTAGCTATGCTGAAAATACTTTAGGAATAAAATATCCACAAGATTACATCGAGGTTGTATCGAAATACAATGGTGGATTTCCTGAACCAGATACATTTGTTATAAATTCTAGAGAAGAAATGATTAATAATTTAATTAATTTGAAAGCTGATATCAACTATAACATTTTTCAAATTGTAGAGGCTGTTTCTGATAGACTTGTTAGTGGTATTATTCCATTCGGAAGAGATGCCGGAGGGAATTTAATTTGTTTTGATTATCGTTCAAGTCAAAATCCGACAATCGTATTTTGGGATCATGAAATAGCAGGAGGTGGCGACCTAGAGGAAGCCATTACACCTATCTGTGAGACGTTCACTGATTTTTTAAATATGCTACATGAAGCTTCAGAAGAATAATGATGTTCAAACGAGCGTAATTGCTGTTGTAAATGGTATTGAATTTTCTAAAATGATTAAACAAGTATTAAAAAGGGAGAGAACAAATATTGAAAAATATACAATCAATAGCATTAGAAAAATATAGCAGCAAGAAACTCTATGAAGAAGTAGAAAACGGAATATATAAAGACTTAAAAAATAAGCGATATGTGACTACTCTAAGGTTTGAACTTGAAGAAAATGAGAATTTTCAATATCCTTTGGAAGATATCCTTGATAAATTTTATGTTAATTGTACTGAACACATGGTAGAAGAAGGAAATGAAGTGGAGGTTGAACTTGAAGACGGAAATGATGATAATTTTGAAAGTCTGGATACTATAAAAGAAATAGTTGCATTGGTTGGTAAAAGAGTCTTTAATGAAAAACAAAATGGAGTCTTGAAGTTAGTGATAGCAGACAAATAAAAATAATTGCTAATAGTAATTTATTATCCTTCTTGGTATGAGTAGGTAAAAAGGAGTGTTTCTGTGAGTTCATATTATCATATTGTTAAAAAGGAAATACTAAAAAAGAAGCAATTTCTAGGGATTGATTTAAAGGTTTTTTATTATTTGATTTGTCAAATTAAGCTGGACAAATGCTTATCATTTACGTAACTCAAAAATACCTCTAATGGTGTCTGATACTTTAATGATTTTCTTGGTATA
>NZ_MIEK01000055.1 GCF_001742285.1 Enterococcus rivorum | reverse complement strand
ACCATGGACACCCTTGTTTTCGACTAGGTACTTTCCGTTACTTGGACGTACTCGGGACTTTAACCCGTTAGAGTTTGACCATGCCGGGCAAACAAAAAAAGAACAACTCTCAATGAAAGTTGTTCTTTAAAGACTGGGGTAGCTGGATTCGAACCAACGCATGACAGGATCAAAACCTGTTGCCTTACCGCTTGGCTATACCCCAATATAAATGGAGGAAAGTGGATTCGAACCACTGAACCCTAAGGAACGGATTTACAGTCCGTCGCGTTTAGCCACTTCGCTATTCCTCCAACAAATCAAAGTTTAGTAAAAAACCTGACTTAGTTATAATACAAAATTTTGAACAAAATTGCAAGCATTATTTGAAAAAAAGTGTTATTTATTTTTTAATCGTTTAAATTCCATTGTCTAATAATGTATTCAACCGCTTCATTCATAGTTTTAACCGTTGCTTCATTACGACCATCAATCGTCACAATCATTTTTTTTGCATCTTGCGGGATTACTTGTCCAATTTCTTTTTTTCCAATAAATAATTTACTTATTTCAACTTTTTGACCATTATAATTTCCAACTTCTTCTTCAATTCTAACTTCAATATCTTTATTTTTCTTTGACATATCTATCCCTCCAAAGTTTCATATTATCATGTTCTGTAAAAAAAAGCACCTATTATTTATAATAGATGCTTCTTAAGCTCTTAGTACATTTTAAAAGTAAAAAAGTAAAAAATGATCTAACTATTTTTTTGTCATAAGCATTATTTCAACAACATCGTAACCTGCTTCTAACAAAATTGATTTGATTTTATCTGATTCTTGACTTTTAACTTGTAATTCAATAATCGTTTCAGTTTCTTTATGATTCACAATAACAGTTAAAATACTAAAATCACTATCGGCTAAAAGCTTCGTGATATTGGCTAAAATTCCTTTATGATCCTCTAAAATTCTGATTTGTACACGTGTACCACCATCATGATAACCAGCAATTTTTAAAAAAGCATCAAAAATGTCATTATTCGTAATAATCCCTTCAACTTTTCCATCTTTATTCACAACTGGTAAGACACCCACATTATTCTGACGCATTTCAAAAATACCATCTTCTAAAGAGGCATCTGGGTGAATCGTCAATACATTTTTGACCATAACATCCTTCACAACAGTCTTATTTAACAAGTAATTTACTTCGTAAACACTTAAACTAGTCGCTTTTGAAGGCATCGCTTCTTGAATGGTTCCTTCAGTAATAATCCCAACCAATTGACCATTTTCTAGAACAGGTAAACGATGAATATCATTCTTTTTCATTAAATCAACAGCATCAAATATTTTTGTTTCTGGTTGTACCACTACTAAATTACGTGTCATAAAATCACTTACACTCATGCTACTAACCTCCTAAATATGCTTTTTTAACTTCTTCACTGTTCAATAATTCTTCGCCACTTCCACTAAGAACGATTTGACCGGTTTCCAAAACGTATCCTCTATCGGCAATTGATAATGCCATTTTTGCATTTTGTTCAATCAATAAAATAGTCGTTCCTTGTTTTTGAATTTCTTGAATAATATTAAAAATTTCTTTGATAAAAATTGGTGCTAAGCCCATTGAAGGCTCGTCTAAAAGTAACAGTTTAGGTTTTGACATTAATGCTCTGCCCATTGCAAGCATCTGTTGTTCCCCACCAGACAATGTCGCAGCATCTTGATTTTTACGTTCTTTCAAAATCGGAAAACGCTCAAAAACCATCTGATAGTCCTCTTTTAATTCATTTCCTTTTCTTAAAAAAGCACCCATTTCTAGATTTTCTTGAACGGTTAAACCAGAAAAAATATGTCTTCCTTCAGGTACTTGGCAAAGTCCAGCAGCTACTATTTTTTGCGGAACCACCTTGTGAATTGGTTGGTTTTCAAATGTAATACTGCCACTAGATGGACGGTTCAACCCTGATATGGTTCTTAAAATCGTTGTTTTACCAGCCCCATTCGCTCCTATTAATGAAACTATTTCACCTTGCTTTACTTCAAAGCTTACCTCTTTTACCGCCTGGATCATCCCATAATGTACGGATAAATTCTCAACTGTTAACATTATAGTTCACCTCCAAGATACGCTTCAATCACTCGTGGATCATTTTTAATTTCTTCTGGTTCCCCTTCGGCAATAACCCGACCATACTCTAACACATAAATTCGCTGACAAACATCCATTACTAAGCTCATATCATGTTCAATCAATAGGATAGTAATTTGAAACTCTTCTTGTATTTTGCGAATAAGTGCCGTTAACTCCGCAGTTTCTTGTGGGTTCATTCCGGCAGCAGGTTCATCTAAAAAGAGCACTTTAGGCTGGGTTGCCAAAGCACGAACAATCTCTAAACGTCTTTGTTCCCCATAAGGAAGATTTTTAGCTAATGTTTGTCCTTTTTCTTCCATGCCAAAAATAGCTAATAGTTCCAATACTTTCTTCTTCATTTCTTCTTCTTTTTTATAAAATATAGGCAACCTTAAAATACTAGACAGAATACCCTCTTTGTTTTTACTGTTCATTGCAATCAATACGTTATCCATCACAGTTAAATTTTTAAATAAACGAATATTTTGAAAAGTTCTACCTAAACCTAAATCAGCAATTTTATATGGTTTCATACCGTTCAGCAATTGTTCTTTGCCTTCAGCATCTAAGGTAACCGTTCCTTCACTCGGTTCATACACACCCGTTAAAAGATTAAATAACGTGGTCTTTCCTGCACCATTTGGACCAATTAGTCCTACTAATTCATTATTTTCTAGCGTAATATTAACATTAGAGACAGCAGCTAAACCACCGAAATTTTTTGTTAAATTTTTAACGTTCAATAGAGGCATTAGAGTCATCCTCCTTTTTATTAGTTTTTTCAAATAACCTTTTTACAGAGAATTCCCATGTACCTAGTAATCCACCCGGTTTAAAAATCATAATAACAATCAGAGCAAGTGCATAGATAATCATCCGCAACGCTCCCGCATCTTGTAAAAACATATTTAGAATTCCTAATACAATAGCTGAAATAAACGTTCCAGTGACACTACCAATGCCACCAAAAACGACAATAATCAAAATATCAATTGATTTCATGAAACCAAAGTCTTTTGGAGCAATCGTTTGAACAAAACTTGAGTAGATAGCACCAGCCATGCTCGCGGTGATAGCACCAATTACAAAAGCTGTCACCTTATATTTTGTTGTATTCACTCCCATTGATTCAGCAGCTATTTCATCTTCACGAATAGCCATCGTTGCTCTCCCTGGACCACTATGAATATAATTTACAGTAATTAAGGTTACTATGACAACAAATCCAAAGATAAATGACCAACTTGCCATTGGTGGAATGCCAAAAATTCCGGCAGGACCGTTCGTGATCTCTCGCATATTAATGATAACAATCCGAATAATTTCAGAAATTCCAAGAGTTGCAATGGCGAGATAATCTCCTTTTAGCCTTAAAGTCGGAACCCCAACAACTAAAGCGACAACACCTGATAAAACAATCCCAATTAAAATACCACTTAAGAAGCCACCCATTGTTGGATACTTTACCGACATAATTGCAGCACTATAGGCCCCTATCGCCATAAAACCAGCGTGACCCAATGAAAATTGGCCAGAAAAACCAATAATTAAATTCAAACCTAAAGCTAGCATAATATTAATACCAATCGTAATTAATGTGTACTCCAAAAATGGAGTAATTACACCTGTACAGTACAATGCGTAAATGATTCCATAAACAATAGCGGCAAATAGAAGCCAGATTAGATTATATTTCAAATTCTTTTTCATTCTATTCACCTACACCTTCTCTTTAATATTTTTCCCAAGAATTCCTGCTGGACGAATAAGTAAAATGACAATTAGTAAGCCATAAACTACTGCATCCCGATAATCTGAGAAACCTAAAGCAATTGTAATTGTTTCCAGCAAACCGATAACGAATCCACCTAACGCAGCACCTGGAATAATACCAATCCCACCTAAAACTGCTGCAACAAAGGATTTCAATCCTGGAACAACACCCATCATGGGGTCAATAGAATTATAATACAAGCCGATAAGCATACCTGCTGCTGCTGCTAATGCTGAACCTAGTGCAAACGTAAAGGAAATCGTCCGATTCACATTGATTCCCATTAATTGAGCTGCATCTGCATCAACACTCACTGCGCGCATCGCTTTTCCCATTTTTGTTTTCTTTACAATCAGTTGCAAACAAATCATTAGAATAAGTGCTGTAAACAAAATAAGTAGTTGAATATTTGACACTTCAATAAATCCTAATTTGAAACTTTTAAACTCAATTGCTTGTGGAAATGATCGTTTGTTAGCAGTAAATTGATAGATCATTACATTTTGAATTAAGAAAGAAACACCGATTGCTGTAATTAAAGCAGCAATTCTCGTCGATTTTCTTAGTGGACGGTACGCCAGAAATTCAATGACTACCCCAATCACTGCCGCGCCCACCATCGCTAAGAGTAGTGCTGGAAAAAAACCAAGCTTTAGCTGATTAATAAAGAAATAACCTAAAAAGCCGCCTAACATATAAATTTCCCCGTGAGCAAAGTTAATCAATTTGATAATACCATATACCATTGTGTAGCCTAATGCCAGTAATGCATAGATACTTCCTAGAAATAAGCCGTTCACAAGTTGTTGAATTAATTCTTCCATTCCCATAGTACATCACTTCCAATACTCTATAATAATTATTTTGTGAAACCTTCCGTATACTCCTAGTATAAGAGATAGAAAAAGCAAGGTAAAGAAGATTACCTTGCTTTTACATTGTGATCTTTCTTTTATGGATTTACTGGATCTGCTGAAGTTTCTTTCCCTTCAGTTAATCCTAATACTACAGCTGATTTTTCAGGATTATGATTTTTATCCATTGTCATCTTACCTGTAACACCAACAAAATCTTTTAATGAAGCCAATCCTTTAGTAATCGCTTTTGAATCAGCGGAATCTTCATCTTCAATTGCTTGTTTCAACATGTATACTGAATCATAACCTAATCCATTAAATGCAGAAGGTGTTTTACCATATTTTTCTTTGAAAGCTTCTACAAAAGGTACTACTTTATCTGTTGCAGGTGCTTTTTCAGAGAAGTGTCCTGTATAGTAAACATTAGAAACATTTTTTGCACCAGCAATTTCAATTAATTTTTCATCACCAAAACCATCAGCGCCTAAAATAGGTTGCTCAATGCCCATTTCACGTGCTTGTTTAATAATTAAACCAGCTTCTGCATAATACCCTGGAATGTAAATTGCATCGTATTCTAAGTTTTTAATTTTAGTTAAAATTGCTTGAAAATCTTTATCGTCAGCAGTAAATGTTTCTTCTTTTACGATTTCACCCTTAAAAGTATCTTTGAATGATTTTGTTAACCCTAAAGCATAATCGCTTGAATTGTCACCAATGATGACTACTTTTTTCGCTTTCAAATTATCTTGGGCGAAGTTTGCTAAGATAACCCCTTGGAAAGTATCTTGGAAACAAGCTCTAAAAGCATATTCTTGTACCTTATCATTTTCAACAGTGATGCTATCATCGGTTGCAGATGGCGTAATCACTGGAACCCCTGCTTTCGTCATGTTTGGTAAAGTAGCTTTCGTTGCGCCCGATGTTGCTGGCCCCACAACAGCAACTACTTTGTCTTTAGACGTTAGGTTTGCTGCAACAGAAGTTGCTTCTCCGTTTTCAGATTTGTTATCTTTTTCGATTAACTTAATCTTTTTTCCTAGAATTCCGCCAGCTTCGTTAATTTCTTCAACAGCTAACTCAATCCCCTCTTTTTCAGCATTCCCATATGCCGAAACATTTCCCGAAAGCTCCATATTCATCCCAATTTTAATTGTATCGCCCTCAACCTTATTTCCATCACTTTTTGCAGTGCCTCCACCGCCTGCAGCAGGTCCACATGCTGTCAGCAAGAACATACTAGCAAGTAAAAAACTAAATTTTTTCATCTTGTTACCTCCTTGTGATCTCATAAGCTAAATTATAGCAAAGAGTATGTATACAAATATAATAAAAAAAACAGAAAAAGTCAATGAATTTTCAGAAAATTTCTATAATTCGACTCGCAAAAAAAACTTCGTTATTTACTATGCCATTTAGTTTGTTCCTTCACAAATAATATGGTATAAATATAGCTCTTCTTACTAAGCGCTTTTCTTATTTTCGGGGCCTCATTACCAAAAAAAGCATACAAAAAAAGAGGAGCTACTCCTCTTCTTTGTAAACTTTATAAACTATTTCTTTTTAAGATTTTTTTGAAAGAAAATTAGCTGCTGCACCAACTAAATTAGCATCATTTTGATAATGGCAACTAACTATTTTAGGAGTGAAATCTTTCAATTTAAAATGAGACACTAATTTTTCCATTCGTTGATTTACTTCTTCTATCAATTCCTGTTTTGCTGAAACACCACCACCAAGAACAATCACTTCTGGATCTAAAGAAAATTGAATGTTAAATAAGCCCTTTGTTAGATAGTCATAAAAATGCCCTACTTCTTCTTTAGCAATAGAATCTCCTGATACAGCTAGTTCAAAAACTTCTTTCCCTGAAACGCTATCTTTTTCTAACTCTTTTCGTTTACAATATCGTTTTGCCATCTGAACCGCAGTTCCTAGTTCACTAAATGTTTTCCCATGATCTAAGAACATGAGACCGAACTCACCTCCATAAAGATGAGTTCCCTTCACTAGTTCTCCTTGATGAAAAATAGCTCCACCAATGCCAGTCCCAACCACAACAAAAGCAACTTCACTATTTCCTTTCGCTGCACCTTCATGTATTTCTGCCAGACCTGCACAATTAGCATCATTTTCAATCGCTACAGGAAGATGAAACAGTTCTTCTAGCTCAAGAAAAATATTAAATCTGTGAATGTAAGGAATTGCTGAAATTCCACCAATCATTTGTCTAGTTTCATCAACGACCCCTGGCGCACTGAAAGCAACACCTTCAATTAAGTCTTCCTTTTCATTAAAAACAGCCAATAAAGACGCTTTCATTTCGCTCCATGTTTCAGGTGTTTTAAATTGCCCTTTGTCCACTATATCCTTTCCATTCCAAATGCCATGCTTAACAGCAGTACCCCCTAAATCAAACGCTAAAATATTCAATGGTCTCTTCCCCTCTATCTTTTATTTCAATTACTTTCATTTTAAATCAGTAGTTTTTTTCTTGTCTCTTCTATAATTATATGGGCCATGATATTCCTCATCTGGATTTCGTCTTAAACTAAATTTTAACGGAACATAATCGATACCCCCTTTAACAAATGGGTGACAGCGCAACACTCTAGCTGTTCCCATCGTGAGTCCCTTAATACTCCCGTGGGTCTGGATTGCATCAATCATATACTGCGAACAAGTAGGTTCATAACGACATCTTGGTCCTAACGCTGGAGAAATATAGCGTTGATATACTCGAACGGTTCCTACAAATAAATTTTTTGCCATACAATTGCCTCTTTTCTATATTCGAAAAAACTATACATCCTTTTTATTGCGATTGCAAGTCTATAAAATTGAAGTAAGACTTTTTTATGAAAAAATAAGGTGAAGGCTATTCAAAGTTTCCAAAGGATGCTAAACTATGAATAGATAAAGGAGGCAATAAAAGATGGGATTAAAATTTGAACGTTCGAATGATTTAGATAAATTATTTGATTCTTTTGCGACAGATCCGAAGAAAAAGGAAATGCCTATTGAAGAGTTAGAAAAACAAGTGACTAAAAAAGACACAAAAAAAGAAGACCAGAAAAAAGAGAAATAAAATGAGTTGCATCAAGGAAGAGAGTATTCCAATCTGATGCAACTCATTTTTTAAAGATATTTTTCGATCGCTTGCCAAGCTTCTTCTTTTCCATTTTTAGTTTGAGAAGAAAAAAGAATAAAATCATCTTTCTTATCAAAGTTTAACGCTTTTTTGATAACACTTTCATGTTTATTCCATTTTCCACGAGGAATTTTGTCCGACTTTGTTGCTACAATAATCACTGGAATATCGTAGTATTTCAAAAATTCATACATTTGAATATCTTCTTGGGTTGGTGGATGACGTAAATCAATCAAGGAGACAACTGCTTTTAGCTGTTCCCTAGTCGTTATGTAGGTTTCAATCATCTGTCCCCATTTTGCTCTTTCAGTTTTTGATACTTTAGCGTAACCATATCCAGGCACATCCACAAAATGAAGAGCATCTTCAATCAAATAAAAATTCAAGGTTTGTGTTTTCCCTGGTTTTCCAGAGGTTCTTGCCAAATTTTTTCGATTAATTAAAGTGTTGATAAACGAAGATTTCCCTACATTAGATCTTCCTGCTAATGCAATTTCTGGCAAGTCAGTTTCAGGATATTGAGCTGGAGAAACGGCACTAATTATAATTTCTGCATTATGAACATTCATCTTTCAACCTCCTAACATTAATTGATATGTTTTTAAATCAGTAAAAAGCGGCTGGAACAGAAACAGCTTCCGTCCCAACCTCTTTCCATTGCAATCCTATTTTATCCTGCTTTTTTACTTTTCTTATGATAAACAAGGACCGGTTTTCCCTTGCCTTCTACAGCCAATTCTGTAATAATCACTTTTTTGATATTATCATCTGATGGTACATCAAACATGACGTCCATCATAATGCTTTCAATAATTGAGCGTAATCCTCGTGCCCCTGTGTTACGTTCAATTGCTTTTGCGGCAATTGCTTTCAATGCTTCTGGTTCAAATTCTAATTCAGCATCATCTAATGCTAGAAGTTTTTGATATTGTTTCACCAAAGCATTTTTGGGTTCAGTTAGGATTCTCACTAAATCATCTGTCGTTAATTTGTCTAAAGCAGCAGTGACAGGTAAACGGCCAATAAATTCAGGAATTAATCCAAATTTCAAAAGATCTTCAGGAATAATATGTTGCATGACACTTTCATCTTCGCTGATTACTTTATTAGTCATTCCAAAACCGATTGTCTTTTCTCCCAAACGGTTCTTAACAATCGTTTCAATCCCATCAAAAGCTCCACCCACAATAAATAATACGTTAGTTGTATCAATTTGGATAAATTCCTGATGTGGATGTTTCCGTCCGCCTTGTGGTGGCACACTTGCAACAGTTCCTTCTAATATTTTCAATAACGCTTGCTGTACCCCTTCACCAGAAACATCTCTGGTAATAGAAACATTTTCGCTTTTACGAGCAATCTTATCAATCTCATCAATATAGATGATTCCTTTTTCAGCTCGTTCTACATTGTAATCTGCAGATTGTAACAGCTTTAATAAAATGTTCTCAACATCTTCCCCGACATAACCAGCTTCTGTCAAACTTGTAGCATCTGCAATAGCAAATGGAACATTCAATGTTTTGGCAAGGTTTTGTGCTAAAAATGTCTTCCCAGAGCCTGTTGGTCCAATTAAACAAATATTACTCTTTTGTAATTCTACTCCGTCAGAACTTGCATTTTCTGATTGATTTACACGTTTATAATGATTATAGACTGCAACAGCTAACGCACGTTTCGCTCTGTCTTGTCCAATAACATATTCGTTTAAGACATCCAAAATTTCTTGGGGTTTAGGAACATCTGTAAATTCACGTACGGCTTCATCGTAAAATTCTTCATCAATTATTTCTTTACATAAGTCGATACATTCATTACAAATGTAAACTCCTGGTCCAGCAACAATTTTCTTCACTTCTTCTTGGGTCTTCCCACAAAAAGAACAACGCACTGTACCATTATTATTTGTGTTGTCGTACATGTATTGTCACCCCTCTAAAAATAAAAACTGACTGTCATCGCAGTCTCCAATAATGATAGCATAAATCATGTGAAATTGCGAACCTGAGATTTACATTTTTTTCATTACAAAAGGATACTTGTGCTATAATAAGTAAGAAAAAAGAATCAACTATTGGAAAAGGCAGATTCATTCTGCCTACTGAACTCAATGGTTTAGTTTTTCTAAAAAATGGAGGGAACTTTATGCTTGAACAAATTTTATTAGGAACCTACACTCGTCGTGACAGTAAAGGAATTTATCAAATAACTTTAGACACAGAAAAAGAGACTCTTTCTGAAGCAACATTATTATTAGAAGAAACAAGCCCAACTTACTTGGCTGTCAGTAAAAAAAATGAATTATTCAACGTCACTTCAGTTGATGGTGAAGGCGGCATGGCGGCATACAAAGACGTTGCTGGTAACTTTGAATTACTAAATAAAGTCAGTGAAGCAGGTGCACCACCTTGTTACGTTGCAATTGACGAAGAAAAACAATTGGTTTTTGGTGCAAATTATCACCAAGGAATCGTTCATGTTTATCGCATTTTAAAAGATGGTCGCTTAGAAGATGCTGATAAAGTCACTCATGATGAAGCTACTGGACCCCATGAAAATCAAGATAACGCTCATGTACATTATACCGACCTGACTCCCGATAATCGTCTTGTCGTTTGTGATTTAGGAACTGATCGTGTTTACACATATAATGTGGAAGCTTCTGGGAAAATTTCTGAAGTTGCTCAGTACGTTGCTGAACCAGGAACAGGTCCTCGCCATCTGGTTTTCCATCCGAATAATCAATTTGCTTACTTGTTTGGAGAATTAGATAGCACTGTCACTGTTTTAGCTTACAATGCCAACGATGGCTCATTTACACAAGTACAAAAAACATCTACCTTACCAGAAGGCTTTAATGAATTTAATGGTGGTGCAGCGATTCGTATTTCTGCTGATGGGCGATTTGTTTATGCCTCAAATCGTGGCCATGACTCTATTGCAGTATTTGCCGTATCAGAAGATGGTTCTTCTGTAAATCGTATTCAACTAATTTCTACAGAAGGTGAAATCCCTCGTGATTTCGATCTAAATCCTTCTGGAAAATTTGTTGTTGCTGCAAACCAAAACACTGATAACCTAACCCTTTATCGTCGTGATGAAGCAACAGGTCTTCTAGAAATGATTCAAAAAGATGTCTATGCTCCAGAATGTGTTTGTGTCTATTTTAAATAGAAACAATTAATCTAAACAGTCCTTGTTAGGTTTCTCTGTCTTATTGATGAAACTAACAAGGATTTTTTTATTGCGCCGATAGTAAAATTAAGCTAGACAACTAAAAAAGTCATTTGTGCTACACTCAAAATAGTTCTGACGAAAGAATTATAAGGAGTGAAGACAAATGA